>NZ_JBFTIN010000001.1:0-643195 GCF_056394785.1 Rhizobium sp. 10N414 | reverse complement strand
CTCGGGCAGTAGCGTAAACTGCTTCGCAGTTTACGCACCGTGACAAAACCCAAAGGGTTTTGCACTTGGCGCGGGGTGGAGCAGCCCGGTAGCTCGTCAGGCTCATAACCTGAAGGCCGCAGGTTCAAATCCTGCCCCCGCAACCAAATTTATCTGCAAAACCTCCCATTCCGGATATTTGCACCAAAGCTCCTCCGCGCAAGCGCCGAGGAGCTTTTTGGACTCCGTGTCGATTTCTCAAGCCGCCAGGTTCGCCCAAATTCGCATGTGTTTCAGCAGCGACGCAACGCCCAGTCGAAGCCCAACACGAAGCTCTGCCGCTGTCTGCGGAGCCGGAATACAAGTTCCACCGTAACCGGCCGATTGCTACCGCGGAGATTTTGCCTTGACGCGAGCGATGAGTTCTTCGTCGTCGACAAAGCTGTCGAGGAATTCGTTCCAGGCTTCGGGCGAACGGCGCGCAGTTGAGAGCATCTGGTTAAGCTCATCGATGCCATCGTCGGTCAGTGCGGTAATTGCCTCATCGTCACCGGTTACGACGCTGATGATATTTCCATAGGTCAGATTGTCGGAGTTTCTGACGATCACCTGAAGGAGTTGCAGGTCTTCGCCAAGCATTTCGGCGACATGGTTGATTGTGAAGACGTAGGTGATCGTTGCCATCAGGCAGCCTCGGCGCAGACGGTGACGACCGGTGTCCAGTTCCAGGGAAGCAGTTCGTCGAGCCGATTGATCTTGTGATCGTGGATGCGGTCGAGGAGATCGGCCAGATAGGCCTGCGGATCTAGGCCATTCATCTTGGCCGTTTCGATGATCGTCATGGCACGCGCCAGGGTCTCTGCTCCCGTGTCAGCTCTGCGAAGAGCCAATTGCGTCTTCCAACTCCTATCGGACGCAGGGCTCGCTCAGCGGCATTGTTGTCGATGGCGACACGACCGTCGTCCAAGAATAGGCAGAACGAGGACCACCTGCTCAGGCCATATCGGAAAGCTTGAGCCAAATCGCTCTTGCCCGGAATACGGGACAATTGCGTCTCGGCCCAGACACGCAATGCTTCTACCTTTGGCTTGCTAAGCTTCTGACGCGCGGCAAGGCGGACATCGGCCGGCTGACCGGCAATGTCGCGTTCGATGTCGTAAAGCGCGCCGATACGGTCGAGAGCTTCGCGCGTGATCTCGGATTTGCTCGAGGTCCAGATATCATGAAAGTCACGTCGCCAATGCGCCCAGCAGGCCGCCTCACGGAAGCGCCGTTTTCCGTCCGTATTGGGTTCGTATAGTTTTCCGTAGCCTTTGTAGCCGTCTGCCTGAAGGATGCCACTTGCCTGCTTGAGGTGACGGTGGACGTGCTCTTCCTTCCAGTCGGGAGCAAAATAGTAGACCGCACCAGGCGGGGCTGCGCCCGCCCATGGACGCTGATCTCGAACATACGTCCAGATCCTGCCCTTCTTCACGCCTTTGCCTAACCCCTTGTCTCGTAGCGAGCGATCCAGCACCCGGACCGGGGTATCGTCGGCATGGAGGAGATCACTACCCATGATCGCGGCCTCAATCCGCTCGATCAGCGGCTGAAGCACTTGCATGGCACGACCACACCAATCGACCAGTGTGCTATCGGGGATATCGGCGCCCATGCGGGCGAAGATCTCGTTCAGACGATACAATGGTAGATGGTCGTCGAACTTCGAGACCAGGATGTAAGCCAAAAGGCCAGCACCTGCCATGCTGCCCGGTATCGGGCGGCTGGGTGCCGGCAACTGCACCATCTTCTCGCAGCAACGGCAGGACTTCTTCAATCGAGCGACCTCGATGACCTTCATCTGCGCGGCGATCATGTCGAGGATTTCGCTTACGTCTTCGCCAACGAGGCGCAGTTCACCACCGCAATCGGGGCAGCAGGTGCCAGGATCGAGTTCTCTACGCTCGCGAACCGCCGTTTCCGATACCCGCGGACGGCGGCGCATAATCCTTTCGGGCGTGCTTGCCACAGGTGCGGCAGGCACGGCCTCATCTCCCTCAGCGAGCGGCTTGGTGCTGCTCTCGGCCGCGGCGATTAAAAGATCTTCCAGCGCCAATTCCAGCTGCTGGATTTCCCGTTCGATCTTTTCCGAGGACTTGCCGAAGACCTGTTTCTTCAGCTTGGCGATGCGCAGCCGCAGGGACTGGATCAACTGGTCATGCACCTGCAACGTCGCCGACATCTTCGCATTTTCCGCCAGCAAGGCGGCGATCATTGCCTTCAGGAAGGCCGGATCATCGGGAAGATTTTGGGTCGCGCTCGACATGAACCTGACTACCATAGGTCAGGGCGAGTATCCATAAAAACAAGCAGATTCAGTGAGATAAATTCAACCGACACGCGCCGGCGGGGCGCCCCAGTTCGGACGTCGCCAATCGATCCCTTCCCAAAGCATGGCCATTTGCGCCGCTGTCAGCCGGGCTGTTCCATCTGCTGCTGAAGGCCATGGAAACCGCCCCTTCTGCAAGATTTTGTAGTACAGGCAGAAGCCTTGGCCATCAAAATAAAGAAGCTTCAAACGATCGCCACGTCTGCCTCGAAAGGCGAATACCGCTCCGCCTGTCGGCTTCTGGCGCAAGACATCCTGCGCAAGCGCAGCCAGGCCCTCTATTCCTTTGCGCATGTCCGTGATCCCGCAGGCCAGGTACACCCGCACGCCGGTCCCTGGTCCGATCATGACGCCTCCACCGCCCGGATAAGCCGCATCAGGGTGGCGCTGTCCACAGCATCGTCGAACCGAAGGCTGCGACCGCAGATCAATCGCAACTCGATCATCCCAGACGGGTCCTGGCGGTCTCCGCAGACCACGGTCTGCACAGCGTTCATGTCCACCGGAACAAACACCGCATTCGCAGAAGACGGCAAAAGTCCCTGCTTCTTCAGCTCACTACGCCAGGTGTAAATCTGCTGCCGCGTCACATCGTGTCGCTGCGCAACCTCAGTAACCGTTGCCCCGTCGATCCCAACCGACATGACAATCTCGAGCTTCTGTTCGTCGCGCCACCGCCGCCGACGTTCCTGCCCAAGAATCTCGACACGCATCACATACCTCACCCAAGACACGTCGCTAACGACGTCGTTAAACACGTGTCTTAGGCCATTGCGGCCCTATCCGGCAGGCGGTGCCAATCGGGTGCTTACGTTCCACCTTCGATCGAGGATTAGAGTTCGCCTCAACAGTAACCGTCAGGCTGGGGCAAGATTGCACCGCGATAAGTCATGCCGATTAAGTGTGAGGGTCTTGGTGGCATGATCAAGGTGGCTTTATGCGGCGTAGGTTACTGGGGGCGCAACCTGCTACGTGTCCTTTCCAGCAATCCTGGGATTCAGTTAGCCGCAATTGTTGACACGCGGCTGGAGGTTCGAGAACGACTGGCGCAATCGTTCCCGAGCGCCGCGATTTACGAAGACGCTTCGTCTGTCATTCTCGATCCAAATATTGATGCAATGGTCATTGCAACGCCGGTGTCCTCGCACTACTCGCTTGCTAAGGCCGGTTTGGACGCCGGCAAGCATGTGATGATCGAGAAGCCCATGTGCGGTTCCAGCGAAGAGGCGGAGGACCTGGTCGCGCGGGCCAAAGCCTATGGCTTAACTCTGATGGTTGATCACACCTTCCTCTTCCATCCTGCCGTTCGAAAGCTCCGAGATCTCGTTGCAAGCGGCACGCTCGGGCATATTTCCTATTTTGACTCTCAGCGCGTCAATTTGGGCCTTTTTCAACCGGACGTAAATGTGCTCTGGGATCTCGCTCCTCACGACCTATCGATCCTAGACTATCTGTTTGCGGCAGAGCCGGTTTCAGTGGAGGCCAGCGGGTATTGTCACGTCAACGACAAATCGCCCGATATCGCCTACATCACCTTGCATTACGAGAATTCTATGGTCGCGCACCTCAATCTGAGTTGGATGTCGCCGGTAAAAATGCGGCGGATTGCTCTTGGGGGCAGCAAGCAAATGGCTGTCTGGGATGATTTGAACCGCGATGAGCCGGTCAAGATCTATGATTCCGGCATCACTATCCATTCCAATCAGGATCGCGAGATCAATCTTCCGAATTACAGAATCGGCGCGGTGACATCCCCGCGCATTTCCGGCCCCGAGCCGCTTACGGAAGTGGTTGAACACCTCCGTCGCTCCATCCTCGGGCAGGAGCGTTGCCAAACTGATGGTGATTTCGGACTGAGGATTGTCAGAACGCTGGAGCGGGCGCAGTCGGCACTGGAGTGCAGCTTGCAGCAGGTCGCATGCAGTAAGCGCAACACATTCAATATCATCGCGGCAGAGTGAGACGATGGAACAACAGGTTAAACAATCGAACGCCTCAGATTTCCTAAGAGGGAAGCGCATTTTAGTAACCGGAGGCGCCGGCTTCATCGGCTCGCACATTGTCGATCAACTCATGGGCCACGAGGTTCAGGCCGTTGTGGCTGTCGATAATATGGTGCGTGGGAGGTCTGAGAATCTCTCTTCCGTTGCCGCCGACCCGCGCTTGCGGCTTGTAAACGGCGATATTCGTGACAAGGCGCTCATGGACGAGCTGGTGCGAGACGCCGATATCGTATTCCATCAGGCCGCTTTGAGGATTACACATTGTGCCGCCGAACCCGCCGAGGCCTTTGAGGTTATGGGCCGCGCCACATTCGATCTTCTGCAGCTCTGCGTGAAACACAAAATTCAGAAGATCATCGCTGCGTCGTCCGCTTCAATCTATGGCTATGCTCCAGAATTTCCGACCACGGAGGCCGCAGCACCCTACGCCGATCGAACATTGTACGGCGGCCTGAAGCTCTTCAACGAAAAGCTGCTCCGATCATTCAACGATATGTACGGCCTTAACTACTGTGCGCTTCGTTACTTCAATGTCTATGGAACGCGCATGGATATCCACGGCCGCTACACGGAAGTCTTGATCCGGTGGATGGAGAGAATTGCTGCCAATCAACCTCCCATCATCTTTGGTGACGGCTTGCAAACCATGGATTTCGTGGAGGTTCGTGACGTCGCGTCTTCGAATATCGCGGCGGCTCTCTCTTCTGCTTCGGACGAAGTCTACAATGTCGCGTCAGGGGCCGAAGTTTCTCTAAAAGAATTGGCGCAGACGCTGCTCAAGATCATGGGACGGGAAAATCTCGGAATCCACCATGAACCTGCTCGCAACGTTAACCCAGTCGAGCGGCGGTTGGCCGATCCGTCAAAGGCGCGGGCGCAACTTGGTTTCCAAGTTTCGATCGGGCTGGAAGATGGATTGCGCGATCTGGTGCGATGGTGGCGGGATGAATGTGTCTCCGTGCTGGAGTTGGCCAAGTGATCCCCCTTATGCGCCCAACGGTGGGTCCAGAAGAAGCAGACGCACTCGCTTCGGTCATCGCTTCCGGCTGGTTGACCCAGGGACCACAGGTTCTTGGGTTCGAGACGGAGTTCGCTGCAATGACCGGTGCCTCATATGCGTGCGCGGTTTCCAACTGTACGACAGCGCTTCATTTGGCACTGCTGGCTGTCGGTGTTGGACCGGGTGACGAGGTGATCACGGTCAGTCACAGCTTCATTGCGACAGCGAATGCCATCCATATGTGTGGTGCCGAGCCGGTCTTCGCTGACATCGGTGCAGGTAGCTACAACATGGATCCGACCAGTATTGAGGTGCTGATATCGTCGCGGACTAAAGCCGTGTTGTGTGTGGACCAAATCGGTATGCCGTGCGACTTGCAGGCGATCTGCGCGGTCGCTCATGCGTATGGGCTGGCTGTGGTGGAAGACGCCGCCTGCGCCAGCGGATCGATGATCCTGGTCGATGACCAATGGCAGCGGATCGGTGGCGTGCTCTCCGACGTGGCATGCTTCTCATTTCATCCCCGCAAGGTTCTTACGACGGGTGAGGGCGGAATGATCACCACGAACAACCCTGAAATAGACGCGAAGTGCCGCCTTCTGAGGCAACATGGAATGTCTGTCTCCGACCTCGCCCGTCATGCATCCAATCGTGTTGTGATCGAGACCTACACCGAGACGGGTTTCAATTACCGCATGACCGACCTTCAGGCTGCGGTTGGACGAGAGCAGCTAAAGCGTCTCGATGGAATTGTTGCCGAAAGGCGGAAATTGGCGAAGCGCTACGGCGAACTCCTGATGCCCGTCAACGGTATAATCGTGCCGCAAGAGCCGAACTGGGCGAAATCTAACTGGCAGAGCTATTCAATTGGGTTGCCTGAAGGTGCAGATCGCGAAGAGGTCATGCAGGAGATGCTCGACCGAAAAATAGCGACCCGGCGTGCAGTCATGTCCAGCCACCTTGAGGCGCCCTGGCGCGGGGCTCGGCATGCAGGGCTTTCCCGATCCGAACATGTCAGCGCAGCTCATCTCATACTGCCACTTTTCTCCGGAATGACGGACGCCGAACAAGTCAGCGTGGTGACTGCCTTGTCAGAGATCCTTGCTGAAAAGGAGTGGCCCAATGCCCATCTCTGACAATGTCGTTTTTGAAGATGACGTACTGGTTTTCCATCCAGATCTCGTCAATTTGTACGGCTGCACAATCGGCCGTGGAACACGGATCGGCACCTTCGTGGAAATCCAATCGGATGTCCATGTTGGTGCAAAATGCAAGATTCAGTCCCATAGCTTCATCTGCTCTGGTGTCATCATTGAGGACGAGGTGTTCGTGGGCCATGGCGTCATGTTCACAAACGATCGTTATCCGGCTGCGACAAACGCTGACGGTGCATTGCAGGGCTCGGAAGATTGGGTCTGCCTTCCCACCCGTATCTGCTCCGGCGCATCGATCGGAAGCAATGCCACGATCCTACCTGACGTTGTAATTGGGCGAAGGGCTATGGTAGCAGCGGGGGCGGTGGTGACCAAAGACGTTCCCGAATATGCCATCGTCGCGGGCAATCCAGCACGTGTGATAGGGTCTACTCGCGACATGTCGGAGAGTGGGCGATGAGTTCACAAACAACGGTACCTTTCGTCGATCTCTCTATCCAATGGGAGCAGATTCGCCATAATGTCATGCCGGAGATCGAACGTCTGTTCGATGCGAGCGCTTTTTGCCTGGGGCCATGGGTTGACGAATTCGAAAAGGCCATCGCCTCCTATCTTGAAGTCGATCACGCCATTGCCGTCAGCAGTGGCAGTGCTGCCCTGCATCTGGCGGTCATTGCAGCGGGCATAGGCCCGGGAGACAAGGTTCTGGTACCGGCCCATAGCTTTATCGGCACCTTGTGGGGGGTGATCTATCAGGGTGCTGTTCCGGTTTTTTGTGATGTGGAACGTGCTACGGGTACGATCGACTTTGCGGATGCGGAAAGGCGTCTGGATGGCGATGTGAAAGCAGTCATTCCGGTTCATCTTTACGGTCAGCCCGCAAATATGAAGGCAGCGCTGGAGTTTTCCGAGCGTCACGGGCTGACAATGATAGAAGATGTGGCCCAAGCAATCGGCGCTCGTTATAACGGTCGACCGCTCGGATCGATGGGGTCAATGGGCTGTTTCAGTTTCTACCCGGGCAAGAATCTCGGTGCAGCGGGTGAAGGCGGCCTCATCGTCACGCAAGACGCCGACCTCGCTCAGCGGCTGAGGGCACTGAGAAATCACGGGCAGACGCAGCGTTATCTCCACGAACAGATCGGCTATAACTACCGCATGGATGGCCTGCAAGCGTTGGTCTTGAACAGCAAGCTAAGGCATCTTGATGATTGGACTGATCAGCGGAAGCGGGCCGCAGAACGGTATAGGGAGGGCTTGAAAGGCACGCCCCTTACGCTCCCTGATGTCGTGCATGGCGATCATGTTTACCATCTCTACGTCGTACGCACGGATCGGCGCGACGACCTACGGTCGCACCTTGATTCAAGAAGTATTCAGACCGGATTGCACTATCCCATTCCATTGCATCGGCAGCCTTGCTTGGCGCAAGTCGAAAGCGCCCAAAGTGAATTTCTTGCAACGGAAGAATTTGCCGGCCAGGGGCTGTCTTTGCCCATGTTCGCTGGCATAACCGCGGCGCAGCAGCAACAAGTCGTCGATGCAATTTGCTCATTTTTCGCAAAGGGTGAGAGATGACGGTGGCAACACAGCGCAGACGCGTTCTATGCGTGTTGCCGCAGCTCAATACGACCGCAGCTCCAGTTCTCACAAATGTGGTCGACGAGTGGATTTACGCGCTTGCTCACCACTGCGAGGTTAGTGTTGTCGACCGCGATTTCGATTTCAAAGCCGTCTGTGATGAGCTGCAGCCCGATTTCGTCATATTTTCGGCAGTGCATTCCGGCAGACCGCTACGGCTTAACATCACAAACATTCATACCTACCCAGAGATACCGCGGGCGCTGTACTTCAATTGCGATCCACACGACCCGATGCGGCCACTCACGTTGAGCGCTCTCACTGAATACGGCATTGACACGATCTTCTGCTTCGGGCTGGAACATCTGCAGCATATGCCGGAGCTCTCGCAATTTGCCTGTTTCGTCATTCCGAAATTTATCGATCCCGAGATATTCCATGACTATAACTTGGAAAAGATCGTCCCCGTCAACATAATGAGTGGGCATCTATTCCCTAGTTTCTACCCGTGGCGGGCAAAGCTGACCCACGAGATTCAACACTTCTTTCCAACGCTAATTTATACTCATCCGGGCTATAGGCTACAGGACCGCAGGCCATTTGAGGTTCGTGACGCTAGATACGCTCAGTTAATTTCTCAAAGCTACTTTTCGGCTGCCGACACGACGCGGCTGGACTACGTAGTTCGCAAGCACCTTGAGATACCAGCTTGCGGTACGGTTCTTCTTGCTCCTGACTCCGATCGTCTGAAAGAATATGGCTTTGTGGACATGCAAAACTGCATCATGGGCAGCGGAAAGGAGCTCTACCAAAAGATCAACGAGGTCAGCAAAGACCTCGATCTTTATTCCGACATCCGTAGAAAGGGTTATGAACTCGTCCACAGCCGCTATACCCGTCAGGCGTGGACTTATATTGCAGATTGGTACGAGTGCCGCCGCGCCGTTCGTTCAGGCGAAGTTGTCAGACAAATCAATTGGTTCGGCAAATTTGAGATCGTTCCAATGCAATCCCCTTCCGTAGTTTTCGTGAACGCGGCCGTTCCGGACAGCCCGATGTCCGCAGTGCTTCGTTCGGCCAGATCGGCAATTCTGGAGGGAGGAGATTTCAAGGAGGTCGCGCAGACCCTGAGAGAGCTAAGTACTTGGATTAGCCATATCGCCGAGCCATGGGTTCTGCTCGGCATTATCTCGCTGCTCGAGGGAGATGCAGGAGAGGCCGCCATTCTACTTAGTCGTCGTAGCAATCTCCAGGGCACATCGTCGCCGGCCTTGGCGCAGATGGATCCGGTTGAGATCGCTTGGCTTCTCCTCCTGAGTGATATCATTGGCGACAAGGATTTGAGGGTTTTCCTGCTTGAACAAGCTAAGACCGTCCCTCACGTTTCCATTAGGCGAACCAAATGGTTGATCGAAACAAACGAGCTTACGGATCCATCCAACGACGACTCGTTTGACGGACCGTTGCCTGGGGACTGCCTCTCGATTGCTTGGATTGGAAATGAGGACTTTGATAGTTGGCTTGATTTAATGGCGCGATTGTTCCGCGCAAATAATCGCCACGATCGCGCACTCGATATCGAAGGTCTTCTTGCCATGCGTGTGAAATCGGTGGGGCGGACGATTACCGAAGCTGCAACGGTCTAGTCTTGGGCAAGAGCGATAGGTGGTGGAATTCACACGTGCGAGGCTACCGCGTCTTTGGCCCATTGTGGTGAGTTTATCTCAACGGTCAAAGTAGATAGAGCAAGTTCACTCATGATTGAAACATTGAGAGCACTTCAAAAAACGCTGCAACTCAAGAAGCTCGCGCAATTCCAGCGGCGCGTGTCCTTCGGCGATTTGATAACTGATCGTTGGGAAAATGCGCGTGAATATGGATTTGGTGAGGGTACATCCTGTTATGACAGTGCCCTCGTTATGGGAGAGGTCCGTGTCGGTTGCCATACCTGGATTGGTCCTGGAACGGTATTGGATGGGACTGGCGGGCTTTCGATCGGTGATCACTGCTCAATCTCCGCTGGTGTTCAGATCTATTCACATGACACTGTGCAAAGAAGCTTAACACTGGGAAAAGCGCCGATCGAATATTCTCCAACCAAGATTGGCAGCGGCGTCTACATCGGTCCCAACAGCGTTATTTCTCGTGGCGTGACGATTGGAGATGGTGCGGTGGTTGGCGCGATGTCTTTTGTTAATCACGATGTTCCAGCTGGAAGTAAAGTCTGGGGCTGTCCTGCTAGAATCCAGACGTAGTACAGGCGTTGGACTTTGATCTGAACCCCGTGATGCAGCCACCGGCCCGCGCTAGCCTTTTGACACGCTGAGCGGCAATCACCGCGTCCCTAAACTATTTGGCGGTCGGCCGTATCAATGCATGGGATGATGGAGAGCCGTTTGTGTCATCGCTGATACTGTCGTCAAGCAACCGAAGAAAGAGAAATCGAACTGGCTACAGGTGCCGGACCGCTGCTTCTATATTTGCTCACTCGTCTGCATCGCCCAAAGAAAAAGTGCTCGACGTCCGCGCGCTTGGCGCAAACCTGAAATTGTTGCCGCGAGGGTCGGCTTGAGGCCGAGACTTTACAAGTCTCCGTCCCATCAGGCCCTGCAACCGATACCTTCCCAGATACCCGAAACAATCGCAGCCGGATATCCCCGGCGGGCCAGAACCTCCGCGGCGACGGCCTTGCTAGAGCAGGGGCAAGCGAGTCGTAAAAGGCGATCTGCGCTTCCGAAAAGTCGATGCTGCCTCCATGGGACTTTCCCTTCTCTCCCTTGCAGGAACCAGAAGTCGAAAATTCCCGCTCCGATGGCTTAGCATGACAGGCTACGTCAGAATCGAAAATCGATTCCGATTTTAGAGGCCTTGCTCCGGGCATTTCACCCGCTCGAGTTGCCAGAGCTATTGACCAGCACGCGAGAAAAAGTATTCCTTTTGTCGACAAGAGGATACCGGCATGACTGATACCGACACGAAGTCCACTCCCGAACGCAAGCGAGGCTCCGGCGTCAAGATGGTTTACGACCTCTTGCGCGATGAGATCCTGGACTTGGTTTTACCGCCCGGCAGTCCGATCGATGAGGTGCAACTGGCCGAGCGTTTCAAGATGTCGCGCACGCCGATCCGCGAGGCGCTGGTGAGGTTGGCCGGCGAGGGCCTGATCGACACGCTGCCCAATCGCTCGACCATGGTATCGAATATCGATTTCCTCAATATGCATACCTTCTTCGATGCGCTGGTGCTGATGTATCGCGTGACCACCCGTCTGGCCGCCCAGTATCATCGCCTCGAAGATCTGCAGGTGATCCGCGCGCATCAGGCCGACTTCGCCGCGGCGGTCGCGGCCCAGGACGCCCTGGCGATGATTGCCACCAACGCTGCCTTCCATTCAGCCATCGCCGAGGCAGGCCGCAACGCCTACTTCTCCGGTCTCTTCAATCGTCTCCTCGATGAGGGGCGACGCATCTTGCGGCTCTATTACCAGTCCTATGAAGACCGCTTGCCGCAACGTTTCGTCGACGAGCACGAAGACATTATCGCTGTCATCGCCGCGCGCGACAGCGAGGCCGCCGACCGCTTGGCGACGATCCATGCCGAGCAGATCGTGCAGCAAATACAGAAGCTTTTCGCGCGCGGCGGAAAACTGGATATCGCCCTCTGATCTGCTGCATAATTGTTGTCGACAAATAATATGCAAGTGATATAACCGCCGTCGAAGACACGGGGACCGGTGCCGGTGGAGGCGCGCGGCGATCCCTGCCCGTCCCGCCAGGCAATAGGAGTTTCGCAATGAAGGCCAAGATTTTCTCCGGTGTAATTCCGGCCCTGATGACCCCCTGCAAGGAAGACCGTACCCCCGACTACGACGCACTCGTCCGCAAGGGCCTGGAGTTGATCGCGCAGGGCATGTCGGCTGTTGTCTATTGCGGTTCCATGGGTGATTGGCCACTGCTGAGCGATGCACAGCGCATGGAAGGCGTGGAGCGTCTCGTGAAGGCTGGCATTCCGGTCATCGTAGGCACCGGCGCCGTCAACAGCGCCTCGGCCGTCGCGCATGCGGCCCATGCCCAGAAGGTCGGGGCACAGGGTCTGATGGTCATCCCGCGCGTCCTGTCGCGTGGTTCGGTAATCGCGGCCCAGAAGGCGCACTTCAAGGCAATCCTCTCGGCTGCCCCCGATCTTCCTGCTGTCATCTACAACAGCCCTTACTACGGCTTCGCCACGCGCGCGGACCTGTTCCTAGCACTGCGCGCCGAGCATCCGAACCTCGTCGGCTTCAAGGAATTCGGTGGCGCTGCAGACATGCGCTATGCAGCAGAGAATATCACCAGCCGCGATGATGGCGTTTCGCTGATGATCGGCGTCGACACGGCCGTCTTCCATGGCTTCGTCAATTGCGGTGCGACCGGAGCGATCACCGGCATCGGCAACGTGCTGCCGAAGGAAGTGCTGCACCTCTGCAACCTCGCCCAGGCCGCTGCTGCCGGCGACGCAGATGCCCGCCAGCGCGCGCTGGAGCTCGAGCAGGCACTGGCCGTCCTCTCGTCGTTCGACGAAGGCCCGGACCTCGTGCTGTTCTTCAAGCACATGATGGTATTGAAGGGCGACAAGGAATACACCCTTCATTTCTACGAAACCGACGCCCTGACCGATAGCCAGCGCGGTTACGTCGAAACTCAGTTCAAGCTCTTCAACACCTGGTACGCCGAATGGAGCAAGCTCCCGGGTGCCGTTGAGAAGTACAAGGCCTGATTTTCAAAGGCTCTCAAATCGAAAGGCCCTCCGATTGGAGGGCCTCCGATTGGAGGGCCTTTTTGTATTGGCGGCGATTTCTGCCGGTGGCTCAAGCCACCGCCTCCAGGCCGAGCGCGAACAATCGCTCGAGCTGCTTGATTTCGGCGTCGGTCAGCGCGATGCCGTCGGCCTCCGATTTTGCGCGCGCCGCATACCGGCGCTGCGAGGGAAGGCGGGCGCCCTGGCCGACGATGGCCTCGAACAGGGTCTCTGCCCGCGCAAACGGATTGCCTGGCCGGCCGGCGGCGAAGGCTTCCGGCGAGAAGGCGATGATCAATTCGCCATGGAAAGGGGCCAGCGTCGTCGTGCCGAGATAGTCCAGCACCTCGGGGCTTGTCAGGTCGCCGATCATGATTCCGGCCAGCAGCTCGATCATCGTCCCAATGGCCGAGCCCTTATGCCCGCCGAACGGCAGCATGGCGCCGGCAAGCGCAGCCTCCGGATCGGTCGTCGGATTGCCGTCGGCATCGATCGCCCAGCCCTCGGGCAGCGACTTTCCAGCCCGCCGGTGCAGTTCGATTTCCCCGCGCGCGGCAACCGACGTGGCAAAATCGAAGACGTAGGGCGGCTGGCCGACGCGCGGCCAGGCAAAGGCGAAGGGGTTGGTGCCTAGCAGCGGTTTGTTGCCGCCGGTCGGCGCAACGGTTGCATAGCTCGGGCACATGACCAGGCCGGCGAGGCCCTGTTCGGTCAGGGCTTCCGCTTCCGACCAGAGCGCGGAGAAATGCGTGCAGTCGTTGATGACGAGGGCTGCAAGCCCGCACGAGCGGGTGCGCTCCACGAGAGCCGGCAAGCCGAGTTCGAAGGCCGGATTAGCAAAGCCACCCTTGGCGTTGACCTTCACGATCGCGGAGCCCTCCTGCAGCATAAGTTCCGGCACCGCGTCCGGATTCACTTTGCCCGCTTTGACGGTCCGCAGCGCACCCTCGATCCTGTAGATGCCATGCGATTTGCAGGCATCCCGCTCTCCGGAGACGATCACGCGCGCGAGTGCGCCGGCCTGGATCTCGTTGAGGCCAGCCTTGCGGAAAATCGCATCGACCCGCTCCTGCAGGGCCGGTACGGTCAGGGTGGTGTTGTCGCTCATCTCGTGTCTCTCGTGAATGGCCCGGCCGCCGACGGCGATCGAGCGTTGATGTTATAAATACATAGAGTATACAAAGATCTGACATGCGCAATTCGCCTTTGGATGGATTTTCGCGTAAAGCACCACGGGCTCTCAAGAAAGGAATCGCAGATGGTCTTCACTCCCAATGGAAAACACCTCGTCGCGGGCGAATGGCTCGACGGAGCGGGTACTTTTGCATCCGCGCCGGCGCACGGTCCAGTCCACCAGTTTGCAGTCGGTACGGTAGATCTTGTCAATCGCGCCTGCGAGGCCGCCGAAGATGCGTTCTGGAGCTATGGCTACTCCACGCGCGCAGAACGCGCGGCGTTCTTGCGCGCCATCGCCGACGAGATCGAAGCCCGCGCCGAGGCGATTACCGCGATCGGTAGCCAGGAAACGGGCCTGCCGGAAGCTCGCCTGCAGGGCGAACGCGGCCGCACGACCGGTCAGCTACGGCTCTTCGCGGACCATATCGAAAAGGGCGAATATCTCGACCGCCGTCGTGATGCGGCACTGCCCGACCGCCAGCCCGCGGCACGGCCGGAAATCCGGCTTATGCAGCGCCCTGTCGGCCCGGTCGCCGTCTTCGGCGCCTCGAACTTCCCGCTGGCCTTCTCCACGGCCGGCGGTGATACCGCAGCCGCTCTGGCGGCAGGTTGCCCTGTTGTCGTCAAGGGTCACTCGGCGCATCCGGGAACCGGCGAAATCGTCGCGCAGGCGATCGAGGCTGCTATTCGCAAGACGGGAGTTCATCCCGGCGTCTTCTCGCTGATCCAGGGTGGCAACCGTGATGTCGGTCATGCACTCGTGCAGCATCCGCGGATCAAAGCTGTTGGCTTCACCGGTTCGCTCGCCGGCGGCCGCGCACTCTTCAATCTTTGCGCCGCGCGGCCGGAGCCGATCCCGTTCTTCGGTGAACTCGGTTCGGTCAATCCGATGTTCCTGCTGCCCGAGGCGCTGAAGGCACGCGCTGAAGCGCTCGGCCAGGGCTGGGCCGGGTCGCTGACGATGGGCGCCGGCCAGTTTTGCACCAACCCCGGCATTGCAGTTGTGACCGAAGGCGCCGAAGCCGATCGCTTCGTAGCCGCAACGGTCGAAGCGCTCGGCAAGGTCGCGCCGCAGACGATGCTGACGGATGGCATTGCGAAGGCCTACCAGGATGGGCAGTCACGCTTTGCAACTCGCAACACGGTCAAATCGCTGTTCGCCAGCGAGTCCTCTGGCCGCTCAGCCGCTCCGAACCTGTTTGAGACAACCGGCGCACAGTTCCTCGCCGATCACGCCCTGGGCGAAGAGGTCTTTGGACCGCTCGGCCTTGTCGTGCGTGTCCAGACGATCGATGAGATGGAGAAGCTCGCTCGTGGCTTCGAAGGTCAGTTGACGGCGACGATCCATATGGATGCAGGTGACATTGCCGACGCCCGTCGTCTGCGCCCCGTGCTGGAACGCAAGGCAGGACGCGTCCTGGTCAATGGATTCCCGACCGGTGTCGAGGTGGTCGATTCGATGGTGCATGGCGGACCCTATCCGGCTTCGACCAACTTCGGCGCAACCAGCGTCGGCACAATGTCGATCCGGCGCTTCCTCCGCCCGGTTTCGTACCAGAACATGCCGGAAGATCTCCTGCCGGAAGATTTTCTCGGCTGATTCCTATCAAGGGTAGAAAAGCAAAGGGCGGCCACGACTTGGCCGCCCTTTTTTGTCGACATAACCGCTATTCAACTTATACTTTTTGCATACTTCATGTATTTTAGCATTGATTTGCGCGCGCCGAAGGGGAATAGTGCGCCTCGCTGTCAATCGACAATCCAACTCTGGGAGAGAGAATAGAATGAAACCTTCGGTCCTTGCCTTCGGCCTTCTGGCTGCCGCAACCGTTCTGACCAGCCCGGCGAAGGCCGACAAGTTGGACGACATTATCGGCTCGGGCACGCTGCGCTGCGCGGTCGTACTGGACTTCCCACCGATGGGTTCGCGCGACGAGAATAACAACCCGATCGGCTTCGACGTGGACTATTGCAACGATCTGGCTAAGGCGCTGGGTGTAACCGCCGAAATCGTTGAGACCCCGTTCCCTGAGCGTATTCCGGCGCTGATGTCGGGTCGCGTTGATGTCGGCGTGGCCTCCACCTCCGACACGCTCGAGCGTGCCAAGACTGTCGGCATGACGGTTCCCTACTTCGCCTTCGAGATGGCGGTTACGGCCAACGAGAAGTCGGGCGTGAAGTCCTTCGAAGACATGAAGGGCAAGGTTGTCGGCGCAACCGCAGGCACTTACGAGGCGATCGCACTCGAACAGCAGGTCAAGGCCTGGGGCGTCGGCGAGTTCCGTCCTTACCAGACGCAAGCCGACGTATTCCTGGCGTTGAGCCAGGGCCAAATCGATGCCACCGTTTCGACCTCGACTGTTGCCCAGGCCAACGTCAAGACCGGCAAGTTCGCCGGCATCGCAGTGGTCGGCAAGGCACCGTTCGACATCGACTACGTCTCGCTCTTCACCAACCGTGAGGAATACGGCCTGATCAACTACCTGAACCTGTTCATTAACCAGCAGGTTCGCACCGGCCGCTACGCCGAGCTCTACAAGAAGTGGGTTGGTGGCGACCTGCCGTCGCTCGCGGTCAATGGCGTTTACCGCTAATCCGCACCGTTTCTCCCGCGGCGCGAGGCATGACCTCGCGCCGCAGCTTTATGACAAGGTGAGACGGTAATGTTCAACTACACCTTCCACTGGAACCAGGCGCTCAAGGCATTGCCGCAGATGCTCGACGGTGCGCTGGTCACGATGCAGATTGCGCTCCTGTCCATGGTCATCGGACTGGCTTGTGCGATCGCGCTGACCTTGTTCCGGCTATCCGGCAACCGCATCCTTGGTGGCTTCGCCACGGCTTGGGTCGAGATCGCCCGAAATACGCCGGCGCTGTTCCAGATCTACATGGCTCATTTCGGACTCGGCAACTTTGGCATTCACCTTACGCCATTTACCGCGCTCCTGGTTGGCATTGCCTTCAACAACGCTGGCTACCTGGCAGAAAATTTCCGCGGCGCGCTGAAGGCGATCCCGGACACGCAGACGCGCGCCGGACGCTCGCTCGGCATGACCTCGATGCAGGCCTTTCGCCTGATCGTCCTGCCGCAGATGCTGCGCGTGGCGTTTCTGCCGGCGACCAACCAGATGGTCTGGGCGGTCCTGATGACGTCGCTCGGCGTAACCGTCGGTATGAACACTGACCTTACCGGCGTGACGCAGGAACTGAATGCGCGCTCCTTCCGCACCTTTGAATTCTTCGCCTTGGCTGCCGTGATCTACTACGTCATCGCCAAGGTTCTGACCCTTGCCGCCCGGGCACTCGCCTGGCGCATGTTCCGTTATTGAGAGAGGTGAGAGATGTTTAGTACTGCCCTCACCTGGAGTGATCTGGCCTTTCTGGCGCAAGGCGCGGGAATGACGCTCGCGGTCACGGCCGTCTCGGTCGCTGCCGGAACCGTTCTCGGCATCTTCTTCGGGATGATCCGCGTCGAACTCGGACCTTACTGGTCCGCACCGCTGACCTTCGCGCTCGACGTCTTCCGCTCCGTGCCTTTGTTGATCCAGCTTGTGCTCGGAAATGCGCTGCAGTCGATCATGCGGCTTGGCTGGCCCCCATTCACGACCTCCTGCGTGGTGCTGTCGCTCTATACGGCTGCCTATTGCACGGAGATCGTCCGCGGTGGCATTTCCGCGGTGCCGCCGACCACGCGCCGTGCGGCTCGCTCGCTCGGCATGACCTGGTGGCAGGACATGCGCTATATTGTGGCCCCGCTCGCAACGCGCGTTTCGCTGCCGTCTTGGATCGGACTGACGCTCGGCGTCATGAAGGATTCCGCGCTGGTGCTCTGGCTCGGCCTGATCGAGTTGCTGCGCGCCTCGCAGATTCTCGTGACCCGGCTGCAGGAGCCGCTGTTCATCCTGATGATCTGCGGCACCGTCTACTTCATTATCAGCTTCCCTATCGCCCGGATTGGCGGGTATCTCGAAAAACGGTGGTCCCCCAATGATTGAGATTGAAAACGTCCGCAAATCCTTCGGCCCGTTGGAAGTTCTGAAGGGCATCAACCTCACTGTTCCGAAGGGCGAGGTGCTGACCATCATCGGTGGTTCCGGCTCGGGGAAGTCGACGCTGCTCACCTGCATCAATGGCCTTGAGGCCATCGACAGTGGCCGTATCGTTGTCGACGGCACGGATGTGCATGCCAAGGCGACCGACCTCAACAAGCTTCGCCGCAAGCTCGGCATCGTCTTCCAGCAGTGGAACGCTTTCCCGCATCTGACGGTGCTGGAAAACGTCATGCTTGCGCCGCGAAAAGTGCTCGGCCTTTCCAAGGCGGAAGCCGAGGCGATCGCGGTAAGGCAGCTCACCCACGTCGGCCTCGGGGAGAAGCTCAAGGTCTATCCTAACCGCATGTCGGGCGGCCAGCAGCAGCGCATGGCGATTGCGCGTGCGCTTGCCATGTCGCCAGAATACATGCTGTTCGACGAGGTCACCTCGGCGCTCGACCCACAGCTGGTTGGCGAAGTGCTCGACACACTGCGCATGCTGGCCTCCGAAGGCATGACGATGATCTGCGTCACGCACGAAATGAAGTTTGCGCGTGAGGTTTCAGACCGCGTCGCCTTCTTCCACAAGGGCGTGATGGCCGAGATCGCTCCCCCGGAAGAGCTGTTCGGTGCGCCGAAGGATCCGGAGCTGCAGGCTTTCCTCGCTGCCACCCATTGAGGCGATGATGAACGATCAAATTCAGACGGATGTCATCGTAATCGGCGCGGGGGTCGTTGGGCTATCCGCTGCAATCGCGGCACAGGCAAGGGGGCTTTCGGTGGTCGTACTCGACCGGGAGGGTCCCGCTGCCGGCGCCTCGGCTGGCAATGCCGGCGCCTTCGCCTTTACCGACATCCTGCCGCTTGCTTCGCCGGGCATCCTCAAGAAAGCACCTAAGTGGCTGCTCGATCCGCTCGGCCCGCTTTCGGTGCCGCCAGCCTATGCCTTGCAGATCGCGCCATGGATGTTCCGCTTCTGGCGCGCTTGCGCGCCGGGCCGTGTCGCCCATTCGACTGCGGCGCAAACCGCGCTGATGGACCTTTCGAAGGCGGAGCTTGAGCCGTTCCTGCAGGAGACCGGCACCGTGGGCATGCTGCGCAAGGATGGCAATCTGCAGGTCTATGAGGGCGAAGCGGAACTGAAGGCTTCGCTTCCCGGCTGGAAAGCGCGGGAGGAGCATGGGATCGACTTCCATCACCTCGATGCGGCCGGCATCAATGAGATCCAGCCTGGTATCGCGCCTCGCTTCACCCATGGCACCTTCACGCCTGGCTGGTACTCCATCGCCGATCCCAAGCTCTATACCCTTGCCCTGGCAGACCACTTCCGCGCCATCGGCGGCTCCATCGAACGTGCGGAGGTCATCGCACTGCGTCCCGTTGATGGCGGCGTAGATGTCGTCAGTTCCGGCGGCGCTTCGCGACGGGCAGCACAGGTGGTCCTATCGGCGGGTGCATTTTCACATCAGGTGGCCCGTACGATCGGGGAGAATATCCCGCTCGAAACGGAAAGGGGCTACAATACCACGCTCCCTCCCGAGGCTTTCGATCTGCGCACGCAGGTTACCTTCGGCGGGCACGGATTTGTCGTTACCCGGCTGTCGACAGGCATCCGAGTGGGCGGCGCCGTCGAGCTTGGGGGCTTGAAGCTTCCGCCGAACTTCCGTCGATCGGAGGCGATGCTGAAGAAGGCACAGAGCTTCCTGCCCGGCCTGAAGCCTCAGGGCGGCGTCCAGTGGATGGGGTTCCGCCCATCCTTGCCGGACAGCCTGCCCGCCGTCGGTCACGCCCGCGCCACGCAGCGCGTCGTCTATGCCTTCGGTCACGGCCATCTTGGCCTGACTCAGTCGGCTGGCACCGCGCGCATCGTCGCGGATTTGCTCACGGGCAAGAAGCCGGCGATCGACATTGCATCCTTCTCACCCCAAAGATTCTGATGGAGGCGGGAGCGCGCTAATGACAGTTGGCCGCATCAGCCCCCATTGGTGAATGACTCACTCCGCTCAAGGCTTCGTGGTGAAATGAAAACCCTCGCACTCGATCGCAGCATTCTCGGCGGTACCGCGAATGGCCCCGTCATTGTCGCAAAGGAGGCATTGAGCTTCTGGGGCGGGGTCGATCCCGCTACTGGCTTGGTGATCGACGTCCACCACCCGCTTCACGGAACCCGCCTCACCGGTGGCATTCTGATGATGCCCTCGAGCCGCGGATCCTGCACGGGTTCCGGCGTACTCCTCGACCTCGTCCTGACGGGTCGCGCACCGGCCGCCCTGGTTTTTTCCGAAGCCGAGGATGTGTTGACGCTCGGCGCGCTGATCGCGTCCGAAATGTTCGGCAAGCCTCTGCCCGTCGTGCGGCTTGGGCCGGAGGCCTTCGCGGCGCTCTCCCGCGCGAAGACCGCCGAGATCAGCGATACGGCGGTTGTCGCAGACGAGGTGGAGATTCCGATCGCTCCTCCGGCAACCGCTGCGCTCGACCTCAACGATGCAGATCGCGCCATGCTTGACGGGCAGCAGGGCATCGCCCTGCAGCAGGCCATGCGCATCATCTGCGCCATGGCGGCGCAGCAGGGCGCGCGCGGCCTCGTGGATGTCACGCAGGGCCATATCGACGGCTGCATCTATGCGAGCCCCGCCAATCTCACCTTTGCGGAAAAGATGGCTGATATGGGCGCGCAGGTCCGCGTGCCGACGACCATGAACGCCATTTCCGTCGACCGCGCCAATTGGCAAGCGCAAGGCGTTCCGGAAAGCTTCGGCGACCCGGCTGCACGGCTTGCCGATGCCTATGTGCGCATGGGCTGTCGCCCGACCTTCACCTGTTCTCCCTACCTGCTGGATAGCGCACCGCAGGCGGGCGAATCGATTGCATGGGCAGAGTCCAACGCAGTGATCTTTGCCAACACCGTTCTCGGCGCGCGGACGGCAAAGCACCCGGATTTCCTCGATCTCTGCATCGCGCTAACGGGACGTGCGCCGCTGTCTGGCGTTTATCTCGACGAACCTCGTAAGGCACGACGGGTCATTGATGTCGAATTGCCCGAGCGCGTCGATGACGCTTTCTGGCCGCTCATCGGTTATCTCGCAGGTCGCGCGGCGCCGGATCGCATCCCGCTTTTGCGCGGCCTAAGCTCCGCGCGGCCTTCGCAGGACGACCTCAAGGCGCTGTGCGCCGCTTTTGGCACCACGTCAGCAGCACCCATGCTGCATGTGGAGGGCGTTACGCCCGAAGCTGCCGGCTCGGCCCGCGACGATGCCGATCGGGTTGTCATCTCGCGCGCCGACATGGCTGCGGCCTGGACGGTTCTAAACGAGGGGCCGGAAGAGGTGGAACTCGTTGCCATTGGCAGCCCGCATGCCTCCCTGACCGAATGTCGAGCCTTGGAAGAAGCGCTTGCCGGCCGCAGCCGGCACGCGGATGTCACGGTAATCGTGACCGCCGGTCGCCAGGTCATCAGCGAAGCGCGCAACGAAGGCCTGTTGAAGAGATTGGAGGATGCAGGCGTGCAGGTCCTGCCCGATCTCTGCTGGTGTTCGATTTCCGAGCCTGTGTTCCCGACGCGAACCCGCTCCCTGATGACGAACTCGGGCAAATATGCCCACTATGGCCCCGGCCTTTCCGGTCGTGCCGTTCGCTTCGGCAGCCTTGCCGATTGCGTCACCGCCGCTCTGACTGGGCGCGTTCCGCCCCAGTTGCCCGATTGGCTTTCCTGAGGAGGTATCATGCGCAGCACCAAGACCATCCATGTCGTTTCCGCCCATGCCGAGGGCGAAGTGGGCGATGTCATCGTCGGCGGTGTGACGCCGCCGCCCGGCGAAACGATCTGGGAGCAAAGCCGCTGGATTGCGCAAGACGGGACGTTGCGCAATTTCGTGCTGAACGAACCGCGCGGCGGCGTTTTCCGGCACGTCAATCTGCTGGTGCCACCGAAGCATCCCGACGCCGATGCCGCATTCATCATCATGGAGCCGGAAGATACGCCACCCATGTCGGGATCGAATTCGATCTGCGTATCCACGGTGCTGCTGGACAGCGGCATCCTGCCGATGCAGGAGCCGATCACCGAGATCACCCTCGAAGCGCCCGGTGGGCTCGTCCGTGTGCGCGCCGAGTGCCGCAACGGCAAGGCCGAGCGCATCTTCGTGCATAACCTACCAAGCTTCGCGGAACGACTGGATGCGAAGCTGGAAGTCGAGGGCGTGGGTACGCTGACCGTCGATACCGCCTATGGCGGTGACAGCTTTGTCATCGTCGATGCGGCGGCGATGGGCTTCAGCCTGTCGCCCGACGAGGCCCATGACATTGCGAAGCTCGGCGTGCGCATTACCAATGCCGCCAACGCCGCGCTCGGATTTCATCACCCGGAAAATCCGGACTGGAATCATTTCTCCTTCTGCCTCTTTGCAGGTCCGGTGGAGCGTACCGCCGAAGGTCTACGTGCGGGTGCAGCCGTCGCGATCCAGCCCGGCAAGGTCGATCGCTCGCCCACGGGAACGGCGCTGTCGGCCCGCATGGCCGTATTGCACGCGCGTGGACAAATGACGCTCGAAGATCGTCTGACTGCGGTGTCGTTGATCGGCTCCACGTTCTCTGGCCGCATTCTCGGCACGACCGATGTTGGCGGTCGCCCGGCCATCCTGCCTGAGATCTCCGGCCGCGCCTGGATTACAGGTACCCATCAGCACATGCTCGATCCGTCCGACCCCTGGCCGGAAGGCTATCGGTTGACCGATACCTGGGGTGCCCGCTGATTGCCTGACCAGCCTTGAGCGGTACGGATAATCTCCGCTCAAGGCGCCTGCACACCTTTGATTGTGCAACAGACGTGGTACGCTCGCAGCATCAGCTGGGGGCAAGTCATGCGACGTCTTCTTTTCAGCATAGTGCTTGCAATCATCACCATTCTGTTCGGTCAGGTTTCTGCATTCGCCCAAACGAACGTCGAGGTCGGCGGGATCATGCCGAAGCCGAATACGGGCGATCTCGATGCTATGACCAAGATCCGCCTCGTTCGTATCCTGGTGCCATACAGCAAGACCATCTATTTCATCGACAAGGGACGCCAGTTCGGAACCGCGGTGGAGTTTGGGACGGCCCTGGAGGCCGAGCTCAACAAGGGTAGGAAAAAAGCGATCGAACACATCCGCGTCGCCTTCATTCCGACCGGGCGAGATCGATTGATTCCAGCCCTCAAGGAAGGGCTCGGCGACATCATCATGGCCAACTTGACGGTCACCCCTGCGCGGCTTCAGGACGTCGATTTCAGCGCGCCGATCTACAGCGACGCGAGCGAGGTGCTGGTATCAGGGCCATCCGCGGAGGCGGTTACCAACATCGCCCATCTGGCAGGCAAGGAAATCCGCGTCCGTCAGACGAGCAGCTACTACGAGCATCTTCTGTCGCTCAACGAGCAATTGAAGAAGGACGGAAAGCCGGAGATCCAAGTCAAGCCGATCGACGAGAACCTTGAGGACGAGGATCTCATGGAGATGGTGAATGCCGGCCTCCTGCCCTGGACGGTGGTCGATGAATACAAGGCCGACATATGGGCGAAGGTGTTCACGGAGTTGAAGGTCCATCCTGATGTCGCCGTGGCCACTCATGGGCAGATCGCCTGGGCGATCCGCAAGAATAGTCCGCAGTTGAAAGCCGTCCTCGACAAGTTCGCCGAGCAGCACAAGGTTGGAACGACCTTCGGCAATCTGCTGCGCAACCGCTATTTCAAGAGCGATACGATGCTGCGGCGTGCCTATTCGCCTGCCGATGTCGATCGCTTCAAGGAACTGGTCGAAATCTTCCGCAAGCATGCGGGCACGTACTCGTTCGACTATCTGATGCTGATGGCGCAGGGCTATCAGGAATCCCAGCTTGACCAGTCGCGGCGTAGTCCGAGGGGCGCCGTCGGCGTGATGCAACTGCTTCCTGCCACGGCGGCGGGCAAGGAGATCGGCATAACCGGCATCGCCAAGAGCGAGGATCTCAATGTCGAGGCCGGCGCGAAATACCTGCGCTATCTGGTTGAAGTCTCCATCAAGGGGGAGGGTGTTTCGCCGCGTGACCAGCAGCTGATGGCGTTTGCCGCCTACAATGCAGGTCCGGGAAATCTCCGGAAGTTTCGCGCCAAGGCAAAGGATATGGGGCTCGATCCCAATGTCTGGTTCGGAAACGTCGAGAATGCCGCAGCTGCCATCGTCGGCCGGGAAACGGTCCAATATGTCAGCAACATCTTCAAATACTACATCGCCTACAGCCTGCTGATGGAGCGGGTCGAAGCACAGCGCGCCTCGATGAGCACGACCACACCTGCCAAGAACTAGCGACTATGCCTTCGGTGTCGAATAGGTCAAACGGCCCGCTGGAAAACGGGCGGGCCGTTTGCAGTTCTGTCGATGCCGGCTTACCGGTCCATGTGATAGCAGGCGGCGGTTTGCTCGGGCCTGACCTGCTCCGTTGGCGGCATCTCCGTGCGGCAGATGTCCGTGGCCTTCCAGCAACGCGGAGAGAAGACACAGCCGGGCGGCGGATTGAGCGGCGAGGGCGGGTCGCCCTGAAGCCGGATACGCTGCCGGTTGCGTGCAAGCTTCGGATCGGGCACTGGCGCGGCCGAGAAGAGCGCCTGCGTGTAGGGATGCGCCGGGCTGTCGAACACGGTGGCGCAATCGCCAGCCTCGACCACCTTGCCGAGATAGAGCACCAGCACATCGTCTGAGATCAGACGTACGACCGAAAGGTCGTGGCTGATGAAGATCAGCGTCAGCCCGAACTCCTTGCGAAGCTTGCGCAAGAGCGTGATGACCTGCCCCTGGATCGACACGTCGAGCGCCGAAACCGGCTCGTCGCAGATGATCAGCTTCGGCCGTGTTACGACTGCGCGGGCAATGCCGATGCGCTGTGCCTGGCCGCCCGAGAACTCGTGCGGATAGCGGTTGATCATTTCAGGCACGAGGCCGACGGCACCCATGATCTCCTGTACGCGCGCCACGCGTTCCGCTTTTGTAAGCTTCGGCTCGAAGACGATGAGCGGTTCGGCGATAATGTCGCCGACCGTCATGCGCGGATCGAGGGAGGCAATCGGATCCTGGAAGATGATCTGCATGTCGCGTCGAGCCGCGCGCATTTCCTCATCCGACAGGTCGAGCAGATTGCGCCCCTGCCAGAGAATGCGGCCTTTCTGCGATTTCAACAGACGCAGGATCGAGCGGCCAAGTGTGGACTTGCCGCAACCGGACTCTCCGACGATCCCCAGCGTCCGGCCTTCTCTGAGGTCGAAGCTGACATTGTTCACCGCAGTCAGCGTCATCGGCGGTTTGAAGAAGCTCTTCGACGGAATTTCGAACTGGGTGGTGAGGTTCTCGACCCTTAGGAGTGATCGTTCAGCCATGGTTCAAAACCTCCTCGCGGCGGGGGAAGGGATGGAAGCAGGCCGCGGAATGGCCTTTCGCCAACATCTCAAGTTTCGGCGACGCGTCGATACAATCGTTCTGGACCATGGGACAGCGCGGCGAGAAGCTGCAACCTTTCGGCAGGTGCTGCAGATTGGGCGGGCGGCCTGGAATGACGGCGAGTTGATCGACGTCCTGGTCCGGCCGCGGGATCGAAGCGTGCAGCGCAGCGGTATAGGGATGCGCCGGTACCTCGAAGAGCTCATCGACTGGCGCTTCCTCGACGATCCGCCCGGCATACATGACGGCCACGCGATCCGCGAGGCCCGCGACGACGCCCAGATCATGCGTGATCATGACGAGCGCCGTGTTCATTTCCGCCGTCAGGTCGTTGAAGAGATCGAGGATCTGCGCTTGGATCGTCACGTCAAGCGCCGTCGTCGGCTCGTCGGCAATGAGCAGCTTCGGTTTCGTCAACAGCGCCATGGCAATGACGATGCGCTGGCGCATGCCGCCCGACAGCTCGTGCGGGTAGAGGCTGAAGCGCCGCGTCGGGTCGGGGATACCGACGCGCTTCAGCATATCGAGCGCCTCGTTGGAGGCAGCCCGCGCGGTGAAGCCGCGGTGAACCTCAAGCTGCTCCGTCAATTGCCGGGAAATCCGTAGAGACGGATTGAGCGCGGTCATCGGGTCCTGGAACACCATGGCCATGTCCTTGCCGCGGACATGGTCGAGCTCGCGCGGCTTTAGCGCCAGCACGTCCTTGCCCTCGAGTAGTGCTTGGCCGCTGGTGCGGCCGTTCTTGGCAAGCAGACCCATGACGCCGAGGAAGGTCTGGCTCTTGCCCGAGCCGGACTCGCCGACGATTGCCACGCGCTCGCCGCGCCGGATCGACAGGTTCATGTTCGAGACGGCCTTCACCTCGCCATCCGGCGTCGCAAAGGTGATCGAATAGTCCTTCAGTTCGAGAAGCGTATCGTTTTTGGTTTCGTGTTGCATTCTATCGATCCTTCGGGTCGAACGCATCGCGCAGGCCGTCGCCGATGAAAAGCAGGCTCATCAGCAGGGCGACGAGGAAGCAGGCCGGGAAGGCCAAGAGCCACGGCATGCTTTCCATGGCGTCGGTGCCCTCGGCGATCAGCGTCCCGAGTGATGTCAGCGGTTCCTGAACACCGAAGCCGAGGTAGGACAGGAAGCTTTCGGTCGCGATGATTTCAGGAACGGTCAACGCGGCGAAAATCACCACTGGGCCGACCAGGTTCGGAATGATGTGCTTGAGGATGATCTTGAACGGTTTCTGGCCGGATGCACGTGCCGCCTCGATGAACTCGCGCTGCTTGATCGAGAGTGTTTGCCCGCGCACGATGCGAGCCATGGTCAGCCACTCCAGCGCGCCGATTGCCGCAAATAGCAGGTAGACGTTTCGGCCGAACACCACCATCAGCAGGATGACGAAGAGGATGTAAGGCAGCGCATACATGATATCGACGAAGCGCATCATGAGCGCGTCGAGTCTGCCGCCGATGTATCCGGAGATCGCTCCATAGAGCACCCCGATGACCACCGAAACGATCGTGGCAGTTGCCGCAACCGCAAGCGAGACGCGGGTGCCGTAGAGCACGCGCGCAAGCAGGTCGCGGCCATTTGGATCTGTTCCGAAATAATGGCCGCTTTCCATATCCGGCGGCATGCGGAACGCCGCCCAATCCGGTTCCTCGTAGTCGAACGGGATCAGGTACGGGCCGATGAATGCGACCAGTATCAGGAGCAGCAACACGATGATGGCGACGACTGCTGCCTTGTTGCGGGAGAGGCGACGCAGCGCATCGCTGGTCAGCGAGCGGCTCTTGTGCGAAAGCCCTTCGGCCTCGAGAAGCTCGGCCGCGAGCAGCTCTCTCTTTGCTGGATTGAGGATCATCGGTTTCTCACTTTCGGATCGAGCCATGCATAGGCAATGTCGACGAGAAGGTTCAGAAAGACGATCAGCACCATGTAGAAGATGACCGTGCCGAGAACCATGCCGTAGTCGCGGTTCAGCGCTGCGTTGACGAAGTAGCGGCCGATGCCCGGCAGTCCGAAGATGCTCTCGACAACCAGCGAGCCGGTGAGAAGGTAGCTTGCCGCCGGACCGAGATAGGAAACGACAGGCATCATGGCGGGCTTTAGCGCGTGACGAATAACGGTTAGCCGTGGGCCGATGCCCTTGGCCTTGGCGGTGCGGATGTAGTTCTGGTTCATCACCTCGATCATCGAGCCGCGGGTCATGCGCGAGATGCGGCCCGCATGTGGCAAAGCCAGCACAACGATCGGAATGACGAGATAGCGGAACGAGCCGTCACCCCATCCGCCGACAGGCAGCCAGCCGAGATGGATACCGAAGACCAGCTGCAGGATAGGCGCAATCAGAAAGTTCGGAAGAACGAGGCCAACGAGAACGAGCAGCCCGAGGAGGTAGTCAGGCGCTTTATTCTGATAAAGTGCCCCAAGACAGCCGACTGTCACGCCGATAAGGATGGCAAAAATGAAGGCGAGGCCCCCGATCGTGAACGTGTAAGGCACGCCGATCATGATTTGCTGGGCAACGCTGAAATCTTCGTTGGCGAACGACGGGCCTAGATCACCCTTCAACACGTCGAAGACGTAGATCAGGTATTGTTCGATCAGCGGCTTGTCGAGATTGTAGTGAGCCGCGAGGTTCTTCAGGATCACCGGCGGCAATGGCCTCTCGCCATCGAACGGGCCGCCGGGAGCAAGGCGCAAGACAAAAAAGCTGAGTGTCACGGCGATCCACATCACGGGGATCGTCGACAGTAGGCGACGGAGTGCATATTTGATCATGGTCGTGGATCGGCCCTTCCCACATTCAGCGGGAAGGGCCGGTGTTCCTTATTCTTTGACCGACAGCCAGCGCGTGCGATGGATGTCCTGAATATTGTCGACGAAGCCCTGGACCTTCGGCGAGACCACGTTCTTCGAGACATAGTAATAAAGCGGAATGGCGGCGCTGTCGTCGAGCGCAAGCTGTTCGGCCTGCTTGAAGATTTCGGCGCGCTTCTTCAGGTCGGTTTGAGCGTTCGCTTCCTTGACGAGCTTGTCGAAGTCGGCATTGCTCCAGCGGCCATAGTTCATCGAAACGCCGGAAACGAGTAGACCCAGGAAGTTATCAGGATCGTTGTAGTCCGCGATCCAGCCTGCGCGGCCGATTTCGACCTGACCGTGCTGCATCTCGTCATAGTGGACCTTGGTTTCGGTGTTGTAGAGCTCGATCTGTACGCCGAGCGGCTTCCACATCGAGGCGATCGCCACAGCTACGCGCTTGTGGTTGTCATTGGTGTTGTAGCGGAGCTGTGCCTTCAGCGGGTGGTCAGGTCCGAAGCCTGCTTCCTTGAGCAGCTTTTTCGCCTCTTCCACCTTTTCCTTGTAGGGCATGTCCTTCCAGCTCACATAGGCCGGCTCACCATAATTCGCGGTGCCCGGCGGTACCCAGGAATAGGCCGGCAGTTCGCCGGTGCCGAGGATCTTCGGGCCGATGACTTCACGGTTGACGGCCATCGAGAGGGCCTGACGAACGCGCTTGTCGTCGAACGGCGGCTTCGTGGCGTTGAGGACGTAGTAGTAGCTGGCGAGGAACGGCGTGACATGGGCCTGGCCCGGCAGGTTCTTCTTCATCCATTCATACTGATCCGTCGGGAAGTCGGTCATGATGTCGAATTCGCCGGCGCGAAAGCGCTTCAGAGCCGCTTCCTGATCCTCGAGCGTGAAGAACTTCACGCCATCGATCTTCAGGTCCTTCTCGCCGTAGTACTGGTCGTTCTTGACTGTCGTGACGGACGCGCCCGGAATCCACTCGGTCGGCTTGTACGGGCCGTTGGTGACGATGTTGCCGATCTTCACCCAGTCATTGCCCTTGGCTTCAACCACATGCTTCGGCAGCGGATAGGCGGTGTAGTGCATCAGCGAATTGATGAAATAGGGGGTCGGGTTCTCAAGCGTGATCTCGAGCGTCTTGTCGTCGATCGCCTTGACGCCGAGCTGGCTGAAATCGGTGATTTCGCCCTTGTTGATCTTTTCCGCGTTCTTGATGGTGAATTGCAGATAGGCGTATTCCGCGGCGTTCTTCGGATCGACAAGGCGCTGGAAGGCGAAGACGAAGTCGCCGGCCGTCACCGGCTGCCCATCCGACCACTTGATGCCGTCGCGAAGCTTGAAGGTATAAACCTTGCCGTCCTGCGAGACGGTCCAGCTTTCAGCCTGTCCCGGGATCGGATCGTCCTTCGGGTCTTCGGTGACGAGGCCCTCGAAGATGTCGCCAGCAATGCGGTTCTCATAGTCGCTCGACAGCTTCTGCGGGTCGAGGGACTGCGGGTCGCCGCCATTGTGGATGTTGAGTGTCGCGGCGTGCGCGGTCACGGCCAGCAGTGAGCCAAGCACGGCTGAAGCCAGGAATTTTTTCGTGAGAAAGTTCATATGGGGGCCACCTTTCTAGGCTTTTCGCCTTTATTAGTCGTTTGTTCCCATGACCAGTTACGTTCAGGTCAGCGCACAACCTATCGTAAAGGCTTGCCGTTGCAAGTCCCCAAATGAAGCAGCGAGCGACACTCCTTGCCGCCGCGAAAATTTCTAGTCTGTAGCCGCCCGGCCCGCCGCAGAAGGAGGGATTTCGCCCGTGCTGTGCCGTTTCGTACGATGGGCAAGCTTCAATGCATTCAATCAATGATTGCAGATACCGAGAGTAGCCGGCTCATCTTTTGATGCCTTTGCGGCGAATTACGTTGACTATTCAATGACCGATAGGGTCGTTTGCGACATCTTGCCGCCGTCTATTTTTGAAATGCTGCGTTGTCCCGCGATTTCGGGGAACGACTGGATTAGGTGGCACCGGTCTTCGCCCGTGGCTTGCAGACGCTGACGGAAAACGGTGCGTTGATTCTGGTCGACAAGCGGGCCGGGGCGGAGGTGGGCCAGTGTGCACTCGATCCAAAGGTCGCTATCGCTTGGTCGCTGCCAGTGGCGCGAATATCCGCGCGATCATGGCTTTCCGATTCCTAGGAGGCGATGCCGGTTTGCCTGCCGCCGACAGTTTGACGCCGCGCCGCCTGCCGCTAGATTGAGTATGACGAAGGGAGGTCGCGATGACCGAAGTAAATCTACCTTGGACCGGTGGCTGCCGATGCGGCCGCGTGCGATTGAAGATCCGCGCAAAGCCGCTTTTGACCATGGCGTGCCATTGCACAGGGTGCCAGAAGATGTCGTCGAGCGCCTTTTCGCTGAGTGCCGCGATCCCGGCGGAGGCCTTCGAAATCACCGAAGGAGAGCCCGTCATCGGTGGGCTGCACGGCGTCGAGGCGCACCACTATTTCTGCGGCCACTGCATGACCTGGATGTTCACGCGATCGGACGGGATGGATTGGTTCGTCAACCTGCGTCCGACGATGCTGGACGATCCGCGCTGGTTCCGGCCGTTCATCGAGACCTGGACCCGCGAAAAACTGCCCTTCGCCGAAACCGGCGCGGTCCGCAGCTACGAGGCGCTGCCGTCGATGGACGCCTATCAAGGGCTGGTGAAGGAATACATGGCCTGCAGTTGAGGCAGCGCAGGATCAAAAAGCCCGGCCATGCGTCGTGCGCCGGCCGGGCTGAAAATGATGCTTTTATTCGTCGCCCATCTTGAGCGCGGCGATGAAGGCTTCCTGTGGAATCTCCACCTTTCCGAACTGGCGCATGCGCTTCTTGCCTTCCTTCTGCTTGTCCAGAAGTTTGCGCTTTCGGGTGGCGTCGCCGCCGTAGCACTTGGCCGTCACGTCCTTGCGCAGCGCCGAGATGGTCTCGCGGGCAATCACGTTGCCGCCGATCGCTGCCTGGATTGGGATCTTGAACATGTGCTTCGGGATCAGTTCCTTCAGCCGCTCGCACATGTCGCGGCCACGCTTCTCGGCAGACGCGCGGTGGACGAGCATGGAGAGCGCATCGACAGGCTCTCCATTGACGAGGATCGACAGCTTGACGAGGTTACCTTCGCGGTAGCCTTCGAGGTGATAGTCGAAGGAGGCGTAGCCCTTCGAAATCGACTTCAGCCGGTCGTAGAAGTCGAAGACAACTTCATTGAGCGGCAACTCGTAGGTCACCATTGCGCGGGTGCCGACATAGGTGAGTTCCGTCTGGATGCCGCGACGATCCTGACAGAGCTTGAGAATGCCGCCGAGGTAATCATCAGGCGTCATGATCGTCGCCTTGATCCAGGGCTCGCGGATCTCGTCGATCTTGACGACATCGGGCATGTCAGCCGGATTGTGCAGTTCGCGCTCGCTGCCGTCGGTCATCGTCAGCTGGTAGACGACCGAAGGCGCAGTGGCGATCAGGTCGAGGTCGAATTCGCGCTCAAGGCGTTCCTGGATGATCTCAAGGTGCAGCAGGCCAAGGAAGCCGCAACGGAAGCCGAAGCCGAGTGCGGCCGATGATTCCATTTCGAAGGAGAAGGAGGCATCATTCAGGCGAAGCTTGCCCATCGCCGCGCGCAGATCCTCGAAATCCGCGGCATCGACGGGGAAGAGACCGCAGAACACGACCGGTTGTGCCGGCTTGAAGCCCGGCAAGGCCTGCGCCGTTGGGCGCTTGTCCTCGGTGATGGTATCGCCGACGCGCGTATCGGCCACTTCCTTGATGGAGGCGGTGATGAAGCCGATTTCGCCAGGCCCGAGACTGTCGACATTGACCATCTTTGGCGTCAGCACGCCGACGCGTTCCACCTGGTACTTTGCGTCCGTGCCCATCATGCGGATCGTCTGGCCCTTGGTCAGCACGCCGTCAATGACGCGGACGAGGACCATGACGCCGAGATAGGTGTCGTACCAGCTGTCAACGAGCAGCGCCTTCAGCGGTGCCTTTTCACCGCCGGGGCTCTTCGGCGCCGGCAACTTCTGAACGATTGCCTCGAGGACATCGGGGATGCCGAGGCCGGTCTTTGCCGAAATCAACACGGCTTCCGAGGCATCGATACCGATCACTTCCTCGATCTGTTCCTTGATGCGATCAGGTTCGGCGGCCGGCAGGTCGATCTTGTTGAGGACGGTGACAAGCTCGTGGTTGTTGTCGATCGCCTGGTAGACGTTGGCGAGCGTCTGGGCTTCCACGCCTTGGCTGGCGTCAACGACGAGCAGCGAACCTTCGCAGGCCGAGAGCGAGCGCGAGACCTCATAGGCGAAGTCGACGTGTCCGGGCGTGTCGATCAAATTCAGGATATAGGTCTCGCCATCCTTGGCCTTGTAGTGCAGACGCACCGTCTGGGCCTTGATGGTGATGCCGCGCTCGCGCTCGATATCCATGTTGTCAAGCACCTGCTCGGACATCTCGCGCTCGGCCAGGCCGCCGGTCGATTGGATCAGGCGGTCGGCAAGCGTCGATTTGCCGTGGTCGATGTGGGCCACGATCGAGAAATTGCGGATATGGGAAAGCGGAGTCGTCGAATTGGTGCTCATGCGCGCCATATAGCAGCGCCGACCCTTGCCGCAAAGCGGAAAAGCAGGGGTTCGTTTACGATAAGTCGCCGTTTCGCGGACCGAAACATGATACTTGATTCTATTATCAGATCGTGAAATTCTATTATAAAAGAAAATCGGATCCAATGATGGAACAAGAACTCGAAACGGCGATCGGCCTTCGCATCCGCAGACTGCGGATCGAGCGGAATTTGACGCTGGAAGACCTGGCCAACGCCTCCGGCGTCAGCCGGGCGATGATCTCCCGCATCGAGCGCGGCGAAGCGAGCCCGACGGCCCCGCTCCTCGCCAGGGTTTGCGCAGCGCTCGGCCTGTCGCTGTCGGCCTTCTTTGCCGAGGACGGCGAGGTCTCGCCGCTGTCGCGCCGTCAGGACCAGCAGGTCTGGCGGGATCCGGAGACCGGTTACGTCAGGCGCTCCGTCTCGCCGCCGGGAGCCGCTTCGTCTGTCGATATCGTCGATGTCGAATTCCCGCCAGGCGGTCGCGTTAGTTTCCCGCCGCACGCAGCCAGCAACGGCATGACACAGCATGTCTGGCTGTTCGATGGCGAAATGGAAATGACGACGGGCGACACCGTCTACCGACTGCTGCCTGGCGACTGCCTGTTCATGCCGGTCGGCGAAGGCCATGTTTTTCATAACCCCGGCAACATTCCCGCCCGCTATTGCGTCGTACTCGATCGGCGCGGGCGCTAATTCATTTCAGGAGAAAAAGTGATGACAGCTACGATCCGCCTTCTTGATGCGGCAGAAGCCCATGCGGCGATCCCCGACCTCTGCGACGTGCTGACCGATTGCGTCAACGGCGGCGCCTCGGTCGGCTTCATGCAGCCTTATGGCAACGCGGATGCCGAGCCTTACTGGCAGGGCGTCGCCGATGCCGTCGCGTCCGGTGCAACGCTGCTCCTCGTGGCGGAGATCGACGGCAGAGCCGTTGGCACGGTGCAGGTCGGTGCCGCACAGATGCCGAATCAGCCGCATCGCGGCGATCTGAAGAAGCTGTTGGTGCATCGCTCGGCCCGGGGCAAGGGCCTTGCACGTCTGCTGATGGATGCTGCGGAACGAGAAGCCGCCGTCCGCGGCAAGACGCTCCTCGTGCTTGACACGGCAACCGGCAGCGATGCCGAGGCGATCTACCCCAGGCTGGGCTGGGAGCGGGTCGGTGTCATCCCGGATTATGCGCTGTGGCCGGAGGGCGGCCTCTGCGCCACCACATTTTTCTACAAGCGTGTCGCCTGAAGTGGCGCTCAGGCGGGTTTGGCCTGGGGCGCGTCGAGTGCTGGATTGTAGAACAGCGACAGCGTCAGGCTCTTGGCGATGCGTTCAGCGGTCGTCATGAACCAGGCCTTGGCCTCAGGGTTCGGCGCGATATCGCTGAGCGTCGCGGAAAACAGTGCCAGCCATTGCGGGAAGAGATCGGGCGTCAGGTTCGCGACGCCCGTGTGCGCCTGCACCGGCTTGCCGCCATAAGCGCCGTTGCGAAAGGCAATTGATGACCAGAAGCTCTTCATCTTCTGCATATGGTCGGGCCAGCGGCCGGAAAGCCGGGCATCAAACACGGGTCCAAGCGTCGCATGCTGCAGCACACGGGCGTAGAACGTCTCGACCAACCGATCGATGAACGCCTCGTCGACGCCCATCGCCGTCATCTCGTCTTCGGCACGCTCGCGTATGGCGGCGACATGTGCCGCGCGGCCCTGAATTTCTGTATCCATCGTCAACTCCGGCGCGTCGCAATCCGCGACAGCGCCCATATAGGCCATCTGCGTCTCGAGATGAAGGGACCGCGACGCAAGGCAGCATTGCGCGTCAGTAGCCGCTTCTGTCTTCGCTTCGGGGATCGTCCGCCATCCTCTCGCGATAGATATCACCCTGTCGCGCCTTGAGCCGCCACGGTCGGGCCTTCTGCAGCGGAATGTCGTATGCCGGGTCGTCTCGGTTCAACACCGCGGTTGCCAGGCCTGGTTCGGGAGTGGCAGCACACTGCGCCACCCATTTTCCATCCGGGCCGATGATGCTGGCCGGCCCCTTGGCGGCCTTCTGCGCCGGCGTTGCAGCGCCGATCCAGATGCAGTTCAGCCCCGCATGCGCGCGCAGCGCAATCTGGAAATATTCGGGAATGCCATAGGAGGAGAAGAACACGGCATCGACGCCGAGATTGGCATACTCCTGGAATACCTCCGGAAACGTAGCTTCGATGCAGATCGCGCAACCGAATCGGTAGCCGTTGATATCGAAAGTGATCGGCGCGGTGCCGGGAGAGTACCAGCCGCCAAGTTCGCTGTTTGACAGAAACCTCTTGTCATAGCGGGTAAGCAGCGCTCCGGTTTCGGAAAAGACATACAGGCTGTTGTGCGGGGGGGTAGCCCTCCGCCAGCCGATGTGCTCCGCCGACAACCGCAAAGATGCGAAGATCACTACAGAGATCGGCGATTGCCCGAAGCTCGGCCTCCTGCTGCCGCCAATCGAAGCTGGCCCAGTCCTCGGGATGCAGGATCTGCGATTTCGAATATCCCGACAGTGCGCCTTCGCAGAAATTGATGACCCGCGCGCCATCAGCAGCGGTGGCCGCAATCATGCTCCGGATTGTTCGGCCATTCGCGGTAATGTCAGGCGAAACGATGGTCTGTGCTGCGGCTATCTTCAACGGCGCACCTCTCGCAATTCGGCCCGCATTTTTCAACTATTCGACGCTATTTGGAACCGCAAATTGGCGACGATGAAGGTGCACGAGGCGAAGCGCGTTAAGGGGCGCCGACAGCGCGCAGCACGCCGATCAGCGCCTTTCCATCGGTGAAATAGGGATCGCCGCCACCGTTGCGGCCGGTCCTCGTGGCGCCGATGCCCGCGATCTCGTAAGTCGACGACAATTGCCCGGCTGCCTGAAGATCGCCGATAACAAGATCTCGCTCAGCGTCGACATCAGGCGCGATGTGATGGGTGATCTGGCCGGTATCGTGGCTGAAGCCTACCCCGCGATCAAAACTCGCCGATCCAAGCCACAGCGGTTGCCCATCTGCACCGCTGCTCTTGGTTTGCCAGAAACGGACGTGGTGGCGCTCGTCGGCGCTCTTGCCCACGGCCTTTTCAAATGCCAGATCCTGCTGGCGGCCCTCGAACAGCAATGGGCTCACGGGAGCGTCGAGGTCGGGCCGATCGAGCACGACGCTCAAGCCGATTTCGGCTGATGTCCGCAGCGTGATCTTGTCGGCCGGGTCCCACCCAGCCGATGCAAATGCCCGAAGCACGTTCTCCTTCGAACCGACGAGCCCAACATTGATGGGGTCGCCGGGAATATCCTGCTTGGTGGTCGTCACCATTGGACCGAATTCCGCAATACGGCTGGCGTCGCGATGGATCCATATTTCGGGAATGAGGAAATAAGTGACAAGCAGATAGGCGACCAACAAGACCGCCACACCGCCGATCGCCATCCGTGTTTTCGTCAAACGTCTCATCGAAGTCCCCCCAACCTCGACGTCATCATACGATTCTCCGGTCATGTGGCCAACATCCAGGTGCGCACCCATGCATCATCGGCATCCCGACTACACCCGCACCCTTGCCATCCGGCCCCGTTGCGCTTAGCTCTCGGGCACCACGAATCCGGATATCGAATGCCGCACAAGGTCTCCCTGTCCCGTCTCAAGCTGACCGACTTTCGCAACTATGCGTCTGTCTCGCTGTCGCTCGACGGTCGGCATGTGGTGCTGACGGGGGACAATGGCGCCGGCAAGACCAATCTGATGGAGGCCGTATCCTTCCTGTCGCCGGGCCGCGGCCTGCGTCGTGCCCCCTATGGTGATGTCACCCGTGTCGGTGCGACGGCCGGATTTTCGATCTTCGCGGAGCTCGATGGCATAGAAGGCGAGGTGGAAATCGGCACGGGTGTCGATACCACCGACGACAGCATTTCCCGCCGCCTGCGGATCAACGGCACGCCTGCAAAGTCGGCCGATGAACTGACCGACCATCTCCGTCTCCTGTGGCTGACGCCCTCGATGGATGGCCTCTTCACCGGTGGTTCGTCCGAGCGCCGCCGTTTCCTTGATCGGCTCGTGCTGTCGCTCGATCCGGCCCATGGCCGCCGTGCCAGCGATTTCGAGCGCGCCATGCGCAGCCGCAACAAGCTGCTCGACGAGCGTCGCTTCGATCCCGCCTGGCTCTCCGGCCTCGAACAGCAGATGGCAAGCCTCGGCATTGCCATGGCGATGGCACGCGAGGAGATGCTCGGTCTTCTTGCCCGCCTCATCGACGAGACGCACGAAACCTCGCCCTTTCCCGCCGCTGCGCTGGAGCTTGCGGGCTTTATGGATGGTCAGTTCTCGCGCCCCGCCGTTGATCTTGAGGATGACTATGCGGCTATGCTTGCCGAGAGCCGCTACCGCGATGCCGCGGCCGGCCGCACGCTCGACGGCCCCCATCGCGCAGATCTGCTTGTCCGCCACCGGCAAAAGCAGATGGAAGCATCGCGCTGTTCCACCGGCGAGCAGAAGGCGCTGCTGGTCGGACTGATTCTTGCCCATGCCCGTCTGGTCGCCAATCTCACGGGCCATGCGCCGATTCTCTTGCTTGATGAGATTGCCGCGCATCTCGACGAAGGCAGGCGTGCTGCGCTCTTCGACCTCATTGACGCGCTCGGCGGCCAGGCCTTCATGACAGGCACGGACTGCGCCATGTTTTCCGCTCTCGGCGAGCGCGCGCAATTCTTCACCGTTGCCGATGGAAAGGTTTTCGAATGACCGATGCCGCTTCCCCCTCAACCAAAGGCCATGCTAGCATCGCGCCCATGGAACCGCTCAGCCCGGAAGAAATCGCGCGATATCAGCGCCATATCCTGCTTCCCGAGATCGGTGGCGCAGGCCAGCAGAAACTGAAATCCGCCCGCATGCTTGTCATCGGTGCCGGTGGGCTGGGAGCGCCGGTCCTGCAATATCTCGCAGCCGCCGGCGTCGGCACGCTCGGTATCGCCGATGACGACCGCGTTTCGCTTTCCAACCTGCAGCGGCAGGTGATCCACGATTCCGGCACGATCGGCGAACTGAAGACGCAGAGTGCCGCCTTCGCGATTGCAAGGTTGAACCCGCACGTCAACGTGATCCGCTTCGAAGAGCGCTTCTCGCCTGACACGGCGCGCCGCCATCTCTCAGGCTTCGATCTGCTGATCGACGGCTCCGACAACTTTGATACGCGCTATACGGCGGCCGACGCTGCCGAGACTGCGCAAATCCCCTTGGTGACAGGCGCGGTTGGTCGCTTCGATGGCTCCGTCACAGTGCTCAAGCCCTACGAGACGGCGGAGGATGGCACGCCGAACCCAACCTATCGCGATCTCTTCCCCGAGAAGCCGCCGGCTGGTCTGATCCCGGCCTGTGCGGAGACCGGCATCATCGGTGCGCTGACCGGCGTGATCGGCACGCTGATGGCAATGGAAGCGATCAAGCTCGTCACCGGCACGGGCGAACCGCTGATTGGACGGCTGCTGCTCTATGATGCGCTTGCCGCCCGCTTCGACACGATCCGCTACAAGAGGCGTCGCCAGAAACAGAGCCCGGCGTCATGAACATCATTCGGATCGATGAAGACTTTCAACGCTGGGAGGAGTTGCTGGCGCTAGTCCTGTCGTCGTTCGCCTATATGAACGACCGGATCGATCCGCCATCCTCCGCCTTGAAGCTCACGCCGACGACGCTTGCCGATAAGGCGCGTTCTGAAATCGCCTATGCGGCAATGGAAGGCGATGCTTTATGTGGCTGCGTCTTTCTGCGACCAGAAGAAGCCTGCCTCTATGTCGGCAAGCTGGCGATCGCGCCCGACGCGCAGGGCCGGGGTATCGGCCGTCGGCTGCTGGCGGTCTCGGAAGAGGTGGCGCGGTCCCACTCCCTGCCATCACTGAGGCTCGAAACGCGCATCGAGCTTGTCGAAAACCACGATGTCTTTATCCGCTGGGGATTTGAGAAGACCGCTGAAAATGCCCATCCCGGATTCACCAGGACGACATCGATCGAGATGCGCAAGCCTGTTCCGGCCTAGCGGCCCGGCAGCACGCGGTTCGGCGGGCGATGGCCATCGATAAAGGTGCGGATGTTGATGATCACCTTGTCGCCCATGTCGATGCGGCCTTCGATCGTCGCCGAGCTCATGTGCGGCAGAAGTACGACCTTGCCTTCATTTGCGAGCTTGACGAGCTTCGGATTGACCGCCGGTTCATTCTCGAAGACGTCGAGACCGGCGCCCGCCAGCTTTCCCTCCCGCAGACTCTTGATCAGTGCCGCTTCGTCGATCACGTCGCCGCGGGCGGTGTTGACGAGGTAGGCCGTCGGCTGCAGCAGCGCCAGACGGCGGGCCGACAACAGATGGAACGTTGCCGGTGTCGAGGGGCAATTGACAGAAACGATGTCGACGCGGGCGAGCATCTGGTCGAGGCTCTCCCAGTAGGTCGCCTCCAGCTCATCTTCGGTCGCCGGGTTGACGCGCTTGCGGTTGTGATAGTGGATCGAGAGGCCGAAAGCCTTGGCGCGCCGCGCAACGGCGGTGCCGATCCGCCCCATGCCGACGATGCCGATGCGCTTGCCGTGGATCCGTCGCCCGAGCATCCAGGTTGGCGACCAGCCGGGCCACTCGCCGGGATGGTCGGTCAGCACCCGCGCGCCTTCACCCAAGCGGCGCGGAACGGCGAGGATCAGCGCCATGGTCATGTCGGCGGTGTCTTCGGTCAGCACGTTCGGCGTATTGGTGACGGTGATGCCTTTGCGAGCAGCCGCCTCGACGTCGATGTGATCGGTGCCGTTCGAGAAGCTGGCGATCAATTTCAGCTGCGGCCCGGCCTCCTCGATCACCGTGGCATCGATCCGGTCGGTGACGGTCGGAACGAGCACGTCGGCGCTTTTGACGGCGGCGATCAGCTCGGCTTTGGAGCGCGGTGCATCGTCGATATTGAGTTCCGCGTCGAAGAGTTCGCGCATGCGCGTCTCGACCGCATCGGGCAGCTTCCGCGTGATGTAGACCTTCGGTTTTTTCTTCGTCGTCATGTGCGCCGGCGCTAACTTGTTCAGAGGTCCTTAACCAAGACGCGGGATAATTTTCCCGTTCCGGGGAATTTCTACCAGACCCGCGCGCGAAGACAAACAAAACTCGCTCAGCGTGCGCAGGAATGTCGAATTCCCGGAATCAGGCAGCAGTCCTGCCCTCCTCTGAGCAAACGGAAGTCCCATGCATAGCAAAGTCCTGAAATCTTGCCTCGCCCTTGCGATCGGTTTCGTGCTTTCTGCGGGAACGGCTGAAATGGCCTCCGCACAGGCGGCAAAGGGACCGAGTGGCCTGCCGCTGCCGCGCTTCGTCACGCTCAAGTCCAAGCGCGTCAACCTGCGCATCGGCCCTGGCACCGACTATGCGGCCTCATGGATGTATCTGAAGGCCGGCCTGCCGGTCGAAATCATTCAGGAATACGACAACTGGCGCCAGATCCGCGATGCCGACGGCACCGAGGGTTGGGTCAACCAATCGCTGCTGTCGGGCTCGCGTGCGGCAATCGCCGCCCCATGGATGAAGGGCAAGGGTAAGTCTGTCTACGTCAACATGCGCCGCGATGCCCAGCCGTCGGCAAGCGTCGTCGCCAAGCTCGAGCCCGGCGTCATGATGAACATCGGCGAGTGCAATGGCGACTGGTGCTTTGCCAAGATAGACGGCGCCGAAGGATGGGTGGCGCAGTCGGAAATCTGGGGCGCTTATCCAGGCGAAGCCTTTAAATAAGGTTCGCCTGCTTGCCGGCCTCGGCCAGCGACTTCATCGGCCGCGGGCCGATCTGCTGGATCACGATGCCAGCCGCGAGGCAGCCGAGCTTGCCGCAGTCTTCCAGCGTCCGACCCTGTGTGTAGCCATAGAGGAAGCCGGCGGCAAAGAGATCGCCCGCGCCTGTGGTGTCGACCAGTTCCCTGATCTTGATCGCATCCACGTAGAAGCGCTCGCTGCCCTTGAGAATCACGGCGCCGTTCTCGCTCATCGTTACGGCCGCGATCTTGCAGTCCTTGGCGATAAGGATCAGCGCTTCTTCGAAGTCGTCGGTTTCATAGAGCGCCAGCGCTTCCTGACGATTGGCGAAGACGATGTCGACGGTGCCGGAGCGCATCAGGTCGAGGAATTCGCCGCGATAGCGGTTGACGCAGAAGCTGTCGGAAAGCGTCATCGACATCTCACGGCCGTTCTCGTGGGCGATACGGGCGCATTCGCGGATCGCTTCCTTGGCGCGCGGCGGATCCCAGAGGTAGCCTTCGAAATAGGTGACCTTGGACTGGGCGACGACATCGGCCTCGACGTCTTCGGGCCCGAGCTCGACGCAGGCGCCGAGGTAGGTATTCATCGAGCGTTCGCCGTCTTCGGTGACAAAGATCATCGAGCGCGCGGTCGGCGGGAATGTCCCCTTCGGCTGTGTCTGATAGTGAACACCCTGCGCATGGATATCGTGCGCGAAGATTTCGCCGAGCTGGTCTTCCGCGACCTTGCCGAAATAGGCGGCCTTGCCGCCGAAGCTCGCCACACCCGCGGCCGTGTTGCCGGCGCTGCCGCCGGAAGCCTCCACCGCCGGTCCCATGCGCGCATAGAGAAGTTCTGCGCGCTCGGCATCGATGAGGTTCATCGCGGCCTTGGTGATCTCATTGTCAATGAGGAACTGGTCGTCGCAACGCGCGATGATATCGACGATCGCGTTGCCGACAGTCAGAACATCGAATTTGGTCATGAAAGGGAAGGTCCCGGGTTAGGTGATAGCCGGTGACCGGTCTTAGCGAATTTTCGCCGCATGGAAAGCGGAAATGCCGCTGGGCCGTCTATCTCATCGCAAAAATGCACTGTGACGGGTCAAATGTCGCCGGCCGCCCCCCGTGACCGCGGCGTTCAAAAGGCGCGTCTCAAGCAGCGGCAGCATAGATCAGGTCGGGCTTTACGAGCCACTCGTTCTTGCGCAAGGCAGTGACATCGAGCCTGCCACGTCGATCGCGACGGGCAATTCCAACGAAACGATAGCGGCTGCCCCTGGTGTCGACTACGCGAGCGGGGATCGGTGTGCCGTCGATATGGCCGATAACCGGTCCGTCGGAACGTGCGCCATTGAGGAAGAAATACTCATGGGGGAGGTTCCTGCTTACCATCCTACTATCTTTCGTCGTTTGGTCGTGTGCCCTGCGCAACCTCGCGGGCGCGCTTTTCGTCGTCGGGGCTGGCTTTCTCCAAATGAAAGTCGCTTTTTGATGGCGACCCTGGAAAAAGACGACGTGTTTTCTTGATCTCCACGACAAATGGCTTCCATTGGGGATGCATGTACGTTTCCTGCTGGTTGGCAAACAGGTCACGTGAATATGCCCTCGACGGGCGGCCGGGGTTCGTGACCTCTCGTCACAGGATGCGGACAAAGCCATAGCCGTTCCATTCGGACGACGGGCCTCCGACATTAAAATCTCATATCATCTGATAAGGGCGCATGGCCGACGGCGGCGAGCTAGTGTTCGATCTGCTGCTCTGCCACGGCGCTGGCGATGATCTGATCGGAACCCTTTGCATAGAGCGGGAGCGTCAAGGTGATCGCCTCGCTGCGCCCGTTGATGGTGGCGGTATATCGCTTGTAAACGCGATCCTGCCCTTGCTCTTCACCCGCCGAGACAGCGTTCACCTTCTCGACCAGCGCTTTCTCGAAAACATCCGCGTCGACGTCCCCCAGCGCCACCGTGCAGCCTTCGACGGTTTTGCCGCCGACATCCGCCCGCGAGACCACCAGCGCTTGAAAGCTCTCAGCTTCGCCGCCGCTGACGATCCATCCTTCCAGCGCTTCCGGATTCTCCATCGGGGTGAAGGTCAGCGCCATATCCTCTGCCATCGAAGGCCATTCGTCGGCTTTCGCACGCTCAGCCGTGCGCTCGAAGTCCGGGCCAGAAGAAACGCAGCTGTCGTAAAAAAATGAAAGTTTGGAACTCGCGTCATCGGCAAATGATGGCCCGGCGGCAAAGAGAATGACGAGGCCGGCAGCCAAAGTACGCTTCATGTCGTCTCCGAGCGGCGGAGTCAGTGCGGCCCTTCGGCCGCACTGACCGTTTTCAAACTTGCCGGACATTGTCGGCAGACGTTCTGCCGGTTCGACGGTCCTGAGCGACTTCGAACGCTATGCCCATTCCTTCTTTCACGGTGTCGATCCCGCCTCGTTGAGCGGCCGTGATGTGAAGAAAGACGTCGGTTCCGCCGTCATCCGGAGTGATGAATCCGAAGCCCTTGTCCTGGTTGAACCACTTGACTTTACCTGTTGGCAAAATTTACCCCCATGTTGGTCTCCCCAGCCGGCATCGGACATCGCACGATTTTGCCCGTGGGCACAAGAGCATTTGAAAATACAGCGGGACACCGCGTTGCTCTGGTGGCCGTGGCCGACTTCTGAGCTTGCGCATGCCAAGACGACACGGTTGCGTCCCACCTATACGCGTGCGGCTGGTGGTCCCTCGCATTTCATATAGCGGGAATCCGTCATCCGCATGTCATTTCCCCATCCTATAAGCATCCTCAACGACATTGGCATGAGCGGCTTCCGAGCGGCAGCCAATGAAGAAGGGAATGACGCCCTTCGACGATACCGGAGTGACGCTGACCACGGATGAACTGGCAGCATTGCAGACCGGCTATCCGGCAGGACCGGATGCGGAAAAGCGGGCAGAGCCCGCTTTTTTTGCTTTTATGCTTTGCCGGTTTGTCATCACGGCCGTTTTGCTGCTAGGCATGCTTATTCCCTCGCAAGGCAGCCGCATTGAATGTCAGCCATCATCTTCGACGTCCTTCCCATCTTTATCATGATCCTTATCGGCTGGCTGACCGTGAAACTACGGCTGATGAAGGCGGAGATCGGCGATGCGCTGAGCGAGTTCGTCTTCAAGATCGCCGTGCCGCTGTTGTTGTTCCGCACGATCGCCAACGCCGATTTTCACGGTGCCTCGCCCTTCCGTCTCTGGATCGCCTATTTCTCGGGCGTCGGAGTGACTTGGGTCGCGGCCCATATCGCCGCGACGCGCTTCTTCGGGCGCGATGACCGCATTGGCGTGCTTGCCGGTGTATCGTCAGCCTTCGCCAACACCATCTTCATCGGACTGCCGCTCGTTCAGCGCACGGTCGGTGACAAGGGGCTCGTGCCGCTCTCGATTCTGATCGCGGTCCATCTGCCTGTGATGATGATTATCGGAACCATCCTGATGGAGCGCGCCGAGCACAAGATCGCCGGCAAGAAGGAGCGCAGCATCGCCAAAGTGGTGCGCCAGATCGCCCACAATCTCGTCAAAAACCCGCTGGTGATCGGCTTGGCCGGCGGTGCTGCCATGCACCTGTTAGGGCTCACCATGCCGGGACCGGTAGGCGCCATAATCGATCAGATCGCCGGTGTCGCCGGGCCGGTCGCGCTGATTTCGCTCGGCATGGCGCTTGAGAAATACGGCATTTCAGGCAACGCCGGCATCGCCAGCGTCACCTCCGCCTTCAAGTTGTTGCTGTTGCCGGCCTGCGTCTGGGCGGCGAGCCATCTGGTCGGGCTTGCCAGTGACTGGACGGCGGCCCTGGTGCTGATTTCGTCGGTTCCAACGGGCGTCAACGCCTGGCTGATCGCCAACCGTTTCGGTGTCGGCCACAGCCTGGCAGCTTCGACGATCACGCTAACGACGGCGCTTGGCGCCATCTCCGTTTCGTTCTGGGCCTTTTTGCTCGGCGGCTAGGCAAAGAAAAAGCCCGGCGTCAGCCGGGCTTCGATTTTCGTCTGGAACCGAGCAGCGACTTACTGCGTCGCGCTATCCGGTGCGTTCGGATCCGGAAGCGGAACCGGCGAATCGGCCAGCGTGTGAAGGTAAAGGATGACGTTGGCGCGATCCGTGTCCTTCGGGAGACCGGCAAAGCCCATTGCCGTGCCGGCAACGTACTTCTTCGGTGCTGCCAGGAAGTGGTTCAGATGATCGAAGGTCCACTTCTCGCTGCCGCCCTTGGAGAAGTCCTTCATGCCCGACGAGTAGGCAAAGCCTTCATGCGTGGCGATCGGACGATCGACGAGACCGAAGAGGTTCGGACCAACCTTGTTCGGTCCCCCCTTGGTCGCGTCATGACAGGCCTGACACTTCTTGAAAACAGCCTCGCCAGCCTTGGCGTCCGCCTTTGCAAGTAGCTGTGCGATCGGAACGGCTGCAGCCGGTGCGGCCTCGCCGCCACCAGCGGCAGCGGCCTCTTCGGCGACGATCGCGAAACCTTCCTTCTCCGGGCTCTCCGAATGAAAGATTCCCTCCGACGCGATGGAGACGGTCATCAGAACGAAAACCGTTCCGAGCAGTGCCCCCACAGCCATATTCACGTATGAATTCATCTGCAATGCTCCCCTTGCAGCCGGCAGACATAAAACCGGACCATCTTGAAATCGCGCGGAACCTATGTCTTTTGGCTATTCGTTGCAACAGTCTAAATGGCCTGTTGCGTGAGACTTTTTGACACCTTTCCGCCCGGATTAGAAGGCCCGAACAATGACCAGTCCAAATTTAGATGACGTGCTCGTGCTGATCCCGGCCCGCATGGCATCGACCCGTCTTCCAGGCAAGCCGCTCGCCGATATTTGCGGGCTGCCGATGATCGTGCAGGTGGCGCTGCGGGCGAAGGAAGCCGAAATTGGCCGCGTCGTTGTCGCGGTTGATGACCAACAGGTCCATGATGTCGTGGCCGCGGCAGGCTTTGAAGTCATCATGACCAGCAAGGACCATCAGTCCGGTTCGGATCGCATTTACGAGGCGCTCATGAAGGTGGATCCGGAGGGGAAAGCCAAGTTCGTCGTCAACGTGCAGGGCGATCTGCCGACGATCGAGCCGGAAACCGTTCGCGCCGCGCTGCGCCCGCTGGAGGATCCGAGCGTCGACATCGCAACACTGACGATCGAGATCGAGGACGAGGCCGACAAGACGGCACCGCATATCGTCAAGGTCGTCGGCTCGCCGATCTCGGAAAGCCGCCTGAAGGCGCTCTACTTCACCCGCACGACGGCACCCTACGGTGATGGACCGCTTTATCACCATATCGGCCTCTATGCTTACCGCCGCTCGGCCTTGGAGCGTTTCGTTACGCTCGGACCATCGGTCTTGGAAAAGCGCGAGTCGCTGGAGCAGCTGCGCGCGCTGGAAGCCGGCATGCGCATCGATGTCGAGATCGTTGACACGGTTCCGCTCGGTGTCGATACTCCCGCCGACCTTGAAAAGGCGCGGCGCATTCTCTCCGCAAGAACGAAGTGACGGATTTTCCATGAACATCACCACCAACAGGATCGCCTTCCAGGGCGAGTTCGGCGCGAACTCCGACATGGCGTGCCGTGACATGTTTCCGACCATGGAGCCGCTGCCGTGCCAGACGTTCGAGGATGCCTTCGTGGCGGTCGAGAACGGCGATGCCGATATCGGAATGATCCCGATCGAGAACACGATCGCTGGCCGCGTCGCCGACATTCATCACTTGCTGCCGGAGTCGCGCCTGCACATCATCGGCGAGTATTTCATGCCGATCCGCTTCCAGTTGATGGTGCTCCCGGGCGTCACCAAGGATGAGATCCGCACGGTTCACAGCCACATCCACGCCCTTGGGCAGTGCCGCAAGATCGTGCGTTCGCACGGCTGGAAGCCGGTGATCGCTGGCGACACGGCAGGTGCTGCAAAGCTCGTCATGGAAACCGGGGACCGCTCGATGGCGGCGCTGGCGCCGCGCCTTGCCGCCGATCTCTACGGTCTCGACATCGTTGCCGAGAATGTCGAGGACACGGAAAACAATGTCACCCGCTTCGTCATCCTTTCACGCGACGAGGAATGGGCGCATCGCGGCTCGGCCGAGGAGAAGCTCGTCACGACATTTGTCTTCAACGTACGAAACATCCCGGCCGCACTCTACAAGGCGCTTGGCGGCTTTGCGACCAACACCATCAACATGACCAAGCTGGAGAGCTATCAGCTCGGCGGCAAGTTCGTCGCAACGCAGTTCTATGCTGACATTGAGGGTCACCCGAACGATCCGAATGTCCGGCGTGCATTGGAGGAGCTGCGCTTCTTTTCCGAGAAGGTGCGCATCCTCGGCGTCTACAAGGGCCACCCCATGCGGGGCCAACTGCAGAAATGAAAAAGGGCGCCTTCGGGCAGCGCCTTCGGGCGCCCTTTTCTTTGTGATTTACTTGTCCGGCTCACACACCCGCAGGCGATGGCCGTCCGGGTCGAGCACGACGAAGGTCGGGCCGAAATCCATGTCCGTAAGGTCCTGCGCGATCGGCAACTGGCGCTTGCGCCAATCCTCGTAAAGCGTCGACACGCCGTTCTCGCCGGGAACCATGAAGGCGATCTCGGCGCGGCTGCCCGTAGCGGACGGCTGCGGGGTAACCTTGCTCAGCCGCCAGAGGCCGAGCGTGAAGCCGCCATCAAGCGCGAAGGCGACAAAGTTCGGGGCTTCGGCGACAGGCTCTCGGCCGAGCAAGGACCGGTAGAAACCGGCACTTGTGGCCGGGTCCTTGACGTAGAGAATGATGAGGTTCGGGCTGTTCATCGGGTCGTCCTCGTTGTGACAGGGTGGCAGGCGAAGGAACGCCGCTGCCTCGTTGGCAGCGGCGGCGGTCGGTCATGCGTCTTGGGAGTTGTGTCGTGTGCGACTAGCCTTCGTGGCAGGGGCTGCCCCAATCGACGAAGCCGAGATCGCGTTTCTTCCACTCGGGCATGGTGTCCGGATCGAGGCGCGAACACCTGCGATGCGCCATCTGGCGCGACGCGTTCAGCATCATGCGCAGCAGCGTGGATTGCGGATATCCTGCATCGGAAGAGGTCTCGTCGACAGCATGGTTGCCGCGCGTAGATCGGCTCAGGTTCAGGCTCATCATCATCGGTCCTCCAATTGGATTGGTACCGATAATAGCGCTGACCACTGTCAGTTTATGGCAGTAGTGTCGCGGTCAGGATGCAATATCTTGCTGATCTCGCCATTCCTTGAGCAGGACCGCGCGCCGGCGCGGGTAACGGCCGTCCTGAGGGATCATTTCGACGATCCGGTCGGTGCGGAAGTGGCGGTAATCCTGACGCAATTCGCACCAGGCAACGACAACCCGCACCTGTTCGAAATAGCTCAGCGCGAAAGGCCAGATATTGCGGACGGAGACGGTTCCGCCCTCATCCGAGTAGGTCAACTTGAGGATTCGTTCGGCGCGAATCGCCTTGCGAATGGCACTGAGATCAGCCTTGTCGGCAACGGGCGGTCGGAGATGGACGAGCAGCGTCGAGGTCTCGATCTCGTCTCGCATCTCCTGCGGCAGCACGTCGGCGATCTTGGCGAGGGCATCGGCGCCGGCGGCGGCAAGGCGTGGATCGGCGGCTCGCGCAACCCATCGCGAACCGAGGACGAGCGCCTCGATCTCGTCCTGCGAAAACATCATCGGTGGCAGCATGAAACCCGGCTTCAACACGTAGCCGAGACCTGGCTCTCCTTCGATCAAGGCGCCCTGTGCCTGCAGGCTCGAAATATCGCGATAAAGCGTGCGGATGCTGACGCCAGTTTCGGTGGCAAGCACAGCGCCGCTGACCGGCCGGCGATAGCGCCGCAGGGTTTGCAGCAACGTCAGAAGGCGTTCGGAGCGTGCCATGTCTGGGCCTCGTTCTGTCAGGCCTTATTGCTTTTCCACTCTATCCAATCGCGCATCAGCCGATGGGCGATCGCCCCCTTGGGCGGTGGTGCCTTGCCGGTCACGCCGGGGCGTTCAAGCATCTCAAGCGTTTCTTCACGCGTGAACCAGCGGCAGTCCTCCAGCTCCTGGGTATCGTACTTGACGTCCTTGGACTTGGCTTCGGCGAAGCAGCCAAGCATCAGCGTATGGGGCATCGGCCAGGGTTGCGAAGCGTGATAGCGGATCCGTCCGGTATGAACTCCGGATTCTTCCAGCGTCTCACGGCGCACAGCGTTCTCGATCGTCTCACCCGGTTCTACGAAACCGGCAAGACAGGAATACATGCCCGGAGCGAAATGCGGGCTGCGGCCAAGAAGGCAGAGGTCGCGCTCCTCGTCGATCGTGAGCATGATGACGACGGGGTCGGTGCGCGGGAAGATTTCATGTCCGCAGGCTGTGCAGACGCGCTTGTAGCCGCCGATATGGATCTCCATGGTAGAGCCGCAGCGGCCGCAGAACTTGTTGTCGCGGTTCCAGCGGATGAGGCTCGCTCCCTGCGCAAACTCCCCGAGTAGAACCTCGTCGATCAGCATCTCGCGAAATAGCGAACGGCCATCCGAAGGTTTGTAATGGCTGGCCAACTCTTCTTCCGGAACACCCACCGGCACGGCAAGGCGCGGCTCCCCGGTTTTTCGATAGCCGAGCAGGACGGTCTCATCCCAGTTGGGCCGCAGGTCCTTCAGCTCGTAGCGTGCAAACAGCGGATCAAGCACCTGCCCGTCATGCTTCAAGACCAGCTTGTCGCCGGCAAAGGCGAAGATATGCGTTCCTTCCTTGGCAAGCGCCTTGTCGACGGATGTCTCGTCGCGATGTTCGGAATCACGGATCAGGTCATTGGCTGCGAAGGCAGTCAGGCTACTGGGTTCCGGATGCGGAACATCCGAATCGAAAAGCGAACGGCTCATGATGAAAGGGCTTCCCGCAACTTCTTTATAAGGTCATCTCTCTTATCCGCCGCGTAAGGTTCAGCCTTGCCAAAACCCCAGACGGGATTTGGCCAATTGGCATCGCCTTCGAAGCGGGCAATGACATGAACATGAAGCTGACGGACGATGTTGCCAAGGGCCCCAATATTGATTTTTGTGGCGCCGGTGATCTTCTTCAGGGCGGAGGCGACCATCTCCGTCTCGAATGTCAGCAACACCTGATCGAGGGGCGTCAGTTCGAAGACTTCGCTGATACCCGTTCTGCGTGGCACGAGAATCAGCCACGGCCAGCGGGCGTCCTTCGACAGCCTGAGATCGCAGAGCCCGGTCTGAATAACTCGGTCGCTATCGCTCTCCAGCCGACGGTCGAGTTTGAATTCGTCCAACAGGCATTCCTCCATGTTTTCCTGAGGCTAGCAGTTTTTTTTGAGCTTGGCTTGCTTTTGATGGCGATATTGCCGATATGTGCATCCGGGAGGTTGGTGGTGGACGAGCCACTCGCCAACCGGGTCAGGTCCGGAAGGAAGCAGCCCTAACGAGCCCGGCACGGGTCATCGTGCCAGCCTCCCACCTTTCTCTCCATTCTTGCTCGGGCAGTCCGGGTGATAAGCAGGGCGATGAGCGACACCGAGCGACAGTCACAAGATGCCGCCTCGACGGGCACCGGATACCGGGTGCTGGCACGCAAATACCGCCCCAAGGATTTCACGGATCTGATGGTCGGCCAGGAGCCGATGGTTCAGACCCTGACCAACGCCTTCGAGACCGGCCGTATTGCCCAAGCCTACATGCTGACCGGCGTGCGCGGGGTCGGCAAGACGACGACCGCCCGCATCCTCGCTCGCGCGCTGAATTACAAGACCGCTGACATCGACAAGCCGACGATCGATCTGCGGATCCCGGGTGAGCATTGCCAGGCGATCATGGAAGGCCGGCATGTCGACGTCATCGAGATGGACGCTGCATCCCACACGGGTATCGACGATATCCGCGAGATCATCGAGCAGGTGCGCTATCGCCCGGTTTCGGCGCGCTACAAGGTCTACATCATCGACGAAGTGCACATGCTCTCGACACAGGCCTTCAACGGCCTGCTGAAGACGCTCGAAGAGCCGCCGGAGCATGTGAAGTTCATCTTCGCTACCACCGAAATCCGCAAGGTCCCGATCACCGTCCTGTCGCGCTGCCAGCGTTTCGACTTGCGCCGCATCAGTGCCTCCGATCTCGTTGGGCTCTTTACCACGATCGCATCGAAGGAAGGCATCGAGGCGGAGCCGGATGCGCTGGCGATGATTGCCCGTGCCGCCGAAGGTTCGGCGCGCGACGGTCTCTCGCTGCTCGACCAGGCGATCGCCCATGGCGGCGGCGCGGTGCTGGCGGAAACGGTGCGCGGGATGCTCGGCCTTGCCGACCGCGCCCGCATCGTCGATCTCTTTCATCATATCGTAAAAGGCGATGTCGCAGCAGCGCTCGGCGAATTCGAAAGCCAGTATGAAGCCGGTGCCAACCCCGTTGCCGTGCTGACCGATCTCGCCGATTTCACGCATCTGGTCACGCGGTTGAAATACGTGCCGGATGCCGCGAACGATCCTTCGCTCAGCGAAATCGAACGTACCAAGGCCGCCGAATTCGCGCAGAGCGTGGCGGTAACGACGCTGTCGCGCATCTGGCAGATGTTACTGAAGGGCATTCCGGAAGCCGAAGGCTCCTCGCGCCCGGCCGGCGCCGCTGAGATGGTGCTGATCCGACTGACACATGCCGCCCATCTGCCGGCGCCGGAAGATGCCGCCCGTCGCCTCGCGGAGTTTTCCGAGACGAACGGTGGCGGCCGTCCATCCGTCCCATCGGGCAACGGCGGTGGCGGCGCAACGGTGAACTATCAAGGCAATCTGGCGGCACGATCGACCGAGTCGATCCCGCGCCCGCAGCCCGCCGGCCCGACCGCGATGCTGCGCGCCGTCCCTAATCCCGACCCGCAGAACGTGCCGGTCGGCCGCGTCGAGACGAAGCCGGCCGAGGCGCCGAAACCACTGGTTTCGGTAAACTCGATCACCGATATCGCCAATCTGGCCGGTGAAAAGCGCGATGTGAAGGTCAAGGCGCTGGTGCGCAACTTCGTACGCCCGGTTCGCATCGAGCCCGGCCGCCTCGACGTCAATCTGACCGAAGGCGCCCCCGGTACGCTGCTGAACGAACTGGCTGTCAAGCTCAAGGACTGGACAGGCATCCATTGGATCGTCAGCCTCAGCCGCGAGGAAGCTCAGCCGACGATCGTCGAGGCCGAAGCCAACGCCAAGGCGCAGCAGGTCAGCGACGCGCGCCAAGATCCGGATGTGGCGGCGATCCTCTCCCAGTTTCCGGGCGCCAAGATCATCGACGTCCGCGTAAGGGCGCCCGAGCCGGATGAGGAAGAGGAAGTCAAGGCGCCTGCCGCTGCCGAATCCGAAGAGGGCGACATCTTGCCCGGCGACGACATAATTTTCTAGAGTATCGAGAAGGAGCGAGACGATGCGCGACATCATGGGCATGATGGGCAAAGTCAAGGAAATGCAGGCCAAGATGGAGAAGATGCAGGCGGAGATCGCCGAACTCCAGGCGGAAGGCAAGTCGGGTGGCGGTCTCGTCACCGTGATCCTCAATGGCAAGGGCGAGATGCAGAGCCTGAAGATCGACCCGTCCCTCTTCAAGGAAGACGATGTCGAAATCCTCGAAGACCTGATCGTTGCCGCGCATAAGGATGCCAAGGACAAGGCGGAAGCCGCCGCTGCCGAAAAGACCAAGGCGCTGACCGCCGGCCTGCCGATTCCTCCCGGCTTCAAGATGCCGTTCTGACCAGCCGGTAGACCAAGAGAGCGGTGTCAGCTGCGCTGGCATCGCTTCCGTCACGCAACAGGAGGATTGCCGATGACGTTGACCAATCTGTTTGTCTTTGCCTGCGCATTGTTCGTGGCCGCCGGCTCTCCCGGTCCGAGCGTTGCCGCACTCGTCGCCCGGGTGATTTCCAAGGGCGCCCGTGACGTTCTGCCTTTCCTGTCAGCTATGTGGCTCGGCGAAGCAATTTGGCTGACCTGCGCCGTCGCCGGCTTGGCGGCGATCGCCGAAACCTTCCACTGTGCCTTCGTTGCCATCAAGTGGCTCGGCGTCTGCTACCTGCTCTATCTTGCCTGGAAAATGTGGTTCGCCTCGCCCGATAGTGATGGCGAAGCGTTGCCCGAGGCGCAATCACCCACAAGGCTTTTCCTCGCCGGCATGACGGTGACGCTCGGCAACCCGAAGATCATGATGTTCTACATGGCGCTGCTGCCCTCGATCATCGACGTTCGCGGGGTAACGATCGTCGGTTGGGCAGAACTCGTGGCCACCATGCTCTTCGTGCTGATCTTCATCGACTTCAGTTGGACGCTGCTTGCTGCCAAAGCCCGGCGGTTCCTGAGGAGCCGTCGTGCTATTCGCGCGGCCAACCGCGCCAGCGCCGGAACGATGGCCGGCGCCGCTTTGGCGATCGCGATGCGCTAGGCTATCGCTGTGACACATGCCGCCTGGGAGCTGGTGGCGGTGGTGCCGGCGGCACCCAGGTCAGGATCATATTGGCAACGCCTGCCGCGATGTTGAGACCGGACGTGCCCTCAGCCGAGACAGGTTGCAGAGCAATCGAGCCCTCGAAACCGCCGATCAGGACATTCGCCCCGACGCCGAGGCCGACCGTCGCATTGGCTGCGACGCCGGAGTAGCTGCCCTGCAGGGCGCCGTCGAGCCGGTTTGTCGGCGCGTAGACGAGCCAGATCAATCCGCCGCCAGCGAGAGTGCCGATATCGACACCAAACTTGGTGATCGTGCCGGTGTAGCGTTCGCTTGGTCGATCGGGCGAGGACGGCGTGAATATGCAGTTTAGCGTCCGTTTCGAGCCGATGATGACGCCGAATCCGGGAGAAATATCACAGCCCAACGAGCCGACCTTGACGCGGGCTGCAGCCGGCGTTGCTGATAGGAAGGTAGTGGCCGTTGCGGCGATGACTGCCGCCGCGATAAGTCTTGCGATGGACATGCGAGCCTCCTTCGATTTGCACCCCGTGGATGAAAAACTAGGAGGCTCCTTCTCGTCAGCAAGTGGCAGCCGTTGAAATCACCTCAAAGGTGGTTTCGCGCCAATTTCATCAGTTCGCGACCGAAGGGTTTGGTCGGCTCCCCACGCAAGACGAGCGAGGTGGTGACCGCACCATAGCGCGCGATGCTATCGACGATGACTTCAAGCTCGGAGGGCGAGGGGACGAGGACCTTCAAGACGAAGCAATCCTCTCCTGTCAGCCTGAGAACTTCGATGATCTGCGGCATGTCGGCAAATTGCTTGAGGCAGGTGCGGATATGTTCGTGGGTGGTGCGTAGCCGGATCACGGCCATCATGCCCAGCCCGAGCGCCGCGGTATTGATACGGGCGCCGTAGCCTTCGATGATCCCCCGTTCCTCCAGGCGTTTCAGCCGCTCGGAGGCTGCCGGCTGCGACAGGCCGACCTTGCGCCCCAGCTCGGAAACGGAAATGCGCCCATCAGCCTGCATGATCTCGATAATCATCATGTCAGTTGGGTCGAGTTGTCGGCTCATGAAATCGGCCATGAATGTCCGCCTTTAATCTATCGGCTGAGCGATGACTTTGCCGATGATTTCTTATGTCATTTGCGGACCCTCTCGCGCAACTTGTCCGTCGAGCAACAGGAAGGAAGCGATGAGAGAAATCATCACGGTGCCCGGCATTGGCGGGTCTGGCGAAACCCACTGGCAGTCCCGATGGGAGACGGCCGACCGTCGCATTCGGCGCTTTTCACCCTCGAGTTGGGATCAGCCGGACCTTGAGGACTGGATTGAGGCGCTGGACAGGGCAGTCGGACAGGCGCAGGCCGAACCGCTTCTCGTTGCCCATAGTCTCTCTTGCCTGCTGGTGGCCCATTGGGCACGGCGGGCCAGGCATCGCGCCAGCGGCGCCTTGCTCGTCGCGCCGCCGGACCCGCGCGCCGCAGCCTACCCGCCGGAAGCAGCCGGCTTTGCCGAAACACCTCTCGGGGCGCTTCCGTTCCCCTCGCTTGTCGTAGCCAGCAGCGACGACCCGTACGGTTCGCTTGACTACGCACGTGCCAGGGCTGATGAGTGGGGTAGCCAATTCACAAATATTGGTGCCCGCGGTCACATCAACGGAGCCAGTGGGCTTGGCGATTGGCCGGAGGGACGGGCGGCTTTGGCGGCCCTTGAGGTGCGCTTGCGCTAGGCGCCGGCCTGCACTTCCAGAATATTCCGAAGTTTGTAGTGGATCGGAGCCGCCAGATAGCGGTTGCGATCTTGGGCGGCGAGTGTCTTGCCAAAGGTGGCGATCATCTCCGGCATCGTAACCTTTTCGCCGTCATAAGGCTGATAGTCGACCGTTGATCTGGCGGTGATTGCTCCACCGTGAAGCACCCGGCAATAGATGCCCGGCCGGGCAGCTCGCGCGTAGCGCTTGGCGAACCGCGGGTCACCCATCCGGGCGGCAAAGGTCGCACAGGGAATGCGCGCACTGGTAACCTCCAGAACAAGATCGCCGGCTATGAATCGATCGCCGACCGAAACGGTGCGGTTGTCGAGACCGTCGATCACCAGGTTTTCTCCGAATGTGCCTGGCACGATCGGCCGCCCAAGCTCTTTCGACCACCAGTCGAGCGTCAGCGACCCCTCGAGATAGACGGCCTGGTCGACGCCGCCATGATGCTTCCGGTTGCAGATCGCATCACCGACCACGCCCTCCGCATCGACGAGCACGCTGCCGGTGATGGGATGCTTGTAGATGCCCGTCTTGTAGCTCTTGCCGGGCAGCCGCTCGGCACTGCCGATGCAGACGGCGAGGATTTTCATCAAGCGGCGCTCCCAACATGTTTCCGTTTTTGCAGCATATGGGCTAATAACCGCTCATGGCAAAGCGAGTCACCGGCCCCGAAATCGAAAAACTGATCCAGCTTCTGGCAAAGGTCCCCGGCCTCGGTCCGCGGTCCGCGCGCCGCGCTGCCTTGCATCTCATCAAGAAGAAAGACCAACTGCTCGGCCCGCTGTCGAACGCGATGGGCGAGGCCTACGACAAGGTCAAGATCTGCTCTCTCTGCGGCAATGTCGATACGGTAGATCCCTGCACGGTCTGCACGGACGACCGGCGCGACCATTCCGTCATCATCGTCGTCGAAGATGTCTCCGACCTATGGGCGTTGGAGCGCGCCGGCGCGCTGAACGCCGCCTATCATGTCCTCGGTGGCACTTTGTCTCCCTTGGATGGCGTCGGCCCGGATGATCTCAACATTCGCGGCCTGATCGAGCGCGTCACGGCCGGCGGCATCCGCGAACTGATCATCGCGGTCAACGCCACCGTCGAGGGGCAGACAACAGCACACTATATAACCGACCAGCTGACCGGACTGGACGTCAAGATCACGCGCCTTGCCCATGGCGTCCCGGTCGGTGGCGAACTCGACTATCTCGATGAAGGAACGCTGCAGGCGGCGCTCAGAGCCCGCACGGCAATCTAGGGGGAAGCATGAGCAAGCGCATTTTGGGGCGCCTCTTGATCGCGACCGCGGCACTGCTGGCACTGTCAGGCCCGCCGGCTTTTTCCGCTTCCAAGGCCGATGTTGAAGCGCAGTTCGAAAAGTGGGTCAGGGCCGATCTCTGGCCGGAGGCGCAGCGCAATGGCATTTCCGAGAAGGCGTTTCAAGCAGCCTTTGCGGGCGTCGAGCTGAACTGGACCTTGACCGATCTCGCCCCTCCCGGCTTCCCACCTGCCAAGGAGCAGAAGCAGACGCAGGCCGAATTCTCCTCGCCCGCGCCGTACTTCAACGAGGATCGGCTGAAGCGGCTGGGGAGCACCGGCCGCGGCTTTGCCGCGCAATATGCCTCGACGCTGAAGACGATTGAAAAAGCCTACGGGGTTCCCGGCTCGATCGTCCTTGCCGTCTGGGGGCGCGAAACCGGCTTCGGGGCTGCCAAGATCCCGAATTCCGCCATCGAGGTGCTGGCGACCAAGGCCTTTATGTCGACGCGCAAGGACATGTTCCGCACCGAATTGCTCGCCGCTCTGCATATCATCGATCGCGGTGACGCGACGCCGGCCGAATTCAAGGGGTCATCTGCCGGCGCGCTCGGCCAGCCGCAGTTCATGCCGACCAGCTATCTGAAATATGCGGTCGATTTCGATGGCGACGGCCACCCCAACATCTGGACATCGGTTCCCGATACGCTTGCCTCTATTGCGAACTTCCTTGCCCAGAAGAGCTGGCAGCGCGGTCGTGGCTGGGGATACGAAGTGAGCATCCCCGATGGCGTATCCTGCGCGCAAGAGGGGCCGGACCTCGCCAAGCCCGTGTCGCACTGGGCCTCACTCGGTATCACGCGCATATCAGGCAAGGCTTTCCCTTCCGGCGAGGGCAAGGCGTCCGGCATGATGCTCGTCCCTGCCGGGCGCGACGGTCCGCAGTTTGTCGTCACGCCGAACTTCTACGTGCTGAAGGAATACAACAACTCCGACCTCTATGCGCTTTTTATTGGCAACCTGGCCGATCGCATCGCCTATGGGTCCGGGGCTTTCCAGGGGCCTTGGGGCGATGTCGGCAAAATGCTGCGCTCCGACGTCGCGACGATGCAGAAGGCGTTGGAGAAAAAGGGATACGACGTCGGCGGCTCCGATGGTCTCCCCGGTTACAAGACCCGCCGTTCCATCGGCCAGTGGCAGGAGAAGAACGGCTTGACGCCGACCTGCTATCCCGAGGCATCGATGATCGGAAGGTTGAAGTAGCTAGAGCCTAGAGGTTGCGCTTCAGCCCCTCGTGGCTCGCGACAAATCCCAGTTTCTCGTAGAAACGGATGGCATTGCGCCGTGATTTGTCCGAGGTCAGCTGTACCAAACCGCAACCGCGCTCGGCGCAGCGTGCAACAGCCCACTCAATGAAATCGGAGCCTAGGCCCGTGCCACGCGCGCTCTTGGCGACGCGCACGCTTTCGATCTGCCCACGCCAAACACCTGTTCGGGACAGGCCGGGAATGAAAGTCAGCTGCAAGCAGCCGAGGACGCGATCGCGCCCATCCACCGCGACCGCCAGCAGCTGATTGGCGTCGGCTTCGATGGCATCAAACGCAGCGACATATCTCGCATCCGGCGGATCCGAAACGATTTCGCGCGCGCTGCCGAGGTCGTCCTCGGCGAGCAAGCCAATGATGTCAGCCAGATCCGAACGGCGCGCGGGGCGGAAGGAATGCATGTCTTGCCTCAATGATGCAGGTCGATCGGTGCCTTGTAGAAGACGTCATCGTTGGGCGGAATGGCCTGGCGCTCGATCAGTCGATGCACCTGCGGCAGTTCTTCGCCTCGGTGGAGCGCCCGCAACTGTTCGATATTTTCCGCATCGGCCTGCGTGCGGCGCTGATTGTGCCTGATGTATTCGACCCAGGTCGGCGCGTGGTAGGTCTCCGTCCACCGGCCCGGTTTTTCGAGATCGCGCATCAGCGCCCAATTGCGCGCGCCGTCGCGAATGCGGATGCGCCGCCGCTCGCCCATCAGGGCCAGAAAGTCGGCAATGTCCGCGTCTGCGATTTCGTAATCGATCTGGACGACGATTGGACCGCTGCGCGGCGTGATATCGAGGCCGAGCGCCGGTTCGATGAAGCGGTTCAGCGGGTCCAGGTTGAGCGAGGCAAAGGCCGGCATGGCAAAGCGCAGGCCGATGACGATGCCGAAGAGCATGACGAAGGCCGAGATGAGCAGGGCATTGGCAACGCCATAGCGGTCGGCTGCCGCGCCCCAGAGCCAGCTGCCGCCGGCAATGCCGCCGAAGGTCACCGTCTGATAGAGCGACAGGGCGCGGCCGACGACCCAACGCGGCGTCGACAGCTGCACGATCGTATTGAACAGCGAGAGCGCCAGCACCCAACATGCGCCTGCGATCACCAGCCCGGCACAGGTCAGCGCGGCAATCGGACTGGAGGCGGCGATCACTGCGCTCAGCGCAAAGCCGGTAAAGGAAATCCGCACGATCGCCTCGCTCGAAAAGCGTTCGCGCAGCCGGTCGTTCAGGATAGCCCCGCCGATGGCGCCGATGCCGAAAGAGCCGAGCATGAGGCCGTAGGTCAGCGGACCGCCGACAACAAGGTTGATCGCCACGATCGGCAGCAGTGCAAGGATCGAGCTGGCGCTGATCCCGAAGACGAGCCCGCGCAGCAGCACCTTTTGCAGGTTGGGCGACATCGACACGTAACGAAGGCCGGCAAAGACGGCGCTGCCGAGCGTCTCCCTCGGGAGGGTCGAGGCCGGCGGGGTCGGCTTCCAGCGCCGTAGCGCATAGATCAGCGCGAAGTAGCTCAGTGTATTGACGGCAAAGGCTGCAGCCGCGCCGGCAGCGGCGACGATGGCGCCACCGATCGCGGGTCCGACACTGCGGGTGATATTGAAGCCGACGCTGTTCAACGTCACCGCACCCGGCAGATCCACGCGCGGCACCATGTCGCCGACCGAGGCTTGCCAGGACGGGTTGTTCAACGCCGTGCCGCAGCCGATGAGGAAGGTGAAAAAGAGGAGCAGCCAGGGCGAAAGCCAGCCGAAGTAGGCGGAGATGCTGAGCACGGCCGAAACCGCAAACATGAAGTATTGCGCAATCAGCATCACCCGGCGGCGATCAAAGCTGTCTGCAAGGGCGCCCGATGCAAGCGAAAAGAGCATGATTGGCAGTGCCGTCGATGTCTGCACGAGCGCAACCATATTGTCCGATGCCGTGATGGTCGTCATCATCCAGGCGGCGCCGACCGCCTGGATCAGTCCCCCGAAGTTCGAAGCGAGGCTTGCAAACCAGATCCTTCGGTAGGTTTCGTGCCGTAGCGGCGCCAGTGTCGACGAAGTGTAAGGCACGATCCCTCCCGATGACGGTCCTCGGAGCCAATATATGCTGAATGACGCCGCTGGCTACCTCGGGCGCCCGTTAGGCCGAAGGTTGGCGACGGACCTTGCAATTTTTTGAAAACGGGCCTATATGGCTCTCAAATCTTGATCGTTTTGATGAAGAGTGGGCCGCAAGGACCCGCTCTTTTTTATTACCGCGATCATCCAAAAAGCATGAAATTGCGAGGAGCGTATCGCTTGTCGGATCCGACGAAAGCAGACAATGAACTTGAGCCGCGGCTGATCACCGAGACCGGTCTCGACCAGCGCCTTGCCGACATCGTCGAGCCTGTGCTCATCGACCTGGGTTATCGCCTGGTCCGTGTACGCATGCTCAACCAGAACGGCGCCACCATGCAGATCATGGCCGAACGTAATGATGGAACGATGGATGTCGAAGGCTGCGAAGAGGTCTCGATGGCCGTTTCTCCGGTTCTCGATGTGGAAGATCCGATCGATAGAGAGTATCATCTCGAAGTGTCTTCGCCGGGTATCGACCGCCCGATGGTGCGGAAATCCGATTTCGTGCGCTGGCAGGGACACCTTTTGAAGTGCGAAACGTCGATCATGGTCGGCAACCGCAAGCGCTTCCGTGGCAAGATCGTTGCGACCGACGCAGACGGTTTCACGCTCGAGCGTGACCAGGTTTCCGAGGGTGAAGAGCAGAATATCGTTATTCCGTTCACGGCTCTCGCCGATGCAAAGCTCATTCTGACCGACGATCTGATCCGTGATGCCCTGCGCGCCGACAAGCTGGCGAAGGCAGAGGCCGCGAACCAGAACGAAGCGGAAGACGAAGAATAACCGATCAACTTGTGGCTCCAGGGACGGGAACCCGGGACGCCAAGACGGAGAGATAAGACAATGGCAGTCAGTGCGAACCGGCTCGAACTTCTGCAGATCGCAGATGCAGTGGCGCGCGAAAAGGTCATCGACCGCGAGATCGTACTTGCCGCAATGGCAGACGCGATCCAGAAGGCAGCGCGCTCCCGCTACGGCACCGAGTCCAACATCCGCGCCGACATCAACCCGAAGACCGGTGAAATCCGTCTTCAGCGTCTGCTCGAAGTTGTCGACAAGGCCGAAGACTATTCGACCCAGATTCCACTTGAGCTGGCCCGCGACCGCAACCCGGATGCAGCCCTTGGCGATTTCATTGCCGATCCGCTGCCGCCGATGGATTTCGGCCGTATCGCTGCTCAGTCCGCCAAGCAGGTTATCGTTCAGAAGGTTCGTGAAGCCGAGCGCGACCGCCAGTTCGACGAGTTCAAGGATCGCGTCGGCGAAATCGTCAACGGCACCGTCAAGCGCGTCGAATATGGCAACGTCATCGTCGACCTCGGCCGCGGCGAAGGCATCATCCGCCGCGACGAAATGATCCCGCGCGAGAACGTCCGCTATGGCGATCGCGTCCGCGCATACGTATATGATGTTCGTCGTGAACAGCGCGGCCCGCAGATCTTCCTGTCGCGCACGCATCCGCAGTTCATGGTCAAGCTCTTCACGATGGAAGTGCCTGAAATCTACGACGGCATCATCCAGGTGAAGTCGGTTGCCCGCGATCCGGGTTCGCGCGCCAAGATCGCCGTGATCTCGAACGACAGCTCGATCGATCCGGTCGGCGCCTGCGTCGGTATGCGCGGTTCGCGTGTTCAGGCCGTCGTCGGCGAACTCCAAGGCGAAAAGATCGACATCATTCCGTGGTCGCAGGACCCGGCGACCTTCGTCGTCAACGCCCTGCAGCCGGCTGAGGTCGCCAAGGTCGTTCTCGACGAAGATGCAGAGCGCATTGAAGTCGTGGTTCCGGACGAGCAGCTGTCGCTGGCCATCGGCCGCCGCGGCCAGAACGTCCGCCTGGCATCGCAGCTGACTGGCTGGGACATCGATATCATGACGGAAGCCGAGGAATCCGAGCGCCGTCAGAAGGAATTCAACGAGCGCACCAACCTGTTCATGGATTCGCTCGACGTTGACGAAATGGTCGGCCAGGTTCTGGCGTCGGAAGGCTTTGCGGCAGTTGAAGAACTGGCTTACGTCGATCTCGACGAAATTGCCTCAATCGACGGTTTTGACGAAGACACCGCACAGGAAATCCAGACGCGCGCCCGCGAATATCTGGAGCGCCTGGAAGCCGAAATGGACGAGAAGCGCAAGGCGCTCGGTGTTTCCGACGAACTGCGTCAGATCGACGGCATGACCGCTCAGATGATGGTCGCGCTCGGCGAAGACGGCATCAAGACGATCGAGGACTTCGCCGGCTGCGCCGCTGACGATCTCGTCGGCTGGAGCGAGCGCAAGAACGGCGAGACCAAGAAGTTCGAAGGCCTGTTCTCCAAGTTCGACGTTTCGCGCGTCGAGGCGGAGCAGATGGTTGTCCAGGCCCGCCTCGCGGCTGGTTGGATCACCGAGGAGGACCTCGCAAAGGACGCGGAAGCTGAAGAAGCGCCCGAGGCCGAGCAGGAAGTATAATGTCCGCGCGTGAGCCGAGCGTCTCTCCTGAGGACGACGATCTTGCAGGATATGACGTGAATGGTCGCATGTGCATCGTGACGCGCGAAAGCGGATCGCAGGATGAGCTGATCCGCTTCGTTGCTGCTCCTGATGGGACTGTGGTCGCCGACCTGAAGCGCCAGCTTCCGGGACGCGGCTGTTGGGTCAAGATCGATCGCTCGCTGGTCGACAAGGCCGTGGCGAAGAAGCTCTTTTCGCGTGCCTTGAAAGCGGATGTGAAGGCGGCAGCCGAGCTCGGCGAAACCGTCGATACGCTGCTCGTACAGCAGCTGATGCAGATGATGAACATGGCTCGCAAGGCGGGGCAGTTCGTTACCGGCTCCGCGAAAGTGGATGCCGCAGTCAGGAGTGGAGCCGCGATCGCCGTGTTCCACGCAACGAATGCCGCCGAAGATGGCGTGAGAAAAATCGACCAGGCCCGCAAGGCCTGGCACCTCGGAATGGAGACCGAGGAGGAAGTACCTTCCTACCGTCTCTTCTCGGAGAGCGAAATGGAAGGCCTGATGGGCCAGAACGCTTTTATCCATGCTGCAGTGCTTGCAGGGCAGGCGGGTGAGGGTGTAGTGAAGCGCGCAAAGATGCTCGAACAGTACCGCAATGGCGGTCAGTCCCGGGCAGCGGGCGGCGCTGGCCGGCAAAAACAATGATGCGGTCACCGGACTTGTCCGGTCCCCAGATCATTGATCGACATATTTGATTGACAGGGCCTGATGACGTCATCGCTCCCTGTCCGAAGGAACGGGAACGAATGACCGATAGCAATGACGACAAGACACTGAACGGACCGGGCAAGAAGACACTGACCCTGAAGCCGTCGGGCATGAGCCAGGGCACCGTGCGCCAGGATATGGGCCGCGGCCGCACCAAGGCGGTCGTTGTCGAGACCCGCAAGCGGCGTCCGATGCGTCCGGAAGACGAGCGCCCGATTACGCCGGGCACTGCGGCGGCGCCCGCCCGTGCCGCCGAGCCGGCCCCGGTCGCGCATCAGCCGCGCGCACCGCAGGCCCCTGCCCCACGCATCCATCCGTCCGGCCAGCAGTCACGTCCGCAGCAGCCGTCTTCGCAGCCGCGCCAGCAGGATCGTCCGCGTCCGGTAGTCTTGAACCACCTCTCGCCGGAAGAAATGGATGCCCGCCGGCGCGCGCTTGCCATGGCACAAGTTCGCGATGCCGAGGATGCGGTTCGCCGCGCCGAGGAAGAAAAGCGCCGCGCCGCCGAAGAGGCTGTGCGCCAGGCCGCGGAAGCCGAAGAGGCTAAGCGTCGCGCTGCCGAAGAGGCTCAGCGCGTTGCCGAAGCTGCCACGGCCGTTGCAACTCCCGCACCCGCTGCGGTCGAGGCGCGCACTGAAGCGCCGCGTGTTCAGGCCCAGACTCCGCCCGCACGCCGCCCCGATGCGGCGCCGTCCGCGGCTCCGGCGAGGCCGTCTCCGGCCGCGGCCGCAGCGCCGGGCGCTCGTCGCCGTGACAGCGAAGATGAGGACCGCGGCGCCCCGCGCGGCGTTCCCGCTCGTGGTCGCGTCGTACGCCCGGAACCGGCAAAGCCGGTGACGACACGTCCAAAGACCGACGACGAACGTCGCCGCGGGAAGCTGACGATCGGTACTGCCGGCGTCGACGAAGATGGCACGGCACGTGGCCGTTCCATGGCCGCCATGCGCCGCCGCCAGGAAAAGTTCCGCCGCAGCCAGATGCAGGAAACCCGCGAAAAGGTTGTTCGCGAAGTCATCCTGCCGGAGACCATCACCATCCAGGAACTGTCGCAGCGCATGTCCGAACGTGCGGTCGACGTTATCAAGTACTTGATGAAGGAAGGCCAGATGATGAAGCCGGGCGACGTCATCGACGCCGACCTCGCTGAACTCATCGCCGGCGAATTCGGCCACACCGTCAAGCGCGTTTCGGAATCCGACGTCGAACTCGGTATCTTCAACGTTGCCGACGAAGAGGGCGATCGCGTTTCGCGTCCGCCTGTTGTGACCATCATGGGCCACGTTGACCACGGCAAGACCTCGTTGCTCGATGCCATCCGCCATGCCAACGTGGTTGCCGGCGAAGCTGGCGGCATCACGCAGCATATCGGCGCCTATCAGGTCGAGCAGAACGGTCAGAAGATCACCTTCATCGACACCCCCGGCCACGCCGCCTTCACGGCGATGCGTGCCCGTGGTGCGCAAGCGACCGACATTGCGATCCTGGTCGTTGCCGCTGACGACAGCGTCATGCCGCAGACGATTGAATCGATCAACCACGCCAAGGCCGCTGGTGTTCCGATCATCGTGGCGATCAACAAGGTCGACAAGCCGACCGCCGATCCGCAGAAGGTGCGCACGCAACTCCTGCAGCACGAAGTCTTCGTGGAATCGATGGGCGGTGAAGTTCTTGACGTCGAAGTTTCCGCCAAGACGGGCCTGAACCTCGACAAGCTGCTGGAAGCCATCCTGCTGCAGGCCGAAATCCTGGACCTCAAGGCCAACCCGAACCGCACCGCGGAAGGCACGGTCATCGAAGCCCAGCTCGATCGCGGCCGTGGTTCGGTTGCCACCGTTCTGGTTCAGAACGGTACGCTTAAGCCCGGCCAGATCATCGTTGCCGGCGATGTCTGGGGTCGTGTCCGCGCCCTCGTCACCGACAAGGGCGATCATGTCAAGGAAGCCCCGCCGGCCATGCCGGTCGAGGTGCTCGGCCTTTCCGGCACGCCGCAGGCAGGTGACAAGTTCGCCGTCGTCGAAAACGAAGGCCGCGCCCGCGAGATCTCGGAATATCGTCAGCGCCTCGCTCGCGACAAGGCTGCCGCCCGCCATTCGGGCCAGCGCGGCTCGCTGGAACAGATGATGACGCAGCTGCAGTCCGCAGGCGTCAAGGAGTTCCCGCTGGTCATCAAGGGCGACGTGCAGGGTTCGATTGAAGCGATCGCCGGCGCACTCGAAAAGCTCGGTACGGACGAAGTTCGTGCCCGCATCGTTCACTCGGCTGTCGGCGGTGTGACGGAATCGGATATCTCGCTTGCCGAGGCATCTGGCGCCGCGATCATCGGCTTCAACGTCCGTGCGAACGCACAGGCTCGTACGCTGGCAGAGCGCCAGGGCATTGAAATCCGCTACTACAACATCATCTACGATCTGGTGGATGACGTGAAGGCAGCGATGTCGGGCCTGCTGTCGCCAGAGCGTCGCGAAACCTTCCTCGGCAATGCCGAGATCCTCGAGGTGTTCAACATCACGAAGGTCGGCAAGGTCGCGGGTTGCCGCGTTACCGAAGGCAAGGTCGAACGTGGTGTCGGCGTTCGCCTCGTCCGCGACCACGTCGTCATCCACGAAGGCAAGCTCAAGACGCTCAAGCGCTTCAAGGATGAAGTCTCGGAAGTGCATTCCGGCCAGGAATGCGGTATGGCTTTCGAGAATTACGAAGACATCCGCGCCGGCGACACGATCGAGTGCTTCCGTGTCGAGCACATCACCCGTACGCTCTGATCGTGTGATATTGGAAATTTGGACGGGCGCCGGATCAACTGAGGCCGGCGCCCGAACCTTTTGAGGCAAAGAAAAATGGCAACAAGACCAACAACCTCCGCACCTTCGCAGCGCATGCTGCGCGTCGGCGAGCAGGTTCGCGCCGCGATCACGCAGGTTCTGCAGCGCGGCGAAGTGCGCGATGACGTGATCGAGAAGACCGTCATTTCCATCTCCGAAGTCCGCATGTCGCCCGATCTGAAGATCGCGACGGCCTATGTGACGCCACTTGGTGTGACGGATCATGATGCGGTGATTGGCGCGCTGAACCGCAATGCAAAATACATTCGCGGCCGCCTCGGGTCCCAGCTTCGGCAGATGAAGTACATGCCGGAGGTCCGCTTCCGCGACGATACGAGCTTCGACAATTACAAGAAGATCGACGAGTTGCTGCGCTCGCCTGAGGTGAGCCGCGATCTCGATCACGGCGATACCGAAGAAGAATAGTAGAAGAGACTGATGTCCAAACCACGTAAACCGAAGGGCCGCCCGATCTCGGGTTGGCTGATCCTTGATAAGCCGGTCGATTTCGGCTCCACCGAAGCCGTTTCCAAGATCAAATGGCTGTTCAAGGCGCAGAAGTGCGGTCACGCCGGCACGCTTGACCCGCTGGCCTCGGGCATGCTGCCGATCGCCCTTGGCGATGCGACGAAGACCGTTCCCTACGTGATGGACGGTCGCAAGATCTACGAATTCACCGTGACCTGGGGCGAGGAGCGCGCAACCGATGATCTTGAGGGCGATGTAACGCAGAGCTCCGACAAGCGCCCGAGCGAACAGCAGATCCGCGACCTCCTGCCGAAGTACACCGGTGTGATCAGCCAGGTTCCGCCGCAGTTTTCCGCCATCAAGATATCAGGCGAGCGCGCCTACGATCTGGCGCGCGACGGTGAGGCAGTGGAAATCCCCTCTCGCGAAGTCGAGATCTTTCGCCTGACGCTGCTGTCCTGCCAGGATGCCAATACGGCGCATTTCGAAGTCGAATGCGGCAAGGGTACCTATGTGCGTGCGCTGGCGCGCGATTTCGGCCGCGAGCTCGGCTGCTATGGCCATATCTCCGGCCTGCGTCGCAGCTTTGTCGCGCCCTTTGCCGAAGAGACCATGATACCGCTTGCCGATCTCGTCGCGATCGAGGCAGTCGAAGACGCGGACGAACGGCTTGCAGCGCTGGATGCCCTGCTGATCGACACCAGCGAAGCGCTCTCCTCACTGCCGCACCTCGTTGTCAATGACGACCAGGCGCATCGTTTGAAGATGGGCAATCCGATCCTCGTGCGGGGTCGCGATGCGCCGGTTGCCGAAAGCGAAGCCTATGCCACGTCCCGCGGCAAGCTGATCGCGATCGGCGAGATCGGTCAGGGCGAGTTCCGCCCAAAGCGGGTCTTTGGCTGAGGGTCGTTAAACCTCCGGTTTTGCGGTGGGTCGGCCAAACCACAGATAGCAATTGTCAATGTTCGGCATTGGGATATGTTTCCCTGATCTGGGCCGTCGGGTCCTTCAGATCAGGGAGACAGTTATGCGCAGACTTGCAGCCGGCATCCTGATGTTCTTCTCGGCGGTTTTGATAGCCGCCAACACTTATTCCGCGGAGCGCTGGGCAACGTTGCCAGCCTTCCCGCCAATGCCGACCGCAAAGACGAGCGGCATGGCCCCCGTCAACGACATCAAGATGTACTACGCCGAATACGGCGAGGGTGAGCCGATGCTGTTCATCCACGGCGGACTCGGCAGCGCCGATGTCTGGGGCTATCAAGTGGCCGAGTTTGCCAAGGATCATTTGGTGATCGTCGCCGACAGCCGCGGGCATGGGCGCTCGACGCGCAGCGAGCAGCCGTTCGGGTATGATCTGATGACCTCCGACTATGTCGCTCTGCTCGATTATCTGAAGCGAGACAAGGTGACCCTGGTCGGCTGGTCTGATGGCGGCATCATCGGCATCGACATGGCGATGAAGAACCCGGAGAAGCTGACGCGCGTGATCGCACAGGCGGCGAATGTGACGACGGACGGCGTCAAAGCCGACGTCATGACCAACAAGACCTTCAGCGGTTACATCGATGCGGCCGGCGAGACCTACAAGAAGCTGTCGCCGACGCCGAACGAGTATGATGCTTTCGTCACCCAGATCTCCGCGATGTGGGGAAGCCAGCCAGCCTGGACATCCGACGACCTCGGCAAGATCAAGGTACCCGTCACCTTGACGATCGGCGACCACGACGAGGCAATCAAGCTCGACCATACCGAGATGATGGCCAAACAAATTCCAGGTTCGAAGCTGGTGATCCTCAAGGACGCAAGCCACTTCGCCATGCTGCAGGATCCAGAGGGCTACAATGCCATGATCCAAGATGCCATAGCTGGAAAGTGACGAATCGGCCATCTGCGGCATGCCTCTTTCAATTGCAGCACATTTGGTTTATACGCAGCGCCAGCAATCGGGCTCTGCCCGGATGCATTCGCGGCCGAAGCTGGACGACATCCCGGCTTTTGGCGACCTAATCTCCTCTCATAGAAAGGAACATCCGATGTCGATTACTGCTGAGCGCAAGACGGCTCTGATCAAGGAATACGCAACGTTCGAAGGCGACACCGGTTCTCCGGAAGTTCAAGTTGCCATCCTGACCGAGCGTATCAACAACCTGACCGGCCACTTCAAGGACCACAAGAAGGATAACCATTCCCGACGTGGTCTGCTGACGATGGTTTCCAGCCGCCGCTCGCTTCTTGACTACCTCAAGAAGAAGAACGAAGGCCGTTACACCAAGCTGATCACCAGCCTGGGTATCCGCCGCTAAGGCTTTTTTCGGCGGGCGTTCCCCTTGGGACACCCGCCGGATTTTTTCGGGGAGAGACTTCCCCATCCCGCCATGCGTGGCGGATTGCCCGGCAGACCCGGATGGGCCGGTTCTGCTAAACCAACCGTTGACCTGTCATGGGGCAGGATTGCCGGATGCTTTTGGCCAGAGCCTCACAAGCTTTGGCCCGGTCTCTTATGGACCGATGAATGTAAAGCCTCCCGTTGTCTTGCCCATGATGCGTCACACCGATTGCGGTTGACCGTGCACCGTGCCTTGGAAGGCGAGGCGCATGTTCCCGCATTGAAGGACAAGACATATGTTCGATACTCATAGTGTGGAAATCGAGTGGGCAGGCCGCCCGCTGAAGCTCGAGACCGGCAAGATCGCCCGTCAGGCTGACGGTGCTGTTCTCGCGACCTACGGCGAAACCGTGGTTCTCGCCACCGTCGTTTCCGCCAAGGCGCCGAAGCCGGGCCAGGACTTCTTCCCGCTGACCGTCAACTACCAGGAAAAGACCTACGCAGCCGGCAAGATCCCCGGCGGCTACTTCAAGCGCGAAGGCCGTCCGTCGGAAAACGAAACCCTCGTTTCCCGCCTGATCGACCGCCCGATCCGTCCGCTCTTCCCGGAAGGCTACAAGAACGACACGCAGGTCGTCGTCACCGTCATCCAGCATGACCTTGAAAACAACCCCGACGTCCTGTCGATGGTTGCTGCGTCGGCAGCTCTGACGCTGTCGGGCGTTCCCTTCATGGGCCCGGTCGGTGGCGCCCGCGTCGGCTACATCAACGGCGAATACGTTCTGAACCCGCATCTCGACGAGATGGAAGAGTCGATCCTCGACCTCGTTGTAGCAGGTACGCACGACGCCGTTCTGATGGTTGAATCCGAAGCCAAGGAACTTAATGAAGAAGTCATGCTCGGCGCCGTCATGTTCGGCCACCGGGGCTTCCAGCCGGTCCTCGATGCGATCATCAAGCTCGCTGAAGTGGCTGCCAAGGAACCGCGTGACTTCCAGCCGGAAGACTACTCCGAACTCGAAGGCGAGATGCTGAAGCATTTCGAAGCCGAGCTTCGCACCGCCTACAAGAACACGCAGAAGGCTGAACGCTACGCTGCCGTCGACGCCGTCAAGGCGAAGGTCAAGGCACACTTCCTGCCGGAAGAAGGCGAAGCCAAGTACACGGCCGAAGAAGTCGGCGCGATCTTCAAGCATCTGCAGGCGAAGATCGTTCGTTGGAACATCCTCGACACCAAGAGCCGTATCGACGGCCGCGACCTCGAAACCGTTCGTCCGATCGTCTCGGAAGTCGGCCTCCTGCCGCGCACTCACGGTTCGGCGCTCTTCACCCGCGGTGAAACGCAGGCGATCGTCGTTGCCACGCTCGGCACCGGCGAAGACGAGCAGTACGTCGACAGCCTGACGGGCATGTACAAGGAGCGCTTCCTGCTCCATTACAACTTCCCGCCCTACTCGGTTGGCGAAACCGGCCGCATGGGTTCCCCAGGTCGCCGCGAAATCGGTCACGGCAAGCTCGCGTGGCGCGCCATCCGTCCGATGCTGCCGTCTGCTGAGCAGTTCCCTTACACCCTGCGCGTCGTCTCCGAGATCACCGAATCGAATGGCTCGTCCTCGATGGCGACCGTTTGCGGCACATCGCTTGCACTCATGGACGCTGGTGTTCCGCTCGCCAAGCCGGTTGCCGGTATCGCCATGGGCCTGATCCTCGAAGGCGACCGCTTCGCGGTTCTCTCCGACATCCTCGGTGACGAAGACCACCTCGGCGACATGGACTTCAAGGTTGCGGGTACCGCAGACGGCATCACCTCGCTGCAGATGGACATCAAGATCGCTGGTATCACCGAAGAGATCATGAAGGTCGCTCTCGGCCAGGCTCAGGGTGGCCGCGCCCACATCCTCGGCGAAATGGCCAAGGCCATCACCGAGAGCCGTGGCCAGCTCGGCGAGTTTGCACCGCGCATCGAAGTCATGAACATTCCAGTCGACAAGATCCGCGAAGTCATCGGCTCCGGCGGCAAGATTATCCGCGAAATCGTCGAAAAGACCGGCGCGAAGATCAACATCGAAGACGACGGCACGGTCAAGATCGCGTCCTCGTCCGGCAAGGAAATCGAAGCGGCCCGCAAGTGGATCCACTCGATCGTTGCTGAACCGGAAGTTGGCCAGATCTACGAAGGCACGGTCGTCAAGACCGCCGACTTCGGCGCCTTCGTCAACTTCTTCGGCGCCCGCGATGGCCTCGTCCACATTTCGCAGCTTGCATCCGAGCGCGTTGCCAAGACGCAGGACGTCGTCAAGGAGGGCCAGAAGGTCTGGGTCAAGCTCCTCGGCTTCGACGAGCGTGGCAAGGTCCGCCTGTCGATGAAGGTTGTCGACCAGGCAACTGGCCAGGAACTCCCGGCTGCCGAAAAGTCCGACAAGAAGAAGGAGGAAGCGGCTGAATAAGCCGCGCCTTTCAAACCGTTCGAGGGCGTGGGAGTTTTCCCGCGCCCTTTTTGTATCCGAAGGCGAGAAGAGATCATGAGCCGCGAAACCCTGAAGACCCTGTTCCATCCCTTTGCCAGCGGCACCGTTGAAGCGCCCGGCGAGGGCGAGCGTGTGCTCTTCCTCGGCGCCGAGGCAGGCTTTGCCCTGCCGGAGGGCTTTGCCGCCTCGCTGAGCGCCGTACAGGGCTTCCGGCCGCTGTTTAGGCAACTCCTCTCGCAGCGGATCGAAACCACGCCTGAGATCGAAGGCGAGGACTACGATGCCGCGCTGGTTCTCTGCAACAAGCACAAGGGCGAGAACGAGGCGAACATCGCTGCCGCGCTTCAGCACGTGAAGGTGGGCGGCCTAATCGTCATCGCCGGCGGCAAGGAGGATGGCGTCCAGTCGCTCCGTAAGCGTATGGAGGGCTTCGGCCTCGAGATCGAACACATGCCGAAATATCACGGCGTGGCGCTCTGGTTCGGACGGCCGGCCGACGTTAGTGAGGTCGTCAGCAAGTTTTCCAAGCCGTCCGTGCGCGTGGATGGCCGTTTCCTGGCCGCGGCCGGCATGTTCTCGCACGACCGCGTCGATGATGGCTCGGAGTTGCTCGCCTCGCGTCTGCCTACCGATTTCACCGGTGATGTCGCCGACTTTGGCGCCGGCTGGGGTTATCTGTCCGTCGAAGTGGCGGAGCGCTCGCCGGGTGTCAGTCGTCTCGACCTCTACGAGGCCAACCACGCGACTCTTGAAGCCGCCAAGGGCAACATGGCCGAGAACTGCCCCGACGTGCCGGCGCGCTTCTTCTGGCATGACCTGGCGAGCGAACCGGTCAAGGACAGGTACGACCTCATCATCATGAACCCGCCCTTCCATGAAGGACATGCGGCGGAGCCGTCACTCGGTCAGGCGATGATCAAGACCGCTGCCTCAGCGCTGCGCGGAGGCGGGCGTCTCTTGCTGGTTGCCAATCGCGGATTGCCCTACGAGCCGGTGCTTGCAGCAAACTTCAAGGAGAGCGGCGAAACTTGCCGCAATGCGCGCTTCAAGGTGCTGTGGGCGAAGAAGTAGCCGCGGAACAGCCCAAAGGGGAGGGGGAGCTATGGATACGGAAGCAAACAAGCAACTCGTGACTGCCTATGTCGAGGCGTTCAACCGCTTCGACATGGCGGCGTTGCGCGAGCTCTTTGCCGCCGATGCGCGGATTTACGGTGTTCTGGGATATGGCGGTCTCGATGAGGTCGAGCCTATCTGGCGTGAGCTCCACGAGGGGATGAACATCAACCTCGAGATCCTCGATATCGCCGCCGAGGGGAAGAACGTCGTCGTCCGCTACCGGGAAAGCGGGCGTTATTCCGGCTTCTTCCGCGGTCTCGTGGGTCACGACCCGACTGACAAGAGCTACGAGCTCACCGCGATGGAGTGGTTTGTCGTCGAAAACGGAAAGATTGCGACCCGCTGGGGCGCCAGAGATTCGGCTGCTATTCTGCGGCAGGTCACGCATCCGTAGGGGATGCGTTTCGGAAAAGCCGGGCTCGTTTCCAAGCCCGGCTTCGGTCCTTATTCCACGTCTGCCGTGCGCAGTGCGTCCAGTGTCGGCATCGAGGTGATGTTGAAGCCTGCATCTACGAAATGGATTTCGCCGGTAACGCCTGCCGACAGGTCCGACAGCAGATAAAGGGCGGAATTGCCGACCTGATCGATCGTCACCGTCTTGCGCAGCGGCGAGTTCCGCTGGTTCCAGGAGAGGATTGCGCGTGCATCGGAAATGCCAGCGCCCGCGAGCGTCCGGATCGGGCCAGCAGAGATCGCATTGACGCGGATCCCGCTCGGTCCGTAATCCGCAGCCAGATAACGCACCGACGCCTCGAGAGCAGCCTTTGCAACACCCATGACGTTGTAGTTCGGGATGACGCGCGTCGAGCCATTGTAGGTCAGCGTCAGCATCGAACCGCCGGCATTCATGAGCGGCGCGCAGCGCTTGGCGATCTCGGTGAAGGAGAAACAGGAGATCACCATCGTGCGGCTGAAATTGTCGCGCGTGGTGTCGGCGTAAAGGCCCTTCAGCTCGTTCTTGTCGGAAAAGCCGATGGCGTGAACGACGAAGTCCAGTGTGCCCCAGCGCTCCTTGATGGCATCGACGGTGGCGTCGACCGAGGCGATGTCCTCGACGTCGCACGGCAGAACGAATTCTGAACCGACTTCGGCGGCCAGCGGCTTGACACGCTTGCCGAGAGCATCGCCCTGATAGGTGAAGGCAAGTTCCGCGCCCTGTGCTGCCAGCGCCTTCGAAATTCCCCAGGCGATGGAATGGTTGTTCGCGACACCCATGATGAGGCCGCGCTTACCCTGCATGATTCCCGTCATATTATTATCCGTTGTAGCGCTGGAAGACGAGCGTGGCGTTGGTGCCGCCGAAGCCGAAGGAGTTGGAAAGGGCAATGTCGATCTTGGCATCGTCGATGCGCTTGCGAACGATCGGAACGCCGTCGAATTCAGGGTCGAGCTCAGTGATATGCGCGCTTTCGCCGATGAACCCGGCCTGCATCATCAGCAGCGAGTAGATCGATTCCTGCACGCCGGCTGCGCCCAGCGAATGGCCCGTCAGCGACTTGGTCGACTGGATGTGCGGGATCTTGTCGCCGAAGACTTCGCGGATTGCACCGATTTCCTTGCTGTCGCCAACAGGGGTCGAGGTGCCGTGCGTGTTGATGTAGTCGACATCGCCCTTCACCGTCGCGAGCGCCTGGCGCATGCAGCGGATCGCGCCTTCGCCCGACGGAGCGACCATGTCGTAACCATCCGAGGTCGCGCCGTAGCCGACGATTTCAGCGTAGATCTTTGCACCGCGCGCCTTGGCACGCTCCAGCTCTTCCAGGACGAGAACGCCCGCGCCGCCGGCGATGACAAAGCCGTCGCGGCTGACATCATAGGCACGCGACGCCGTTGCCGGCGTCTCGTTGTACTTGGAGGACATGGCGCCCATGGCATCGAAGAGGTTCGACATCGTCCAGTCAAGGTCTTCGTGGCCGCCAGCGAACATCACGTCCTGCTTGCCCCACTGGATCATCTCTGCGGCATTGCCGATGCAGTGTGCCGAGGTCGAGCAGGCCGACGAGATCGAGTAGTTGACGCCGTGGATCTTGAACCAGGTGGCGAGCGTTGCCGATGCCGTCGAGGACATCGCCTTCGGCACGGCAAACGGGCCGATGCGCTTCGGGCTGTTGTTCTTGATGGTGATCTCGGCAGCTTCGATCAGCGTGCGCGTCGAAGGTCCGCCGGAGCCCATGATGATGCCGGTGCGCGCGTTGTTGCTGATGTCGCTCTCTTCCAGACCGGAATCGGCGATCGCCTGCTTCATTGCTACATGGTTCCAGGCGCCGCCCTGACTCAGGAAGCGCATGGCGCGGCGGTCGACCAGATCCGTCGGATCAAGCGACGGGCGACCCCAGACCTGGCACTTGAAGCCGTGCTCAGCAAAATCGTTGGAGAAGGAAATGCCGGACTTGGCGTCGCGCAGCGACGCAGTGACCTCGGCGGCATCATTGCCGATCGAGGAGACAACACCCAGACCCGTAACAACTACCCGTCTCATGTGTTTCGACCTTTTCGTTTTTTCTAACTTGGAAACCGGGCAACTACGCCCGGTGCAATCAGGCTTCTTTGTCCTTGGACAGGCCGACGCGCAGGTCGGTTGCCTGGTAGATGGTTTCGCCGTCGGCCTTCAGCCAGCCATCGGCGGTGCCGAGAACCAGGCGGCCGCGCATGACGCGCTTGAAATCGATGCCGTACTCAAGCAGCTTCGTGGTCGGGCGAATCATGCCCTTGAACTTCACTTCGCCGGTTGAAAGCGCCATGCCGCGACCGGGCTCGCCCAGCCAGCCGAGGAAGAAGCCGGTCAGCTGCCACATGCCGTCAAGGCCGAGGCAGCCGGGCATGATCGGGTTACCCTGGAAGTGGCAGGGAAAATACCAGTCGTCGGGTTTCACGTCGTATTCAGCGCGAATGTAGCCCTTGTCGAAGGCGCCACCGGTTTCGGAAATGTCGGTAATGCGATGAACCATCAACATCGGCGGGAGAGGAAGCTGTGCGTTGCCCGGACCGAACAGTTCGCCGCGGCCGCAAGCCAGAATTTCCTCGTAGTTGAAGCTGGATTGTTTCGTCGCCATGAAAACTCTAATTCCCCCCGCAACTATGCCGATGGATGTGAACGTTTAGTCCAAGTTCAGCGGAAAATGAAGCATAAGCATGACTGAGCTTCATCCAACCTCCGGAGGACCGGCTGCGCGCCTTATTTGGTGGTCGCATACAGGAAGGCCAAGCCCCCGGCCAGCACTAATTGCGCCAAAAGCCCGATTTTGCGGCGTTTTCGCACTCTTTGTCCCCATTGAAACTATTGAAACGCTTTTGCGCAAAAGTTATATGGCTAATGAAACCTGATTGCTTGACGCTAGATTAAACCGGAGTTCGTCGGATGGTGGCAGAGGCCCCGCTTACCATTGAGGCACGGCTGAGACACGCCGGCCTTCGTCCGACGCGCCAGCGCGTCGCGCTCGGTGACCTGCTTTTCGCCAAAGGCGATCGGCACCTGACGGTCGAGGAACTCCACGAGGAGGCCGTGCAGGCGGGAGTGCCTGTGTCGCTGGCGACCGTCTACAACACGCTGCACCAGTTTACCGAAGCAGGGATGATCCGCGTTCTCGCGGTCGAAAGCGCCAAGACCTATTTCGACACCAACGTCTCCGACCACCATCACTTCTTCGTCGAAGGCGAAAACGACGTGCTGGATATCCCGGTCAGTAATCTGACCATCGGCAATCTGCCGGAGCCGCCGGAAGGGCTGGAAATCGCCCACGTCGACGTCGTGATCCGCCTGCGCGCGAAGCGGCGCTGATTTCACATCACATCATCAGGATGCCGGCCGGGCTTTGCCTTGTAGGTCGGAAAGGTCCAACCGAAATAGAGCGCGCCGCCGCGCACTGAGAATGCCGCGACGACACCGACGGCAGAGGCCGCATAGAGCGGCAGGTCGAGTGCGTTCGCAGCCGTAAATATGCCGCCGCCGACCAGTGCTGCCGTGATGTAGATTTCGGGCCGCAACAGCACGGACGGCTCGTTGGCCAGTAGATCGCGCAGGATGCCACCGAAGGTCGCCGTCAACGTCCCGGTCACGATGCCGATCGTTGGCGAGCCCGTGGCGGCGAGGCCCTTCGCGGCACCCATCACGCAGTAAGCCGACAGCCCTACGGCATCGAGCCAGATCAGCAAGCGATAGCGCGATTCAACGAGGTGGGCGGTAAAGAACACCAGGACGCCGATGGCGCAGCAGACGATGACGTAAGTCGGGTTCAGAACCCAGAACACCGGCACACGGCCAAGGACAATGTCGCGCACCGTACCGCCACCCGTCCCCGTGACGATGGAGAAGAACAGGAAGCCGATCAGGTCAAGCTGTTTCCGCGAGGCCGCGAGCGCGCCTGTTGCCGCAAAAAGCGCAACGCCGGCATAATCCACATAGACGAACAGCGGCATGCAGTCCTCCAGAACCGGCGCGTATCTTTCGAATATGAATCACGGCGGCAAGGGCGGCGCAAGCCGGATCAAGCAAACTGTCCGGCCAACAGCGTCCTTATTCGACCAAAAGAGAAACCCTTCGTGAAAACGCTCCTGATCGCTCTGAACCTTGCCGCGCTACTCGTCGCCCCCGTTGCGGCCTTCGCACAGCAATCGCTTATCTCGGATCCGGAGGTCTATGAGAAGAAGCACTTTCAGGAGCAGTGCACCAAGGCGGAATTTTCGGACGGCTTCGTCCTCCGCCAGGATATCAACAATGACGGCCTGATCGACGCCGTCGTCAACGAGGGTGAGCTCACCTGCGACGGCGAGAAGGGTCCGCAGTGCAATGATGACGGCTGCACTTATAATTTCTATCTGCAGGTCGCCGAGGGCGGCTATTTCATGATCGCGACCGCCCAGGTCTACGGTTATGACTTCGTGAAGCGCTTCGGCAACATGGTGCTGGCAATGAAGATGCACCCGCGTTTCTGCGATCGTCCGGATGCTGACAAGGCGAAGGAGCCTTGTGTCGTCACAGCCCGTGTGCGCGGCACCAAGTTCGTGACGATCTCCAAGAAATAGCCAGTTCAGCCCGGATAGAGCTCTGAAGTGCGGCCGGCGAGGTAGTAGCCGACGAGCCCGAACCATTCGCGGATTGCCGTTGCCAGGTTCTGGGAATTCCGGCTCGGCTGCGTGAAATCGAAGCCAAGGCTTTCTCGCCCGTCAGTGCGGTAGTCCGTCGGCCACGGCACGACGTCGATTCCAAGTTTACGGAAGATGCCGACCGATCGCGGCATATGGTAGCCGGAGGTGATCAGCAGGCAGTTCGAAAGACCTTGGCTTGCCAGAAGCTCCTTGGTGTTCATCGCGTTTTCGAAGGTCGTGCGCGATTTCGTTTCTTCGACCAGGCGGTCTCGGCCAATGCCGAACATCGGGAAGAAGCGCGCCGATATCGCCGCGTCACCTTCGTAGATGCCGGAGATCGACCCATCGCCGCCGGAAATCAGGATTCGCGTCTGCGGAAATTTCTGCGCCAGGCGCAGCGCTTCGACGAAGCGATCGGCCCCGGCATTGAGCTCTATTCCGCGGCGGGCGGTATTCACCTCGTTCTCGAATGCACCGCCCAAGACGATCATACACTGCAGGCTTGCCGGATCCTGCGGTTTGACAAACCGATCCTCGAGACCCTGCAGAAGGTAGTTGCCGACGGTGGTGTAGAGCGTGACGAACAAAATCAGGCCCGCAATCGCCGAGGAAACGAGACTTGTCGCATGCCAGCGGACAAGGCCCGTCACCAGGGCAAACAGGACGAAAAGGAAAGCGAGCGACAATGGCTGCCCGAAGATCCAGATGAGCTTTGAAAAGAGAAACAAGGTTGTCTTCCTTCAGCGGTTTCCGCCCGCCATCTATCTGATTCGATAGGCCTCTATTGCGACTTCATTTCGTGCGCACCGCCGAACGTGGCGTGGCGTTAAACCGACGTTGCAGGCGTTTGGGGATGAGCAGAGAGGCGAGCGCAACCAGCATCGCAAAGACGGCAATCACCCACAGGGCCGCCGCACCCGCGATCTGTGTGAGCAGCGCGCCCATCACCGCGCCCGCAAACATGCCGGCCCACGGTACGATCTGGATCGTCCACTCCAATCGCTTGTCGCCGATAATCCAGCGCCCAAGGCCACGCCCAAAACGCGAGAGCGCTCCGGTCACATAGGTCAGCCCGATCGGCAGCCCCTCGATCTGCTCCACGGCCGCGTTCACCATCCCCATCGAAGCGACGATGAGATAGAAGCGCGGCATCGCCACGCTCTCGCCCATCATGAGAGAGGCGGTAGCCAGCGCGATGCTGACGCAGGAAAGCACGGCGAAGGTGCGCCGGTCCGCGAAATGCGCGATCACGATCCCGGCTGCATTGCCAAGCACGAAGACCATGATCGCCGAGAGTAGAATGGCCGCATGCCGTAGATCGCCGCCGCCGAGCGACAGGGCGGCGCGCGTTGTGTTGCCCGTCATGAACGACACGAAATCACCGGTCAGCGCCAGTCCGGTCGCATCGGTCATACCCGCCAGAAAGGAAATCGCGCCGGCAAGCACCAGGCCGGTCGTCGTTCTGCGCGTGTGTATGACGCGCCGCCGTCTTTCTCGTGTCATTGAACCAAGGCTCCAGGCTGCCGATCAGTCGGCATCGGAACCATACATACCCGCAGTTGCTAAAAATTTGGCAAAGCAGTGTATGAGGAAATGACCGCGAGCGAACAGTCCTCGGGCGCGACAGCCGTTAAGACGAAAGTGGTTCCAAACGCGTCGAACAGCCAGTGTTATTCGTGTCGGGAGAAATTTGGTGGAGCTAAGCGGGATCGAACCGCTGACCTCTTGCATGCCATGCAAGCGCTCTCCCAGCTGAGCTATAGCCCCATCAAGGCGGTCCGGCTAGGCCGGTCCTGGGATGCTTCGCGAAGCGCTTGCCTCGCGGAGTGGCGGCTTCTTACTTCCGGTTTTTGGAGATAGCAAGCCAAAAAAATCGGCCCGGCGAAATTTTCTCGTCCGGGCCGAGACTTAATCCGATCAGACTTCGTCTTCGTCGCCGGTGACGCCGATGATGTCGCTCATGTCGTCGTCATCGTCGTCTTCGTCGGCTTCGAGGAAGGTGTCGTCGTCGTCGCCTTCGATTTCGACGTCGTCATCACCCATATCTGGAATCTCGTCGCCGGATGCGCCTTCATCAGCGTCCTCGAGCGAGACCAGTTCGACTTCCGTGCTTTCGGTATCGACTTCTGCCACTTCCTCTTCATCCTGGGCTTCAGCCGCTGCGGCAGCAGAGGTTTCCTCGAAGAAGGAGAGCGGATAGGACTTGCCCGTATAGGGAGAAACGATCGGATCCCGGTTCAGGTCGTAGAACTTCTTGCCGGTTTCCGGATCGGTACGCTTCGTTCCAAGTTCAGCTTTCGCCACTGTTAGCCTCGTGAGAATGGCCGAATCAAGATTCGGCAAATGCCGTGAAACCCGGCGTTCTATTCGGAATTTATAAGCCGGTCCCCATAATCGTTGCAGCACGGCATGTCAAAGCCAAACTTCATGCATCGCTCATGCGCGCCAGATGACCGGCGCCGCCATTTGTGATAGTGAGCCGGCGATTGTTCATTTGCAGGGTAGATCGGCGCGTGGCCGGCTGCCGGGATAGGTGCGAGAAATGTACCAGCCGCCGCATTTTCGTGAGGAAGACTTGAGTGTCCAGCACGCCTTGATCCGGGCACATCCGCTCGGCATGCTGATCACTGCGGGTGCTTCGGGCTTGATGGCGAATTCGGTCCCTTTCCATCTGGATGCCGCAGCCTCCGAAAAGGGGATCTTGCGCCTTCATCTCGCCAAGGCCAATCCGCAGTGGCGCGATATCGACGCCGGCGCGGATGTGCTCGCCGTCTTCCAGGGCGCCGATGCCTACATCACGCCATCCTGGTACCAGACGAAGCAGGAGACCGGTAAAGTCGTGCCGACCTGGAACTACGCGATCGTACAGGTCAGGGGCAGGGCCCGTGTCATCGACGACGCGGACTGGCTGCTTCAGCAGATCAACGCGATCACCACGCAACAGGAAGGCCCACGCGACAGGCCTTGGGCAGTGGGTGATGCGCCTGATGATTTCATCCGCGCGCAGATGAAAGGCATCATCGGCGTCGAAATCGAGATTGCAGCGATTGAAGGCAAGTGGAAGGTCAGCCAGAACCGACCGGTTGCTGATCGCGAAGGTGTTGTTGCCGGTCTCGGTGAAGAGTCCGGTTGGGAAGACATGGTCGATCTCGTCCGCCGCTACGGCGGATTGGCGGAGACATGAACGGACAGATGAGCTCCAAACAGTTTACAATCGCCATCGATGGACCCGCAGCCGCAGGCAAGGGAACGCTCTCGCGCCGCATCGCGGAGACCTACGGCTTTCATCATCTCGACACGGGGCTGACCTACCGCGCGACGGCAAAGGCTTTGCTCGATGCCGGCCTGACGCTCGACGACGAGGCGGTGGCAGAAAAGATGGCGCGCGAGGTTGAACTGGCCGGTCTCGATCGCGATATACTTTCGAAGCATGAGATTGGCGAGGCGGCCTCGAAGATCGCGGTCATGCCTTCGGTGCGGCGTGCACTGGTGGAGGCGCAGCGGCGGTTTTCTGAAAAGGCGCCCGGAACGGTGCTCGACGGCCGTGATATCGGAACCGTCGTCTGCCCGGCGGCGCCGGTAAAGCTCTATGTAACGGCAAGTCCCGAGGTTCGGGCGAAACGCCGCTACGACGAAATAACAGGCAAGGGAGGAATTGCCGATTTCGATGCCATTTTCGACGACGTCAAGCGCCGCGACGAACGCGACATGGGACGGGCCGACAGTCCTTTGAAACCAGCCGAAGACGCGCACTTGCTTGATACGTCGGAAATGAGTATAGAGGCCGCGTTTCAAGCTGCGAAATCGATCATCGATGCAGCTTTGAGCCGAAATACCTAATTCGAGCGATTTGCCCAAGCTTTGCCTGGGCCGCTTCCGAAGACTAAGCCTGAAATTCCGTCCAAGCGCCGGATTGCTTCCCGACAGGAAGCGGACTGGGTTCAGGCCCGTTCAACACGAACCAACCGGCGCATACGTATCCGGATTCGGATATGCAGGAGATTACATGTCAGTAGCTACTCCCTCTCGCGAAGATTTCGCGGCCCTTCTCGAAGAATCCTTTGCCAAGCACGACCTGGCTGAAGGCTATGTCACCAAGGGCATCGTAACGGCAATCGAGAAGGACTCTGCCGTTGTCGACGTCGGCCTCAAGGTCGAAGGTCGCATCCTACTCAAGGAATTCGGCGCCAAGGCCAAGGACGGCTCGCTCAAGGTCGGCGACGAAGTCGAAGTTTACGTCGAGCGCATCGAAAACGCTCTTGGCGAAGCAGTTCTGTCGCGCGAGAAGGCTCGCCGCGAAGAAAGCTGGGTCAAGCTCGAAGCCAAGTTTGAAGCTGGTGAGCGCGTTGAAGGCGTTATCTTCAACCAGGTCAAGGGCGGCTTCACGGTTGACCTCGACGGCGCGATTGCCTTCCTGCCGCGTTCGCAGGTCGACATCCGTCCGATCCGCGACGTTACCCCGCTGATGCACAACCCGCAGCCCTTCGAAATCCTCAAGATGGACAAGCGCCGCGGCAACATCGTCGTTTCGCGTCGTACGGTTCTGGAAGAATCCCGTGCCGAGCAGCGTTCTGAAATCGTTCAGAACCTCGAAGAAGGCCAGGTTGTTGACGGCGTCGTCAAGAACATCACCGATTACGGTGCGTTCGTTGACCTCGGCGGCATTGACGGCCTGCTGCACGTCACCGACATGGCATGGCGCCGTGTGAACCATCCGTCGGAAATCCTGTCCATTGGCCAGCAGGTCAAGGTTCAGATCATCCGCATCAACCAGGAAACCCACCGCATCTCGCTCGGCATGAAGCAGCTCGAGTCGGATCCGTGGGATGGCATCCAGGCCAAGTATCCGGAAGGCAAGAAGATTTCCGGTACCGTCACGAACATCACCGACTACGGTGCGTTCGTCGAGTTGGAGCCGGGCATCGAAGGCCTGATCCACATTTCGGAAATGTCCTGGACCAAGAAGAACGTACACCCCGGCAAGATCCTGTCCACGAGCCAGGAAGTCGAAGTCGTCGTTCTCGAAGTCGATCCGTCCAAGCGCCGTATTTCGCTCGGCCTCAAGCAGACGCTGGAAAATCCGTGGGCGGCATTCGCTCGCAACCATCCGGCTGGCACTGAAGTCGAAGGCGAAGTCAAGAACAAGACCGAATTCGGCCTGTTCATCGGCCTCGACGGCGATGTTGACGGCATGGTGCACCTCTCCGACCTCGACTGGAACCGTCCGGGCGAACAGGTCATCGAAGAGTTCAACAAGGGCGACGTCGTTAAGGCGGTCGTTCTCGATGTTGACGTCGAAAAGGAGCGCATCTCGCTCGGCATCAAGCAGCTCGGCAAGGACGCTGTCGGCGAAGCCGCAGCTTCGGGCGACCTGCGCAAGAATGCAGTCGTTTCCTGCGAAGTCATCGCAGTCAACGACGGCGGCATCGAAGTGAAGCTCGTCGACCACGAAGACATCACGTCGTTCATCCGCCGCGCAGACCTGTCGCGCGACCGCGACGAGCAGCGTCCGGAACGCTTCTCGGTTGGCCAGGTTGTTGACGCCCGCGTCACCAACTTCTCCAAGAAGGACCGCAAGATCATGCTGTCCATCAAGGCTCTGGAAATCGCGGAAGAGAAGGAAGCTGTTGCTCAGTTCGGTTCGTCCGACAGCGGCGCTTCGCTCGGAGACATTCTCGGCGCGGCTCTGAAGAACCGCGGCGGCGAATAATCGCCAGCAGGCTTGAAGAACAAAAGAACCCGCCGGAGCGATCCGGCGGGTTCTTCGTTTCTGTACTGTCGTTGCAATGGCGAGCTATTCCCAGTCGACCTTGCGTCGGTAGAGCGAATAGGCTTCGTCGCCACTCACGGCGATTGGCAGGGCCGGCGCCGGGCGGTGAGGCGGCGTGCCAGCCTTGATCAGACTTTCTCGGGCGGCAATCGCTGCAGCCGCCTCACTGTCCATCAGGATGTCCGTTTCGTCGTCGTCCGACGGCTCGCCCTGCCGCTCTTCCTCTTCCGACGGCTCGCCGCCGTTGTGGTCCTCGCGGTACATCGCGTGGGCGCCACTATCGTCGGCCTCGTCCTTCGAGAACTCGTAAGGCTGCGTGGCGTACGGCACGCCCTCGACGATTTTCATGAGCACCGGCGCATAGGTCTCGTCGATCGCCTGCTGCACCGTCAAGGGTGCTGGCGGTTCCGCGGCAGGGTGTCTTTTTGCCGCCGCTGCGGCCGCTTCGGTTGCCGGTTGTTCCGCGATGAGGGGCGATTGGCGCGCAATGCCCTCCGGCAATGGATGCAGATCGGGCAGGGTGGTCAATTCTTCCGGCAGATCGGCGAGGACCGTTTCGTCGAGGATGATATCGATCTCGACCGCAGGATCGGGATCGGCGGCTTCCAGCAGCACTTCCGTTTCCTGGTCCTGAATGATTGTAACGATCAGCTTCGTGGTATCGTTCGACAGCGAGGCTGATATCGCCGGCCAGCTCTTCGGAATGATCGGGTCGCCCTTGGACGTTGTCCGAGCGGTCTCGGCTTGCACGGTTTCCCGTGCCGGATCCAAGGCGTGCCTGGGCGGCACGCTCTCCTGCACATCTTGATTAGGCTCCGCGAGTGTTTCTTCGGCGGACGCCTTGGCGGTCGGATTGACGATCGGTTCGTCAGCGACTGCATCGTTCTTGATGAGTTCGGTCCGCTCGTCGCCGCCATCGATATGGGCCGCGGCAACCAGTGCGGTCTGCGGCCGTGCAGATTCCGGTCCCTGCTTTGTCGGTAGAGGTACCTGCGCAGTCCCAGCAAGATTGTCCCTTTGGATGCGAATTTCCGTGCGCTGTTCCTGGCGCGTCGGCGAGGCGTCGTTCTGGCCGTAGGAGCGAACCACGGCGCGGGCGGCGAGATCGCGATCCTTGTAGTGGATCGTTTCAAGATAGGTGGCGATGCGGGCCGCCTCCGGTCCAGCCGGGTTCCGGAGCGCCTCTGCAAGCAGGCGAAGCGGAACTGCGTGGCCTTGCATCGCAAGCTGTCGCTCGACTTTTTCGATCTTCGCCGGCGGCAGCTTCTCGATCGCAGCTGCCAGGCGGGAGGCAAAGGCTAGGTCGGTTTCGTCGTCCTCGCGCGGGGTCGCAAGCGCCTCGCTCGTGGCACTGAGCACATCGAGAAGGGCGTCGACCATCCGCGCCCGGACAGCTAGCAGAAGAATGCTGAGCTTGCCGGCAACAGAAGAATTGAGATCGGCGCCCTGAATCTGATGCACGGGAGCAACGGCGCTGGCCGCGCGCACCAGGCCATCGGTACTGACGGCCGCGGTCTGGCTCTGGGAGGAAAGGCTTCCGTTTGACGCTGCACGAACCGGAGACAACATGTCATGCTCCTTCTTTCGTAAAGTGCGGTGAAGGCAGGCTACAAGAAGGCCGCGCTCATCCGGCCCGTTGCATTCTCCGGCAGTTCGGTCTGCCCGACGCGGCGCTCCATCGCGCCGTTGAATGCATAAAAATTGGTAAATAATCTAGCGAAGCGGCGTTAACGAATTACTAATGGCCGGTACGCGCATCGCCGCGCCCGGTTCCATACGTGCAAAATCCAGAAACGTCTTAGCTGTGGGCGAAAATGTCGGCTTCTTCCCAGCCGAGCAGATCGAGCTTGGCGCGCGTCGGAAGGAATTGGAAGCAGGCGTTGGCATGATCGATGCGGCCGTCTCGCACCAGCCGCTCGGTCAGCTTGTCGCGCAGCGCGTGCAGGTAAAGCACGTCAGAGGCCGCGTATTCCAGCTGCGCAGGGGACAAAGTTGCGGCAGCCCAGTCGGAGGATTGCTGCGTCTTGGAAATATCGACGTCAAGCATTTCCTTGAGATTGTCCTTCAGTCCATGCCGATCGGTATAGGTTCGGCAGAGACGTGAGGCGATCTTGGTGCAGAACACCGGCTGCATGGTGACGCCGAACGTGTGGAACAAGACGGCAATGTCGAAGCGGCCATAGTGGAAGATCTTCTGTTGCCCATTGGCAAGCAGCGCCACGAGGTTCGGCGCTTCCTTCTGCCCGGCGGCGATGCGGATCACGTCGGCCGTGCCGTCGCCCGGTGAGAGTTGCACTACGCACAGCCGGTCGCGGCGCGGCACAAGGCCCAGCGTTTCGGTGTCGATGGCAATCGCTCCGGTATAGCGGGCGGCATCTGCCGCGGAAATATCACCTTCATGGTATCGTATGATGGCTGCCATCGATCTCATCTCACACTCGAACTGTCACTTGTGGCCTATAGCGCAAAGCCATGGCGGGCGATACCGCCAAGGCTCAGAATGTCGGCGGTGTATTGATCCAGATGAGGACGGTTTCGCCATCGTGACGGTTGCGCCAGGAGTGATAGCGACGGCTTTCGAAATAGAGCGAATCGCCGGGTCCGAGATCGAAGAACTGATCGGAATCGAGGACCAGCTCCAGCCTCCCGGAGAGTACGTGCATGAACTCCTCCCCTTCGTGTCGGTAGGCGCCTTCGCTCGCCGCACCGGGTGCGAGCACGAAACGGTGGCAATCCATCATCGTGCGGCCCTCGGCCAGAAGCTGCACCGTGACACCTGGCGTCGTTTCCGGCCATGTGCGCCAAGCGCCGGCGCGGACGACCTCGGGCATGTCGTCGCGCTCTTCCCCAGAAAGCCTGGAAACCGTGGTGCCATAATATGCCGCAAGGTCGTGCAACGTCTTGAAACTCACCCCCTGAGAGGTGCGTTCGAGCGTCGACAGTGTCGAGGCAGCAATGCCAACGTCACCGGCAACCTGATCCAGTGTCTTGCCGGCGCCGTGGCGCAGACTGCGCAGCCGCCGACCTAGATCCGAGGCGTCAGACGTATCCGAATTTTCAGATGGTTCCTCGCTTTCCAATGCCTCGCGAATGGCTGCCGGATTGAGTCCGCGCTCGGTTCGATACCAGGCTATCTTTTTTAACCGTGCGACGTCCTCGGCGCTGTATTGCCGGTGCCCGGTTTCCGACCGGTCCGGAACGACGAGGCCCTGGCTTTCCCAAAGGCGCAAGGTCGATGCGGAAACGCCTGCTGATTTTGCCGCCTCCGCCACTTTGTAGCGCACGGGCATATCGTTGTTCATAAGCCAAATATTCCCGGTTCGTTTGTCTTCTTGAGGTCTTGTTCGACCTAGTTTTTCTTCGACGACCATCGCTGAAAACAACGGCAGTTTGAAGCGGTAAATGCCGCTTGCATTCTTACAGGAAAAATGTAGGAATTTTCTACATGTCTTGCCGAAGTTATGCAAGATAGTTCATCCATTCCAGAGCAGGAACGCACCGATGGCCGCGACCACCCTCACAGACCGAAAGAATGCCGCAATCTCGCGTGGCGTTGGCATGACGACGCAGATCTATGCCGATCGCGCAGAAAATGCCGAGATCTGGGACAAGGAAGGTCGACGCTATATCGACTTCGCGGCCGGCATTGCCGTCCTCAACACCGGTCACCGTCACCCGCGCGTGATCGCCGCCGTCAAGGATCAGCTTGATCATTTCACCCATACCTGCCACCAGGTGGTGCCTTACGAGAGCTACGTCCACTTGGCCGAGCGTCTCAATGCGCTGACGCCCGGCAACTTCGAGAAGAAGACGATCTTCGTCACAACAGGTGCCGAAGCCGTCGAGAATGCGGTGAAGATCGCCCGTGCCGCGACCGGCCGCTCCGCCGTGATTGCCTTTGGCGGCGGTTTCCATGGCCGCACCTTCATGGGTATGGCGCTGACCGGCAAGGTCGTGCCCTACAAGGTCGGTTTCGGCGCAATGCCGGGCGATGTCTTCCATGTCCCGTTCCCGGTCGAGCTGCATGGCGTGACGCCGGATCAGTCGCTGGCCGCGCTGAAGAAGCTGTTTGCCGCCGATGTTGATCCGCAGCGCGTTGCCGCCATCATTATCGAGCCAGTTCAGGGCGAGGGTGGTTTCTACCCGGCGCCGGTCGCCTTTATGAAGGCGCTGCGCGAACTCTGCGACCAACACGGCATCCTCCTGATCGCCGATGAGGTGCAGACCGGCTTTGCTCGTACCGGCAAGATGTTCGCGATGGATCATCATGAGGTCGCACCCGACCTGATGACGATGGCCAAGAGCCTCGCTGGCGGCTTCCCGCTGGCCGCCGTCACGGGTCGTGCCGAGATCATGGATGCGCCCGGACCGGGCGGTCTCGGCGGTACCTATGGCGGCAATCCGCTTGGCATCGCTGCGGCTCACGCAGTCCTCGACGTCATCAAGGACGAAGATCTCTGCGATCGCGCCAATCAGCTTGGCAACCGGTTGAAGCAGCGCCTGGAATCACTGCGCGAAAAGGTGCCTGAAATCGTCGATATCCGCGGTCCGGGTTTCATGAACGCTGTCGAGTTCAACGACAAGACGACGAAGCTGCCGAGCGCCGATTTCGCCAACAAGGTTCGCCTGATTGCGCTTGAGAAAGGCCTGATCCTGCTGACGTGCGGCGTGCATGGAAACGTCATCCGTTTCCTCGCCCCGATCACGATCCAGGATAGTGTCTTTGGCGAAGCGCTCGACATTTTGGAAGCCTCGATCCTCGAAGCAAGCGGTAAGTAGGGCCATCCCTTCTTTGCCTGGAGTTACATGACATGGCATTCACGACTGCATTGACAAGACACGTTCCCTTTTCCTCGCCGTTCCTGCGCGATGCCGGCTATATCAACGGTAGCTGGACGGCCGGCGGCGCGACCAAGACCTTTGACGTCCTCAATCCTGCCACCGGCGAGGTTCTCGCCTCGCTGCCCGACATGGGGGCTGCCGAGACGCGGGAAGCAATCGACGCCGCCTACGCTGCTCAGCCGGCCTGGGCCGCGCGGCCCGCAAAGGAGCGCGCCGGGATCCTGCGCAAATGGCATGACCTGATGGTCGCTCATGCCGATGAACTGGCCGCCATCCTGACCGCTGAAATGGGCAAGCCTTTCCCCGAGGCCCGCGGCGAGATCCTTTACGCTGCAGCCTATGTCGAATGGTATGCGGAAGAGGCCAAACGCATCTATGGCGAGACAATCCCTGCGCCGTCGAGCGACAAGCGCATGATCGTCATCAAGCAGCCGGTTGGCGTCGTCGGCACGATCACGCCTTGGAATTTTCCGGCCGCGATGATCACTCGCAAGATCGCCCCGGCGCTGGCTGTCGGCTGCGCGGTCGTCTCAAAGCCTGCCGAGCAGACGCCGCTGTCGGCGCTGGCACTTGCCGTTCTCGCCGAGCAGGCCGGTATTCCGGCCGGCGTCTTCAACGTCATCGTCGGAGAAAACGGCCCGGCAATCGGCAAGGAGCTTTGCGGCAACGACAAGGTGCGCAAGATCAGCTTCACCGGATCGACGGAGGTCGGCCGCATTCTGATGCGCCAGTGCGCCGATCAGATCAAGAAGATCAGCCTCGAGCTTGGGGGCAACGCGCCCTTCATCGTCTTTGACGATGCGGATCTGGACGCAGCGGTCGAGGGCGCTCTGGCGTCCAAGTATCGCAATGCCGGCCAGACCTGCGTCTGCGCAAACCGCCTTTATGTCCAGTCAGGAGTCTATGATGCCTTCGCCGCCAAACTTGCGGCCAAAGTCGAGACGATGGCCGTTGGTGACGGTTTCAAGGCTGGCGTGACGATCGGCCCGTTGATCGACGAGCAGGGCCTATCCAAGGTGGAGAGCCACGTTGCAGATGCTGTTTCGAGGGGAGCGAGGATTCTGACGGGCGGCAAGCGCGTCGAGGGTGCCGGCACCTTCTTCACACCGACCGTGCTCACCGGCGTCACCCGCGAGATGAAGGTCGCGCGCGAAGAAACGTTCGGTCCCGTCGCGCCGCTCTTCCGCTTCGATACGGTCGAGGATGTGATCGCCCAGGCCAACGACACCGAGTTCGGCCTCGCCGCCTACTTCTTCGCCGGCGACCTGAAAAAGGTCTGGCGTGTCGCAGAGGCGCTGGAATACGGCATGGTCGGCATCAATACCGGCCTGATGTCGACGGAAACGGCACCCTTCGGCGGCATCAAGCAATCTGGCCTCGGCCGCGAAGGCTCGCGCCACGGTGCCGATGACTATCTGGAGATGAAGTATCTCTGCATGGGCAATGTCTGAGCGACACGTCGCTCACGACAGTTGAGGCATTGCAAACGGGATCGCCGGCCGCGGCGGTCCCGTCTTTTTCGGTTAGCTTTGCTGTGCTTGCCCTCCCAGCTGCCAATCCGGCAGCGGGAAGATGCGGTCATAGGCCCAGTTGAAGACGAACGCGTAGACCACGTAGAAAAGCGCGAAGGACACATCCATCGTCAGCGCCTGAATGACGCTGATGTCGAGGTACCAGGCGATCATCGGCAGCAGCGCGAGCAGCAACCCGACCTCAAACATGACCGCGTGCAGGACACGGACCGCGACATTCTTTTGCGTGCCGCCGGTAAGGTACTGCATCAGATGGTCGAAGCCGAGATTGTAGAGATAGTTCCAGGCTGTCGCGAGCGTCGCGCCGGCGACCCCGATCACGCCGATATCGGCCATAGGCATGCCGAAGGCCAGCGCGCCGAGCGGCGTGACAAGCGCAAGTCCGATAATTTCGAAGCTGATGGCGTGACGGACACGGTCTGCGGTTTTACGCATGGTCTACCCCTAGTGGGAATGTTCGGGTCGTCCCGAGTTGATGCCCATAGAGGGGGAGGTCGTCCTCACACCCTTTTAATAGGTATTCCGGCAGTCGAAAACAAGGGCAGGACCCTGCTCAGTAGTGCGGCGGCCGTGTAATCGCCGGCGCTTCCAGCGATTGCTCCTCAAGCGACAGAAACCGTTCCGTCAGCCTGTCCAGCTTGGCCCGCGTCTGCTCAACGACCTTCCATTGTTCGGCTAGCTGATCGGACAGTTCCTCGATCGTCTTTGCCTGATGGGCAACGATTTCCTCGAGCTTTGTAATGCGGTTCGTCTCTTCGGACATGGAACCTCCTCGCCGCAACCGGCCAATGTCATGCCATCTGAAAAGCGGAAATAGTCCGCGCGGTCAATCGTTTCGAGGGCGGTGACGTGCGATTTGCAAAAGTGAACCGTTTGGTTACTAAAAGCCCTTGCCGCGCCCCACGTTGTGGGGTAGGGCCATAGCCCTTCAGGGAGGAATTCTCATGGATCTTGGTAACGGCTTTCTTCATCCAGACCGGCTCTTTCCGGCCGATCCGGCAATCCGAACGGTCGCGCGGGACCTCTACGAGACGGTTCGGGCCCTGCCGATCGTAAGCCCGCACGGGCATACGGAACCGTCGTGGTTTGCCGACGACAAGCCGTTCGAGGATGCGTCCTCGCTGCTTGTCATTCCGGATCATTATCTCTTCCGCATGCTGCACAGCGTTGGCGTCAAGCTCGACGATCTCGGCGTGCCTCGCCTCGACGGCAAGCCGGTCGCCAAGGGCCGTGACATCTGGCGCGCTTTCGCCGCGCAATACCATCTCTTCCGCGGTACGCCCTCCAGCCTCTGGGTCGATCATGCGATGTCGGCCGTCCTCGGCTGTGAAGAGCCGCTGACGCCTGAAAATGCGGATGCGCTTTACGACCATATCAATGCGCAGCTGGCGCTGCCGGAGTTCCGCCCGCGCGCCCTGCACAAGCGCTTCGGTATCGAGACGATCGCCACGACCGAAGGCGCGCTCGACCCGCTGGTGCATCACCAGAAGATGGCGGAAGACGGCTGGATCGGCCGCGTCCGCACCACCTACCGGCCGGACAGCGTCACCGACCCGGATGCCGTCGGCTTCCGCGAAAACCTGGTTCGGCTTGGCGAACTGACCGATTGCGACGTGACAAAGTGGGATGGGCTGATCGATGCCCACCGCAAGCGCCGCGCCTATTTCCGCCAGTACGGCGCGACTGCCACCGACCATGGCGTGCCGACGGCCTTCACAGCGGACCTGCCGCTGGCTGACAAGCAGCGCTTGCTCGACAAGGCCCACAAGGGGATGCTGAGCGCCGAGGAAACGGAGCTTTACCGCGGCCAGATGCTGACCGAAATGGCCGGGCTTTCAGCCGAAGACGGCATGACGATGCAGATCCATGCCGGCTCGCGCCGCAACACCGATCGCGAACTGTTCCAGACCCGCGGCCCGAACATGGGCGCGGATATCCCGACGCCGACCGATTGGGTCGGCGGGCTTTCGGCGATGCTCGCAAAGTACGGCCATGCGCCGGGCCTGCGCGTCCTCCTCTTCACCCTCGACGAGACGACCTATGCCCGCGAGCTGGCGCCGATGGCCGGCCACTGGTCCTGCCTGATGATCGGCCCACCCTGGTGGTTCCATGACAGCCCGAACGGCATTCGCCGCTATCTCGACCAGGTGGTGGAGACGGCCGGTTTCGCCAACCTGGCGGGCTTCAACGACGATACGCGCGCGCTTCTGTCGATCCCGGCGCGCCACGATGTCTGGCGCCGCGAGGTCTGCCGCTTCCTGGCGCAGTTCGTGACCGAACACCGCATGTCCCGCAAGGAAGCCGAGATCGTTGCCGGCGAGCTCTCCTACGGAAATGCGAAGAAGGCATACAAGCTGTGACCGAACGTCTGACGAGCCTTTCCGACCTCGCGCCGACTGCCAAGCTTCCCGGCTATAATCGCAACGGGTTGAAGCCGGGTATCCTGCATCTCGGTCCCGGCGCATTCTTTCGCGCCCATTTCGCGCCGTTCACGGATGCCGCGATTGCGGTCGCCGGTGGCGATTGGGGCATCGAGGTCGCGAGCCTGCGGACAGCCGACGTTGCCGATCACCTGAATGAGCAGAACGGGCTCTATACAATGCTCGTGCGCGATACATCGGGTACGACGGCGAATATCATCGGTCCGATCCTGCGCGCTCATGTGGCGCCCCGCAATCCCGGCGATCTCCTTGCCCGGCTTGGGGATCCCGCGATCAAGATCGTCAGTCTGACGGTCACCGAGAAGGCTTACGGCTTCGATTCCGCGACCGGCGGCTTGGACTTGAAGCATCCCGACATTGCCGCCGACCTTGCCAACCGCCATGCGCCCCGTGGCGTCATCGGCTACATCGTCGAGGGGCTTGCACGCCGCCGCGCCAAGGGTATCGCGCCGTTCACGCCGCTCAGCTGCGATAACCTGCCGAGCAACGGCGCCGTCCTGAAGCGGCTCGTGCTCGAGTTCGCCGCTCGCATCGATCCGGAGCTTCGTGAGTGGATCGAAAAGAACGTGCCCTTCCCATCGACCATGGTCGATCGCATCACGCCGGCAAGCACGGATGCCACCTATCGCGATGCCGAAAGACACACGGGCAGGCAGGATCTGGTGGCGATCGAGACCGAACCCTTCACGCAATGGGTGATCGAGGATCACTTCGCCAACGGCCGCCCGGAATGGGAAAAGGCCGGCGCGCTGATGGTCGAGGAAGTCTCCGCTTACGAAAAGATGAAGCTGCGGATGCTGAACGGCGCGCACTCGCTGCTAGCCTATCTCGGTTACATAGGCGGCTATGAATTTATCCGCGACGTCATGGATGACGTCGGCCTTGCGGCGCTTGCGCGCCGCCACATGAACGCAGCCGCCGCCACGCTCGATCCCGTGCCCGGTATCGATCTTGAAGTCTATGCCGACGAGTTGATAGCGCGCTTTGCGAACAAGGCGATTGCCCATCGCACCTATCAGATCGCCATGGACGGCACGCAGAAGCTGCCGCAGCGCCTCCTCGAGCCGGCCGCCGAAGCCTTGGCGAACGGCAGCAAGGCGGAAACCTATGCGATCGCAGTGGCTGCCTGGATGCGCTATGCCCTTGGCGTTAACCGGGATGGCGAACGCTACGAATTGCGCGATCCCCGCGCGGGGGAAATTGCTGCTCTCCTGGCCGACGTGCCGCGCAATGGCGGCGCGGTGTCGAAAGCCCTGTTCGGACTATCGGGCCTTTTCCCGGCGGCGCTGACTGGCAATATCGGCTGGACCGAGGATGTGGCGAACAAGCTTGAGATCCTGATCCAGGACAACAAGCTGCCGCTGTTCTAAGGAAGGGTGCTGCGACGGTGCGGGCCGTCGCAGTATGGATTTTCGAGGCCCTTCCATCTGTGGCGAGGGCTGGGTTTTGGCGCGTTGCCCTCCCATGACCCGTCATCCCTGTGCTTGTCACAGGGATCCTGCGCCCAAGTCGTTGGGCGCAGGAGGTTCCTTTCCACGAGTTATGGTCATTCACCGCGCCCGGCCGGTGGCTGGATTCCTGTGACAAGCACAGGAACGACGCCTGGGCTCAGTGCCTATCCCTTCACGCGCGCCATATCGGGATCGTAAAGCGGTTTCAGCGAGACCTGACAGGGCACGCGCTCGCGCGCCACGTCGAGTTCGTAGCTGCCGGACAGCACGAAATCTTCGCTCACACCGCCCGGGTTGCGCACATAGCCGTAGCCGATCGGCTTCCCGATCGTGTAGCCGAAGCCGCCGCTGGAAAGCCAACCCACACGCTTGCCGTCGCGATAGATGGTCTCGCGGCCAAGCAGCACGATATCGGGATCCTCGGGCACGAAGCAGGCGAGCATCTTTTTGACGCCCGACGCGAGCTGCCGTTCGATCGCCTCGCGGCCGCGAAACGGCGTGTCCTTCCTCGTCTTCACGGCCCAGCCAAGCCCGGCTTCAACAGGTGTATGATCGGGACCGATGTCCGAGCCCCAGGCGCGATAGCCCTTCTCGAGGCGGCAGCTTTCGATGGCGCGGTAACCGGCATTGGTAAGCTGCAGCGGAGCGCCCGCTGCCATCAGCGCATCATAAACGGTCGTCGCATATTCAACCGGCACATGCAGTTCGTAGCCGAGCTCGCCGACATAGGTGATGCGCAGCGCCCGCACCGGGCAGCCGGCAATGCCGATCGTCTTGACGCGACCGAATGGGAACGCCGCATTGGAAACATCGCTGCTCGTCACCTTCTCCAGCACGGCGCGCGCATTCGGCCCCATCAGAGACAGCGCGGAGTAGGCTGAGGTGACATCGACAAGTTCCGCATGCATTCCGCTCGGAATACTGCGCGCTATCCAATCGAAATCGTGGGTCGCAAAGCCAGTGCCGGTGACGATGTAGTATTCGTCGTTGGCGATGCGCGCACAGGTCAGGTCGCATTCGATGCCGCCCTTGTCGTTCAGCATCTGCGTGTAAATCAGCGATCCGATCGGTTTGGCAACATCGTTGGAGGCGATCCACGACAGCGCCGCCTCGGCATCGCGCCCCTTCAGCACGAACTTGGCGAAGGAGGTCTGGTCGAAGATGACGGCGGCCTCGCGCACAGCCTTGTGCTCGCGGCCGACGGCATCGAACCAGTTCTGGCGGCCATAGGTGTAGACATCCTTCGGTTCCTCGTTGGCGAAGAGATCGGCAAACCAGTTTGGCCTTTCCCAGCCAAGCTTTTCGCCGAAGCAGGCGCCCTGTGCCGTGAGCCGGTCGTAGAGCGGCGATTTGCGGCACGGCCGGCCGCTCGAATACTCCTCGAAGGGGAAGGCCAGCGTGTAATGCTTGCCATAGGCCTCGAGCGTGCGGGTTCGCACCCAGTCGGTATCGAAATGCGGCCTGCCGAAGCGGCGGAGATCGACCGGCCAGAGATCGTAGGGCGGCTCGCCCTTGGCGACCCATTCGGCCAGCGCCATGCCGGCACCACCGCCGGATGCGATGCCAAAGGCATTGAAGCCGGCACCGACGAAGAAATTCTTCAGCTCCGGGGCCTCGCCGAGAATGAAGTTGCCATCAGGCGTAAAGCTCTCCGGTCCGTTCAGCAGCTGCTTGACACCGACAGACTCGAGCGCCGGAACGCGGCCAAGCGCCTGCTCCATGATCTGCTCGAAATGGTCGAAATTGCTGTCGAGCAGGGTGTAGTGGAAGCCCTCGGGAATGCCCTTCACCGCCCAGGGGATAGGGTTCGGCTCATATCCGCCCATGACGATGCCGCCGACTTCTTCCTTGTAATAGGTCAGCCGGTCCGGATCGCGCAGCGTCGGCAGGTTCGACGGAACGCCGAAGGACTCGGTGATGATGTATTGGTGCTCGACGGAGACGAGCGGCACGTTGACGCCGAAGCGCGCAGCAAAGGATCGCGTCCACTGGCCAGCGCAGACAACGACGCGCTCGCACTCGATCCGCCCGTGCTCGGTGATCACGGCGCGGATCCGGCCCTTGTCTATCTCGAGATCGAGAACCTCGGTATCCTCGAATGTCGAGACGCCCGACATGCGCGCGCCCTTGGCAAGCGCCTGCGTGATATCGGACGGATTGGCCTGGCCATCGGTCGGCAGGTAGGCGGCGCCGACGAGGTCGTCTATCGTCATCAGCGGCCAGAGGTCGAAAGCCTCTTGCGGTGTCAGCAGCTGCATATCGAGCCCAAAGGATTGCGCCGTCGTCGCCTGCCGTTTGACTTCGGTCCAGCGTTCCTCGTTGCAGGCAAGCCTGAGACCGCCATTCATTTTCCAGCCGGTGCCCAACCCCGTCTCGGCTTCCAGTTTCTTGTAGAGATCGACGGAATAGCCGAGCAGCTGGGTGATGTTGGCGCTGGTGCGCAGCTGGCCGACGAGGCCGGCTGCATGAAAGGTCGTGCCCGAGGTCAGCTTCTTGCGCTCGAGGAGAACCGTGTCCGTCCAGCCGAGCTTGCCGAGATGGTAGGCCGTCGAGCAGCCGATGATGCCGCCGCCGATGACGACCGCCTTGGCGGTCTTTGGCAATTCCTTCGTCATATTATCGGTCCTGTTCAAAAAGGTCGTAGGCGCGCTCGAAGCGCGCAAGATTCTCGGCCGTATAGCCGGCATAGTCGAAATCGATGGTGGAATGGATCTCGGAGACCATGCTCCACAGCGTCTCACGCAGCAGCGAAGCGCATTTCATCGCCGTGTAGCGGTACCAGAGATCGCTCGTCACTGCCTGACCGAAGTAGATCTCCAGCATTTGGTGTTCGTCCTCCTCGCCAAGCTGGTTGTTGGAGGCGAGCCCCCCGAGATCGAAGAGCGGTGTATTGAAGCCGGCATAGTCCCAATCGATCAGCCAGAGGCGCTTGCCGTCATCCAGGAAGTTTGCCGCAAGTAGATCGTTGTGGCCGAAGGCTATGTCAAAGGGACCGGCCGCCTTCTCGAGCCGCTCCGCTTTTTCAAGCGCGGCTGGCAGGCGTGCAACATAGGTGCTGCCGGTGGCAGCGAGATGCGCCGCATAGTCTCGAATGACGTGAAACACCCAGAAGATTGCGGCGGGGCCGCGGAAGTGTCGGGCGATCTCCCGATGACAAGCGTGCACGAGCGGCACCACGCGCTTGAGCATTGCGGGATTCTTTATGTCGTCGGGTGTCAGCGCCCTGGCTTCGATGAAATCAAGGACCAGTACGCCGGGCTGATGATGGATTACGGCCGGCGAAAGCCCGGCTGCGTGTGCGGCGTGGCTGGCGGCAAGCTCGTTCTGCCGGCTGATGTGATGAACGGGAATGTCTTCTCCGAGCCGAACGACACGGCGAACCGCGCGATCCCGCACCAGATAATTCCGGTTGGTGATGCCGCCGGTGATAGGCTCAATCTCGATCGGACCCTGCCAGATGCCGAGTGCATAAATCCGATCTTCAGGCGTCACGCTAGTCTCCCCTCGCGGCCTATCCTATTGAAATCATGGCCAGAGCGGGATCGGCTGTCAAGCGTGCTAGATGGTAGCACCCGAGGCGTCGAAGACGTGACACCGCGCCGGGTCGAACGAGGCCTTCACGTTCGTCCCCCGTTCGACCTTCTGCTGCCCGTCGAGCGCGATCGTCAGTTGCTGCCCATCCGGCGTCGTTGCATAGAGCATCGTCGCGCCGCCGAGGTTCTCGACAAGATCCACGTTGACGGTCGCGAGCGTGATACCGCTGTTTTCAAGCACGGAGAGATGCTCCGGGCGGATGCCGAAAGTGACGGTTTGTCCGGCCTCGGCCTTGAGCCTGCGCGGCAGGCGAACGGAATTGCCGCAGACGTTGATGGTCGTCTCGGCTTCGCCGACCTGCTCGACGCGCGCCTGCAGGAAGTTCATCTTCGGGCTGCCGATAAAGCCTGCCACGAAACGGTTGGCCGGATTGTTGTAGAGATCGAGCGGTGCGCCGACCTGCTCGATGCGGCCAGCGTTCAGCACGACGATCTTGTCGGCCATGGTCATGGCTTCCACCTGATCGTGGGTGACGTAGATCATCGTGTTGCCGAGGCTGCGGTGCAGCCGTGAAATCTCCACACGCATCTGCACGCGCAGTTCCGCGTCGAGGTTGGAGAGCGGTTCGTCGAATAGGAAGATGCGCGGCTCGCGTACGATCGCGCGGCCGATCGCCACGCGCTGGCGTTGGCCGCCGGAGAGTGCCTTCGGCTTGCGCTCCAACAGCTTTTCGATCTGCAGGATTTCGGCGGCGCGCTTCACCTTCGGCTGGATTTCGGCTTTCTTGTAGCCAGCAGTCTCCAATCCAAAGGCAAGGTTCTTGTAAACCGACATATGGGGATAGAGGGCATAGGACTGGAAGACCATCGCGATGCCGCGCTTGGCCGGCGCCACTTCATTCATCCGCTCGTTGTCGAGTAGAAGTGCGCCGCCGCTAATCTCCTCGAGCCCCGCGATCATGCGCAGCAGGGTGGACTTGCCACAGCCTGACGGGCCGACAAAGACCGCGAACTCGCCGGGATCGATCTTCAGGTCGATACCGTGAATGACGTCCAGGGAGCCGTACCGCTTCTCGACCTTCTGGAGAACGACGCTTGTTGCCATGATCTCAGGATCCTCCCTGGTCCATTATTTCGTGCGAGCACGCCAGTCGGCGTACTTCGGGCTGTCCGATCCGATTGGCAGGATGACTTCGCTGCCGGTATCGGACGATTGGTAGATGGCGGTCACGAGTTCCAGCGCGCGGCGCGCGTCCCCTGTTGTCACCGGCAGCGGTCCATTGCCGCTGAGAAAGGCGTGGAAATGCTCCATCTGCGTGGTAAAGCGCGGCGCGACCGGTCGCCAATGACCGATGATGGCATTGATGCGCGCCTGCACATCGTCATTCGCGGCGATGATCTTCCATGGATCTTTGCCTGGCGAGTAAGGTTCATGATTGCTTTCGAAGGTGACGTTTTCAAAGTGCAGCCGCAAACGGCTGATCTCCTCCTGGGAGCCCAGCGTGCAGGAGAGAGACACGAAGGCGCCGCTCTGCATCAATAGGCTTGCCGACGCACAGTCCTCGACCTCGATGTCGTTGACGCGAGTTGCAACGCGACCGAACACCTTCGATACCGGCCCCATCAGATGCAACAGCATATCGTGCAGGTGCAGCGCATGGGTTACCAACACGCCCCCAAGCTCTGTTGCCCATTTGCCGCGCCAGGGCACGGAGTAATATTCGGGCATTCGGCGCCAGAAAGTCTCCACCGAGCCCAGATAAGGCCTGCCCGCGATACCCGCCTCGATGATCCGCTTCGCCTTCTCGATGCCGTCGCCGTAGCGATACTGGAAGATCGGCATCAGCGTGCCCTTGGCCGTCTTCTCCGCCTCCATGATCGTGTCGACGCCGGAAAGCGATCCGGTTAGCGGCTTCTCGCAGATGACGTGCTTGCCGGCGGCGAGAGCTGCCACCACCTGCTCAAGGTGAATGCCGGGCGGAGTGCAGATATCGACGATGTCGACACTCGCGTCATCAAGCACATCGGCAAACGAGGTCGTGCGCTTGGCGATGTCGAATTCGTCGCCGATTTCCCGCAGGCGTTCCTCGTTCAGGTCGCAGATCGCCACGACCTTGAACTTGTCGGGATGCGGCAGGTAGCCTTCGACGATGTGTGAACGGCCGATACCGCAGCCGACGATGGCAACTCTCTTGATACTCATTGACCTATGTCCGTAATTGCATCAGCGCTTCATGCCGGTCGTGGCGATGCCCTCGATCAGCAGGCGCTGGAAGAACAGGAAGAAGAAGAACACCGGCACCAGCGTCAGCGTGGACATGGCGAACAGGCCGCCCCAATCCGATGCGCTGGTCGAGTCGACGAATGTGCGCAGACCGAGCTGGATCGTGTAGGTGTTCATATCGTTGAGGTAGATCAATGGCCCGAAGAAGTCGTCCCAGGTCCAGATGAAGGAGAAGATCGCGGCGGTCGCAAGCACCGGCAGCGACAGCGGCAGCATGATCTTCCAATAGATGCGCCAGGCGCTGCAGCCGTCCATCATGGCGGCCTCATCGAGCTCGCGCGGGATACCGCGGAAGAACTGAACCATCAGGAAGATGAAGAAGGCATCGCTTGCCAGGAACTTCGGCACGACAAGCGGCAGGATGGTGTTCACCCACCCGAGGTTGAGGAACAGCACATACTGCGGAATGAGCGTCACGTGATACGGGATCATCAGCGTGCCGAGCATGATCGCAAACCAGAAGTTCCGGCCGGCAAAGCGCAGGCGTGCAAAAGCATAGGCTGCCAGCGAGCAGGCAACGACATTGCCGATGACTGTCAAAATCGAGATGACGAGCGAGTTCCAGAAGAAGCGGCCGAAAGTGATGTCGAGCCCGATCCAGCCGCGCAGGTAGGACGAGAAGTCGATCGACGACGGAATAAGCGACGTAGACGAGAAGATCTCGTTTTCTGGGCGGACTGAAGCGGACACCATCCACAGCAGCGGATAGAGCATCAGCAGCGAGCCAAGGATCAGCAGCGTGTGGATCGCGATTGACGTCGGAAAGGTGCGCTTGGTGATATCAGACGGCGGCGCCGTGACAGCAGTGGTGATCCCGTTAGTCATCGTAGTGCACCCAATAACGCGAGGTCAGGAAGGAGAAGGCAGTGAAGATCGCGATGATCAGCACGAGGATCCAGGCAAGCGCCGAGGCGTAGCCCATGCGGAAGTTTCCGAAAGCCTCCTGATAGAGATAGAGCGTGTAGAACAGCGTCGAATTGATCGGTCCGCCCGTCCCACCCGAGATGATGAAGGCCGGCGTGAAGGCCTTGAAGGCGTCGATCGTCTGGACGACGGCATTGAAGAAGATAACAGGCGTCAGGAGCGGCAGGGTGATCTTGTAGAACTGCCGGAACTTGGATGCTCCGTCGAGGCTGGCCGCCTCATACATGTCGGTCGGAATCTGCCGCAGACCAGCCAGGAAGATGATCATCGGAGAGCCGAACTGCCAGACGCTGAGTGCCACGAGCGTGTAGAGCGAGTAGCTCGGATGCGAGATCCAGCTCGGTCCCTGGATGCCCAAGTGGGCAAGTGCGGCATTGACCAGTCCGTCGCCGGCAAACAGTTGCCGCCAGAGGACGGCGATCGCCACGCTGCCGCCCAACAACGACGGCAGATAGAAGATCGCGCGGTAGAGCGGCAGGCCGCGAACGCCCTTGTTAAGGGCCATTGCGACCAATAGCGCGAAGGTCAGCTTGAAGGGCACCGACAGCACCACATAAGTCAGCGTGACCCGCATCGCTGCGGCAAATTTCGGGTCGGCGGTTGCGATGCGCACGTAGTTTGCCGCGCCCACCCACTCGGCCGACCGGATCATGTCGAAATCCGTGAACGAGAGGTAGAGCGAGATGACGGCCGGTCCGAGCGTCAGCCCGAAGAAGCCGATCAGCCACGGCAAAAGGAAGAGATAGCCTGGGGCATTGGCGGTCCAGAGGCGTTTGAAACGCCCCTGGGCTGCCGCCCCATATTCACTCTTGATACCCTCCGGGGCGGTCGTGCGCATCACATCACTCATCCGCGTCAGCCTTTGGCGAGAATGCGGCTGAGTTCGTCGACCAACTGCTTGCCACCGTCGCTCGGCGAAAGCTGGCCGAAGGCAATTTGCTCGGCGATCGTGCGAAGCACGACCTGGCCTTCACCGGCACCGGAGGGCGGCGGCGGCGGCAACTTGCCGGCAAGGTCACCAAGGCCGCTGACATAGTCGAGCGCGATCTTGCCTGTTGCATCAAGCTTGGCAGCCACGACGTCGCGCATCGCCTTCGATTCCGGAATACCGCGTTCGACGTCGAGCGCGAGAGCGGCATCGGGGTTGGTGACGAAGAAGTTGACGTAGTCGACAGCTTGGTCGATCACCTTCGACTGCGAGGATACGGAGAAGAACATCGACGGCTTGCGGTAGTGGCCGCCCTTCGAATCCGACTTGATGCGCGGATAGTTGTTCAGCGCAAGCTTGTCCTTGCTGACGGCCTGGAAGCCGACGAACTGGTTACTGTGCGCGTAGTCGGCAGCAGCCTTGCCGAGCGTGACCGGGCTAGTGTCGATCGTATCCTTGTAGAGCGCCTGGACATCAGGTGGCACGCAGGCGTTCGCTTCGCGGAACTTGCTCCACATGTCGAACCATTCAGAAGCGTCCTCTGCGCCGAACGCGACCTTGGAATCGGCCGTGTAGAGTGCCTTGCCGCGCTGTCTGAGATAGTTTTCCAGGAGCGGTTCGTTGCCACTGCCGTCGGCAAAGCCGAAGAAGCCCTTGCGCTTGCCGGCCTTGGTAATCTCGGCACCGATCTTGCCAAACTCTTCCCAGGTGGTTGCCTGCGTCGGCAGATCGACGCCAGCTTCCTGGAACGCGGTGGTGTTCAGAACGGTCGCTGCGGCGTTGGCGCCGAGGCTGACGCCGTAGAAGTGCCCGTCAACGCTGCCGCCCTCGATCTGCGCCGGGTCGAAATCGCCAAGATTGAGCTTCGACGGCATGTAGGACTCGAGCGGGGCGAGCGCGCCGCGCCGTGCATATTCAACGATATAGCGGTAGTCCATCTGGATGACGTCGGGCGCATTGCGGCCGGCGACCTGCGTCGCCAGGCGTGGCCAATAGTCGCCCCATCCGAGGAATTCACCGGTGATGGACGTTCCCGCATTCTTTGTCTGATAGAGTTGCGAGACCTTGTTGGTGCGGTCGGCGCGGGGCTGCGAACCCCACCATAGAAGCCGCAAGCGGGTGTCGGCGGCAAAAGCCTTGGATCCCAGTGCGGACAGTGAAAGAAGCGTTGCTCCCCCCGCCATGAAGTTACGTCTGCTTACGCGTAGTGTCATCTGTTCTCCTCCTCCCTTGGGGAGCGCCTCCACACGCTCCTTGCTGGTTTCTCTTGCAACAAATAACTAATTGGTTACAAGCTATGGAGAAGCGTTGAGGCTGTCAAGCGCTGATGTGATAGCCCTCCTCTCGCTTCTCGTTTTTACAATCTGTTCTCAACGTATTATGAGCGCAATGGGGAAATTAGAAAGGTGAACCGATGGAAGGCGCTGGCGGAAATGGGGAAAAGAAGAGAGTAAGGCGGCAATCGCCCGAGCGTGTACTGCAACGCGATCCGGAACGGACTCGTGCAGCAATCCTCGAGGCCGCGACCAAGGAATTCGCCGAGAACGGCATGGGCGGGGCTCGTGTCGATGCCATCGCCGAGCGTGCCGGGACAAACAAGCGGATGCTCTACCATTACTTCGGCGACAAGGAGCAGCTGTATCTCAGGGTGCTCGAGGAGGCCTATGTTGGTATCCGCACCGCCGAGCGCGAGCTGCATATCGGCGACAGGACGCCGCAGGAAGGCATTGGCGAACTGGCGCTGTTTACCTGGCGGTATTTTCTGAAGCATCCCGAATTCCTCAGCCTGCTCGGGACCGAGAACCTTCACCGCGCGCGCTGGCTGCGCCAATCCGTCCGGCTCAAGGAGTTGCATTCGCATCTGATTGGAGAACTCTCCGACGTGCTGGAGCGCGGCAAGAAGGCCGGTGTCTTCATCGCAAACGCCGATCCGCTCAATGTCTATCTGACGATTGCCTCGCTTGGATATTTCTACCTGTCCAATCAGTACACGCTTTCGACGATTTTCGGCCGCGACCTGGTCGAGCCCGGCAATCTCGATGCCTGGGAACGCCACATCGTCCACGTGACCCTCGCATCGATTTCTGCCTGATCCGCGAAATTCGAGATCGGCTATTGACAGGAAACCATCTCTGCCGTCAGGTAACCGTTTAGTTACAGCCTTGCCATGAGCCGCGAGTAGCGGGCGCGGTTTTTGTCGGCCAGGCGTCAGGACGCTGTTCGTTTCATACGCATGAGGAGGATCATTCGATGGAGAAACGTCGCTTTGCCTTGATTGGAACGGGAAACCGCGGCACGACCATGTGGGGCAAGGAACTGCTTGCCGGCTGGCGCGAGCATGTGGATCTCGTCGCGATCGTGGATACCAACTCGCTGCGGGCCGAGCGAGCCCGCACGATGATCGGCAGCAATGCGCCGATCTACGAAAACATCGATGCCATGCTCGCCGAGCAGCAGGTCGATCTCGTCATCGTCTGCACGCCCGACTATACGCATGACGATATCGTCGTGCGCGCGCTGGAAGCGGGCATCGACGTCATCACCGAAAAGCCGATGACCACAGCGGTCGACAAAATCCGCCGTATCCTCGATGCGGAGAAGCGCAGCGGCAAGCGGGTGGATGTCTCGTTCAATTATCGCTATTCGCCGACGGCCGCCAGGATCAAGGAACTGCTGAACGCCGGCGAGATCGGCCGCGTCACTTCGGTCGACTTCCACTGGTACCTCGACACCAAGCACGGTGCGGACTACTTCCGCCGCTGGCACGCCTACACGGAAAATTCCGGCAGCCTCTTCGTGCACAAGGCGACCCACCACTTCGACCTTTTGAACTGGTATCTGGATAGCGATCCGGATGCCGTCACCTCCTTTGCCGACCTGCAGAACTACGGGCGCAAGGGCCCCTTCCGTGGTCCACGCTGCAAGCTCTGTCCGCATTCGGGTGAGTGCGACTACTTCCTCGACCTCGAGGCCGATCCCTTCCTCGACACGCTCTACGAGGATCCGTCGAAGATTGACGGCTACTTCCGAGACGGCTGCGTCTATCGCGAGGATATCGACATCCCCGACACCATGGTCGTCAGCATCCGCTACAAGAACGACGTCCACGTTTCCTATTCGCTGAACACCTTCCAGCCGATCGAAGGCCACCACATCGCCTTCAACGGCACGCATGGGCGTATCGAACTCAGGCAATACGAGAAACAGCCATGGGAGACGCCTGACGAGGACACGATCCTGCTCGTCCGCAATTTCCCGAAGGACAAGCCGGCCGTCGAACGCATCGTCGTGCCGCATTCTTCGGGCGGCCACTACGGCGGCGACGACCGGATGCGCAACATGATCTTCAAGCAGGGCATGGAAGACAAGCTTGGTCAGCGTGCCGGGACGCGGGCCGGCGCAATGTCCGTGCTGTGCGGCATTGCTGCTCTGACGAGCTCGCGCAGCGGCAAGGTTGTCAAGATCGCCGACCTGATGCCCGAGATCGTCCCGGGCGGCGCTTCGACGAATCTGAAAGCCGGCTAAGCAATTAGGGCGAGGTCGCGACGCAGGATCTGATAGAGGAGCGGTTCGCCTTTGGTGAACCGCTCTATTTCATCGACTGCCATATCCCCGAGCCGCCCGCGCTCCAGCCCTACCGCGCCGGCGATATGCGGCGTCAGGAACACATTCGGCAGGTCATAGAAGGCCGATGCCGTCTCCGGGACTTCAGGATCCGTTACGTCGATGATCGCGTCGATCCGCCCGGTGCTGAGCGTCTCCAGCAGCGCGGCTTCGTCGATCAAGGCGCCACGCGCCGTATTGATCAGCGTCGCTCCTTCTTTCATCAGCGACAGCTCCCGGGCTCCGATCATATGGCGCGTCGATGGCAGCGACGGTGCGTGCACGGAGACGATGTCGGACTGCGTCATCAGTGTCGGCAGATCTGCCTTCTCGGTTCCGAGGCTGATTGCCTCGATCGCATCGACGGTGGGGTCGAAAAGAAGGACGCGATATTCGAACGGTCGCAAGAGCTCGATCACTCGTCGGCCGATGCGTGAGGCGCCGATGATGCCGACCGTGCGATGATAGTTGCCGATCGCCAACCGTTGCATCGGGTGCGTCCGGTCGCGATTGCGATCCGCCAGATAGAGGTCGCGGAAGCGAAATACCTGCTTGCCGGCGAAGATGATTGCCGCAAGCGTGAACTCCGCAACGGGAACCGAATTTGCCTCGGCGGCGTGCGTCACGGCTATGCCGGCATCGAAGATCTGCTCGTCGACAATTCCCTTAACTGTTCCGGCCGCATGGGCGATCAGCCGCAGCCGTGGGGCCGCCGCAACTACCTCGCGCCCGACATAGGGCGATCCCCAACCCGTGATGAGAATGTCAGTCTCGGCGAGAATGCGCCGGGCGCGATCGTCGCTAAAACTCCGGAGCGGTTGAGGATCGAGAAGTTGGCCGATCTCGGCAAGCCGGTGCAGGGCCTCCGCGGTGAGGACATGCTCCGTTCGCGAAGGCTGCATCGCAAGTGCGATGGAGGGGCGCCTCATGGCATCTGCCCCGGCGCCTCGATGGCGCTGACCCTTATGCCCGCGCTCGCAACAAGCGCTTCAAGCTCCGCAACGTCAGGAGCCTTTGGGGGAGTGGTCCAAGCGCCGGTTACAGTGCCCGCGTCGTTGGCGGCAAGGACGGCGGTCATCAGGATCGTTTGGCCTGCCGGAATTTCACCACGCAGTTGCGGCACCAGCGTTTTCGCAACGATCATGTTGGTATTCGGCGGAGCCTTCTGCGTGAGACCGGCGCGCGGCGTCAGGGAGCCGATATCGGTGATCCCGCTAAAATCGGCTTCGCCGATCGCATAGGCGCTTGAGCCATTCGCGACCAGCGTATCGAGCTCGAAATCCCGGCGTGCGATCGCAAAGCCACCCTCCGCCGTCTGCAGCGGCCGGGGCGTGTTGATGCGGTGGACGCGGATGTGCCATGGTGCCGCCGGCACCAGCCAGGTTTCGACATCCACATCCCGGAATGGCGACCACTTGGAATAAAGAACATCACCCGCAAGCTTGGCTTCGCGGTTGGTCTCGCGAACGCGGTAGTGCAGGCCATCATCACTGAAGGCGAGGGCGGAATCGAAGGCCGCGCCGGCGAAGTTGCGCTCGTCGGATTCGACGCTGAAACCGTAGCGGCTGGAATAGGCGAACTTCGCGTATTTCTCCGTGCCGAACCGCATCTGCAGGTTCTCCTGGCCAGAGGACAGCGCGACGACGTCGCCGCCATTGCGCATGAGCACCATACCGGGATGGCGTTGCGGCAGGACGCTTACAGTTTCCAAAGGCGGCGTTTCCTCAGCCGTCCAGAAAGGGTGATCTTCGGCCAGGGCCAGCGGCAGGAACGCCTTGAACGCCCAGTAGGGCGAACCAGCCGAATTGTAGTTTTCCGACATCAGCAGGTTGGGATAGCCGAAGCCGATCGACAGAATGCCGTCGCGGTTGGTCATCGGCTTGTCCTTCCACCAGCGCAGGTGCTGCAGGCAAAGGCTCTTGATTTCGCCCCAGGGCAGCGCTTCAAGATTGGCGAAGGCGAGGGCCGACCAGAAGCCGGAGCAGGCGAAACGGTAAGTCAGGCTGCGGCCGAAGGGAATCGTCGCGCCATCCGAGCCGAACCAATGCTTGAAGTCGTTTGCAAAGAGGAGGGCGCGTTCGCGGTAACGCTGTGCGTAGTCGTCATCGACGAGCTTGGAATAGATCAGCCCATAGAAGTGCATGGCGAACGGAATGTAATGGTCGATCCGGCGAACATTGCCGTCGCGGTACCAGCCGTCGCCGAGATAGAAGCCCTCAAGCTCCTCGAGATACTGCTTGGTCAGGCTCCGGTCGAAATTGGCGCCGACGCAGTCGAGCGCGATGTCGACGAAGATGCGGAAGAATTTCCAGTTGTTATCGGCGTAGTCGAATTGCCGGGCATGCTTGAGATAGGCGACCACGTTGTCGCGCGCCCGGCCGCCAAGCGGCTCCCAGACCTTCTCCGGCACAAGCGCAAAGGCAAATCCGAGCGCCGCAAGCTCGACCATGCGCTGGTCTCGACCGTTGACCGTGCCCCAATATTCCGGATGCTTTGGGTCCGTACCGTTGGCGATACCCTCGGCAATACGATGCCATTCGGCAAAGTCGCCGCCACCGGCGCCAAACGGCGCCAATCCCCAGAGCGGCCGCGCAAAGCCTTCGAGATCCGCTGCTGCGCGGTCGAAATGCGCAGCTGCGCCGTCAAGGCGTACGCGGGCATTGCCGGCCGAGAAATAGGGGAGCAGCGGATCGAAGAGGTCGCGAAGCGCGCGCGACATGTCCTCGCGCGTCTTCAGCGGATTGTTGGCAAGCGGATTTGAACTGGCGGGATCATAGGTCATCGGCATTGCTCATGTCAGGGGTTCGGAACGGTGCCGCCGGCAATCGGAACGACACCATGGCAAATCTGGCGGACGGGGGCGTTGCGGTCCCTGAATCGCGCCACGATGAGACTGACCGCCTCCCGGCCAAGCGCCACGCGATCGACACGCATGGTCGATAGCGGCGGGTTGGTCATCAGCGCGCAGGGAAGATCGTCGAAGCCGACGATGGCGAAATCCTCCGGCACCCGAAGCCCGGCTTCGGTGACGGCTTCGAGAACGCCGACGGCGATGAAGTCGTTCATGCAGAAGGCGGCGGTAAAGCCGGCCTTCTCCGCGAGTACTGCGGACGTCAGTTCGTGCGCCTCATGAATTGCGCTGCCTTGGAAGCTCATCGACACAAGGCGCCCTTCCGCACCGTCCGCGTCGGTGATCGCGGCCTTGAAGCCGCGCACACGCTCGCGGATGGTGTTTCGATGCGATCCCGTCAGATGCAGGATCTTGCGGTGGCCGGCATCCAGCAGTCGGGTCGTCGCTTCATATGCGCCGAAGAAGTTGGAGGGTGACGCGCCGTCGAGCCTGAGCTTCGGATCGGTGCCATTGACCAGCACCGTCGGGATTGCCGCGTCCTCTAACCAGGCGCGCAACTCGGCGCTTGGATCGATCCCGACCAGGAACAAGCCGCCGGCGCCGGCCGTCTGCATGTACTCGTGGACCACATCAGGCGTGGCCCTGTTCTCGCGGATCAGCCGCACCTCGAAGGGGACACCGGCATCGAGCGCCCCGGCGCGCAAGCCTTCGACGATCCCTTCGTAGAAGACGCTAAGCCCGCCCGTCACCCCGTCGCTCGCAATCAGGGCGAGGGTGCCACGAAGCGCGCCGGTTGCGGTGCGCGCCGAGTAGCCGTTTTCGGCCGCCACCTTGAGAATGTGCTGGCGGACGCTTTCGCTGATGCCGGGCTCATTGGCGAGCACGCGGGAAACGGTGGATACGGAAACCCCCGCCATGGTGGCAATGTCGGCCTGTCGCAGTCTCTTGGTCTTGATCTCGTTCATACGGCGAAGATTATGCAAATAATGCAAATTTGCAAGCAAAAGATAATTTGTTGCATCGATGAATTTTTTGCGTAATCTACGCCGCATAAGCCCGTAGAGCTGTTGGAGGATGGCGGGGCAATGAAAGAGGAGGATGAAACATGCAGGTCAATCGCCGTTCATTTCTGATGGGTTCGGCAGGCGTCGCTGCCGGGCTGGCCTTTGGTGCCACAAGCTCAATTCCGGCCTTTGCGGAAGATGCCAAGCTTCGCGCCATGTGGTGGGGATCGAACGATCGCGCCAAACGCACGCTTGATGTCGCCAGGCTCTATGAAAGCGAGAACCCCGGCGTATCGATCGTTGGCGAATCGCTTGACGGCAACGGCTACTGGACAAAGCTCGCCACCCAGATGGCCGGCCGCGCTGTGCCCGACGTCTTCCAGCTCGAACCGAGCACGATCTCCGACTATTCGAAGCGCGGCGCATGCCTGCCGCTCGACGAATTCGTGCCTTCGACGCTGAAGGTCGACTCGTTCGGCAAGGATATGTTGAAGCTGACGACGGTCGACGGCAAGCTCTACGGCATCGGCCTCGGCCTCAACTCCTTCGCGCTGTTCTTCGACCAGACGGCCTTTGAAAAGGCAGGCATTCCGGTACCGACGGCGGATTTGACCTGGGACGAGTACGCCAAGATCGCAGTCGAGCTGACGAAGGCCGGCGGCAAGAACAACTACTGGGGCGGCCCTTATGGCGCGCGCTACACCTACGTCTTCGATGCCTGGCTGCGCCAGCGCGGCAAGAGCCTCTATGCCGACGGCAAGCTCGGCTTCAATGCCGACGATGCAACGGCGTGGTACACGTTCTGGGAGGATCTGCGCAAGAAGGGCGGCACGGTCGCTGCCGACGTTCAGACGCTCGACCAGAACACCATCGACACGAACGCACTCGCGCTCGGCAAGTCGGCGATGGGCATGGCCTATTCCAATCAGCTCGTCGGCTACCAGTTGATTTCCAAGAACAAGCTTGCGATCACGCTCCTGCCGCGCGAAAAGAAGGGTGGTCCTTCCGGCCACTACTATCGCCCGGCGTTGATCTGGAGCGTCGGCGGAGCCACGAAGAACGGTGAGGCTGCCGCCAAGTTCATCGATTTCTTTGTCAATGACGTCGAGGCCGGCAAGATCCTTGGCGTGGAGCGCGGCGTGCCTATGTCGCCTACCGTGCGCGAGGCGATTCTTCCGCAACTCAATCCAGCCGAACAGGCTACCGTGCAGTATGTAAACCTGCTGAAGGATCAGGTGGGCGAGTACCCTGCTCCTGCGCCGCTCGGTTCGACGCAATTCGACCAGCGCGTCTTCCGCCCGATTGCCGATGAGCTTGCATTCGAGCGGACGACGCCTGCCGAAGCGGCCGCCCGTCTGCTGGAAGAAGGCAAGGAGACGATCAAAGGCTGATCGAAGCTCACATCGCTCAAGTTTTGGATCGCGGCGGGCATTGGCCTGCCGCGATTTTCGTTATTCGCGGCCGCTCCTGAGGCGCTGATGGCAATTGTATGATTTTTGCTTGAGAAAACCTTTTCTCACTTGACGCTTCGGTTGGGAAAAGCTTTTCTCATCTGCAAATGGGGAGAAGCGCGGTGAACGTCGCGGGAGGAAAAAGAGGCCGGATTACCATCCACGACGTCGCGGCGGCGGCGGGGGTCAGTATTTCCACCGCCTCGAAGGCGCTGAACGAAACCGGTCGGATGAGCGTCGAAACCCGGGAGCGGGTAAAGCGCATTGCCAGCGAGGTCGGTTTCCGCCCGAATGCGCTCGCCCGGGGCCTCTTGAGCAAGCGCAGTTTCACTATCGGGCTGCTGACCAACGATACCTACGGGCGCTTCACGCTGCCGGTCATGGCCGGTATTTCCGAAGCGCTCGTCGATCACGGCGTTTCGGTTTTTCTCTGCGCCATCGAAGACGATCCGGCGCTCGGTCAGACCCATGTCGATGCCATGCTGGAAAAGCAGGTGGATGGCATCATCGCCACCGGCAAGCGATTGGACCGGCAGCTCCCGGTCGATCTGTCGAACCTGCATGTCCCCGTGGTCTACGCCTTCACCGAAGGGACGCCGACGAGCGTCACCTTCCGCTCCGACGACGCGCAGGGTGCGCGATTGGCGGTGGAGTGGCTGGTGAAGATGGGCCGTCGACGGATCGCGCATATCACGGGGCCGGAGGATTTCTTCTCGGTTCGTGAGCGCGCGGGTGCCTACCGCAATGTTATCGGCGGGGAGGGGATCGTCATGTTCGGCCGGTGGGCGGAAGCCTGGGGCCACGAGGCCGTCGCGCAGATATGGAGCCGTCAGGACGAAAAGCCGGACGCGATCTTCTGCGGAAACGATCAGATCGCGCGTGGTGCTGTCGATGCGCTGCGCGAGCGCGGTATTCGGGTGCCGGAAGATGTTTCCGTAGTCGGATTCGACAATTGGGAGATTGTCGCCGGCCAGACGCGGCCACCGCTCACTTCCGTCGACATGGAGTTGAAGGAGCTGGGGCGCCAGGCCGGATTGACGATTCTGGCGCTGGCCGAGGGACGCCCAGTGGAGCCGGGCGTCAGGAAATTGCCGTGCCGCCTCGTGGTGCGGCAGTCATGCGGGGCCCAAAGCCCCAGGAGATGAGGAACCGGCGCGGAGGAGTGCGCCAATTTGGGAGGAGTGCCATGATTAAGCGTCTGTTGGCTGCGACAAGCGTTGCCACCCTATGCCTGGTGTCCGGAGCATCGGCCGCCGAGAAAGTCGAAATGTGGGTTCGTTCCGGTATCGGCGAATCCTTCAAAAAGGTTGTCGAAGCCTACAACTCCAGTCACGAGAACCAGGTCGTCGCGACCGAGGTGCCGTTCTCGGAGCTTGTCCAGAAATACGCCACCTCCATCGCTGGCGGCCAGGCGCCGGATGCGTTGTCGATGGACCTCATCTATAACCCTGCCTTTGCTGCTGCGGGGCAGCTGGAAGACCTGACAGACTGGGCAAAGAAGCTGCCTTATTTCAATTCGCTGTCGCCGTCGCACGTCCGCCTCGGCACCTATCAGGACCGCGTCTACGGCCTGCCGCTGTCGGTCGAAACCTCGGTCTTCGCCTGGAACAAGGACCTCTACAAGAAGGCGGGACTTGATCCTGAAAAGGCGCCCGCGACCTGGGAGGAAATCACCGCCAACGCCGAGAAGATCCGCAGGGTCGGTGACGATACCTACGGTTTCTATTTCTCCGGCGGCGGCTGCGGCGGCTGCATGATCTTCACGTTCACGCCGCTCACCTGGGGTGCAGGTGCCGATATCCTGTCGGCCGACGGCAAGACGGCGACGCTCGACACCCCGCAGATGCGCAAGGCGGTCGATTATTATCGCGACATGGTGAAGAAGGACCTCGTCCCGGCAAGTGCCGCCAGCGACAACGGTGCCAACTTCCTGAGCTTCACCAACGGCAAGATTGGCCAGCAGAGCCTTGGCGCCTTCGCGATCGGCACACTGGTGACCGAGCATCCCGACATCAACTTCGGCGTGACGCTCATCCCGGGCGTTGACGGCAATCCGTCCTCCTTTGCCGGCGGTGACAACTTCGTCATCACCAAGGGCACCAAGAAGATCGACGCAGTGAAGGAATTCCTCGAATATATCTATTCGATGGACGGCCAGAAGATCATGGCGAAGTACGGTAGCCTGCCGACCCGTGGTGATATCGCCGACAAGGTGCTCGAGGGCCTCGATCCGAGGTTGCAGGTCGGCCTGAAGGCCATCTCGGTCGCCAAGACACCTTACACGCTGCAGTTCAACGATCTGATCAACAGCGCCAACGGTCCGTGGGCGACCTTTACCAATGCGGCCATCTTCGGTGACGACGTGGACGGCGCCTTCAAGAATGCACAGTCGGAGATGCAGTCGATCATCGACAGCGGCCAATAATCTCCCAGAGGCCGTGGCCGGAGGGTGTGGCAGTCCTCCGGCCGATTTTACTAGGAATGATGCGGAGTGTTTCGATGACCGTGACGGGTCGAAAGCAGACAGCATGCGTGCGCAGACGTGCCCCACGACCGGAATGGACGGGCCTCCTCTATATCGCTCCGGCGATGCTTCTGGTGATCATGTTCTTCGTGCTGCCGGTCGGATTTACCGCCTGGATGAGCCTTCACAACTGGCCGCTGATGGGCGCCCAGCGGTGGATCGGCTTCAACAACTACTTCCGCATGTTCAATGACGGCCGCTTCGTCGCGGCGCTGAACTTCACCGCCTACTATACGGTCATCGTGACGATCCTTATCTTCGCGGTCGCCTTTCCGCTTGCTCTTTTCGTCGAGCGACAGCGAGCCTTCGTCAGCACCTATCGCACCGTCATCTTCCTGCCCGTCGTCGTCGGTCTGGCCTCTGCATCGCTGCTTTGGGTGTGGCTGGCCAATGTTGACAGCGGTTTCATCGGTCCTGCCTTGAAGGCGCTCGGACTTGTCGAGAAGAGCCCCAATCTGCTTGCCACCTTCGACAGCGCATTCCTGACGATCTGCGTCATGGTCGTGTGGAAGATAGCCGGCTTTACAATGATCATCCTGCTGACCGGGCTGCAGGCGATCCCGACCGATCTGACGGAGGCCGCCGTCGTCGATGGCGCCAATTGGTGGCAGCGCTTCCGCTTTCTGACGCTGCCGTTGATGCGCAGGACGATCGCGCTCGCGCTGATCATCTCCGTGACCGGCTCGATCCTCGCCTTCGATCAGTTCTACATCATGACCTCAGGCGGGCCGCAAAACCGAATGATCTCTGTCGTCTACTATATCTTCAACCAGTCCTTCGTGTCCTTCAATCTCGGGTACGGCGCGGCGCTGTCGATTGCGCTTCTGGCCATTCTCGTGGTCATCAGCGTCGTGCAGCTTTGGCTGCTGCGTGTCGGGGAGGAGCGCTGATGAGCCTCGTCACCGGTCGCAAGAAAAGCCGTGTAATCCGCGGGCAGGCCGCCTATCACGGCACCGGTATTGCCATCACCATCTTCTTTCTCGCTCCCTTTGTCATCACACTGCTGGCCTCACTCCGGCATGGCACGGAGGCGCGGCTGCCACCGCTGCCGCCATGGCCGACGAACGGTATCAGCTTCGATTCCTATCGCTCGCTCGACAGTTTCGGTGCCGGCATCTGGCAGCACACGCTCAATTCGCTCATCGTGTCGGTTGCGACCGTGGTGCTGACCGTGGTGATCAGCCTGCTCGCCGGTTACGGTTTCTCGCGCTATCGCTTTCCGATGAAGAATGTCTTCTTCATCCTGATCATCGCGACGCTGATGATCCCCTTCCAGTCGATCCTGACGCCACTCTTCATCATCCTCGCCAGGCTCGGGCTCAACAACTCGCTCTTCGGCCTGACGCTGGTCTACGTGACGCTGCAGCTGCCGTTCTCGGTGTTCATGATGCGCAACGCCTTTGACGCGGTGCCGAAGGAGATCGAGGAGGCCGCGCGTATCGACGGCGCCCATGACCTGAAGATGCTCGTGCTGGTTCTGCTGCCGCTTGTGCTGCCGGGCGTCGCGACCGTGGCGATCTTTGCCTTCCTCAATGCCTGGAACGAATTTCTGGCCGCGCTCGTGCTGCTCTCCAGCAACGAGAAATACACGCTGCCCGTCCTGATGATGGCCGTGCGCGCCGGCCGTCTCGGGGCGATCAACTGGGGCGCCGTGCAGGCAGGTGTCGCCGTCATGACGATCCCCTGCCTCATCGTTTTCCTGCTTCTGCAACGCTACTACATGCGCGGGCTGATGGCCGGCGCGGTGAAATGACTTCTGAAGAAAGATGGATCAAGCCATGAACAAGTTGAAAAGAGACCGCCAGTTTCGCCCGCTTCCCGTGCCGGATGTCGATGTGCACGGGCTGTTCGGGGAGCGCCAGGACGCGATCTGCGACAGCACCGCTGAAACGCTGCTCGACCGTTGCGTCACGGCGGGTATGCTGCAGGCGATCGACGTCACCAAGCCGAGCCCCGGCGTCGTGATCCCCATCGGTCCCTGGGGCGGCTCGACGCAGATGTTCTGGGATAGCGACCTCGGCAAATCGATCGAGACGGTGGCCTATTCGCTCTATCGCCGGGCCAATCCGGAGCTCGAAGCCCGGGTCGACGCCATCGTCGACATGTATGAGAAACTGCAGGACAAGGACGGCTATGTGAATGCCTGGTTCCAGCGGGTTCAGCCCGAGCGTCGCTGGACCAACCTGCGTGACCACCACGAACTCTATTGCGCCGGCCACTTGATGGAAGGCGCCGTCGCCTACTATCAGGCCACCGGCAAGCGCAAGATGCTCGATATCATGTGCCGCTTTGCCGATTACATGATTACGGTCTTCGGTCATGGCCCGGGCAAGATTCCTGGCTATTGCGGCCACGAGGAAGTCGAGCTGGCACTGGTCAAGCTTGCCCGCGCGACCGGCGAGAAGAAGTATCTGGACCTTGCCAAGTTCTTCGTCGATGAGCGCGGAACCGAGCCGCACTTCTTCACCGACGAGGCGAACCGCGACGGCCGCAGTGCAGCGGACTTTCACCAGAAGACCTATGAGTACGGCCAAGCTCATCAGCCGGTTCGCGAACAGAAAAAGGTCGTCGGCCACGCCGTTCGTGCCATGTACCTCTATTCCGGCATGGCCGACATCGCGACGGAATATAACGACGACAGCCTGACCGGCGCCCTAGAAACCTTGTGGGACGATCTGACGACCAAGCAGATGTATGTCACCGGCGGCATCGGGCCGGCGGCCGCCAATGAGGGCTTCACCGACTATTATGACCTGCCGAACGAAAGCGCCTATGCCGAGACCTGCGCTTCCGTCGGTCTGGTGTTCTGGGCAAACCGCATGCTCGGCCGCGGCCCGAACCGGCGCTATGCGGATATCATGGAGCAGGCACTCTACAACGGCGCGATGGCCGGGCTCTCGCTCGACGGCAAGACGTTCTTCTACGAGAACCCGCTGGAAAGTGTCGGCAAGCATCATCGCTGGGTCTGGCACCATTGCCCCTGCTGCCCACCGAACATTGCCCGCCTGCTCGCCTCTATCGGGTCCTACATGTATGGCGTCGCGGATGACGAGATCGCCGTCCACCTCTATGGCGAAGGACGCGCGCGGTTCAAGATCGCGGATGCCAATGTCGAGATGACGCAAAAGACCCGCTATCCGTGGCACGGGGCCGTCCACTTCGACATCAAGACGAGCAAGCAGGCACGCTTTGCGGTTTCGCTGCGCATCCCGGAATGGGCAAAGGGGACGACACTTGCCGTCAACGGTGAGACAATCGATCTCGGCTCGGTCGAACTCGATGGTTACGCCCGCATCGAACGCGAATGGCGCGATGGCGACAAGATCGACCTGAACATTCCACTCGAAACACGCGCTCTCTGGGCAAACCCGCTGGTGCGGCAGGATGCCGGACGGACTGCCCTGATGCGTGGCCCGCTCGTCTATTGCGTCGAGGCGACGGATAACGGCGCAGGCCTAAACGGAATCAGGCTCGGCGAGGATATATCCGCGAAGACGGCTGAGATCGCCGAACTCGGTGGTGCGGTGGCTCTCGATATCGCTGTGACCAAGGATGAGTCGGATTGGGGTGCGACGCTCTATCGGACCAAGCCGCCGGCAGCTGGAACGGGTACGGCCCGCTTTGTGCCTTACCATCTGTGGGACAACCGCGCGCCCGGCGAAATGCTCGTCTGGATCCGCTCCGCCACCTAAGCCGGCTAGGGATGTCAGGTCGCCGGCTTAAGCGCCGGCGACCATGGGCTGTGATCGGACTTCCGCTCGGATCATGCGCACCCAATTGCGGCCGATGGCAAGGCCGGTAGCATCTGATGCCGCGGCGTGCGCGGAGGCAAGAGCCGCGTAGCGTTCATGCCAGCCCGGCTCCATCTGTTCGATCGATTCCGCAAACTCGCCCTTCCAGCTCTCGATGACAGATGCGCTGGCCTCGAAATGGAACTGAGTGCCGTAGGCCGCGCGCCCGATACGAAACGCCTGGTTCTGAGTAAGCTCGCTGACGGCAAGACGGGTCGCACCCTGCGGCAGCGTGAAGGTGTCGCTGTGCCACTGGAATGTCGTGAAATCCGCCTCGAGGCCGGAGAGCAACGGATCCGCGTGCCCATCCTCGGACTTGCTGATCGAGTGCCAGCCAAACTCCAGTCCGGCATTCAGCTGGTTCTCCGCACCGTAGGCGCGCGCCAGGATCTGCGCCCCAAGACAGATGCCGAGCACCGCCTTGTCGCCCTCGGCGAAGTCGCGCATGAGCTGTGCAAGTCCTGGCAGGTAGGGATAGTTCGCGTCGTCGATCGCATTCTGCTCGCCGCCGAGCACCACCAGAGCGTCATGATCGGCAATGCCTGCCGGTAGCTTGCCGTCGATCCAGGGGTAGAAGTGCTCGATCTCGGCCTTGGCTTCCGCCAGCGCCAGCCCCAGCGAGCCGAGCGGCGTGCTTTTCATGTTTTCGATGACGGCGACCCGCATCAGCATCTCCAGTACGATTTCTGGCTCCGAGAGGAACACCAAGCGCCCGGTGATTGCAATACGGATTGTGCCACGCCACGGCAGTTCTTAAATCGGAGTGACGAAAGGAAACCCCTGATATGAGCGACAAGAAAGCCCGCGTGACGATCCTCTACTGCACCCAATGCAACTGGCTGCTGCGCGCCGGCTGGATGGCGCAGGAACTTCTGCAGACCTTCACCGACAGTCTCGGCGAAGTGGCGCTCGTTCCCGGCACCGGCGGCAATTTCGAAATCCGGGTCGATGGCGACCTGATCTGGGAGCGCAAGCGCGATGGCGGCTTTCCCGGTCCGAAGGAGTTGAAGCAGCGCGTGCGCGACATCATCGAACCCGGCCGGGATCTCGGCCATGTCGATCGCACTTCGCTGGAAAGCTGAGCCTAGTCGTAAGGCGAATTGCAGGTCTTGTAGATACCCTCATAGGTCAGGAACCGATCAGTCTTCGGATTGTAGGTCCGGTACTGGTTACGGCACCAATCCACATGGAACTGTTGTCCCTGTGCCTTCGGCTGCACCGTGCGCACGGGCGGGGGATCGTAATAGAGCGGTCCGCGACCTCGCGCAGCCGGCCGATAGTAGGTCGGACCGGTGGCCGTCGGCGGCCGATAGTTCGGCTGCACATAGGACGGGCGGAACGATTGGACCGGCCCGAAAGTGAAGCAGCCGCGCGCGTCACACATCGTCGACCCAACACGGATGATGTCCGATGCGCCGGCGGCGGGCGGAGACACGCCGAGCGGCATCGCAAACGCCGTGTAGGGCAGCAGGGTGAAGAGCGCGATCAGGCAAAAATTACGAGAGCCGGCCATCAGACGATCCTTTCTACTGTGTATATAGGACGCCTTTGCAGCAATCGCTATCGCGGCCGCCTCAGATTGCAACCGCGCTGGCGAAGAGTGGCATGGACGACTTTTTTGCTGCCTGTCAGGAAAACTTCAAAAACCCTGTTGACAGCAAGGGGCCGCCCCCGTACATGGCTCTCCGTCGCCCAGATGGCGGAATTGGTAGACGCGCAGGTTTCAGGTACCTGTGCCGCGAGGCGTGGAGGTTCGAGTCCTCTTCTGGGCACCATTTCCCTAAGAAATGCAAAGTGAAGGCCGACATAAGGTCTTCCCATTTCTTCCCCCAAAGACATTAGCAGCGCAGGTAAAGACGTCCGATCAGGCTGCTGATTGCGGTTGCGATCAGGACTTGGGCGCGCTGTCGACAGCGAGCTGTCGTTCGGACAATGCTGGGCGTAAAATCCGGCTGCACGAGCTCCCGGACACTCATATTGCTCAGTAGGGGCGACCGCCTGGGCAGCCCAACGGGTCAGCGGACCGGCTGATAGTGTCCGCGCAGCGGCACCTGCGTGCCGACACTTTCCACGCCGTCACGATCGCAGACGTAGACGAGGGTTGGCAGCCCGCCGGTCCGGAAGATTTTGTCATATCCGCGGCGCAGCGGCCGCGTCTCCGTCCGGCAGCTATACTGTTCCTCGTCCTTTGGATCCCGCTGCGCCTTGACGCCCGGCAGGTTTGCATAGGGATAGATCGACTGGACCTGCGGCTCGCCGGCTCGCCGCCAATCCGCGGCAAAGCTCGCGCTGGGCGCCAAACTTGCGCCGGTTGCTGCCAAGGCTATCAACCACACTCTTGCGAACCGCATATCGCCGGATCCGTCGTATTACATCTTTATTGTCGATGTAGGCGCGGCGTCGGCTTCCATCAAGCGAGCGCTTCGCTCGGTTGGCCGTCATCTCGAAAACGTGACTTCGTCGAAGGGGCCGCGCAAGTGCGGCCCACGGCGGGGATACGCGTCTTGACGACGCAAGCGGAACGGAGTTTTGCACACTCTGCCGTAAGTTGATCGCGACGGGGAGGCGCCAGGAACCTGAAAGCTTCTGATGGCGTCTCTTGCAAATAGTTGCACGAATGAAGGCGCGGTGCTCTATCCGTGACTTTCGCTTTGATCTAAGCAGCCGGCCGACAGGCGGCGCGAGAAGGACGGAAACAGATGACGAGCTATGTATTGACGGTGACGTGCAAGTCGACGCGCGGGATCGTGGCGGCGATCGCGAACTACCTGGCCGATCAGGGCTGCAACATCGTCGATTCGTCGCAGTTCGACGATCTCGATACCGGCAAGTTCTTCACCCGTGTCAGCTTCATTTCAGAAGAAGGCGTCGGTCTTGCGGCACTCAAGGAAGGCTTCAAGCCGGTCGCAGAGAAATTCGACATGGAAGCCGAAATCCATGATGGCGCCAGCCGCATGAAGGTGCTTTTGATGGTGTCGCGCTTCGGCCACTGTTTGAACGACTTGCTCTACCGCTGGAAGATCGGTGCGCTTCCGATCGATATCGTCGGCGTGGTCTCCAATCACTTCGATTATCAGAAGGTCGTGGTGAACCACGATATTCCGTTCCACCACATCAAGGTGACGAAGGAAAACAAGCCGCAGGCCGAGGCTCAGCTCCTCGATCTCGTGGACCAGACCGGCACCGAACTGATTGTGCTCGCCCGCTACATGCAGGTCCTTTCCGATGCCATGTGCCGCAAGATGTCCGGCAAGATCATTAATATCCATCACTCCTTCCTGCCGAGCTTCAAGGGCGCCAACCCCTACAAGCAGGCCTATGAGCGCGGCGTGAAGCTCATTGGCGCCACGGCGCATTATGTGACGGCCGATCTCGATGAGGGGCCAATCATCGAGCAGGATACCGCCCGCATCACCCACGCTCAGAGCGCTGACGATTACGTCTCCATCGGCCGCGACGTGGAGAGCCAGGTGCTGGCTCGCGCCATCCATGCGCATATCCATCGCCGCGTCTTCCTGAACGGCAACCGCACGATCGTATTTCCCGCAAGTCCGGGCAGCTACGCATCGGAACGCATGGGCTGATCGCCGCGGCGGCTTTGCCGTCGTTCGACCGCGATCTCCTCGCTTGCCGGTGGCAAGGATTCGATTATCTGCGTAGTCTGCGAAATCGAATCATGCCGCGGGGGATGCCATGACTGACGAGACGCTTGCCGATCGCGCGACGTTGCCACGCCCTGACGTGACCGCTGCGGAAGCCGGCGACATCCTTCAGTCGCGTTATGGCTTGTCAGGAGCGATCACCGAGCTCGGCAGCCAGCAGGATCGCAACTATCGCCTCGATACCGGCGAACGAAGCTACGTGCTCAAGATATGCCATGTGACCTATGAGACGGTGGAGCTCGAGGCGCAGAACGCAGCCATCCGCCATATCGGCACGAAAGAGGATGCGCCGCGCGTTCCTCACGTCATCCCATCGACGGACGGGCAGGACATCATCGCTGTCACCGTGCGCGACCAGACCTTTCAGGTTCGACTGCTGGAGTATCTTGAAGGCGAGGGGCTGACGCACCGCAAGCACCTGCCGAAAGAGTCGGTGGCGGCACTGGGAGCTCTCTGCGCCCGCCTGGCGCAGTCGCTGGCCGACTTCACGCATCCTGGTCTCGACCGCAGCCTGCAATGGGACCTGCGCCGCGCCGGTCCGGTCGCGGTCCAGTTGTTGTCGGCGATCACCGACAGCGCCGCACGTGATCGCATCGCCAAGACGATGGTGTCAGCCGTGAGGCGAATCCAACCCCTGGCGCCGTCCTTGCGGCTACAGGCCGTGCACCATGACGTGACCGGCGACAACGTTGTCAGCCGTCGTGATGAGCGGGGCCATCTGGTCCCTGACGGCGTCATCGATTTCGGCGACATCATTCGCGGCTGGCTGATCGGCGATCTGGCGGTCACCTGCGCCTCGCTGCTACATCAGGCTGATGGCGATCCGCAGTACATTCTTCCTGCAGTGAAGGCATACCACGAGGTTTATCCGCTCACCGAGGAGGAGCTGCGCGCGCTCTGGCCGCTCGTCGTTGCCCGCGCGGTCATTCTGGTCGCCAGCAGCGAGCAGCAGATCTCGATCGATCCCGAGAACGACTATGTTCGCGGCAATCTCGAGCTCGAACGCCGCATATTCGATATGGCGGTATCCGTTCCATTCGAACTCATGGAAGTCGCGGTCCTGAAGGCGGTGGGCATCGAAACGGCCGCGGTTTCGATGGAGGACTGGCGTCCATTGTTGCCCGACATCGACCCGGCGACCATATCCTTCGTCGATCTCGGTGTCCAAAGCCCGCATTTCGCTGCGGGAAACTGGGCGCAGTCCGACATGGATTGGCGCCTGCTCGCGCGCGCGGCAGCCGAGACGGGCACTGCGGCCACGCGCTATGGCGAATACCGATTGTCGCGCTCGAAGCCTCGGAGCGCCACCCCATCCGCAACCTTCACGCTGCATTCCGACGTCTGTCTTGCGGGAGGCAGCACGGTTGCTGCTCCATTCGCGGGGAAGGTCATTCGGAAGGATCACCATTTCGTTCTGGCAGGCGAGGGTGTCAGCCTTCATCTCGACGGGATTGAGCCGTCGCTTGAAAACGAAGCCGAGGTCGAGCCCGGGCAACCGCTCGGGACCATATCCGGTGAGAGCGGATCTCTCGGCGGGCTGCGCGTACAACTCTCCACCTTGCCAGGCGTCGAACCGCCGCTGTTCTGCACTCCGCAGGAGGCCATGGCCTGGTCGGAACTATGTCCATCGCCGGCTGCCCTTCTGGGCGTTGGCGTCAATGCGCCGAAGCTGGCGTCGGCAGCGTTGTTCGCGCTCAGGCAGGCCCATCTCGCAAGGCCGCAAAAGAACTACTACGAAATACCGCCGCAAATGGAGCGCGGCTGGCAGGAGCATATGTTCGATATCGAGGGCCGTGCCTATCTCGACATGCTGAACAACGTCACCATTCTGGGGCATGGCCACCCGCGCCTGGCGGAGGCGGTCAGCGAACAGTGGCTGCGGCTGAACACCAATTCACGCTTTCACTATGGCGCCATTGCGGAATTTTCCGAGCGCCTGACCTCCCTGGCGCCGGAAGGGCTGGATGCGGTGTTCCTCGTCAACAGCGGATCGGAAGCCAACGACCTCGCCCTGCGACTAGCTTGGGCGCACACGGGCGCCAAGCATATGCTCAGCCTTCTCGAAGCCTACCACGGCTGGTCGGTCGCGAGCGATGCGGTGTCCACCTCGATCGCCGACAATCCGGAGGCTTTGACGACGCGGCCCGACTGGGTGCACGCGGTCCTCTCGCCCAATACCTATCGTGGTGCGTTCCGCGGTTCGGAATCGACGATCGGCTACGTGGAGGCCGTCGTCGACGCCCTTGAAGCCGTCGATGCACGGGGCGAGGGATTGGCCGGCTTCATCGCCGAGCCGGTCTACGGGAATGCCGGCGGAATATCGCTGCCGGACGGATACCTTGCAGCAGTCTACAGGCAGGTGCGGGCCCGCGGCGGCGTCTGCATCGCCGACGAAGTACAGGTGGGCTACGGTCGGCTTGGGCACCATTTCTGGGGCTTCGAGCAACAGGGCGTCGTCCCCGACATCATCACGGTGGCGAAAGGCATGGGCAATGGACATCCGCTCGGCGCTGTGATCACGACCAGGGCCATTGCCGATTCGCTGGAGAAGGAAGGTTATTTCTTCTCGTCCGCTGGCGGCAGCCCGGTCAGTTCTGTGGTGGGTATGACCGTCCTCGATATCATGGCCGATGAAGAACTGCAGGCGAATGCGCGCGATGTTGGCGATCATCTCAAGAGCCGTCTGGTCGCGCTGATCGACCGCTATCCGATCGTCGGCGCGGTGCACGGCATGGGACTTTACCTCGGGCTCGAACTCGTCCGCGACAGAACGACGCTGGAACCCGCGAGCGAAGAGACAGCGGCAATCTGCAGCCGCCTGCTCGATCTCGGGGTCTTGATGCAGCCGACCGGCGATCACCTCAATGTGTTGAAGATCAAGCCTCCCCTTTGCCTGACAGTGGAGAGCGCCGATTTCTTCGTCGACATGCTGGAAAAGGTGCTCTCCGAGGGGTGGTAGCCTGTTTTTTGCCCGCGTTAACCATTTCGGTCATTTCGAGGCTTTCCCGTTTTTTCATCAGATCCCCATTGCCGGAATCAGCGGGACTTCCTATCTCTGCGCCGTGATCGAAAGAGACCGTCGGACTGTCACGCGAATTGCACAAAGACTTGATAGAGTTCTTTCAGTCAATTCGATCCTAATGGAATGAAATTTTCCGAATGGTCGATATTTTGACACGTTTCGGAATATGTTTCTTGTAGGCTGCTAGTTATAGTCTACCAACAAAGTAGATTAATAGCGCGGCCGTCGCCGGTCTTGGAACACCAGGGCCTCAAACAAGCGCAACGCCAGAGAAAGGAACGAGACATGACTGACATCGACACTCTCGCCAATTTCCCTGGGCGAACTGTGCTTGGCAATGACCGTCCGGGCGCTCTCTCCCGCCCGAACTGTCGAATGTGACCTTCGTCCACCCTTAACGGAATCAGACAAGTCAATTCGCCATCGCCAGCGCATACCGCGCGGCAGGAGTTCTACGCATGAAAAAAGAAGTAATCGAATACGCAGGCGTTCCCGTCGGGATCGTCATCCCGGATGAGAACCGGTTGAAGTTCATCGCAGTGAAATTTCACGTTCACGATCTGGACGAGCAGCATTTCAGCTCGCCGGCTGAGGTGAAGCTCGCGATCCATGATCTGATGACCCGCCGTCACCCTAAGCCCATCCATGCCTGAGGGCATGAAGCACGGCCCAACCAGCCCTGACAGATTTCAGACCGGTCTTGCCAAAGGTGAGGCCGGTCTTGTGTTTTGACCGCCATTGCGGTCCTATCGCGCTCTTGCTCAACAAGGGTGGCGCGCTTGCTCAATCTGATTACCGACATTGATGGCGTCTCGGTCGGAAACGCGACGGATCTGAGGCTCGGCTCAGGTGTGACCGCGATCGTCTTCGACGAACCGGCAACGGCCTCCGCTGTGGTTCTCGGAGGCGCGCCCGGCGGTCGTGACACGGCGCTTCTCGATCCGTCGATGACGGTCGGCGCAGTCGATGCCTTCGTGCTGTCAGGTGGCTCGGCCTTCGGCCTTGACGCGGCTGGCGGCGTTCAGGCGGGACTTCGGGAAGCCGGGCGAGGTTTTCCCGTCGGCGACGTGAAGGTGCCGATCGTTCCGCAGGCTATCCTGATGGACCTGCTGAACGGCGGCGACAAGGATTGGGGGCTGCAGTCGCCCTATCGCGACATGGGCTATCAAGCCTTCAAGACATCGGCCAAAGGGCCGTTTACCCTCGGTTCCGTCGGTGCGGGAGCCGGTGCCACAACCGCGACCGTCAAAGGTGGGCTCGGTTCGGCAAGTGGCGAGACCAGCACCGGCCTGCGGATTGGAGCGATCGTTGCCGTCAATGCGCTTGGCTCGGCGACAGTGGGCGAGGGGCCGCATTTCTGGTCGGCGCCGTTCGAGCAGGGCGGGGAGTTTGGCGGCCTCGGCTTGCCCGCGCCGATCTCACAAGCCGATATCCGCATGCGGCTAAAGGGCATGAACACGATAGCGACAACGATTGGCGCCATCGTTACCGACGCCGAATTGACCAAGCAGGAGGCGCACCGTCTCGCGATCATGGCCCATGACGGTTTCGCCCGCGCCCTGCTGCCGGCGCACCTGCCTTTCGACGGCGACACTGTCTTTGCGGCCTCGACGGGCAGGAGGCCCCGACCGGATTTGCCCGCCTTTTTCGAACTCTGCCATCTCGCCACGATGGTCATGGCACGCGCCATTGCGCGGGGAGTCTTTGAGGCCACCGCACTGCCAGTCGCCGGCGCCCAGCAGGCTTGGCGAGACCGCTACCCTGATCGCGCAAGTTCGTCTAAACAGGGCGCCTAAATCGAAGGAGACCCCGAATGCAGATCCCGGCCTTAATTCGCGCCAGGCGGTGTGCGTTTTGGGAGTGACAAGTTGGCTCAGAAAGGTCATCGCCACGGCGGCGGGCAGACAGGGGAATAAATTGATGAAGGTTTCGCTTGCGCCGTCGGCGCTGTTGGCCCGGCGATTTTATCTCGGTGCGGCGGTTTCAGTTGGCCTCGTGCTGCTGGGGCAGACCCCCGCGGAAGCCGCCAAGACCACGCTGACCCTTGGCATGACGGTGGAGCCGACCGGCCTTGATCCGACGATCGCAGCCCCTGTTGCGATCGGCCAGGTCACCTGGCAGAACGTTTTCGAAGGCCTTGTAACGATTGACGAGACCGGGAAGATCCAGCCACAGCTCGCCAAGAGCTGGGAGGTTTCCCCGGACGGTCTAACCTATACGTTCAAGCTGCAGAGCGGCGTCAAATTCCATGATGGCGAGGCTTTCGATTCCGCTGCAGCGAAATTTGCGCTCGATCGCGCGCGCGGTGCTGACTCGGTAAACCCGCAAAAGCGCTTCTTCGCCTCGATCACTTCCATAGAGACACCGGACCCGGAAACGCTCGTCCTGCATCTCTCGGCTCCAACAGGCAGTCTCCTCTACTGGCTCGGCTGGCCGGCCTCGGTGATGGTCGGCCCGAAGTCTGCCGCCGGGGATAAGACGACGCCCGTAGGCACCGGCCCGTTCAAGTTCGTGAATTGGGCAAAGGGCGACAAGGTCGAGCTCGCAAGGAACGCCGACTATTGGAGCAAGGACGCCGCGGCAAAGCTCGACAAGGTGACCTTCCGCTTCATCGCCGATCCGCAGGCCCAGGCCGCGGCCTTGAAGTCGGGCGATGTCGACGCCATTCCGGAATTCGCGGCGCCTGAGCTGATGAGTTCGTTTGACGGCGATGCGAAGCTTACGACCAAGATCGGCAATACCGAGCTGAAGGTTGTCGCCGGCATGAACAACGCGAAGAAGCCTTTCGACGACAAACGCGTCCGTCAGGCGTTGATGATGGCGATCGACCGGAAGACGGTCATTGACGGCGCCTGGTCGGGGCTAGGTACGGCGATCGGCAGCCACTACACGCCGAACGACCCCGGCTACGTCGATCTCACCGGCGCCCTGCCCTATGATCCTGAAAAGGCGAAGGCGCTGCTTGCCGAAGCCGGTTATCCTGATGGTTTCACCTTCACGATCAAGTCGCCGCAAATGGCTTATGCGCCGCGTAGCGCGCAGGTCATGCAGGCGATGCTGGCTGAAATCGGCGTGACCATGAACATCGAACCGACGGAATTCCCGGCCAAGTGGGTGCAGGATGTCATGAAGGACCGCGCCTACGAAATGACGATCGTAGCGCACGCCGAACCGCTCGACATCGACATCTACGCCCGTGATCCGTACTACTTCAACTACAAGAATCCCGCGTTCAACGACCTGATGAAGAAGGTGCAGGAGACCTCGGATCCTGTAGCGCAAGCGAAGATCTTCGGCGACGCCCAGAAGATTCTGGCCGAGGATGTGCCGGCGCTCTATCTCTTCGTCATGCCCAAGCTGGGCGTCTGGGACAAGAAGCTGAAGGGTCTCTGGGAGAATGAACCCATTCCCTCGAACGTCCTTACGAACGTCTCCTGGGAAGACTGATTACGGGCTGATGATATGGTGAGGCGGCGGATCGTACCGGACGTGAAATGATAACGCTTCTGTCTCGTCGCCTTGTCGGTCTGATTGTCACGCTCGCTGTCGTCTCGCTGCTGATTTTTGCGGTGATGGATCTGCTGCCGGGCGATCAGGCCTCCATCATGCTGGGCACGTCAGCCGCACCGGAAACGCTCGCAAGCCTGCGTCACGAGCTTGGGCTCGATGAGCCGCTCCTGTGGCGCTATGGAGAATGGCTCGCTGGCGTATTCCGCGGAAACCTCGGCCAATCCTACACCTACGGTGTGCCGGTTGCCGGCCTGATTCTTGAGAGACTGGCGGTTACGCTTCCGCTGGCGCTGATGGCGATCATGCTTTCCGTCGCCATCGCGATCCCTCTCGGTGCCCTTGCGGCGGCGCATCGAGGCGGATTGCCTGACGCTGTCGCTTCGATATTTTCGCAGATGGGCATCGCCGTTCCGGGCTTCTGGGTGGCTCTACTGCTGATCATGCTGTTTTCGACGGCGCTCGGCTGGATGCCGGCCGGAGGTTTCCCGGGTTGGAACGCCGGCTTCCTGCCAGCCCTCAAAGCGCTTCTTATGCCCGCGGTGGCGCTCGCATTACCGCAAGCGGCGGTCCTGACACGCGTCACGCGGTCTGCCGTTCTGGAAACCCTGCATGAGGATTTCACGAGGACAGCCCTTGCCAAGGGATTGTCGAATCAGCGCGTCCTGTGGCGGCACTCGGTGCCGAACGCCCTCGTTCCCGTTCTGACGATCCTCGGCCTTCAGTTCACCTTCCTGGTTGCTGGCGCGGTTTTGGTCGAGAATGTCTTCAACCTTCCGGGCCTCGGTCGCCTTGCCTATCAGGCGCTGTCGCAGCGCGACATCATCGTCATGCAGGACGTCGTCCTGCTCTTTGCAGGGCTCGTTATCGTCATGAACTTTATCGTCGATCTCTCCTATCTGGCGATCGACCCGCGCCTGCGGAAAGGCGTTTGACATGGCGCCGATCGCCTCCAATCCAATAGGCCTCAAGCGCCGGCGATTTGACATTAGCCGGAGAATGAATTTGGGCGTCGGCGGCGGCGTCATCACCCTTCTTGTCGCCGTCGCGGTGCTGTCGCTGGTCTGGACGCCGCTGCCACCAGCGAAGATGCAGATCATTCACAAGCTGCAGCCCCCTTTCGCGTTCGGCGTTCTCGGCACGGACCAATTCGGCCGCGATGTCCTCTCGATGCTGATGGTCGGCTGCTGGAATTCCCTTTCCATCGCCGTTGCCGCCGTGGCGATCGGCGGGACGCTCGGTTCGATCGCCGGTATCTCGGCCGCTGCCGTGCGGGGCGTGTTCGAAACGTTGCTGATGCGCGCCTGCGACGTCGTTTTCGCGCTGCCGCCGATTCTTTCGGCGATGATGCTGGGCGCCTTTCTCGGTCCCGGCCGGCTTACTGCGATCGTTGCCATTGCAACGTTCATGATTCCCGTCTTTGCCCGCGTTACGCTTGCCACGGCCCTCCAAGCCTGGAGCCGGGACTACGTGCTCGCTGCCCGCGCAATCGGAAACAGCCGCTTCGTGATCTCCGTCCGCCACGTACTCCCGAACATCATGAGCCAGATCATTGTCCAAGTGACGATCCAGTTGGGCTTGGCCGTGCTGACCGAGGCCGGGCTCAGCTTCCTTGGCCTCGGGATCGCACCACCCGCCCCGACCTGGGGCCGTATGCTGGCCGACGCGCAAACCTACCTGGCGCTCGCGCCATGGCTGGCCATCCTGCCCGGCCTTGCCATCGCACTCTGCGTCTTCGGCTTCAACATGCTTGGCGATGGGCTGCGCGACATGCTCGACCCGCGCGAGACGAGTGCCGTCAGTGTTCGAAACCACAGGTCCGGATGAGAGCGCCATGTCCGAAACCGACTTGACGATCCACGAATTGAGGCGGCGCTTCGCCGATCGAAGCCTGTCTCCGCTTGAATATTGGCTGGCGCTGGAACGACACATTGAAGCGTGGGAGCCTGCCATCTGCGCGCTCTACGCCTATGACCCGGAGGCGGCGCGCAAGCAGGCGCAAGCGTCAAGCGACCGATGGATGAGGGGAGCAACGCTTGGGCTCCTCGATGGCATCCCGGCGACGCTGAAGGAACTGATCGCTACCAAGGGGCAGCCGGTGCCGCTCGGGACCAAGGCGGTCGAACTGCAGCCTGCGACCGAGGATGCGCCGGCCGCGGCCAGGCTGCGCGAGGACGGCGCGGTGCTCTTTGCGAAGACGACCTGCCCGGATTACGGGATGCTTTCCTCGGGTCTTTCCAGCTTCCACCCCCTAAGCCGCAATCCTTGGGATACCACCCAGAATCCCGGAGGATCGAGCGCCGGGGCGTCTGCTGCGGCCGCTGCGGGCTATGGGCCCCTGCACATCGGTACCGACATCGGTGGTTCGGTGCGCTTGCCGGCAGGCTGGACAGGGATCTTCGGCTTCAAGCCGAGCCACGGTCGCATCCCGATCGATCCGTTCTATGTCGGCCGTTGCGCCGGACCGATGACGCGTACCGTCGAAGACGCGGCCAACGCGATGGCGACGCTCTCGCGTCCGGACTGGCGCGATGGCACCAGCCTCCCTCCAGCGGATCTCGATTGGATGGATCTTGAGATCGATGTTCGCGGATTGAAGATTGGGCTGATGCCTGATGCCGGCTGTGGCCTCGCGGTCGAGGACGAGGTGCGGGCGGCCGTTGAGGCTGCCGGCCGACGTTTTGAGGAGGCCGGCGCGATTGTCATCCCTGTTCAGCCTGTTCTGACGCGGGAGATGCTGGACGGGTTGGATAGCTTCTGGCGTGCGCGCTTCTGGGGCGAAATCGAGAAGCTAAGCCGTGAGCGCAGAAAGAGCATCCTCCCCTACATTTACGCCTGGGCCGAGGGCGGCGCTTCCGTAAGCGGCGTGGACGCCGTCAGGGGCTTCAATCAGACGATTGAGATGCGCAGGAGTTGCGGTAGACTGTTCACGAAGGTCGACGCCGTGATTTCGCCAACCAACCCTATCGTCTCCTATCCGGCCGATTGGGCTTCGCCGACGAACGATCCCGCGCGTCCCTTCGAGCACATCTGCTTCACGGTGCCGTGGAACTTGTCCGAGCAGCCCGCCGCCTCGATCAATTGCGGCTTTTCGCGATCAGGGATGCCGATCGGGCTGCAGATCGTCGGCCCCCGCTTCGATGACATGTTTGTCTTGAAGCTGTCGAAGGCTTTCGAAACGTGGACGGGCGGGATCAGGTCATGGCCGAAGCCGCCGGTCAGATGAGCGGGCGGCGATAGCCTGTCGGTTGCTCGTAGAGCCAGCCGATGCGCTTGATGGCATCCTGGAGGTTTTCGCGAGCCACGGTCATTGTATGGCCGTTGGCGTGGATGATCGTTTCCGGATCTTCCAGGATGGCGACGTGCCCCTTCCAGAAGACCAGATCGCCTCGGCGCAGGTCGGCCCGGTCGATCGGCTCGCCAAGGCCCGCCGCCTGCATGTCGGTGTCGCGCGGCACGCTTTGTCCCGTCATCAGCATCGAGAGCTGAACGAGGCCCGAACAGTCGATGCCAAGTCCGGAGCGGCCACCCCAGAGGTAGGGGGTCTCAAGAAACCGGCTTGCGACGTCGACATAGTCGCCACCTTGGGCTTCGCCGATCGGCCGCACGTGCTTTGCGAAGATCGCCGTGCCGTCTTCCAGCATCACATAGTGGTTGCCGCGTGTTTCTGCCTCACCGACAATCCTGACCCGGCTGCCCATGGATAGGATGGATTGGTACGGTTTGCGCAGCTCCGCCTCTTGATAGAGGAAAGTTCGCTGGACCGTGACGACATGTGTCGGCGCAACAAGCACGTCCGAAAGGGCGGTCTCCGGCAGATAGCCGACATAGTTGTCGCCGCTGGCCTTGACCCAGCACCATCCGTCGGCGCGATCGTAGACGGTGACCTCCTCTCCAAGGAGCAGCTCGGTATCGATTCCCTTGGCGAGATCGGGCACGGGCCGCAAACCAATGACCGGCACTGCCACCCGGGCCGGTGTGCCGGCAACGAAGCGCAGGGCTTCCACACGTCCTTCCAGCCCCGCCTCGGCGAGATCCGGTCGGTAGGCATGCAAGCGGCGATCAAGCATCGTCATTGTATCCCTTTCACGGCGTCAGGCGGCGACCTTGGTCGCGCACGAGATCGCCAAGCTTTTCCAGATAGAGCGCCCCTCCGACGGTACGCTTTATCACGACATTTCGCCGGTCGCGTTCGTCGCGCACACGGTCGACCAGACCCATTTCCCCCATTGTATCCAATGCCCGGGTGATGACAGGCTTGGTCACGTTGAGCGTCGCAGCTAGGCCGCGCACGGTATGCGGCGGCGGCACGAGATAGATATGCAGCAGGATCGCCATCTGGCGCAACGTCAAATCGCGATCATCAAGTCTGACCTGATTGAGCGTCACACCATGCCACAGGCCCAATGCCTGCGAAGCCGTCAGTGCGATCGGCATGGCTCCTCCGGAAACTCGTTACGCCCCGCGTTCCATTTTCCGGCACGTGGTCGCGCAACGCAATGGGGCGGCAAATCTGCCGCCCCAAAGGGTGAATAAAATTTTAACGATCGCGTTAACGCACACTTTGCCGAATGTGGTGATAGAGCGCACGAATGGCCTGCGCCTCGCCGCCACCGGGGGAGTGGGGTCGTTCCGATGGCGCCCAGCCGTAGATATCGAAATGCGCCCAGCTCGTGGCGCTGGAAACGAAGCGCTTGAGGAACAGGGCGGCGGTGATTGCACCGGCCATGCCGCCCGCCGGCGCGTTGGTGACGTCGGCAAATTTGGTGCGGATATCTTTTTCATAGCCGGCATAGAGCGGCAGTCGCCACAGGGGATCGTCCGTCTCAAGGCTTGCTTCGGTCAGGTCCTGGGCGAGTTCGGCATCGTCGGTAAAGAAGGGCGGCAGGTCAGGGCCGAGAGCCACGCGCGCCGCACCCGTCAGCGTCGCCATGTCGATCAGGAGGTCGGGCGCTTCCTCATCAGCGTAGGCAAGCGCATCCGCGAGGATCAACCGGCCCTCGGCATCGGTATTGTCGATCTGCACCGTCAGCCCCTTGCGGCTCCGGTAGATGTCACCCGGGCGGAAGGCATTCGACGAGATCGAGTTTTCGACGACGGGAATGATAACCCTGAGATCGACCTTGAGCTTGGCGTCCATGATCATCAGCGCCAGCCCCATGACATTTGCCGCACCGCCCATGTCCTTCTTCATCAGCAGCATCGAAGACGCCGGCTTGATGTCGAGACCGCCGGTGTCGAAGCAGACACCCTTGCCGACAAGCGTGATCTTGCGGTGACCCTTCTTGCCCCAGCGCATTTCGAGCAGGCGCGGCGCATCGGCGCTCGCGCGGCCGACCGTATGGACCAGAGGGAAGTTCTGCCGCAGATCGTCACCGCTGACGACATTGATTTCCGCCTTGTAATGGGCGGCAAGCCCGCGGAAGGCGGCTTCCAGTTCGTTCGGTCCCATGTCGTTAGTCGGCGTGTTGATCAGGTCACGCGCCAGGAAGACGCCGGCAAGCTGTCGCTTGATATCCGCTCCGTCAGCATCGCGCGGGATCATCAGCGTCGGAGCGGACGCCTTCTCCGACTTGTACCGATCGAAGCGATAGCTGCCGAGGCCGAAGCCAAGCGAGAGACGGTTGGCCGTCAGCGGTGCGGTTTCGATGTGCCAGTCGCCGGCCGGCAGCGTGCGCGCAAGCTTACCGGTAATGTAAGGTTGCTCGGACGGATTGGTGCCGAGCCCAAACAACGCGCCCCCGAGATGACCGTCCGATGTTGGAATGAGCAGCAGTGAGCCGCTTTCGGCCTTGTATCCCGCCTTCTTGGCCCAATCGAGCGCGATCGGGTCGATCGTGCCGGTTTCAATATGTGCCGGTGTGACGGCAAAGATCGGCAGGGTCGAGCCACCTTTGGTGTTGAACGGGGTCGGTCTCTCGATGAACTGATAGGGTGCCATGTGTTTCCTTCGGGGCAAGTCCGGGAATCGCGTCTTAACGGTATGTTAGGGTTAACAGACTATTGCTGGAGTGAAGATTGCGTCAAAGCCTTTCCCTGTTCCGCTTTGAGGTCAGACGCCGATTCGGATCTCAGGGACACATGATGCCTGCTTCGGCTAATACTTCGCTCAAAACCCGAGTTTTTCAGGGCGCTGCGACCGCGCTCGTCGCGCTGGCACTCGCCGGCTGCACGACAACCAAGGATCGGATGACGACGGGATCGGTGCCGACCCTCGCCAAGCCGGTCGAAGCGATGAACGAAGCCGAGTTGCGCAGCTCGTCCGAGCGTGTCGGACAGGCCTACGAAAAGAACCCGCGTGATGCCGTCAACGGCGTGAACTATGCCAACCTCTTGCGCATGCAGGGCCGCGACGCCCAGGCGCTGGCGGTCATGCAGCAGGTTGCCATTGCCAACCCGACTGATCGAACCGTGCTCGCGGCCTACGGAAAGGCCCAGGCTGCCGCCGGTCAACTACAGCAGGCGCTTGATACGATCGGTCGCGCTCAGACGCCGGATCGTCCAGACTGGAAGCTCACATCGGCGGAGGGCGCGATCCTCGATCAGCTCGGCCGCTCTGCCGAAGCGCGCCAGCGCTATCGCGAAGCGCTCGACACCCAGCCGAACGAAGCATCGATCCTGTCGAACCTCGGTATGTCTTATGTTCTGACCGGTGACCTCCGAACGGCCGAGACCTATCTGCGTCAGGCCGCAGGCCAGCCCACCGCCGATAGTCGGGTCCGTCAGAATCTGGCGCTCGTCATTGGCCTTCAAGGCCGGTTCCCGGAAGCGGAAAAGATTGCGCGTGGCGAGCTTTCGCAAGAACAGGCCGACGCCAACGTCGCCTATCTGCGCTCGATGCTGTCACAGCAGAATTCCTGGCAAAAGCTTGCGGCCAAGGATAGCGGTAGCGGTCCCACCGCCACGAACTGACGTTAGCGGCCAGCTAGCCCCGAGGTGACAAGCTGCACGCCGAGGCCGGCCATGACCGTCCCTGCCAAGCGATCGATCCAGGTCTTCGCAGCGAGGTAGAGCCGCCTCGGGTGGCTGGCCGAGAATGCGAGCGCGACGATCGTGTACCAGCCGGCTTCAACGGCAAACACGCCGATCGGCAGCGAAAAAATCAGTCCAAGCGGAATCGTCTTCGGCAGCAGGGCTGCGAAGATACTGGCGTAGACGACGATCGCCTTTGGGTTGCTGAGCTGTGTCAGCAGAGCGGTGGTGAAGCTGCGGGCGAGTGAGCGATGGTCGCTTGCCGCGTCGCCGATATGGATCGGCTCGCGCGCGCCACGCCAGATCTTGAGGGCGATGTAGACGAGATAGGCGCCGCCCGCCACCTTCAGCGCCAGATAAAGCCATCCGAATTGCGCAAGCAGTGCCGTCAGCCCCGCCAGCGCCAACACGCTGAAGGCAACGCCGCCAATGCCCATGCCGAGTGCTGCCGCAAGCCCGTCCAGACGTGAACGCGACATTGCAATGCGTGAAACGAGGACAAAGCTCGGACCGGGGCTCATCGCCCCTATCGAAAGGGCGGCAATGATACTCAGGAAGATGCTTACAGACGACATCGTGGGCTCCAGCTGACTCGGAAAACGCCCGACCCTATGCCCAATGCGTGTAGATCGCCAGCCTCGTCGAAATACTAGAAGCGATCCGCGACCTGGATGCCGGCTGGCCCGAGGATGACGGCGACGAGAACCGGCAGGAAGAACAGGATCATCGGCACCGTGAGCTTCGGGGGAAGTGCCGCAGCCTTCTTCTCTGCCTCGTTCATGCGCTCGTCGCGGCCCTCCTGTGCGAGGACGCGCAGCGCCTGTGAAACCGGCGTGCCGTAGCGATCCGCCTGGATCAGGGCCTGGGTGACGGACTGCACCAGTGGGATCTGCGTGCGCAGGCCGAGGTTCTCAAGCGCAACCCGCCGATCGGGAAGGAAGGAAAGCTCGGCGGTCGTCAGAATCATCTCTTCCGCCAGCGCCGGCGAGGCCTCGCCGAGTTCTTCGGATACACGACGCATGGCGGCCTCGATCGAAATACCCGACTCGACGCAGATTAGCATCAGGTCGAGCGCGTCGGGCCAGGCACGCTTGATCGAGTGCTGTCGCTTTGACATGCGATTGGAGATGAAAATGTTCGGTGCATAGAAGCCCACATAGGCGATGCCGAGCGTCACCAGGAAGCGCATCGTCGTTGGCTTTTCGGCCAGATGATCGAGACCAAAGACCCAGAAAACTGCGAGGCCGAAGAACAGGAACGGCAACAGGAAACGCGCGACCAGGAACATGTTCAAGGCATTTTCGGAACGAAACCCGGCTGCCCGGAGCTTGTTCATGGTGTTCTCGTCGACCAGTGCCTCGCGAAGGTTGAACTTCTCCACGATCTGTCGCACTGAGCGGTTGTTCTGGGTACGAAGGGAAGCTTTCCCGGCAGAATCGGTGTTCATCCGCGCGCGTTCGCGAGCGCGAATCTGCTCGCGCTCCGTCGATACGGCCTTCATGCGCTTGTTGAGGTCGCCGCGCTCGAAGAACGGGACAGCGATTGTATACAGGCTGGCGAAGACAGCGATCGCCACGAGCACTGCGATCAGCATGGTGGGGTCTGTCAGTTTGGTCGCGAGGTCAGATGACACGCCTGTTCTCCACTAGATGTCGAAATTGACCATGTTGCGCATGACGAAAATGCCGATCGACATCCAGACCGCCGATATACCCATGATCAGGTGGCCGCGAGGGTCGGTGAAGAGGATCAGCATGTATTCCGGCGATGTCAGATAGACGAGGGTTGCAACGATGAACGGCAGCGCGCCAATGATGACGGCCGACGCCTTTGCTTCCATCGACAGTGCCTTGACCTTCGCCTTCATCTTCTTTCTGTCGCGCAGGACCTTTGCGAGGTTGCCGATGGCTTCAGAAAGGTTGCCGCCTGCCTGCGACTGGATCGCAATAACGATTGCAAAGAAGCTGACCTCCTGCAGAGGCATGAAATTGCTCATACGTGCACAGGCATCGGGTACACTGAGGCCTACCTGCTGCGATTCGACGACGCGGCGAAATTCGCTCTTCACGGGATCCTTGCCCTCATTGGCGATGAGCCGGATGGCATCGTTCAAGGGCAGGCCTGATTTGATCGAGCGTACGATGACGTCGAGAGCGTTGGGAAACTCATCGAGAAACTTGTTTTGCCGCCGCTTGATCAGAAAGCCCAGTACCCAACGCGGCATGCCAAGTCCGGCAATGATCGGCAGACCGAGTACGACCATGACAGGCGCATCGGCAAGGAAGGCAACAAACATCAGCACAAGGCCAGCAATGGCGCTGAACATGTAAAACCGCCCCGGCGTGGTCTTGAGGCCGGCCTGGGTCAGCCGCGACTTCAGCGACAGCTTCCTCTTGGTGTTTTCCTGCTGGCGCTTCTCAAGGTCCTTCAGGTTGTCCTGCACCGATTTCCGGCGCTTCGACATTTCCTGGACGCGGTCGCGGGCTGCCTTGACACCAGCCTTGTCAGCCTCCGCCGAAGCGACGCGGTTGACGCGATTGGCCGACTTCTTTTCGGTTTCCATCCGCGTGAAGAGAAGGCCATAGCAAACGGCGCCAGCCGCAATGGCGGCAAGCGCGACAATGGCCAACACAACAGGATCGAACCCGAACATCTCACTAATCCTTGGATTTCGCTTCCATTTCGTCGAGTGCCGCGGCAAGGCGCTTTTCTTCGTTGAAGTAGCGCGCGCGATCCCAGAAATGCGGCTTACCGATACCGGTCGACTTGTGCCTGCCGATCAGCTTACCCGACGCATCCTCGCCGTCGATTTCGTAGCGCATCAGGTCCTGGGTGATGATGACGTCGCCTTCCATCCCGATCACCTCGGTGATCTGCGTGATGCGACGCGAGCCGTCGCGCAGGCGGGCCGCCTGGACGATGATGTCGATCGAACCGGAGATGATCTCGCGCACGGTCTTTGCCGGCAGCGTGAAACCGCCCATCGCGATCATCGACTCGATACGACTGAGGCATTCACGCGGCGAGTTCGAGTGGATCGTGCCCATGGAGCCATCGTGACCGGTGTTCATTGCCTGCAACAGGTCAAAAACCTCCGGTCCGCGCACTTCGCCGACGATGATTCGTTCCGGACGCATACGAAGGCAGTTCTTGACGAGATCGCGCATGGTGATCTCGCCTTCGCCTTCGATGTTCGGCGGCCGGGTTTCGAGGCGTACCACGTGCGGCTGCTGCAGCTGCAGTTCTGCCGTGTCTTCGCAAGTGATGACGCGCTCGTCCACGTCGATGTAGCGGGTGAGGCAGTTGAGCAGCGTCGTCTTGCCCGAACCGGTACCGCCCGAAATGACGACGTTGCAGCGGACGCGGCCGATGATCTGGAGAAGCGTCGCTCCCTCAGGCGTGATGGCGCCGAAGCGAACGAGCTGTTCGAGGTTCAGCTTGTCCTTCTTGAACTTGCGGATGGTGAGTGCCGGCCCGTCGATCGCGAGCGGAGGCGCAATGACGTTGACACGGGAGCCGTCGGGCAGACGGGCGTCGCAGATCGGACTTGATTCATCGACGCGGCGGCCGACCTGGCTAACGATGCGCTGGCAGATCGACAGCAGCTGTGAGTTGTCGCGGAAGCGGATTTCGGATTCGATGGTCTTGCCGCCGACTTCGATGAAGGTTTGGCCGGCGCCGTTGACCATGATGTCGGCGATATCGTCTCGGGCGAGCAGCGGTTCGAGCGGGCCGTAACCGAGAACGTCGTTGCAGATGTCTTCGAGCAGTTCTTCCTGCTCGGAAATCGACATCGCGAAGTTCTTGATCGTGATGATGTCGTTCACGATGTCGCGGATTTCTTCGCGCGCGCTTTCTCCGTCGAGCTTGGCAAGCTGCGACAGATCGATCGTATCGATCAGCGCCGAGAAGACCTGCGCTTTCGTGTCGTAATATTCATCCGTGCGGGTCGGGCGCTTGCGCTGCGGCGTCTGCATCGGCGGCGGCGGAACCTGCTGGCGCGGGGGCTCGCGCTGCGGCTCGACCAGAATCGCAGGGGCAGACGGGGAGGGCTGTGAAACCGGCGGAGGCGGCGCGATGGTGCCGCCCGCCTTGCCAAAACCCTCGTTTCCGCGTTTTCCGAACATGCCTTATTCCAATCCGATCTTGGCGGGCGTCATTTGCGCTTCAGCAGGCCGAGCAATCCGCCCTTGCGTGATTTCTTGATGGCAATTCGCCCGGTCACGATGTGCGATATCTGCGAGAATGTTTCCGCCGTCGGTGACTTTGCATCCATCTCCGAAATCATCCGGCCACTGTTGGCCGCGTTGCCGAACAGGTTGGCATCGAAGGGGATGATCGCGATCGGATCGGTTTCCAGCGGACCGCAGAAATCGGCCGGACTGATCTCCGGCCGCTTCGGCATCCCGACCTGATTGAGGATCAGATGCGGCATCTTGTCGTTGGGCCGCATCTTGCGCAGCGCATCCATCATGTTCTTGGTGTTGCGCAGGTTGGCAAGATCGGGAGACGCGCAGATGACGACCTCGTCCACGCTGGCCAGCACCGAGCGTGTCCATTCCGACCAGGCATGCGGTACGTCGAGCACGGTGACGGGGGCGTTGCGCTGCAGGACCTCAAGCACGGGCTGGAACGCCTGTCCTTCGAAATCATAGGCGCGGTCGAGGAGGGAGGGGGCCGCAAGCAGCGACAGATGCTCGGAGCACTTCGTCAGCAGGCGATCGAGAAACACCTCGTCCAGGCGTTCCGGCGCATAGACCGCTTCCGCGATGCCCTGCGTCGGGTCCTGGTCGAAATCGATATTGGCCGTGCCGTAGGGCAGGTCGAGGTCAGCCAGGATCGTTTCGGTCGAAAAAAGATTGGAGATGCCGAAGGCGCAATTATGAGCGATCGTTGAGGAACCGACGCCGCCCTTGGCGCCGATGAAGGCGATGCTGCGGCCGAGCGGCTCGGCATCAGGGTCGACGAAGATCGTCGCCATCGCCATCATGATATCGGGCATGGCGACCGGCTGGACCATATATTCGGAAATGCCGTTGCGCACGAGTTCACGATAAAGCGCGATGTCGTTATGGTAGCCGATGATGATGACTTTGGTGGACGGGTCGCAAACGGTGGCAAGCGGCGCCAGCTCGTTCAGCACACTTGCTGATACCGTCCTGGTTTCGAGAATGATCAGATTGGGCGTCGGCGCAGTGGCGAACATGTTCGCGGCCGCGGCAATGCCACCGCTGGTGATGCGCAGGCTGACCTTCGACATGCGGCGGTCATGGCTGCAACGCTCCATCACACGCTGCAGTTCTTCGCTTTCGCAGAAGGCGTGGACCGATATGCGGGGCAAGGGACGCATGTTCTCGAGCTCGGCCATACGAACGGCGTCTTCTGCGTTGCGCAGCTCCGTCGTATTCTTGATCTCGTATTCGACTGTACTCATCGTTCGGTCCTAAACTGATCAGAAGCTGTTGGAGCTGCTGGTGACGTCTTCAATCGTGCTTGTCGTTTCGCGATACTCTTTGATTGCGGCGTTGCGGCGGGCCGCATCAATCGGGGTCATGCCGCGAGGCGCGATCAGGTCTTCCGGGTTTGCCACTTGTGCAGCCAGGTTGTTCTGCGTTGCACAACCAAAATTGTAGTAATTCTGGTTGGTGAAATCGTTGATGATGTCTCTCGGCCATTGACCGCACTGCGACGTCATTGCTGTCGTGCCGACGAAAGTCAGGCGAATGGGCGCTGCGTCACCCGCGCCGGCCGCTCCGTAGGAACTGTTGACGATCTTGGAACTTGCGATGCCGCGGGCGGAAAGCTCAGCGCGTACCTGACCCCGCAGCTGCCGTGCTGCCGCCGCATTCGGCGATCCCTCGGGCGTCAGCAGATAGACCGGCCCGGTTGCCCGCGATGTGTAATTCTGCGCGAAGCCGCGGATCATGTCGCGCTGGGCGATGTTGAGGCGGCGGTCTGTCGACGCGACCGGGATATCGACCGATTGCTCGGCTTCGGCAACCACGATCGGGTGTCGCTGGCGATAGTCGTCGGGAATGCCACCGGTCGTCAGTTGGTCATGGGAGGCACAGCCGGAAAGCAGGGCGGCAGCCACCGCGATAAATGTCAGCAGCGAATTCGAACGGCGGGAATCATGTGCGGTGTTCTGCATGTGGGCCATCGGCTGATCTCTGTGTTGTGCCATTGCTGATCCTGCCGCGCTCATTTGTAGATGAACCCGATGGAGCCATGGAATTGCGCGTCGGCGACGGGCGTTTCACGGCCGCCGTAAACCTTGTTGACGCGATTGAGCAGGAAGGTCGCCGCGTCGTTTTCCGGGCTGAAGTTGTCGTCCGGGCGGCTGAGCTGATCGCGAGCAACCGGGCGAACGAGATAGGGTGTTGCAATGATGACAAGTTCGGTCTCATCACGCTCGACAGTGCGCTGCCGGAACAATGTGCCAAGCAGAGGGATCTTGTTGACGCCCGGCGTGCCGTTCGAGGTCTGCAACACGTTGTCGCGGATCAGCCCAGCAAGCGCGATGGAGCCACCCGAGGGAAGCTCGACGGAGGTCTCGGCCGAGCGGCGCTGGTAGGTTGGCGTTGAGCCGGAAACGGAAGGGGCGGGCTCCGATACGTTCGTCTTGATTTCCAGGCTAATACGACCGGAGGAGAGAACGACCGGCTTGAAGGCGAGATTGATGCCGTAGTTATAAGGAACGATCGTGACGTTGCCGTCATTGTCCGTGGTCGAATACAGCACCTGGCCGCCGGAATTGAAGGTTGCTGCCTGGCCGGAAATCGCCGTCAGTGTCGGCTCGGCCAGCGTCTTCACGACCTTCGCTTGTTCAAGCGCGTTGAGATAGGTCGAGATATCGTATTTTCCGATCGAGCTCTTGAAGAGGGCCGCTAGGCCGCCGCCAACGATCGCGGCGGCGCTGTCGGAGTTCGGGGAGCCGAGCTGGGCAACCGAGAGACCCTTGGAATTGGAAACGAGATTGTCGAAGCCAAGCTGCTTCAGTACCTCTCTGCGAACTTCCGCGATGGTGACCTTCAGCGTGACCTGGTCTTCGCCCTGGATCTGCAGCAGATTGACGACCTGTGAGGTCTGGCGGCCTTCGGCGAAAAGGGCCACCGAACCGTCTCCGCCAGAAGCGGTGGCTGTTTCCGTACGCGTTGTTGCTTCGCCGCCTTTCAGGAAGGCTTGCGCGAGGTCAGCGGCCTGAGCCGCGTCTTGCGGCGTGCGAACTGTGCCGGTCAGCACGATATTGTCGGACACGATCTCGACTTTGATGCAGGAGTCGGGGATGAAGCGCCGGAGATTGGCCTCCAGGCCGGCGACGTCGCGTTCGATCGCGATATCGAGACTGACGATCTGCTGCCCATCGGCGCCGAAAATGAATATGTTCGTCTGGCCAACCTGCTTGCCGAACAGATAGATGCGCCGCGAGCTACGGGTGACCGCGTCTGCCATGGAAGGGTCCGAGACGAGGATGTCATGTGCATCGACCGGAAGGTCAACGACAATCGCCTTCTTCAAACCGAGCTTCAGGCTGCGGTGTGCGCCAGGTCCAGCCTGGGTGATGTTAACGATCCCATCGGAAACCGCGTACGCAGCTCTTGCACCGAGAACAGGAGCGAGAACGCCCGGAGCGGCGCCCGTGAATGCGATCGCAAAGGACAAGCAACCTGCCATCAAGGGCTTTGTGTAGCGCTTCAAATTGCCCATTCCCATTTCCTTTACTCGGCCTTCGGCGCACTGCTGCTGTCTGTGACGATTGAGCCTGATTTGATGACTTGCACGATGGCGCTGCCATTATCGCCGCTGAGGAGGTAGTCAGCAGCGCTCGTATCCTGTTCCTGGGCGTCGGCAACGGAACGCAATGCCAGCGACAGCCGCTCAGCCATTTGCTGGGCAACCGCCAGCACCTTGGTCTGGTCGGGGGTTAGCTCAAGCGTTGCGGTGGTCCCGACCACGGCTTTCGAGCCGTCTTCCTTTTCCTGGATCTGCTGGTCGATCGCGAGTACGCGCACATTGCTGAGCACAGTCTCGGTCAGATATTTGTCGGCTTCCTTCGACTTGCGGACCATGATCACGTCGACGCGGTCATTCGGCAGGATGAAGCCGCCGGCACCTGTCGCAACCGAAATCTCGGTTGCGACGGCACGTTTTCCGGAGGGCAGGAGGGAGGACAGGATGCGGCTGTTCGAATCCGCGATCTTTTCCGCGCGGATGGGCTCGCCCTCGAAAATCGGCAGGCGAACGACAGCGCCCTGCAGGTCTTTCAGGGCATCTGGCTTGTCGGTTTCGGTAATGAAGCCCTGGACGACGCCGCTCTGCGGCCAGGCCATCCAGTGAACGGCTTTATCATCCAATCGTGCGCCGACTGGGAGGTTGGCACCGGAGACCAGTATTTTGACGGTCGGCTCTTTCTCGACGACTGATTTGACCTTGGTGACAACGGAGCCACGACCCGCGAGGCTCATCGCCAGCACGCCAGCAAGGCCGGCCGCAACGACAGCGACTCCTAGTATCAAAAGGCGGGCGGGCTTCATTAATCGTTCCTCAGGGATTCGCAATACCCGAAGAATGGCCTGCAATTGGTATAATTATAGTTAATGAAAGCCTTCGATTTTAAGTTAACGGAGGATTAACTTGCCGTTACTTCAGGCCCTCAAGTGCCATAAGAAAAAGCGGTGAAGAGGGAAAGGCCACGAAGCCGCCGATCGCGATCGCGATGCCATAGGGAATCTTCTTAGCGAGCAGGATAGAACTCGGAACCGGCAGCCCAATTGCAAGGATTGTATTTGCCTGTGTGCGAATAATCAGGATCACCAGCGTTGCGAGACCGCCAATGATGCTTACAAAGATGAGGAATTCGACGAGCGCGGGATTGAACCCAAACCAGAGCGATGTCGCTGCAAGCAGCTTTGCGTCACCGCCGCCCATGATGTTGAGGGCGAACAGAGCAAAGCATATGCCGAGAACGGAAAGAGCGGCGACGACATGCATGCTGATTAGCGAAAGGGGCATTGCCGTCAGTGGCGCTATGATTGCAAAGGCAAGTGCAAGAATTATCGATGCCCGATTCGGGATCGTCATCGTAAAGAGGTCGGAGAATGCCGCGATGGCAAGGCAAAGCGGGAAGACTACGAGGACTGCAGCTACGATCATTGTGCCACCGTACTAAAGACAAAAGGCTCACCCGTTTGTGTGCGAGTGAGCCGTTTTTGGTTGGCGTCGGGCGCCTGGGCGCAAAACGCCGATTACGGCGTACCCGTCTGCGCTGCAGCCTTCGTCGCGGCATCTTCCATGCTGCCGGAAATGCCCATGAAGACAGTGTTCAGTTTGCTGCCCACTGCGGTTGCTCCGGTGATCAGCGCAACAGAGATAAGCGCTGCGATCAGGCCATATTCAATTGCGGTCGCGCCGGATTCGTCCTTGAGAAAACGGCTAACAAGCTTGGTCATGGTAACTCCTAACTCCAGTTGATGTTCAGCAGTCCGCCAACTGTTGCCGTTGATCGGATTGCAACAATTTAGCGCGGGCCTGTTTCCATCAACTTAAAGAGTTAGGTTACCGTCCGGTAAATTATGACCGATGCCTGAGGATGGTAAGTATTCCCTATCGCAATTGTTAAGAGTTTTATAGAAAAGTCCTGCGCGCCCGGTAGTAAAGGCGTTTGATGCTAGGGAATGTCCTCGTGCCGATATTCGATGGCGGTGAAAAGGCTAATGCCCTCGAAGCCCCTGTCGCAATGTGGCTCATAAAACTGGTGTCTTCGATAAACCATAATAGGCTTAAGACTTCATTCACCAATTTTTCTCATGCTGCTTGGTGAAAATCGCCGTAACCCGAGAGAGAATCAAATGTCGCCGAGTGGCAAGAGGATCATCCTGGCCAGCTTTTTTGCCGCCCTCGGCCTTGGCGGATCCGCGCTCGCGCAACAGGACATTCTGCGGGTCTACATGGATCAAGCCCGCGTTCTGAAACTCGATCGTCCAGTGAGCAAGGTCATCGTCGGAAACGCCAAGGTTGCCGACGCAACCGTGGCGGATTCCAAGACGATCGTCCTGACCGGGCGCAGTTTCGGCACAACCAATCTTGTGCTGCTTGATGCGGATGGCAACGCAATACTGGATGAGAGCATCCTGGTGTCGATTGATGAGGCCAACACTGTTCGCGTTTTTCGCCAAACGGAGCGCTCTGTTCTTTCTTGTACTCCGAATTGCGAACAGCATAGCCAACAAGGCACAGAGACGGCAACGGCAAGCCAGCAATAGCTGCTGAGTATCCGCGAATTCCGTTAGACTTCTGATCCGGCTCAACGCACCCAACTTGCTGCCGAACGGCAGCACGATCACGATCAGCCACAGTCATTTCTTTCTCCCCGTGGGAGCACCACGATAGCGTGCGGCGATTGCTGACGCGTCAGCCTCGTTTGCCAAGTCCGCTCGGCCGTTATAAGGCTTGAGAAGTGGCCCGCGATGCGCGGGACGTCAATTTCCTGTCGCTAGGTGGTGCATGGCGCGAGCCTTTCTTTTCGTTCTGGACTCCTTTGGTGTCGGCGGCGCGCCGGATGCGGCAGCCTATGGCGACGAAGGCGCTGACACCCTTGGGCATATCGCGGAATTCTGCGCTGCCGGTGCGGGCGATCGCGAGGGATTGCGCTCAGGACCCCTCCAGCTTCCGAATATGTCGGCTCTTGGCCTGGTCCATCTCGCCAAGGCGGCGTCTGGTAGGTTTCCGGCCGGAATGCCGGTGCCGGAGAAGGTGTACGCGATGTACGGTTCCGCCAGCGAGGTCTCGCGTGGCAAGGACACTCCGTCCGGTCATTGGGAAATCGCCGGAACGCCGGTAACGTTTGACTGGGGTTACTTTCCGACAGAAGGCGATGCCTTTCCGCCGCAGCTTGTCGAGGCGCTCTGCAGGGCGGCCGACATTCCCGGGATACTCGGCAACTGCCACGCCTCTGGTACCGACATCATTGCCCGCCACGGCGAAGAGCATATCCGGACCGGAAAGCCGATCTGCTACACCTCGTCCGACTCTGTCTTCCAGGTTGCCGCGCATGAGACGCATTTCGGCCTCGACCGGCTCATGACCTTCTGCACGATCGCCCGGGCTCTGCTCGATCATTACAATATCGGCCGCGTCATCGCACGACCATTCGTCGGCGAAACCGCTTCCAAGTTTCAGCGCACCGGAAACCGTCGCGACTTTTCGGTGCCGCCGCCGGAACCGACACTTCTCGACCGGCTGGTCAAGGAAGGGCGCAAGGTCCATGCCATCGGCAAGATCGGCGACATCTTCGCGCATAAGGGCGTCTCGCGGGTGATCAAGGCCAATGGCAATGAGGCTTTGATGGACGCAAGCCTTGCGGCGATGGATTCCGCCGAGGATGGCGAACTGGTTTTCACCAATTTTGTAGATTTCGACATGGTCTACGGCCATCGCCGGGATGTCGCCGGCTATGCCGCAGCGCTTGAGGCCTTTGATGGCAGGCTTCCCGAAGTGGGTGGCAAGTTGAAGCCCGGCGACCTCGTCATCCTGACCGCCGACCACGGCTGCGATCCGACGTGGCGCGGCACCGATCACACGCGCGAGCGCGTGCCGATCATTGCCTATGGGCCGGGACTGCGTTCTCGCGATATTGGCATTCGTACCACCTATGCGGATATCGGCGAGACGATTGCCCGCCATCTGCGCATTCCGGCGGGCGCGCACGGGAGAAGCTTTCTATGACGTCGCATTTGAAGAAGGTCGAGCTGCACTGCCATCTGGAAGGAGCGGCGCCGCCGACGCTCACCTTGGCGCAGGCTCGCAAGTATAACATCGACATCAGCCCCTACCTCGCTGACGGCACCTATGTCTGGCATGATTTCGCGAGCTTTCTGGAGTGTTACGACAAGGTCTCGGAGGTCTACAAGACCGAGGAAGACTACGCACTGCTGACGGAAACCTATCTCGATGAGCTTGCCGCGGTCGGTACGATCTACAGCGAGCTGATCGTCTCCCCCGATCACGGCAAGCGGATCGGGCTTGGAGCGGATGCCTACATCGAGGGCGTGTGCGAAGGTATGCGTCGTGCAAAGGCGAAAAGCGACATCGAGGCACGCCTGATCGTCACCGGAGAGCGTCATTTCGGCCCGGAGAGTGTCATCGGTGCCGCCGAATATGCTGCCAAAGCGAAGAATCCGCTAATCACTGGCTTCAATCTTGCAGGCGAGGAACGGATGGGTCGGGTTGCCGATTATGCGCGCGCCTTCGACATCGCGCGCGATGCAGGCCTCGGCCTTACCATTCACGCCGGCGAGGTGTGCGGTGCGTTCAGCGTCGCCGATGCGCTCGACGTTGTCAGGCCTTCCCGGATCGGCCATGGCGTCCGGGCGATCGAGGACCTTGATCTCGTCAAGCGGCTCGCCGATCTCGGAACGGTGCTGGAGGTATGCCCCGGCTCCAATATTGCGCTGAACGTCTTTCCGGATTTCGCTTCTCATCCGTTGCGAAAGCTCAAGGCGTCAGGTGTTCGCGTGACGATCAGTTCGGACGACCCGCCCTTCTTCCATACTTCGCTGAAGCGCGAGTACGAATTGGCCGCCGACGCCTTCGGTTTCAGCGATGCGGCGATCAACGAGATGACCCGCACGGGAATTGAGGCTGCTTTCGTCGACGAGCCGACGCGACAGGCGCTCTTCGCCCGGATGTAATCCGGCTAGCCCTGGGGATCGATGCTGCAAAATTGCCTCCGCTCTTGCGGTGAAGGCAATTTCCATGGAAGAAACATCCGATAAGAACAACGATAGGAAGGCTCGGCCATGGACGGCGTAACGGTCATCGATCACCCGCTTGTGCAGCACAAACTCACGATCATGCGGCGTAAGGAGACATCGACCGGGAGTTTCCGTCGGCTCCTGCGCGAAATCTCCACCTTGCTCTGCTACGAAGTGACCCGTGATCTCGAACTCACCATGGAGACCATCGAGACGCCCCTGCAGACGATGGAGTCGCCGATCCTGGAAGGCAAGAAGCTCGTCTTTGCTTCGATCCTCCGTGCCGGCAACGGCCTTCTCGAAGGCATGCTCGACCTCGTGCCGTCGGCGCGCGTTTCGCATATCGGCGTCTACCGTGACCATGAAACGCTGCAGCCGGTCGAGTATTACTTCAAGGCTCCCGAGGATATCTCCGAACGCTTGATCATCGTCGTCGACCCGATGCTCGCCACCGGCAACTCGTCGATCGCGGCGATCGACAAGCTCAAGGAGCGCGGCGCCCATAACATTCGCTTCCTCTGCCTTCTCGCCGCGCCCGAGGGCATCAAGAATTTCCGCGAGGCGCATCCAGATGTGCCCGTCTTCACCGCCTCGATCGATAGCCATCTGAACGAGAAGGGCTACATCATGCCTGGTCTCGGCGATGCCGGCGATCGCATGTACGGCACGAAGTAATTCGTCATCTGTTTACCATTCGGATGCAGTCGAAGGTCCGGACACGCGTGCCGGACCATTTGCTTTACCGGCATTAGCAACTTGTCAGCGATTAGGGCGTAGGACGTGTAAGCATGGCCACGCATGACGCGGGGTTTATACAGGAAGGATTTCTGTCCCGATGCTCGTGCGTACCGTCATTTTTGCAAGCGTGGCTGCGGTGCTTGCAACACAGATACCGACCCTCGTGGGAAAACGCAGCGGCGAAGTGGTCGCCTCGGCCAATTTCGTAACCGGCAATGCAGAACAGGGGCGAGCCGCGGCAAGTGGCGGCACAATGCGACTGCGGGCTGATGCTCAAGGCCACTATTCCGGCGATTTCAGAATCAATGGTCGTCAGGTGCAGGGCCTGATCGATACCGGCGCGACCTACGTCGCTCTGAATGAGAGCTTCGCTCGACGCCTGGGTTATACGGGCAACCAGCTTGATTTCCGCTACTCGGTCGACACAGCCAACGGGAAGACGAAGGCAGCGCACGTGACATTGGATCGGGTGGAGATTGGCGGCATCCGCGTGCGTGATGTGGAGGCCTTTGTGCTGAAGGATGGCGCCCTGTCCTCCACGCTCGTCGGCATGAGCTTCCTGCGCAAGCTCGCTTCCTATTCCGTTGCCGATGGATCGCTCAGTTTGAAGCAATAGGCGTCAGGGCGTCGATGGCCGGTTTCTTGCCTCGTCGGCCGTCAGCGCGCTCTCCCGGGTGCCGGAGACAATTATCTCCAGGACCTCGTGCTCGTCGGTGTTCTTGACGTAGCGGTCACCGACATATTCACCGCGCTTGAGGACCATGACGCGATCGCCGACGGCGAAAATGTCGACGAGGCGGTGTGAGATGATGATCTGGGCAACGCCTTGTTTCTTCAGTTCCAGCATGGTTTCGAGCAGCCGCTCGGTCGCCATGACCGAAAGATTGGCGGTCGGCTCGTCGAGAATGACGACGCGCGGCTCGAAGGAGATCGCGCGGGCGATCGCCACGGACTGCTGGCGGCCGCCCGACAGGCTCTCGACCTTCTGATAGACGGAATTCACGTCGACCTTGAGGCGCTTCAACACGTTGTCCGCCTCGGCATACATCTTCCTCCGATCGACGAAGAGGCCTCTGAGGGGCCAGCGGCCGAGAAAAATGTTCTGGCCGACATCCATGTTCCCGCAGAGCGCGAAGTCCTGATAGATCATCTCGATCCCTGCGTCGCGGCTCTCGTGCGGGCTTTTGAAAGAGACCGGCTGCCCCGCCACCAGGATTTCGCCGGAGTCGCGCTGATAGGCGCCTGTGAGGATCTTCATCAGCGTCGACTTGCCGGCAGAGTTGTCCCCGACCAGGCCAAGAATCTCCCCGGGATAGAGCACGAGATCGACTTTGCGGAGCGCTTGCACGGCTCCGAAGGCCTTTTCGATGCCCCGCATTTCCACAATCGGCCGCGAAGGCGTCACGTCAGCCATGGATGGCTTCTCCCGTTCGTGCTGCTGTCGTGAAACGGCCGCGCAGGCGCGCAAAGATATTGGCCTGCCGCACCCATATGTCGATCAGCACTGCCACAATGAGGATGACCCCGATGAAGACATTGATCCAGTGCTGGGGCATGCTGAAGCCTTGGACATTGAGTTGCAGGAGCGCGCGGACAAGCGTTATTACAGCCGCGCCTGCAAGCGAGCCGATCATCGTGCCGTAGCCGCCGAAGATTGATCCGCCGCCGATGATCACGGAGGCGATGGCGTCAAGCTCGCGGAACTGGCCGGCAACCGGGTTGAAGCTGCGGAAATAAGCGACGTTGATGATCCCGGCCATGGTTGCGCAGAACGCGGACAGTACAAGTGCAATGAAGCGAACACGGTTGGTATTGATGCCGGCATAGGCGGCAGCGCGGACATTGCCGCCTGCTGCACAGACCTTCAGCCCAAATGGTGTGTAGGCAAGCACAATGCCGGCGATCAGGGCGACGAAAAACATGAAGATCGTCTGGATGCTGACGACCTCGGCTACCGTACGGATCATCCCCGGGGGCAGCGAAACACCGAAATGCAGGACAACGTCGTTCACCTTGCGGCCAAGCAGGTTGTAGCCTTCCGGCCAGCCGGTCAGCTGCTGGCCGGCGACAAACCAAGCGGCAAGACCCCGGGCAATGTAGAACATGCCGAGCGTGGCAATGAAGGCGGGCAGCTTGAAGCCGACGGTGATGACGGCATTGACAAGGCCGGCAGCCGTCCCCGCAAGCAGACCCATCGCCACGGCAGTGAATGGATCGGCGCCCAGCACCTTGAGGAAATAGGCGGCCGTGCTGCCGGCGAGCGCAAGCACCGAGCCAACGGAGAGATCGATATCACCGGCCGCAATGACATAGGTGAGCCCGACGGTAACGAGCGCCAGCTCTGTGTAGTTGAGCAGGATCGCGAAGGTGTTGGGCAGGTTCCACCAGTAGTCCGGCCTTAGCGCCAGGCCGGTCAGCCAGAGCAGCACCGTCAGGATGATGGCGAGTGCGTCGCGCCGCGCAAGGAACTTGCCGAGCCCCGTGGCCGAGAGCGCCATGTCGGCCGCCATCGCCCCTTTGGTCTGCACGCCTTCCAGAGCGACGCCGCCGGTTTCGTAGGCCGGCGGCGGTGGCCGACCGCGGAGCCAGGCCCAGAGCCGGGCCGCGATCTGGCGTCGAATGAGGAAGGGCTCGATCAGCACGGCCACGACCAGAAGCAGCCCCAGGAAGACCATGACGGCACCGGCTGGCAAGGTGAACCTGGCGCCGACGGCAACGCTCTCTCCATCGATGATGACGGTCCGCGTGATCGGCCAACCTTCGCGCAGCACCTTGTCGATCAGCACAACGACTGTCGCGCCAAGGCAGGACCCGAGCACGCGCCCGCGCCCGCCAAGGATCGACGCACCGCCGATGACGACAGATGCGATCACGGTAAGCTCCCAGCCGACGCCGTAAAGAGGGGTGACGCCCTTGTCCTGCGCCGCTGCCAGAAGACCGGAAAGGGTCGCGCAGAGCGACGAGATCAGGTAGGCGCGAATTCGCACCCACTGGGTGTTGATGCCGGCATAGGCTGCGGCCTGCTCGTTGCCGCCGGTCGCGAAGGTCTCATAGCCCCAGCGGGTCTTGGCAAGCACATAGGCGCCGATGACAGCTACGAGGAGGAAGATCGCGATCTGGTTATTGAAGCCGAGAGCGTTGATCTCTCCGAGATGAAAGAAGAGCGGATAGTCTGCCGCCTTGCCGGAGTAGTAGATCGCTTGGCCATGCGTGAGCGCAAGAACGAAGCCTCGACCGATAAAGAGCATCGTCAGCGTTGCAATGAACGCGGGCACTTTCAGCATCGTCACGAGGACGCCGTTGCCGAGGCCAATCACCGTGCCGAGCAGCACACAGAAGATCACCGACTCGATGACGCCGAAGTCGAGAACATCAGACGCAAAGAGCCTCGCAAAAACGACAGCGATCAGGCCGTAGGTCGAGCCGACCGAAAGATCCAGGTCCTTGTTGGCGATGACAAAGGTCATTCCGACCGCGATTATCCCGACACGGGACGTGTCGCGAAGTAGCGCCAACAGGGCCTCCGTTGATCCAAAGAAGGCCGGATTGACGATCGCCCCGCCGAGGTAGAGCAAGGCGAGGAAGATCAGCAGCCCAGCCTCCCATCCGCCGACGAGCTGGGGCGGCGCACGGCCTAGCGATGTCGTCGTGGGCGCCATGGTGTCTGCCGATCAATCTCGCCGTCGCGATGCAGGAGGCTTGCACCTCCCGCGTCGATTTCAGGCGTTTCGGAGCGTTAGTTTTCGAAGCGCTTGCCAACCTTTGCGACGTTCTCCTTCGTCACCAACTGGGCACGCGTGTCCAGGTTGGCGGCGGAAATGCCGCGATCGATCTGCAGGTAAAGCTGCATGACAGGCCAGAAGCCCTGCAGGAAGGGTTGCTGTCCCAGCGAACCGGTCAGGTTTCCGGCGGCGATTCCCTCCTGCTGTGCCGGGCCGAGGTCGAACCCGAATGCGCAGAGCTTGCCGGTCTTGCCCATCTGTGCGACGGCCTTGACGAGCGGTGGCGTGAAGACGTTGTTGGCGGTGAAGGCACCGACCACGTCACCACGGGATTCGAAGAGCGAAACAAGCGCGTTGACCGGATCGTTGGGGTTCGTGTCGATGCCGACGTTCTCCGGTCCAGCGTCAACCTTGAAAGCGTCAAGCTTGCCGGCCTCCTTCAATGTTTTGACGATGGCGTTGAAAGCGGAGGTGACCCGGTTGTTGACCTCGATGTTGCCCATCGCAGTTGACGACGGCAACAGAATCGAGCCGCTGGTTGCGCCGCTCGCAATCACACAATTGGCAAGAGCCTCGCCGCCGATTGCCGCGGCCGATGCGTCCTGACCAGTATGGCTGATGGCACTGCGATGCAGGATGGTTGCATCGAATGAGTTGGTTGTGGCGATCGGTATGCCCGCCGCCTCGGCAGCTTTGACGATGTCGTTGTAGGCGCCGACCTGCGGCGTCGTCATAATGATGCCGTCGATCGTCGGATCCTGGACGATCTGGTTGAGGATCTCGATTGCGCGCGCCGGATCGTCAACTGGCGATTCCGAGCCGAGCAGCAGGATCTTGGCGCCGATCATGTTGCCGGCGACGGTTGCGCCGACATAGACGGGATCAAAAAAGCCATTGCCTGCCGTATGAGTCACGATCGCGAAGGTCAAATGACCGTCCGCCGAATGGAAGTTCTTCGTGTTGGGATCTTCCTTGGCAGCTTCGGCAAAATTATAGCCGCCAACTGCTTTCTCGACGCTGCCCGACTGCGCAAATGCATGCGAGACGCCGAGCGATAGTAGCGCGGCTGACACCGCGTACAGCAAAGTCCGCCTCATGATTAGTCCTCCCTTGAGTCAAGGAAAGCCGTTCGAGCGCAATTTACAGAGAGTGAGGGCCGAAGGCTTCCTCCCATACGCTAATATTCTGCGCAATTCCGATGCAAGTAAACGGCGAACTCATCGTAAGGGCGAAATTGTTTGCCTTCCAAACATCCCCTGGTTGTTTTTGATGACAAATAGCCGTTGAGGTCGTGGTTACTGGCTCTCAGGGGATGGATGCGCTTCCCTGGCGAAGCCTGCCTCCTTTTCGGAACGCGATCCTTAGCTTGCTGAAAGAGCCACGATGCGCTCGTAAATGACGGCGGGGGTGGCAGGCTGGTGTTCGTCGATCCGGTAATGTTTGGCGAGGGCGGCAACCGCCGCATCTGCTGAATCCGCGCTTGAGGCATGCACAAGCGCGATGGGGTCGCCTTTCTCTACACGCGTGCCAAGCGGCAGAATGTCGGATATCCCGACGCGATGATCGATCCTGTCGGCGGGATGACGCCGTCCGCCACCGAGGTCGACGACGGTCATGCCGATCTCCCGTACGTCGCAGCCGGAAAGCCAACCGGACCGAGGTGCGGGGACAGGTTTCGTCAGCGGCGCCTCGACGAGGTACTTGTCCGGCGCCTCCAACAGATCCGAGGGGCCGCCGAGGCGGCTGACCATGCGGGCAAAGCTTTCGGCGGCCTTGCCCGTAGAAAGCGCGTCCACGGCTTTTGCCTCACCGTCCTGAAGTGACGACACCACACCTGACTTCTCCAGCATCTCGGCTGCGAAAGCCAGCACGGCAGCCTCCAAGCGGGTGTTCTTCTTTTTGCCCGCTAGAAAATCCAGACAGTTTCGGATCTCGACGGCGCTTCCGGCAGCATCCGCCAGCGGCTGGTTCATGTCGGTAATCAGGGCCGATGTCCTGACGCCTGCACTGTCGGCGACATCGACAAGGGCGCGGGCCAGCATCTCGGCATCGTCAGGCTCGGCCATGAACGCGCCCGTGCCGACCTTGACGTCGAGCACCAGCGTCTGCAGTCCGGCCGCAAGCTTCTTCGAAAGGATCGAGGCGGTGATGAGGGGAATCGAGTCAACGGTCGCCGTCACATCCCGGACAGCGTAAAGCTTGCCGTCGGCTGGAGCGAGGGAGCCGGTTTGGCCGATGATGGCGCAGCCGACATCCTTCACGACCTTGCGGAAAACTGTTGCGTCAGGGGTGATGGTATAGCCAGGAATGGCTTCGAGCTTATCCAGCGTCCCGCCGGTATGGCCGAGACCACGCCCTGATATCATCGGAACGGCGAGGCCGCACGCTGCCGCGATCGGTGCGAGCATCAGGGAAACATTGTCCCCGACGCCGCCTGTCGAGTGCTTGTCGGCAATAGGTCTGTCTATGTCTGCCCAGCTCAGTGTATCGCCCGAGCGGGCCATTGCCAGCGTCAGCGCCACGACCTCGTCGCGCGACATACCCTTGAACCAGACCGCCATGGCGAAGGCGCCGATCTGCCCCTCGGAGAGCTGACCGGCCACAAGTGCGGCAATGAACGATTGGATATCCTCTTCGGAAAGCGTTCCGCCATTTCGCTTCTGGCGGATGATCTCCTGGGGGATCATCTCAATAGCTCGATGCAGCGGCGGGCGCGGATTGCGTGCCGCTGAGCACGGCAAGAATGTCGTCGAGCAATCCGGATGCGCCGAAGCGGAACGTGGATGGCATTGGCCAGTCCGGCGCCATGATCGTTTCTGCAAGGCTCAGGTAAAGCGCTGCGTCTGCCACCGAACCGATGCCACCCGCCGGCTTGAAGCCGACCTTGCGGCCGCTCTGGCGAATGACCCGCAGCATGATGTCGGCAGCTTCCAGGGTCGCATTGACGGCGACCTTGCCGGTGGAGGTCTTGATGAAGTCGGCACCCGCCTCGATGGCGAGTTCGGAGGCACGACGGATCAGCGCCGCATCCTTTATCTCGCCGGTCTCGAGAATGACCTTCAGCAGGATCGGGTCCTTGCACTCGGCTCGGACCGCCGCAACCATGTCGGTGACAGCCTTGCCGCTCCCGGTCATGAATTTGCGATAGGGGATGACGAGGTCGATTTCGTCGGCGCCGTCGGCGATCGCCTCGCGTGTTTCGGCGGCAACGTCGGCCACTTCCATATCGCCCGACGGGAAATTGACCACAGTTGCAATCCGCACCGGATGACCCGTGCCGAGAACTGCGCGAGCGCGGGCAACGAAGCGCGGCCAGATGCAGATCGCCGCCGTGTTGCCATAGGGGGTTTGGGCGCACGCACACAGCGCGTCGATCTGCGCCTCGGTGCAGTCATCCTTGAGGTTGGTAAGATCGAGGAGGGAGAGGGCGACGGCGGCCGTTTCCTTGCTGGAATGGTTGGTCATTATTCGCGTTCTCCTGCAATCATTTCCTTCAGTATGGCGGCGAGGCGCGCACCGCCGATCGGAGCCATATCCTTGGTCTCCTCATGGCTCAGTTCGCCGCCGGTCATGCCGGCTCCATAGTTGGTGATTACAGACGCCGCCGCAACCCTTAAGCCAAGCATTCGCGCGATAATCACTTCCGGCACGGTCGACATGCCGACGGCATCGGCGCCGAGGATACGGGCCATGCGGATTTCGGCGGGTGTTTCGAAGCTTGGGCCCGAGAACCACATGTAGACGCCTTGCGACAAGGCGATACCGAGCTTCTCCGCAGCATTGCGCATCCTGTCGGCGAGAGCTGCATCATAAGCACTCGTCATGCCGACAAAACGACGATCGCTTTCCTCGCCGATCAGCGGATTCATGCCGGAATAGTTGATGTGATCGCTAATCTGCATCACCGAGCCAGGAGGCATGTCGTCTCGGAGCGACCCTGCGGAATTGGTCAGGACTAGCGTCTCGACGCCTAGACCTTTGAGCACCTCGATCGGCAGCCGCATCGCGCTGGCATCGCCCTTCTCGTAGAAATGGACGCGACCGGACAGCATGATGACGGGCACACCGCCAAGCAAACCCGCGACGACTTCTCCGGCGTGGCCCGAAACCGCGCTAACAGGAAAGCCCGGCAAGTCGTGATAAGGGATGCGATGCGCATCAGTCATCTCGCCGACCAGCGAGCCGAGACCGGAACCAAGCACGATGCCGTAGCGCGGCGAAAGGCCGCCGAGCCTTCCGGCAAGCACGTCGAGAGCGGCACTCATCCGAGTTCGGTCTCGAAGCTGAACGGCAGCAACTCTTCCATGGTCATCGTCTTCCTCACGCCGACCTCATCGCAGAGGTAGATCTTCGTGTCCTTGGAGGCGAACTCCGAGATCTTCTGCCGGCAGCCGCCGCAGGGCGGGCAGAGCGGCAGCTTTTCGGCGATCACGGCCATTTCAACGATCTTCTTGGCGCCGGCCATGATCATGGCGCTGATGGCGGTTGGCTCCGCACACCATCCTTGCGGGAAAGACAGGTTCTCGATATTGGCGCCGGTGTAGATCTTGCCGTCCTCGGCGCGGATCGCGGCGCCGACGGGGAACTTCGAGTAGGGGGCATGAGCGAAAGCCATGGCACCGCGAGCGGCCTCGAAAAGATCGTGGGACATGTTCTCAGCGTTCCTTCGTATAGGGCACACCACCCGCTTTCGGCGGGATTGCCACGCCGATGAAGCCGGCGAGCAGGATGCAGGTCAGGATATAGGGCAATGCCTGGAAGATCTGTACCGGCACTTCGCCGATCAGCGGAACCTGCTTGCCCTGCATGAAGTTTGCCAGCGCATCGAGGAAGCCGAAGAGCAGGCAGGCGAACATGACGGGCACCGGTCTCCACTTCGCAAAGACCAGTGCCGCAAGTGCAATGTAGCCCTTACCGGCCGACATATCCTTGATGAAGGCAGCCGACTGCGCGATCGACAGATAGGTCCCCGAGAAGCCGCAGAGGATGCCGGCGCACATGACCGCGCGATAGCGCAGCCAGCCCACCGAAATGCCGGCCGTATCGACCGCGCCCGGATTTTCGCCGACGGCGCGCAGCCGCAGGCCGAAGCGGGTGCGATAGAGGATCCACCAAGAAAGCGGAACCGCAAGAAAAGCGAGGTAGGTCAGGATATTGTTGCCTGAGATCACGTTCGCGTAGAGCGGGCCAATGATCGGAACTTCACGGACGGCATCGGCGCCCGGCAGCACGATCGGCGCAAAGCGGGCTTCCTGAGTTAGCTGTGGCGTACGGCCGCCCTGGCCGAACCAGGCGCCCCCAAGGACGATTGTGATACCGGCGACGAAGAAGTTGATCGCAACGCCCGAGATGATCTGGTTGCCGCGATTGGTGATCGAGGCGAAGCCGTGGACGAGGCTGAGCGCCACGGAGCAAATGATGCCAGCACCGAGGCCGAGCCATGCCGAGTCCGTCAGGTAGGCGACGCAGGCTGCCGCAAAGGCAGAGCCGAGCATTTTACCCTCGAGGCCGATATCGAAGATGCCGGCGCGTTCGGAGAACAGACCAGCCAGCGCCGTGAAGATCAGCGGGATCGACAGACGGATCGTGGAGCTCAGAACGCTGATGAAGATGTCATAATAATCCATCGTCCGTTCCCCTCACGCGGCCTTGAACTGTTGATAGACGCGAACCATCGCGGGGCGGAACATGTATTCGAGCGCACCGGCGAAGAGGATAACAAGACCCTGAATGACCAGGATCATTTCGCGCGTGATGTTGGGCATCTCGAAGGAGATCCAATCGCCACCCTGATAGAGGATGCCAAAGAGGATCGCCGAGAAGATGATCCCGACCGGATGATTTCTCCCCATCAGCGACACGGCGATGCCTACGAAACCGGCGCCGCCCACGAACTCGACCTGCAGGCGGGCCGAGGATCCCATGACCGGGTTCAACGCCATCATGCCGGCGAGCGCCCCTGACAACAGCATCGCGGTCAGGACGATGCGGGCGTACGGGATGCCGGCATAGGCCGCCGCGCTGTGGCTGACGCCAAGGGTGCGCATCTCGAAGCCGAGCTTGGTGCGCCAGATCAGCAGCCAGACGAAATAGGAGGCAACGAGGGCAATGAGGAACGAGACGTTGAACGGTGCTGCGCCGAGCTTGGCACCGAACAGGTTCATCAGCCAGCCGAGTTTCGGCAACTGGCCGCCTTCCAGAAAGGTGCGGGTTTCCGGCGCCATCTTGCCGGGGACGATCAGAACGTGCACCAGCAGATACACCATCAGCGCCGCGCCGATATAGTTGAACATGATGGTGGTGATGACGATGTGGCTGCCGCGCTTTGCCTGCAGGAAGGCGGGGATGAAGGCCCAGGCGGCGCCAAACAGGCCGGCACCCACCACGGCCACCGGCATGGTGACATACCAGGGGACATAGTGGTCGAGCGCCAGCGCAACCAGCGCGCAGCCGAGACCGCCAAGATACGCCTGCCCTTCCGAACCGATGTTGAACAGACCAGCATGAATGGCGACCGCAACGGAGAGGCCGGTGAAGATGAAGCTCGTCGCATAATAGAGCGTAAAACCAATGCCTTCGCCGCTGCCGAGTGCGCCCTCGATCAGCAGCGACAGGGCCGCAAGCGGGCTTTCGCCGATCAGCCAGACGACGAAGCCGGAGATCAGGAAGGCGACAAGCAGATTCAACAGCGGAATGAGGCCGTAGTTGATCCAATTTGGAAGTGGAACTGAAGCAGTGCTCATCAAGGCCTCACGCGGCAATGCCGGCCATCATCAGGCCGAGGGTCTGTTCACCGGCATCGGGCGTCTTCTCGCCGACGACATGGCCGGCAAACATGACAAGGATACGGTCTGAAAGGGCGCGGATTTCGTCGAGCTCGACGGAGACGAGCAGGATCGCCTTGCCCGCATCGCGCATCTCGATGATCCGGCGGTGGATGAATTCGATGGCGCCGATATCGACGCCGCGCGTCGGCTGGCCGATGATCAGCGCCGTCGGATCGCGCTCGATTTCGCGGGCGACGACGATCTTCTGCTGGTTGCCACCGGAGAAGTTCGCGGTCTTCAGCCGCGGGTTCGGCGGGCGGATGTCGTATTTTTCGATCTTCTCCATGGCGTCCCTGCGGATCGCGTCGAGATCGAGCAGCGGGCCCTTGCTGTAGCCGGGATTGCGGTGGTAGCCGAGAACGGAATTCTCGTACTCCTCGAACTTCAGCACCAGCCCCATGTGATGCCGGTCCTCGGGGATGTGGGCTAGGCCGAGCTCGCGCAACCGCGCCGGATCGGCTTTGTCGATCGGCTGACCGTCGAGGAAGATCTCGCCGGAATGCGGCTTGCGGATGCCTGCTATCGCCTCCAGCAATTCGGACTGCCCATTGCCGGCGACGCCGGCAATGCCGACGATCTCGCCGGCACGGACGTCGAAGGATACGTTGTCGACCATGATGACGCCGCGGTTGTCCTTGACCGTGAGATTGCGAACCGACAGGATCACCTTACCCGGATTGGCTTCACCCTTCTGCACGCGCAGCAGGACTCGGCGACCGACCATCAGTTCGGCAAGCTCCTCGACCGTGGTTTCGGAGGTCTTGCGGGTCGCCACCATCTCGCCGCGGCGCATGACCGACACCGTGTCGGTGATCGCCATAATCTCGCGCAGCTTGTGGGTGATCAGAATGACGGTCTTGCCCTGGTCGCGAAGGACGCGAAGGATCTTGAAAAGATGGTCCGCTTCAGCAGGTGTCAGCACGCCCGTCGGCTCGTCGAGGATCAGGATTTCGGCGCCGCGGTACATGGCCTTGAGGATCTCGACGCGTTGCTGTAGCCCGACCGGAAGCTCTTCGATCAGCGCATCCGGGTTCACTTCGAGGCCGTAGTCCTTCTCCAGGCGGCGCAGCTCGGCGCGCGCGGAAGAAACGCCCCTGGCGAGCAGCGCGCCGCCTTCGGCACCAAGCATGACGTTCTCAAGCACGGTAAAATTATCGACCAGCATGAAGTGCTGGTGCACCATCCCGATCCCGGCTGCGATTGCAGCCTGGCTGTCCTTGATGGTGACGGGATTGCCGTTGACGCGGATCTCGCCGCTATCGGCATGGTAGAAACCATAGATGATCGACATCAAGGTCGATTTGCCGGCACCGTTTTCCCCGATGATGCCGTGAATCGTACCCTTGGCGACGGTAAGATTGATGTCCTTGTTGGCGTGAACGGCACCGAATTTCTTGTCGATGCCCACAAGTTCGATAGCGGGCGTGTCTGTCACAGCAGGCTCCAAATACGAAAAGGGCGTATGACGGAGCGACTCCGCCATACGCCCGTCTCAGTCACGGATCACTTCGGGCAAGCATTGTCCGTCGTGTAGTCGTGAACCTTGATGGTTCCCGCAATGATGCCTTCCTTGGCCTTGTCGAGCGCGGCCTGCATGTCAGGCGTGATCAGCGCCTTGTTGTTGTCGTCCATGGCGGCGGCAACGCCGTCTTCCTTGACGCCGAGCGCCAGGACGCCGGCCGTGAACTTGTCGCCCTTGACGTCGCTGAAGCCGTTGTAGACGGCAAGGTCGACGCGCTTGACCATCGAGGTCAGGACGGAGCCCGGATGCAGGTGGTTCTGGTTGCTGTCGACGCCGATCGAGAGCTTCTTGTTGTCAGCGGCCGTCTGCAACACGCCGAGGCCCGTCGCACCTGCTGCCGCGTAGATGACATCAGCGCCCTGATCGATCTGGTTCTTGGTGAGTTCGCCACCACGGACCGGGTCGTTCCAGGCAGCGCCCGTCGTGCCGGTCATGTTCTGGAACACCTCGATATCGGATTTGACGGAACGTGCGCCCTGCTCGTAGCCGCATTCGAACTTGCGGATCAGCGGGATGTCCATGCCGCCGACGAAGCCGACCTTGCCGGACTTCGATGCGAGGCCTGCGAGAGTGCCAACGAGGAAGGAGCCTTCTTCTTCCTTGTAAACGACCGAACGAACGTTTGGCTTGTCGACGACGGCGTCAACGATGACGAACTTCGTGTCGGGGAATTCAGCTGCGACCTTCTCGATGGCCGAGGTCCAGGCGAAGGAGACGGCAATAACCGGGTTGAAGCCACGGCTTGCGAAGTTGCGGATTGCCTGCTCGCCCTGCGTGTCACCGGTCGGCTCGAAGTCGCGATAGGCGATACCGGTTTCTTTCTTGAACTTCTCAGCGCCATTAAAGGCTGCTTCGTTAAAAGACTTATCGAACTTCCCGCCGGTGCCGTAAACGAGCGCCGGCTTGACGTCCGCGGCCAGCGCCGTTGTGGACATGGCAGCCACGGCCAGGAGAGTCAGAAGGGATTTTTTCATGAGTTGCAGCCCTATTGTTTCTATTTGTTTGGGTCCTCCCGCAAGCCTGTTTCAGGCATGTCTGCGGAACCACCGACCTCCCCCCGGAGGCCTGGCTGGGCGCATCCTTGCATGGCTCAAAAAAAAATTCACGAGAAATTTTTCGACTGGTAAAAATTTGCCGCAATTGCCAAAAATCAGCTCAGGCGGGCTGTTTTTTGCACAAAATCATCGTTGGGTTGCGATTTTTCTAGCCAACCCCGGAACTGGTCGACGCTATTTGTTATGCTGCAAATCGGCCAGCCGCAGGCGATCTTTTGTAGCCTGCCATCCACAACAGCAGCGATAACACCAGGAACACGGCGAATGCTGGCTGAAGCATCAGCCATTGGAAGGCAAGCGTGTAAAAGCGCGGGTGGATATAATAGGCGATGCTCGATTGCAGGCTTTCCAGCGAGGAGGGGCTGAGGTCCTGCCATGCGTCGCCCACGGGGGTAATGACCACGGAAGAGGCGGCAACGGACTGGATGGCATCGACCGTTCCGGCGATGACGGCAACGGCCAGCGCGACAAGACTCGTCAAACGCAAAAGGAAACGCATCGAACTCTCCGGCGATCAAACATGGCAGGCATTTTCCCGGCCAGCCGCGCCATTCGTCAACCTCTACAAAAGATAGTGATGGAGGGGTGGAGCTGCAATGGAGGGCGTGAGCGCACTTTTACCGGAAGAAGTCAAAAAACTGTTAGATTTGGGTTGATCGACAGAAATTCATCGGTATATATCGCGGCCGTTCCGACGATTTGCATCTTCGCCGATGCAGACCGCCAAAGGACAGGTGGCCGAGTGGTTGAAGGCGCACGCCTGGAACGCGTGTGTACGTGAAAGCGTACCGAGGGTTCGAATCCCTCTCTGTCCGCCAAATATCTTCTGAAGATACTTGTTTTACTAGAATAGTCTCTTTGGCGTCCGTCAGGTCCGCCGTTCAGCCCGCGGCCGGTCACGGCTGAGTTTGTCGCTACCTGCGTCGACAGAGCTGCCGCTTCGCTAATGCGGACAGAGCGCCTCGCTCCGTTGGAGCAAACGCGTCGCCCCCCGTTAACGTAGAATTCCAGCAGGGCAGAGGGCCACCCAGCGACCAGCGTTCATGGGCTGCCATCGGAATCAGCTATTTTCTAGCGCCGTCGGAGCCCGCCGAGGCAACCCTTGCCTCGGTTTCCGAGGAGGCGGTTGAGGCTGACGCCGGCGCTGGAGCTTTGCGACGCTTGAGGTATTCCTCGAAGCGCTGAAGAACGACATAGAAGGAAGGCACGAAGAGGACTGCAAGGCAGGTCGAGGCAAGCATGCCGCTGAACACGGAGATGCCGATCGACCGGCGCGCGTTGGCGCCCGCGCCTGTAGCAAGGACCAGCGGAAGCACCCCGAGGATGAAGGCGAAGGATGTCATCAAGATCGGGCGGAAGCGCAGGCGCGCCGCCTCCACGGCTGCTTCCAGGATTTCCATCCCCTGCATGCGTTGCTCGCGGGCATACTCAACGATCAGGATCGCGTTCTTGGAGGCGAGCGCAATCAGCAGGATAACGCCGATCTGGGTATAGAGGTTATTGGCAACGCCGATCGCCATGAGTGCGCCGACCGTACCAAGTAGCGCCAGAGGCACCGCCAGCAGCACAGCGAGGGGCAGGATCCAGCTTTCATATTGGCCGGCGAGCACGAAATAGACGAGCAGTATGGCGAGTGCGAAGACGAAGTAGATCTGCGAACCGACGGCCTTTTCCTGGTAGGACATTGCCGTCCAGTCGAAGCCAGCGGTCGGTGGCAGTGTATTGCTGGCGATCTGCTCCATCACGTCGAGCGCCTGGCCGGAGCTAAAGCCCGTCGCCGCCCCGCCAACGATCGTGGCGCTGGGATAGAGGTTGTAGAGACTGATCAGGGACGGGCCCTGCATGGGAGTGACGTCGACCACGGTACCTAGCGGCACCATGGTGCCGTTGCCCGCCTTGACCATCAGCCTGCGGATGTCCTCAGGGCTGACGCGCGCGTCGGGTGAGGCCTGCACATAGACCTGGAAGGTACGACCGAATTTGCTGAACTGCGTCACATAGCTGGAGCCTACATAGCCGGAAAGCGCGGAGAAGACCTGGCCGACTTCAATGCCAAGGGTCTCGGCCTTGATCCGATCAACGGTGACCGCCAATTGCGGCACGCCTGCGCGGAAGCTGGTGCTCAGCCGTTGTAGAGCGGACTGGCTGTTGCCGTTGCTGACGATGCTGTTGGCCAGAGATTCGAGGAGGGGGTAGTCGAAATCGCCATTGCGGATCTCCACCTGCATGGTGAAGCCGCTGGCATTGCCGATGCCCTGGATTGGGGGCGGCACGAGCACAAGTGTATTGGCGTTGAGCACCTCCTTCAGCGCGCCGTTCAGATGCTCGTAGATCGACAGTAGGTCCTGCCCCTTCTCCTTCTCGCGCGCGCCCCAATCCTTCAGTACGACATAGACAACGCCTGCGTTCGGCAGGCTGGCATTGTTATCGAGCACCGAAATGCCGCTGATGGTCAGTACGTTTTCGACCCCCGGTGTCGCCGCGGCGATCGTGCCGACCTGTTGCATGACTTGATCGGTTCGCTCCTTGGAGGCTCCGTCGGGCAACTGAGCACCGATGAGCACATAGCCCTGATCCTCGACCGGCAGGAAGGCGGTCGGCAGACGGGCCAGACCCCAGCCAGCCACCGCGATTAGCACAAGCGCTATCACGACCATCAGGCCGCTGCGGTGCACCATCCGGCCGATCAGGCCGGCGTAACGGCGCTCGATCGGATCGTAGGCGCGGTTGAAGGCCCGGTAGAAGAAGTTGCGCTGTTCCGGCGGGACGGGTGGCCGCAGCCAAAGGGCACACTGCGTCGGCTTCAGCGTCATGGCGTTGATGGCGCTGATGAGGGCGGTGGCGGCAATTACAAGGGCGAATTGCCGATAGAGCTGCCCGGTTAGACCCGGCAGGAACGCTGCGGGAATGAAGACCGACATCAGCACCAGCGTGATGCCGATCACCGGCCCTAACAACTCATCCATCGCTTTCTCGGCGGCTTCGCGACCCGGCAGGCCCCTCTCGACGTGGCGAGCGACGCCTTCGACGATAACGATGGCGTCGTCGACGACGATGCCGATGGCAAGGACGATGGCAAAGAGGGTCGACAGATTGACGGTGAAGCCGAGGGCGGCCATGGCCGCGAAGGCGCCGATGATCGTCACCGGCACCGTGGTTGCCGGCACAAGCGTCGCCCGCCAGTCCTGCAGGAAAACGAGAATGACGATCAGCACCAGAACACCCGCCTCGATAAGCGTCTTGTAGACTTCGTCGATCGAGGCAGTGACGAACTTTGTGGTGTCGAAGGGCATCTGGTATTGCAATCCCGGCGGAAAGCTCTTGGAGAGCTCGGCCATCTTGACGCCCACCTCCTGGGCGACGGTAAGAGCATTGGCTTCCGGCAGCTGGAATATGCCGATGCCGGTCGCGGGATGACCGTTCTGCATGAAGGTCTGGCTGTAGGTCTGGGCACCCAGCTCGACCCGACCAATATCCCGGATGCGCGTAATGCGGCCACCGTTCTCGGCATCGACCTTCACGATGATGTTTTCGAAGTCGGGCGCCTCGCTGAGGCGGCCATTGACGTTCAGCGTGTATTGGAAATCCTGGCCGGTCGGCACCGGCGGTATGCCGATCTGGCCGGCCGCCACCTCCTGGCTCTGTTGCTGCACGACGGAGATCACGTCGTTCGGCACAAGGCCCCGTGCCTGCAGAAGGTTGGGATCCATCCAGATGCGCATCGCGTACTGGCCCGCGCCGAAAACCGTGACGCTGCCGACGCCTGGTAGACGCGAGAGCTCGCTTTGCAGGTTGATGACCGCATAGTTGGAGAGGAAGAGACTGTCGAAGCGGTTGTCCGGCGAGGTCAGAGTGACGAAGCCGAGGATGGACGTCGATTTCTTCTGCGTGGTTACACCCTGCAGCTGCACGGCCTGCGGCAGCGACGACATGGCGATTGCCACGCGGTTTTGGACGAGCACCTGCGCCTGGTCTGGATCGGTGCCGATGGCAAAGGTGACGTTCAACGAGTAGGTGCCGTCGCTGGCGCTCGTCGATTGCATGTAGATCATGTCTTGAACGCCGTTCACCTGCTGCTCGATCGGCAACGCGACGGTATCGACAAGGGTCTTGGCGCTGGCGCCGGGATAGCGCGTCGTCACCGATACGGTCGGCGGAACGACGTTCGGATATTGCGCGACGGGCAGCTGGATCAACGCCACGGCGCCGATCAGCACCATGACCAGAGCGAGAACGTTGGCCAGTACCGGCCGCTCGATGAAAAAGCGCGAGATCATGGCTTGGCTGCTTCCGCAGCAGAGGGTGCAGGCGTATCGGTCCGGGGCACGACTGTTGCATGGGGAGCAGAGGTTGCGTCCTCGCCGGGATCCAGTTTGACCTTCTCCGGCGCGACTTTCGCGCCTGGAATTGCCCGCTGAATACCTTCGGCGACCACCCAGTCACCGGGATCGAGACCCTCCTCGATCACCCGTAATCTTCCCTGCCGCTGGCCAGTCTTGACTTGGCGTTGCTCGATGACGTCATCCTTGCCGAGAACCAGCACGTAGCTGCCCTGCTGGTTGGAACCGATCGATTCGTCGCGGACGAATATGCCGCCGTCGCGATGGCCGACCGGGACCCGCACGCGGGCGAAAAAGCCAGGCAGCAGGGCGCGGTCCTTGTTGTCGAGCAAGCCGCGGACCTGCATCGTACCCGTCGAGGCATCGACCTGTGGCGCCGCATAATCAAGGCGACCCTTATGCGGATAGCCGTCTTCGCCCTGCAGGCCGATCTCGACAGGAACATTCGGAAGGTCGACTTCGCGGAATGTCTTGCCCTGCCGTGCCAAATCCTGCTTGATCGCCAGGACCTGCGGTTCGCTGACGTTGAAATAGACATAAATCGGATCTAGCTGGACGATCGTGGCAAGCTTGGTCGGTCCGGCAACGCCGACAAGCGCGCCGACATCCACGAGATGAGCGCTCACCACGCCGTCGAAAGGCGCCAGAACACGAGTATAGCCGAGATTGATCTCCGCCAGTTGCAGGCTCGCCTGGGCGTTGAGGATGTTCGCGTTCGCTTCATCATAGGCGGCCGTCGCGGTGTCCACATTGGTCTGGGTGGTGGCCTGCTGCTTTATGAGCGCGAGCTGTCGTTGGTACTCCTGCTGACGCCCGACCTGGGAGGCTTTCGCGGAAGTCAGCGATGCCTGCGCCTGATCGCGCTGCGCCGTATAGGTATTGCTCTGGATCGAGAAGAGCTGATCACCCTGTTTGACCGACGCGCCATCACGGTAGTCAATCGTGTCGAGGAACCCTTGGACGCGTGCCTCGATGTCGACGCTGTTGAAGGCAGCGGTATTGCCGGTCAGCTCGAAATAGGTGGTTACCGGCTGCACCAGCGGCTGGGCCACATGGACCACCGGCGGCGGTGGCGGAACGTATTCGTTCTTGCTGCCGTCACACGCGGATAGCGCTGCCGTTGCAGCAAGCGTGATCGATAATTGTAGGCTTCGATACAATTTACCACGCATTTTGCCGCCTCAACCGCTTCAACGCTTCAGCTGTAATGCACGTGCGCCTCGCCTATGAACGACCCGTATCTCCCCCGGCGAAGTAAACACTAATATTCCTGTAGATCGCTGAAGTTGCAATAGCTTAAACACGGCGGCTGCTTAGGCGTGTCCAGGAGTGCTGCCAGCCGGTTGCACTGCCGTCTCGCCTGGCCACCGTGTCCACCCAAAAGAGGCCATCCAGTCCCGACACGATCGAAGGGGGTGAAAGTGGGAGAGTCGCGGCCGTACCCAAGGGTGAGCATCAATCACATTCGAAAGCCGGCTCCAGTAGAAAATACTTGCATCAACCGACCGGTCAGTCAATTATGGACCGTACGCGGGAGGAAATCCGCATCGAGACTATGTTCTACCGTCACCGGGCGCCGCTGGAAGCGGCATTGCCGGCCGCTTGGGCGTGGCCTCTGGCGGAGATGGCCGGCAGGGGGGTGGAGGCATATCCAGCGCCCGCGACGGGTAACGTGATACGATCCCATGCAAGCCATCTGCAAAGGCCAGGGAGGGCATGATGCAGTCACTGATAACACCAGTCCATAAACCGGTTCCGGTGGAAATTCTGCAGGCGGAGCTGCGCAAGGTTTGCGGTGCCTTCGATCTCGAGCCGATGGGCCGCGACGGTACCATGGCCGGTGATGTTGCGAGCCGCCGCATCGGCTACTTCGAGACGGCCGTGGTCGGGCTCGACGCGCGCCATGTCAGCCGCAGCACCCGCTCGATCCGGCAGGACCCGGGCGAGCATCTCTTCCTTCTGATCCAGGACGAGGGCCACTGCCGCGTCGAGCAGAGCGAAAAGACGGCCACACTTTTGCCCGGCGATATGTTCCTTGTCGATTCCGTACTGCCGTCCTCCTTTGTCTATGACGGCGTACGCTCCAGCCAGGTGTCGCTGCACATGCCGCGCCACGAAATGCTGCACCGCTTTGGCAAGGAATGCACCGGTGGCGTCGCGATCAGCCGCGACGACCCGCTGTGGGTCGCCATGCGCGCGGTGCTGACGAAAATGCTCGCCGAGCCGGGCGCGACGACGCAGCTCGGCGAAGCCTTCTTCTGCCTGATGGGCGCGTATCTCCAGGGTATCAGGACCCAGGAGAAAGCGCGGCCGGCCGAAACGCTGCTGTCGCGGGCGCTCGCCCTGATCGATCGCCACTGCGCCGATCCTGGTTTCGGCCCGAGCGAACTTGCCCGCCGCCTCAATGTCTCCGAACGCATGCTGCAGCGGCATTTCCAGACGCTCGGCGAGACGCCCGGCCACCGGCTGCTCGGTCGCCGGCTGGAGCTTGCGCGTGCGCGCCTTGGCGCGCCGCAGCAAGGCCAGGGCGGACAGGGAATCGCGGGCATCGCCTTCGATGCTGGCTTTAACGACCTTTCCTACTTCTACCGCGAGTTCCGCAAAAAATACGGCATCACGCCGGGCGCAGTTGTCCGCAGCCCTGTCGAGCGCTGCCATTGACGGATTTGTCCAATGCGCTGGACGGCCCCGTCCAAGTGGGGCTCGAGCACTTCATATAGGCTATCCCGCCAATAGTCCTGCATGAGGTGGGGCTTGAAGGGAGGAGGCGATCATGACGCTGCACAGCGCGACGATCAACGGTAAGCCGGTCAACGGCCAAAAGACTTTCAGCGTATCGAACCCGGCGACGGGCGAGGAAGTGGGTCGCGCGCCAGACATGGGTGCGGCCGAGCTTGACGCCGCCGTCGCCGCCGCCAAGGCCGCGTTTCCGGCTTGGTCGGCCAAGAGCGACGAAGAATTGCAGGCCGCCTGTGCCGCCGTCACCGCCCGCATCGAAGCGCATGCCGGAGAACTCGCGGAACTTCTGACCCGCGAACAGGGCAAGCCGCTGAACGGCCTGGGCTCGCGCTGGGAACTCGGCGGCACGGTCGCCTGGGCCGGCTACACGACCGGGCTTTCGCTGCCCGTCAAGGTGCTTCAGGACAACGAGCAGGGCCGCGTGGAGCTGCACCGCAAGCCCCTCGGTGTCGTGGGTTCCATCACGCCATGGAACTTCCCTGTCATGATCGCGATCTGGCATATCATGCCGGCGCTGCGCACCGGCAACACGGTGGTTGTCAAGCCGTCGCCGCTGACCCCACTTTCGACGCTGCGCCTCGTCGAGATCATGAACGAAGTGCTGCCGGCCGGCGTGCTCAACGTCGTTACCGGCGACGATACGGGCGAATTCAACCTCGGCGGCGCCATGGCAGCCCATTCGGACATCCGCAAAATCGTCTTCACCGGCTCCTGCGCCACCGGCCAGAAGGTCATGCGCTCGGCTGCCGAGACGATGAAGCGCCTGACGCTGGAACTTGGCGGCAACGACGCCGGCATCGTGCTCCCCGACGCCGATCCGGCGGCAATCGCCGAAGGTCTGTTCTGGGGCGCCTTCATCAACAACGGCCAGACCTGCGCTGCTATGAAGCGCCTCTACGTGCATGAATCCATCCACGACGCTGTCTGCGAGGCGCTGGTCGCCTATGCGAAGAATATCCCGGTCGGCAACGGCCTTGAAGAAACGAGCGTTCTCGGGCCGATCCAGAATCGCATGCAGTTCGACAAGGTGAGCCGCCTCGTCGCCGACGCCAAGGGCCGCGGCAAGGTGCTGCTCGGCGGTGAAGCGGGCGAGGGCCTGTTCTTCCCGCCGACCATCGTCTCGGGCCTTTCGAACGGCGATGCGCTGGTCGACGAGGAGCAGTTCGGCCCGGCGCTGCCGGTGATCAAGTATTCGGACATCGAGGACGCGATCCGTATGGCCAATGACAGCCCGAACGGCCTCGGCGGCTCGGTCTGGTCCTCCGACCTCACCGCCGCCAAGAAGGTCGCGGCTCGCATGGAATGCGGTTCGGTCTGGATCAACAAGCATGGCGCAATCCAGCCGAACGCGCCCTTCGGCGGCGTCAAGGCCTCCGGCTTCGGCGTCGAGTTCGCCATAGAGGGGCTAGAGGAATACACGGACATCCAGGTGGTGTTCGCTTGAGCATGCAAGTCCTGAGATAACTAGGGAGGAGATTATGACAATGAAGCGATATCTGGCTTCGGCCAGCCTCGTGCTGGCGCTTGGCGCGCCCGCTGCCTTCGCCCATCCGCTGGATGGCCTGACGGCGGAGGAATACCAGAAGATCAACAAGATTCTGCGCGACGAGAAGGTGGTGGACGACAATACGCTCTACCCGCTGATCGAGCTTAAGGAGCCGGCCAAGGCCGACGTGCTTTCCTGGAAGGACGGTGACAAGCCGCTCGACCGCGAGGCGAAGGTACAGTTGACGAGCCCGCAGGGCTTCAAGGAAGCCGTCGTCAACATCACCACCGGCAAGGTCGAAAGCACGACGCCGATCAAGGGCCAGCCGATGGTCCTCTTCACCGAATTCATGGACGCGCTGGCCGGCGCGCTGCAGAATCCGGACATGGTGGCGGGCCTGAAGAAGCGCGGCCTGACGCCGGAGCAGGCCTTCTGCCTGCCGCTGACGGCCGGAAACTTCTTCACTGAGGAATACAAGAATTCCCGCCTGATGAAGGTGCCCTGCTATCGTGTGCCGGATGGCTCCAACTACTACGCAAAGCCGATTGAAGGTCTCTTCGCCGTCTACGACATCGGCAAGAAGAAAGTGCTGAAGGTCATAGACAACGGTGCCATCGAAGGCCCGAAGGACAATTGGGGTTATACCGAGAAGGAAGTGGAGGCTCGCGAGCCGCTGCGCCCGAAGATGAACATGGCCACGCTCTCCCAGGAAGGCGGCCCGAACTACAAGATCACAGGCAGCCATCTCGAATGGGACCTGTGGCGCTTCAACTTCCGCGTCGACAAGCGTCCGGGCTTGGTGCTTTCCAACCTCGACGTCAAGGACGGCGACAAGTGGCGTTCGGTTATCTACCAGTCGCACCTGTCGGAAGTCTTCGTGCCCTACATGGACCCGACCGAAGGCTGGTACTGGCGCACCTACATGGATAGCGGGGAATACGGATTCGGCCTGTTCCTGAGCCCGCTGCGCGCCGGCGTCGACTGCCCGAGCTACGCTACCTTCCTGCCGGCGACGATTGCCGACGACAAGGGCAATCCACTGACGATCCCGGATGCGATCTGCGTTTTCGAGCGCTCGATCGGTGATCCGGCCTGGCGTCACTTCGAGGTCTTCGCCCAGACGCCCGAAAAGCCGCTTCCGGCTGAAGGCCGCCCGGCCACCGAGCTGGTCGTGCGTACGGCTTCTGAAGTCGGCAACTACGACTACCTGATGGACTATCGCCTGCAGCAGGACGGCCAGATCCGCATCATGATCGGCGCAACCGGCCTTGATGCGGTGAAGGGTGTCGCATCGACCTCGATGAACGATCCGACCGCCGCTGCGGACACCGCCCACGGCACGCTGATCGCGCCCAACCTTGTGGCCGCCAACCACGACCACTACTTCAACTTCCGCATCGACTTCGACGTCGACCAGCCGGCCAACCACTTCGGCACCATGGACATCGTTCCCTCCAAGGTGGATCCGAAGAACCCGCGCCGGTCGATGTGGGAAGTGCAGCACACCATGCCGAAGACGGAGATGGAAGCTCGCTACCAGCTCTCGGCGATGAAGCCGCGCTATTTCATGATCTCCGATCCGTCCCGCGAAGGCTATCTCGGCCAGGAACCGGGCTGGATGGTCCATCACGGCGACGTGGCCTACGGTCCCTTCGATTTCGCCAAGGACCCGCCGATGAAGCGCAATGCCTACATCGAGTACTCGGTTTGGAATACGGTCTACAATGCGGACCAGCAGTATGCCGGCGGCAAGTTTGCCATGCAGAGCGACGGCTCCGACACGCTGCCGGAATGGGTGAAGGCGAACAAGCCCCTGATGGGCAAGGATGTCGTGACCTGGTTCACTGCAGGCTTCCACCACATCCCGCGCATGGAAGACTGGCCGGTCATGTCAACCGAGTGGAAGACCATCCACATCGAGCCGCACAACTTCTTCGCCCACAACCCGGCGCTGACGATCCGCAACGTTCCGCCTGCGATCCAGAACGCCCAACAGTAAGCGAACATACGATGACGAAGGGGCGCCCACTGGGCGCTCCTTTTACTCTGCCTTGCCCATTCACCGAGTACGATCCTTGTGATGGATCGAACCGCAGTCTTGAGCTTGCCAATCGGCGCGACACTGCGATGTCGCGCGCATGACATATTCAGTGTAAAGCGACGAGCCCCGCCGCAGCGATCTTCTTGGGTTGCCGCAGCAGCAAAACGACAGGCGTCATCGCGATGATCATAACGCCCATCAACCAGAAGCAATCGCTATAGGTCATAACAAGCGCGTTGCGTTCGATGAGGCTCGAAAGCTGCGATATTGCGCGAAGCTTTGCCGTGGCCGCATCGATGCCTTGGCTGACCCCGCTCACCGCAAGGCGCGCCTGCCCAGCGATCGAATTTGCCGTGAGCGCCTCGCGTATGGTGTCCGAATGGGCAGCGCTGCGCTGGTCGATGACGACGCCGCTCAAGGCGAGGCCCATCGAGCCCCCGAGATTGCGGGCCATGCTGTAGATACCGGCGCCGTCGGCCGCATTTTCGCGACCGATAGCGGCCATGGAAACCTGATTGAGCGGCATAGCAGCCAGGATCTGTCCCACGCCCCGCAGCAATTGCGAGATGGTGAAATCACCTCCGGCGCTATCCGGACTAAGCCCGATGTCGACGAAGCAGCTTGCCGCGAAGAAGACCAGGCCGAGCGCGACCATGATCCGCGCGTCGAAACGGCCGACGACACGGGGAAGGACCGGAACGAGCAACAGCACTGGAACTGCGGACAGAGCCATGATGCCGCCCGCCTGTCTTGGATTGTATCCGGCGATCGTGCTCAGGAACTGTGGAAGGATGAAGGTCGCGCCGTAGGTGGCTGCCCCCACGGCGAGGGCGATCAACGTAGCGCTGGCGAAGGCACCATTCCGGAGCAAGGAGAGCTTGATGACCGGGTCGGCACTGGTCTTCTGAGTCACGAACAGCACGACGAACCCGAGGAGCGAGGCGAGGCTCAGCTGCACGATCATCGGAGACTCGAACCAGGCTTCGCGCTGCCCCTCTTCGAACACGACCGTCAGGCAGCTGAACGCCAGCGTCATGCCCGCGATTCCCCACCAATCTGCCTTGGCCAACAGCCCAAGGTTTGGACTTTGGCGCGGCAGGCCGACAAGCAGCAGAACAGCGAGCGCGATGCCGACAGGCAAATTGAGGAAGAAGCACCATCTCCAGGTGATCTCTTCGGCGAGATATCCTCCGAGCACCGGTCCGAGGATCGGCCCGATGAGCACGATGACGCCGAAGATGCTCATTCCGACAGGCATCTGGCGGGGCGGCAGCCGGGTTCTGACGATGATCTGCGCGGTCGGTATCAAGGCGCCGCCGAAAAATCCTTGCCCGACGCGCCCGATGATCATCGCGAGCAGGCTATCCGACAGGCCGCAGAACATGGAGAATAGAACGAATGCCGTGGTCGTCACCAGAAGCAATGTTCGCAGCCCCAACAGACGCGTGAACCATGCGGTCAGGGGGATCATGATGACCTCGGCAACGAGGTATCCCGTGCCTATCCAGGTCCCCTCTGTGCCGCTGGCTCCGATGGCTCCCTGGATTTGCGGCAGCGCGGTGTTGGTGATCGAGATGTCGAGCGTGGCCATCAGCGCGCCGATCGCGCCGGCGACGACGGCGACCCAGTCGGTGAGGCTCGCGGCATCCGGCTGAGGCGCAGCCGCCAGGACCGATATCGACTGCGCGCTCATTGCACCGACGCCACCTTGTCGAAGGTCGAGACCTTGGTGTTGACCGAGACTTCAATGGAGAGGCCGGGCAGCAGCGGAGGCATCTTCTGGCCCGTCTCCAGCTTGATGCGGACGGGAACACGCTGGACGATCTTGGTGAAGTTGCCTGTCGCGTTCTCCGGAGGCAGCAGGGCGAACTGCGCGCCTGTTCCCGGCGCGAAGCTGTCGACGACACCTGTGACCTTGAAATTGGGATAGGCGTCGATCGTGACCGTGGCGGGCTGGCCCGCGTGCATGCCCCCGATCTGCGTTTCTTTGAAGTTGGCCACAAGGTAGATGTCGTCGGTTGGAACGACCGTCATCAGCTGCGTGCCCGGCTGGACGAATTGTCCGACCTGGACCGTGCGATCGCCGATCCTGCCGGAGATCGCACTGCGAAGCACCGTGTCGTCGAGATCAATCTCTGCCTTGCCGAGGCTTTCTTGGGCGGCGACCAGTTGCGCGTGGGCCTGTTCGACCTGCGCCTTCAGGGCGGTCGTCTGCTGCCGGGCCGCATCAAGGACAGCCTGCTTCAGCCGAACAACGGATTTCGCCTGTTCGAGCGCGCTCCTCGCCTGCTCGCCCTTGTGCTGGCTCTCGATGCCGCGGGCGGCGAGGGGCGACGTCCGGTCGAAGTCCTTCTGGGCGAGTTCGGCATTCTCAGTCGCGTTTTCGAGGTCGGCCGCAGCCTGTGCAATCACAGAGTCCTGCTGCTTGATGTCGGCCTCGTTCTTGGCGACGTCCGCCTGGCGGGCGTTGACGGTGGCCTTGGCCTCGCGGACCGCCATTTCGTAGCGGCGGGGATCGATCTTGACGATCGGCTGGCCCGCCGTGACCGTCTGGTTATCGGAGACATATACCTCCGCAATCTGCCCCGAAAGCACGGGGGCCATCGAGACCTGATCGGCGCGAAGATAAGCATTGTCGGTGCTCTCGATAAAGCGTCCGTTCCTATGCCAGTCGTAGCCATAATAACCGCCGCCGATGGCGACAATGGCTCCAATGGTGGCGAGCGCATATCGCGCGCGGCTGCGCTTCGTTTGTATTTTTGCTTCCGGCAAGGAAGCGGTTTTTGGGGAGACAATAGCGTCCATGGTCAAGTCGCTTGGTGTTCGTTGAATTGCGTGAATTATTACACGCGTAATAATTCTGTCAACTGGAAGAATTTTTACAGATGGAATAAATTTTATCGTCATGGTATTGTCCGCTGGACAAGGAGTGATTGATGACGAGTTTGAGACGACGCAATGCCGAGAGCGGCTACCCAAGGGGTGACGAAACCAAGGCGAGGATCATCAAGACGGCAATCTCGTTGTTCGGTGAGAACGGATTTGCTGGCGTTTCCGCCCGGGAGATCGCCAGCGCGGCAGGCGTGCCGGCACCGTCCTTGCAGTATTATTTCGAGAACAAGGAAGGTCTTTACGAGGCCTGCATCGCGGACATTCATGCCTCCGCTTGGGAAGCTATCGGACCTGTCACGTGTGAGGTCGAGGAACTCCTCACGGCCAAAGCGGACGCGGACAAGGTCATCGACGGTTATTGCAGAATTCTGGAGGCTCTCGCGGATTTTCTGTTCGCGATGCCGGATGCGGCCAGCCGCGCGTTGTTCGTGGCCCAGCATCGTTCGCCGTCAAATTCGCCGACCAATAAATCGAGCGGCAAAAGTGCCACGGGCAGGCGAATTCAGGAGTGTTGCGCTGCCATCGTCGCTCGCGTCTCCAGAAATCGTCTTACCGACGAGGAGATCGGCATGGTGTGTACCACGATCAACGGGCAGCTGATTATCGTCCATCTTGCTAGGGAGCATGTGGAAGACATGATGGGGTGGCAGGAGATCACACCCGAAAGGATCGAGGCCCTGAAATCGGTCGTGAGAAAACACACAACCGTCATCCTGAATTCCTATCGATCATGACGTCTTGAGGGAACCTGGGCACGGACACAACGGGGCAAGCGTACACGCCAATCTTCCGTTTGCTCGTCCCCGTTCTTGGTCACCAGAATAAGCCCCTTCGGCCTCAAGCAGTGCCCTGAGTTCACGGCGCAACATCGGACCCGTCGCTCCCTTGAGGCGAGGAAGGGGAGAGCCACCAATAATTGGCTGCCAACAGGGCTACAAATGCCCGAACGCTTAAGACAATGTCGATGACGTTCAAGTCAGGCTTGAGCATTTTGCGGGCCACGACAAACGCGAGCAGCTCCAGTATCGCCCTGAGGTCGTGAGTGACGAGCGTGCGGACGAGTTCTATGGCGATCACCAGCAACAACACCCGATAGATCAACTCATAGAATGTGTCCGTCTGCCCCCAACTCATCGCTAAAAGAGTTTGGGCGCTGCTCAGGCCAAAAACGGCGACCCCGCCAAGGATCACCAGCGCCAGGATGCGCTCTTGCAAGCCGAAGTTCAAATTCGCTCCTTCGTGGAGCTTCCCTAATTAATTTTCGCGGTTGTCCGCGACCTCACGGCACAACAGTCAAATAACCGGGCCGCCGTCGCCAGCCTCGCCTTCTTCATTCGACTAACCGGACGCTGATCCATGGAACTCCGTGGCAGATCACCGGTATAGAGCTGCGACGATGGCGTTAGGCCGGTTGCTGAAATGGATGTACGCAGAAGAAGAGCTGTTCTGCTGGAGCGTTACAAGCGCTGGTTCGCCGCTTTGACGAACGCGTCAAATATTCGAGAGCCAGGGTGGTCTGCGGGATCAAACAATTCCGGATGCCACTGTACCCCCATCGCGAAAGATAGCGAGGGTACCTCAATCGCTTCGACAACGCCGTCCAAGCCACGGGCAGTAGCAACGACACTGTCGGACAGCTCTACGATTGCTTCCCTGTGGAAGGTGTTTACGCTGAATGTCTCGGCAGCAAGGATATCAGCCATTCTTGTGCCGGCTTGGATGGTTACCTCATGGAGCGGATTGCCGCGGTCATGATTGATCGCACCCGACCAGGAGGAGTGCACATCCGAAACCATGCGACAACCATGTAGGCACCCGAGCATCTGCATCCCGTTGCAAACGCCGAGCACTGGTTTATCGCGGGCAAGGAACCCCTTCATCAGCGCTATCTCGACTGCGAGACGATCAGAGATCGGGTAGCGAGACTGATCGCCGTCGACGTACCACTGTTTCGGAAAGTTGATGCGCCCTCCGACACTTAAAAACCCATCAAATTCATCAACCACTTGGTCTACGAGGTCTGGCACGTAGGGAATGCCGTATGGAAATCCCCCTGCACGATCAATGGCTGCAAAGTAGCGTTTCGAAATATCATACCGGTCACCACCAGCACTGGTGTTTTCGTCCATGATGACGGCGATCGTGGGTCTGCGCTTCATTGAGTTGCTACCTTGATCCATCCGGGAATCGCGCGGGATTTCTATCAAGTGGTATCAGGGCGTGCCGTGCCAGTCACCCTTTCGACGGACGCTCGACGTGGCTTCGTCATATTGCGTTTTTGAATCTCGATTCCGGTAGCGCGGATCGCGCCAGGCATCCCAGGTGCCGACGACAGAAAGGCAATTATCGAGGTGCAAGTCTTGCGAACTCTGCACCAAGAGATCACGCAAAGGGTTCGGTCGGGCCCTTCGCCGGCTTCGTGAACCACTCAGCTCCGGTCTCGGTCATGTGGATGTGGTCTTCGAGCCGGATGCCGAAGCGACCGGGGAAGACGATCATCGGTTCGTCGGAGAAGCACATGCCGGATTCCAGCCGGGTGGCGTTGCCGCGAACGATATAGGGCTCTTCGTGGATTTCCATCCCGAGACCATGTCCGGCGCGGTGCGGCAGGCCGGGTAAGGCGTAGTCCGGACCGAGGCCATGTTCGGCCAGTACACGGCGGGCGGCATCGTCGAGACTGCCGCAAGAAGCGCCAAGGCGGGCGGCCTCGAACACCGCCTGCTGGGCCTCGCGCTCGATTGCCCAGGCGGCAGCGAATTCCGTCGTTGGCTCCTCCAGCACGTAGGTTCGGGTGAGATCCGAATGATAGCCGTCGAGCCGGCAACCGGCATCGACGAGAACAACGTCGCCCGGTGCATAGATCTGGTCACCATCGGCGCCATGAGGAAGCGACGTCGCTAGTCCGAAGGAAACGATGCAGAAGCTTGATCCGCCCTCGGCGCCCAGTGCGCGGTGCTGTTCGTCGATATGACGCACGACTTCCGAAGACCTGACGCCCGGCTTGATGAAGGAATGCGCGCGGCGATGCACCTCCAGCGTCAGGCCCATGGCATACTTGATAAGAGCGATTTCGGTCTGGGACTTCCTGAGCCGCAGGTCGCGGATCAGTCGTCCGCCGTCGACGAGCCGGTCGGCGCCGAAGGCGCCGGCAAGCTGGTGGTAGATGAACAGCGGCAGGGCATCGTCGAGCGCCAGTCTGGCATTTGCCGGCAGCAGCGAGGCGATCAGCGCCGCGGTCGCTTCATCTTCCTGCCAAATGACGATTTCACCCGGCAGACGCGGCAGGCTCTCGACCCTGCTCTTTTCGAAGCCCGGCGCGATGTAGCGGACACCCTTTGGCGTCACCAATGCGCCAAGCAATCGTTCGCTCGGGTGCCAGTCGAGGCCCGTGAAATAGCGGAGGCTCTCCGTCGAGCCGAGCAGGCAGCCGTCAAGAGCTTTATCTTCGAGTGCGGCCTGCAGGCGCGCGAGGCGCTGGCGCCGTTCGTCATCGGTGATCTTCGCAACGGGATGGGACCAGGACATATCGGAGTTTCCTTGTTCGCGGAGCCGGATGGTGAGCCGCCTATACGATCATGTCGTCAGATTGTCGACAGTGATCCACCCGATTCATTCGATGCGAAGCTGCAGTTCGGTGGTCAAGTGGCACCCTGCGGCCGCGGGTTCAATGCGTGCTGTCGCTGTCCGCTGTTCACCGACGTGCATACAAAAAAGGCCCTGCCGTGACGGCAAGGCCTCATTTTGTCTAGAGCATACAATCCCCACTGCGGATCGAGGAATGCCTCATTGGGCAGCCGCGGCCCTTTGCTCGCGTTTCGGCAATTTCCAGCCTGGCCGGACAAAGTGGCAGGTATAGCCATTCGGGATGCGTTCCAGATAGTCCTGGTGTTCGGGTTCCGCTTCCCAGAAATCGCTGACCGGAACAACCTCGGTAACGACCTTTCCGGGCCATAGACCCGAGGCGTCTACGTCGGCGATCGTGTCCTCGGCGGTCGCACGCTGTTCGTCGTTGGCGTAGAAGATCGCCGACCGGTAGCTGGCGCCGAGATCATTGCCCTGCCGATTCACCGTTGTCGGGTCATGGATCTGGAAGAAGAACTCGAGGATGTCGCGGTAGCTGGTCTTGGCGGGATCGAACAGGATCTCGATCGCCTCGGCATGATTGCCGTGATTGCGATAGGTCGCATTGGCGACCTCGCCACCGGTGTAGCCCACGCGAGTGGATACGACGCCGGGGAACCGCCTGATGAGGTCCTGCATGCCCCAAAAGCAGCCGCCCGCCAGTACTGCACGCTCTACGGTCATTGGAAACGTCCTTTCCAGTCAAACAATGGGCGGTAAACATCGGCACCCATTTCTTGCGACATTAAATGGGGACTCGCGTGGCATTTTGCCAGACTGCGTATCGCCGCCGCCGTTTCAGGATTGGCGGTTCAAAACTACCGCTTCATATCCGGACAGACATATGGAGCCTTTGCAGCAGCATAGGTCCGCTCGACGATATCCTTGCCGGCAGTGATTTGAAGGGTGAGGCCATCGGCTGAAACGGCCTTGATCCTGGCATGTATGATGGCGCCGTCCTCATCCCATGAAATCTCCTTGGAAGACGCCTGTTTCCAAGTCCTGAGAGCATAGGTTTCCCAGCAGGAGTCGATCAGCAATTTGCCTTTCGGCAGGAAGATCATCATCGGGCCTGGCAGGTCGGACTGGGCTTTGGTCTCGATCCACGGCGTGCCAATCAGCGAAGACGTGGCGGCTTTCTCGGCAGCGAGGGTCGGTGTCGCGAGTGCCACCGCGGCAATACTGATTGCGGCAACTGAGGCTTTCTTCAAAGTCTTTCTCCATAAGCGGGGAATCATCCCGCCGAGCATCAGTCACGGTTGGGCGACAATGTGGCCGGAGCGCAAGGGAATGTGTTTGGAGAGAGCCAGGCGGCAGCGCTAGACGAGCACCGCCTGGTCGACGCGGTCTTCGGTTCCGAAGAACTTCAGGTAACGCTGGACCTCTGTAGCGTCGCCGGTCGCTTTCTGCGGATTGTCCGACAGTTTTACGGCCGGCCGGCCGTTGGCGTCGCTGACCTTGCAGACGATGGAGATCGGGTTGAGCCCCGAGATTTCCGTCGGCGCGCAGCCCGCGAAGTCGTTCGTCAGGTTGGTGCCCCAGCCGAAGCTCATGCGCACCTTGCCTTCGAAATGCTTGTAGGTGTCGATGATCGCGTCGACATCGAGCCCGTCCGAGAAGATCAGCAGCTTCTGGCGCGGATCGCGGCCCATCTTCTTCCACCAGTCGATGATCTTTTCGCCGCCTTCGATCGGCGGGGCGCTATCCGGCCGGAAGCCCGTCCAATCGGCGACCCATTCGGGTGCGTCGCGCAGGAAGGCGGCCGTGCCGAACGCATCCGGCAGCACGATCAGCAGGTTGCCGCCATAAAGCTTGTTCCAGTCGCGCAGAACCTTGTAGGGGGCATTGCGCAGCTCCGCATCGTTCTTGGCCAATGCGGCCGCCACCATCGGCAGCTCGTGGGCGTTCGTCCCGACAGCTTCGAGGTCGGAGTCCATGGCGAGCAGGACGTTGCTGGTGCCGGTGAACGCAGGACCAATGCCTTCCTTCAGAGCCTCGACGCACCAGCGCTGCCACAGGAAGCTGTGGCGGCGGCGTGTGCCGAAATCCGAGATCCGCAGCCCCGGCAATTCGCGCAGCCGCTCCACCTTCTCCCACATCCGTGCCTTGGCGCGGGCGTAGAGCACATCGAGCGTGAACGGTCCGAGCGCCTTCATCGCGGAGCGCGAGCGCAGCTCGTTGATGATGGCAAGTGCCGGAATTTCCCACATGGTCGTGTCCTTCCACGATCCGTGGAAGTCTAGCACATATTGACCATCGCGTTTCGACAGCTCGTATTCGGGAAGCTGGAAATGAGAGAGCCAGGCCAGGAATTCAGGCTCGAAGATCTGCGCGCGCCCATAGAAACTGTTACCAGCGAGCCAGATCATCTCCTTCTTGGAGAGGCGGAGCGAACGCGCATGGTCGAGTTGCTCCCGCAGTTCGCCCTCGTCGATCTCTTCGGCCAGCAGTACGCGTTTGGTGCGGTTGATCACCGTGAACGTCGCGTCGACGTCTGGATAGAGCTTCCAGATCATCTGCAGCATGAGCAGCTTGTAGAAGTCTGTGTCGATCAGGCTGCGAACAATCGGATCGAGCTTCCAGGTGTGATTGTAAACGCGCCTTGCGATATCGGTCTTGGCCATGAACTCCGCCCATTCCCAAACCGGACACGTCGCGTCATAAGCCGACGCACGAAGACCGGCTCGTGCGTTTCTTATCGAAAAATCAGCCGGCAAAGTCCAGCGCAAACAGAAAAGCAACCTGCCGGCCGTCCGACAGGATGCTTCGTAGTGACCGCTTGACCCGCCCCGTTTCTATTGCGCGGGGGCATTCGGCGTAGCCGGTGCCGGGTTCGATGCCGGCGGCTGAGACGGTGCCGGTGTTGGCTGCTGCGACTGAATCTTCTGTCCTGGCTGCTGCGGAGCAACCTCCACGGCTTCCTTCTTGCCCCAGATTTCGACCGGGATCCACACGATGAAGGCGAGCACCAGCGCGACGAGCAACACCATCAGGACACGGGTGCCCATGCGGCCTTGCTTCGCCTTGACCGGCGAAATCGTTTCCTCGGTATGAACCTTGCCATCCGCTTCTTCCCAGCGCGTTTCCGTCTGCTGAGCCATGCTTGTCTCCTTCCGATATCACGCGAGCCGACATCGGCCTGGCACCTCATCTCGGAGAAAAACGAATGGAAAGCGGCATGGTTCCTGCCGTCAGTAACCGCTCTGCCTGTCGACGACGAATTGCAACGGCTCGCCGCCCTCGTAGCGGGCGATTTGGCGCTCGACATGCCGGAAGAGGGCGGTTTCGTCGGATACGGCAGCGTCGTGCGGTGTGATGAACACGTTCTCCAGCCCCCAGAGCAGATCATCGGAGGGCAGGGGCTCGACGGCGAAGACGTCGATCGAGGCGCCGCCGAGCACGCCGCCTTCGACCGCGGCGACGATATCGGCCTGCACCTGGCTCTTTCCGCGCCCGGCATTGATGAACACTGGCTTGCCGAGCGCGCCGCCCTGCCGCAGCTTTGAAAACAACGCTGCATTGTAAAAGCCGGTCGTCTCGGGCGTTAGCGGCAGTAGCCCGACGAGAAAGTCCGTCTTGGACAGGAACTCATCGAGTTGATCGGCGCTGAACGTCTCGACGCCTTCGATCTCCTTGCGGTTGCGCGACCAGCCGATGACGTTGAAGCCCATGACTTTCAGCTTGTAGGCCGCGTCCTGGCCGAGCACGCCAAGGCCCATGATGCCGACGGTGATTTCGGCCGCCTCCGGCGGTACCAGCCTGCCCCAGATGCGCGCCCGCTGATCCTTGTCGTGCTGATGCTGCTGCCGGAGATGCATGAGGCACTGCATCACCACCCATTCGCTCATGCGAGTCGTCAGGCTGCGGTCGGAGAAGCGAACGATCGGCACATCGGGCAGGCCCGGCAGGTTCATGAAGCTGTCGACGCCGGCGCCACCCGAGAAGATGACCTTGAGATTGGGGGCGCGGTTGAAAAGGTCCGGGTCCGGCTTCCAGAGAAGCGCATAGTCGATGCCGGTCAGATCGCGATCCTTGTTGGCGGGATCGGCGAGATTGATGCTGCCGCGATCTGCAAAGGCGGTTTTCAGGATGCGGGCAACGGTGTCTGGATCGAACTTCAGATCGACGAGAATGGGCGGCTTTGCGGGCATGATAATCTTCACTGTTGGACGGCGGGCGTCGGGACCGCCTCGATGTTGAAGGCGGCAGCCATCAGGGCCTTGGTATAGTCGTCCTTCGGCGCACCGAAGATGTCGGCGGACGATCCTTGTTCGACGACCTTGCCGAAACGCATGACGATGACGTCGTTCGCTAGCGCTTTCACCACCTTCAGGTCGTGACTGATAAAGAGGTAGGCGAGATCGTGCTTCTTCTGCAGATCGCGCAGGAGGTCGACGACCTGCGCCTGGACGCTCATGTCGAGCGCCGATGTCGGCTCGTCCAGCATCACGAAGCGGGGTTTGAGCACCATGGCGCGGGCAATGGCGATGCGCTGACGCTGTCCGCCGGAGAATTCGTGTGGATACCGCCAGCGAGTGAGTGGATCGAGTCCCACTTCCTCCAGCGCCCAGCAGACACGCTGGTCGCGCTCTTCGTAGGAGAGCGACCGTTCATGCACCTTGAGCCCCTCGGCGATGATGTCGCCGACGGACATGCGGGGGCTGAGCGAGCCGTAGGGATCCTGGAACACGACCTGCAACTGGTTGCGCAGCGGCCGCATTTCCGTAAATGAATAGCTGGCTATATCCTTTCCGACGAAGCTGATCCGGCCCTGCGACGAGATCAGCCGCGTCAGCGCGAGACCGAGCGTCGTCTTGCCGGAACCGGATTCGCCGACGACGCCGAGCGTTTGGCCCGCGCGCAGCTGCAGATCGATGCCGTCGACGGCCTTCACATGATCGACGACCTTGCGCATGAGCCCGGCCTTGATCGGAAACCAGACGCGGATATCCGATCCCTGCATCACGATGGGTTTCGAGGCGTCAGTAAGCGGCGGCTCGCCACGGGGCTCGGAGGCCAGGAGATGCCGGGTATAGTCGTGCTTCGGATTGCGGAAGACCTCTTCCACCGTGCCGGTCTCGACGATCTTGCCCTTGGTCATTACGCAGACCCGGTCGGCGAACTTGCGCACGATACCGAGGTCGTGGGTGATGAACAGCATGGACATGCCATGCTGGCCCTTCAGCTGCCGCAGCAGTTCGAGGATCTGCGCCTGCACGGTCACGTCGAGCGCGGTCGTCGGCTCGTCGGCGATCAAAAGCTCCGGCCGGTTGGCGAGTGCCATGGCGATCATCACGCGTTGCCGCTGGCCGCCGGAAAGCTCGTGCGGATAGGCCTTCAGCCGCTTCTCCGGCTCGCGAATGCCGACCTGATTCAAGAGCTCGAGAATCCGCTTGCGCGCGGCCTGTCCCTTCACACCCTGATGCAACTCGAGAATCTCGGCAATCTGCTTCTCGATCGTGTGCAGCGGGTTGAGCGAGGTCATCGGCTCCTGGAAGATCATCGTGATGTCGTTGCCGCGCACCTCGCGCAACGCCTTGTCGGATGCCTTCAGGAGGTCCTTGCCCTTGAACAGGATTTCGCCGGAGGGATGGCTGGCCGCGGGGTAGGGGAGCAACCGCAGGATCGAATTGGCGGAGACGGATTTGCCCGAGCCGGACTCGCCGACCAGCGCCACGACCTCGCCCTTGCGGATCTCGAAGGAGACGTGATCGACAGCCAGCGATGTGTCGCCGCCCTGGTGGAATGCCACCGAGAGATCGCGAACGGACAGCAATGTTTCGGCAGCGTCACTCATTGAAACGTCTTCCTGGGATCGAATGCATCACGAACCGCCTCGCCGATGAAGATCAACAGCGACAGCATGATCGACATGGTGAAGAACGCGGTCAGCCCGAGCCACGGCGCCTGCAGGTTGGCCTTGCCCTGTGCGATCATCTCGCCGAGCGACGGCGAGCCCGGCGGCATGCCGAAGCCGAGGAAGTCGAGCGAGGTCAACGTCGTGATCGAGCCCGACAGGATGAACGGCAGGAAGGTCAGCGTCGCGACCATCGCGTTCGGCAGCAGGTGGCGCCACATGATCGTGCGGTTGCCGACGCCCAGCGCTCGCGCCGCCCTGACATACTCGAAATTGCGAGCCCGCAGGAACTCGGCGCGCACGACGCCGACGAAGCCAACCCAGGAGAAGAGCAGCATGATCCCGAGCAGCACGAAGAAGCCGGGAGGCAGGATCGCCGCGATGATCAGGAGAATGTAGAGCACCGGCATCGACGACCAGATCTCGATGAAGCGTTGCAGTAGGAGGTCCGTCCAGCCGCCGAAATAGCCCTGGATCGCGCCGGCGGTGACGCCGATGACGGCCGAGCAGATGGTCAGCACCAGACCGAACAGCACAGAGATGCGGAAGCCGTAGATGACGCGGGCAAGCACGTCTCGTGCCTGATCGTCCGTGCCGAGCCAATTGAGATTGCCGAAATTGCAGCCGGGATCGGCCGCTCCCTGCGGATATCCAGAGCAGCGCTCTTCCTTGCTCATCAGCCAGAAGGGCGGAGTCGGCGCAGAATGCGGGATGTTCGAATTGACCGAACGATAGGAGTAGCGGATCGGCGGCCAGATCATCCAGCCATTGGCTTTGATTTCGTCCGCGATGACGTCGGAGCGATAGTCCGTTTCGGCGAGGAACCCGCCGAATCTCTCTTCGGGATAGTTGACCAGGACGGGGAAGAGGATCTCGCCCTTGTAGCTGGCGACGATCGGCCGGTCGTTGGCGATGAACTCGGCAAACAGGCTGAGCACGAACAGCACAAGGAACAGCCACAAGGACCAGTAACCGCGCCGGTTGGCCTTGAAGTTCTTCCAGCGGCGGATGTTGGTCGGCGACAGCAGGCCCTTGCGCGGCGGCTTGACCGGCGTTGCGGTCGTCGGATTGGCGGCGGTGTCCATCAGACCTCCCTCCGCTCGAAGTCGATGCGCGGATCGATCCATGTGTAGATCAGGTCGGAAATCAGGCTGACGAACAGGCCGAGCAGCGAAAAGATGTAGAGCGTCGCAAACACGATCGGATAGTCGCGGTTGACGACCGAGAGATAGCCGAGCCGCCCTAGGCCATCGAGCGAGAAGATGTTCTCGATCAGCAGCGAGCCGGTGAAGAAGGCGGAGATGAAGGCGCCGGGGAAGCCGGCGATGATGATCAGCATGGCGTTGCGGAAAACGTGGCCGTAGAGCACCTGCCTTTCGTTCAGCCCCTTCGCCCGGGCGGTCACCACATACTGCTTCTTGATCTCCTCGATGAAGGAGTTCTTGGTGAGCAGCGTCGTCGTCGCGAAGGCTGCCAGCGAAAGCGAAATCAGCGGCAGCGTCAGGTGCCAGAAATAGTCGAGTGGTTTCTGCCACCAGGCGAGCTGGTCGAAATTGTCGGAGACGAGGCCGCGCAGCGGGAACCAGTCATAGAAGGATCCGCCGGCAAAGAGCACGATCAGCAGGATGCCGAACAGGAAGCTCGGAACCGCATAGCCGATGATGATGACGCCAGAGGTCCAGACGTCGAAGGTCGAGCCGTCCTTGACCGCCTTGCGGATGCCGAGCGGGATCGAGATGCCGTAGGAAAAGATCATGATCCAGACGCCGAGCGAAGCCGAGACCGGCAGCTTCTCCTTGATCAGGTTCAGCACGGAGGTGTTGCGGAAGAAGCTTTCGCCAAAGTCGAAGCGGATGTAGTTCCACATCATCTCGCCGAAGCGCGTCAGCGGCGGCTTGTCGAAGCCGAACTGCTTTTCGAGCTTGGCGATGAGCTCCGGATCGAGCCCCTGGGCGCCGCGGTATTTCGAGCCGCCTTCGTCAAGACCGCCGCCGCCGAGAAGGTCGCCGCCGCCTCCGGAAAGCCGCGAGTCCGCGCCCTGCGCATCGCCGGTCAGTTGCGCAATTACCTGCTCGACCGGACCGCCGGGTGCGAACTGGATGACAGTAAAGGAGATGGCCATGATGCCGATGATCGTCGGGATCATCAAAAGCAGGCGGCGAAAGATATAGGCGCCCATTAGTAAGGACCCTTCCGGGAAAGCTTGCGTCGAGCGCTGTCCAGTCTATCGCCGTTCAATCCGTGCGGTCTCCTCGTGGTGTGGGCAGGCACGTTACGCCTTGTCCTGATTCGCATGGTTCATTTGGAGCCCAGCCGTCAGGCCAATGCAAGCCTGCTCATTTTGCCGCGGCGGATGACCACCAAACATCGGGGAAGCCGGTCGCATAGGTCGGATATTCGGCCGGCCGCGTGACGGTGTTCCAATAGGCGATCGATTGCGTGCCGCGATAAAATAGCGGCACGACATAGTGCCCCGCTAGGAGCACGCGGTCGAGCGCCTTGATCGCCGCCACCTGCTCGTCGCGGTTGGGGGCGAAGATCACCATGCGGATCAGTGCGTCGATCGCCGGATCGGCAATGCCCGCATAGTTGCGGGAGCCCTGCTGGTTGGCCGATCCCGAGCCCCAATAGTCGGCCTGCTCGTTGCCGGGGTTCATCGTCTGCGCCCACACATTCCAGATCATGTCGTAGTCGAAGCTGCGCACCCGGTTGGTGTATTGCGAGGCATCCACGGTCCGGACGCGCGCATCGATGCCGATCTTCTTCAGATTGTTGGTATAAGGCACGGCCCAGCGTTCCAGCATCGGGCTCGACAGCAGGATCTCGAAGCTCATCGGCTTGCCGGTCTTGGTATTGACCATGCGGTTGCCCTTGATCTCCCATCCCGCTTCCTTGAACAGCCCGATCGCCTTGCGCAGGTTGTCGCGGCTCTTCTGCGGATCGCCGCCGACCGGATTGGTATAGGGCGTCGTGAAGACCGCGGGCGACAGCTTGTCCTTGAGGCCGCCAAGGATCTCCAACTCGCGGCCCTCAGGCAGACCCGAGGAGGCAAGCTCGGTGTTCCAGAAATAGCTGTCGATGCGCTTGTAGGTGTTGAAGGCGACGGTGCGGTTCAGCTCCTCGAAGTCGAAGCCGTAATTCAGCGCCTCGCGAACCTTTTCGTCCTTGAAGATATCGCGACGGGTGTTCGGCACCAGAGCCTGCATGATGCCAGTGGCGCGCAGTGCGTTGGGGACGTCCTCCTTCTTCACGCGCCCGTCCTTGACGGCGGGGAAATCATAGCCGGTTGCCCAGCGTGCCGCCTGCGTCTCCTGCCAATAGTCACTGTTGCCGGCCCGGAAGGCCTCGAACTCCACGTCCCGATCGCCGAAATAGGTGTAGGTGATCGAGCCGAAATTGTTCTGGCCGACATTCACGTTGAGGTCCTTGCCCCAGTAGTCGTCGCGCAACTCGTAGCGGATAGTCGCGCCCGGCGCGAAGGCAGCGATCTTGTAGGGGCCGGATCCCATCACCGGCTCGAGCGTCGTCCTGGAAATGTCGCGCGGCTTGCCGTCCGCTCCCGCGCCCTCCCACCAGTGCTTCGGCACCACGGTCAGCTGTCCCAGGATATTGGGAAGCTCCTTGTTGTTCTTCTCGTCGAAGGTGAAGGTCACGTCGCGTTCGCCCGTCTTCTCGGCCTTTACGACATGCTTGTAGTAGTTGGACAGGAGCGGATTGAGCTCCTTCGATTTGTCGAAACTGAAGACGACGTCATCAGGCGTCACCGGCTTTCCGTCGGCCCACTTGGCTTCCTTGCGCAGCCGGAAGGTCGCGTTCGACACGTCGTCGGGAAAGAAGACGCCTTCCGCCAGCAGGCCGTAGGAGGCGAGCAGTTCGTCGTCGGCCGATTTCATCAGCGTTTCGAAAGGCAGTGTCAGGCCGACCGCCGTTTCGCCCTTCGAAAGCAGCGGATTGAAGGTGTCGTAGGTGCCGGAGGCGGAAAGCCGCAGGTTACCGCCCTTCGGCGCATCCGGATTGACGTAGTCGAAATGCTTGAATCCCGGCTTGTATTTCAGCGCGCTGATGACGGAACTGCCGATCTGGAAATTTGGCTCCTGGGCAACGGCCTGCAAGGGCAGCGCCATTGCGCCGAGAAGAGAAAACACCACACCAAATTTCGACCACGTAAGCGCCATTCGCCAACCCCGATTGTTTTTCTGCTTTCGCCGACAATAGGCGAAAAACAGGCGAAAAACAGGTGAGCCAACAGTTTTTGTCCGGCTCGCGGGATCGTGACCAAGGCTGCGGCCCGTCAGGTCGTTGCTTCCTCCAGTCGTTTCCTCAGCATTCCACGCAGTTCCGCCGTCATGCGTGGGTCGCCTCCAAGATCCGGATCGTGCGCTGCGGTCACGATGATCCGAAGGAGTTCAAGCATCAGTGCCGCAAGCAACTCCACGTCGTCGCCAATCGACGGCGCGGCCTTGCGCAGCAGCGCGGTGATATTGCCGCGCAGTTCCGCCCGCGATTGCACCTTGCGTTCCTTGGGAATGTCCCGGCGCGCCGCCAGCACAGGGAACTCGCGATGCTCCTCGAGAAAGGCGCCAAGTCGGGCAAATATCGCGTCGCCGATTTCCGCCGCACGCTTGCCGTCCACGGTCGCCTGCAGATCCACCAGCGCCGCGTTGAGCTGCCGCAGCCGTTCGAGATGGAGCGCTTCCGCTAGAAGCACCTTGGTCGGGAAGAACTGGTAGAGCGAGCCGATCGAGGACTTCGCCTCGGCAGCGATCTCGGTCATCGTCGCGGCTTCGTAGCCTTTGTCGAGAAACACCCTGGCTGCCGCCTCGGTCAGAACGGCAACGCGCTCCCGCCCGCGCTTCTGCTTCGGCGAACGTTTCGTCGGGTCCAGGCTTGATTTTTGTGAGGGCATCCTCATACTTTCAATTGTGAGGATATCCTCATATCTATTTTGGAGCCTTCCATGTCCCTCTACGATCCCAAGACCACGGCCCTGATCTCCATCGATCTGCAGGGCTTCATCATTTCCAGGCCTGTCGCGCCCCATTCCGCCCAGCAGGCAATCGAAAATACCGCCGCAATCGCCAACTCGCTGAAATCCGCCGGCGGCACCACGATTTTCGTGACCGTCGGATTTTCCGCAGACTATGCCGATGCTGTCAACCAGCCGACTGACGAGCCGATTGTCTTCCCACAGGGTGGACTGCCGGCCGAAGCCTTGCGCGAGCCGCCTGAGATCGCGGCGCTCACGCCCGATGTGCGCATCACCAAGCATCAATGGAGCGCCTTCTACGGGACTGAAATCGACCTGCAACTGCGCCGCCGCGGCATCAAGACCGTGATTCTCACCGGCATCGCCACCAATTTCGGTGTCGAAGCCACTATTCGCGATGCCTTCGCGCACAATTATGCGGTCATCGCCGTCGAGGATGCGATGACGACGTTCTCGGCCGAGATGCATGCCTTTGCCTGCGAGCGCATCTTCCCGCGCCTTGCCCGGGTGCGCAAAACCGCCGACATTCTTGCTAACGCCTGAGCCTCACAATGCTGCCTGACTGGGCATGGGCGAAAACATCGATTCACCAAAATTGCTTTTCACGGTAGATTCGATCGCAAATCACTCGGCCGCGGCCCGCAGACGCTCAGGACATGGCATGGCTCTCCATACCACCAGCACTTTCCAGACTTTTTTGAAATTGGCATTCGCCGGCGTGCTCGGCGCAAGCCTTGTTGCCGGCGAAGCCGGCGCCGAACAGAAGCAACCGAGTCCCGGGAGCGCCAAGGCGATTTTCGGTTCCGTCTCCCTGCCGAACCAGGGTGCGGCGCAGCCTTTCGGCTTCTATGCGAAAGGCTGCATGTCCGGGGCTGTCGCGCTGCCGGTCGATGGGCCGACCTGGCAGACCATGCGGCTTTCGCGCAATCGCCGCTGGGGCAATCCGGCGATGATCTCGCTCCTGGAGCGGCTGTCTCGTGATGCGGCACAGTATGATGGATGGCCGGGCCTGCTCGTCGGCGACATCTCGCAGCCGCGCGGCGGGCCGATGTTCAACGGCCATGCTTCGCACCAGATCGGACTTGATGCAGATGTCTGGCTGACGCCAATGCCCGCTCATCCCCTGAGCATCGAGGAACGTGAAACGCTGCCTTTCACGACGATGCTGCAGAAGAATGCGTTTCTGACGATAAATCCCAATGTCTGGACCGAATCGCGCGCCCGCCTGTTGATGCGCGCGGCGAGCTATCCGCAGGTCGAGCGGATCTTCGTCAATCCGGCCATCAAGAAGAAGATGTGCGACACCTGGACGGGCGACCGCACCAATCTCGGCAAGCTGCGGCCGATCTACGGTCACGATTCACACTTCCACATCCGCATCAAGTGCCCGCCGGGCACAACCTCTTGCAAGCCGCAAGCGCCGGTGCCCGCCGATGATGGATGCGGCAAGCCGCTCGCATGGTGGTTCACGAAGGAACCATGGGCGCCGCCGAAGCCGCCAAAGCCCGGCACGAAGCCTGTCAAGCCGCGCGAAGTCATGGTCTCCGATCTTCCGAACGCCTGCTCGTCGGTTCTCGCAGCGCCATCCGTCGACTCCATTCAGGCCGCGACGTTTGGTGGAACCCCCGGCGCTCCGGCGATTGCGCCGATGGCGGTGATGCCTGCAGCGGCATCCGACGATGCACTGCCTGACATCGGCCCGGTGCCGGACGACAAGCCGTCCGGTGAGTAGGCGTTGCCATGGGGGCGACGGTCTTTCAAAAGACGGACGCTTCGTATAGAAGCAGCCAAATCGATTGAATTTTCAGGCGGAGGTCCTTTTCATGGCCGGCGGCAAGTGCCTTGCATTGATTGCGCATGACCAGAAGAAGGACGACATGGCGGAGTTCGCACGCCGCCACCGCGAGACACTCGCGAACTGGAAGATTGTCGCCACCGGCACGACCGGCGGCCGCGTGTTGGAGGCTGCTCCAGACCTCGACGTGACACGCTTGAAGAGCGGCCCGCTCGGCGGCGACCAGCAGATCGGTGCCCTGATTGCCACAGGCGAAGTCGACGTGTTGATCTTTTTTGTCGATCCTCTGACGCCGATGCCGCATGATGTCGATGTCAAGGCTTTGATGCGGCTTGCAATCGTCTACGATATCCCGATGGCGCTGAACGAAGCGACCGCCGACAAGCTTATTGCCACCCTTCACGCGTAACCGGCGCTTGAATAGCGCGCACGCACGGAACCTGCCATGCCCCAGTTCGATACCAGCGACACCGCCATGCCCTTCCCGATCCTGATCGGCGATATCGGCGGCACCAATGCCCGTTTTGCGATCATCCCCGACGCCATGGCAGAGCAGATCCATTTTCCGAATGTCCGCACCGCCGATTTCGAGACGATCGACGATGCGATCCGAAGCTGCATTCTCGAAAAGAGCAGCCTGCGGCCGCGCTCGGCGATTCTCGCCGTCGCCGGACCGATCAGCGCGGACGAGATCCCGCTGACGAACTGCGACTGGGTTGTCCGCCCGCGCACGATGATCGCTGGACTCGGCATCGAGGACGTGCTCGTTGTCAACGACTTTGAGGCGCAGGCCCTGGCAATTGCCAACCTCTCGGACGAGAACCGCGAGCGCCTTGGCGATGCGTCGGGCAAAATGGTCGCATCCCGTGTCGTCCTCGGCCCCGGCACCGGCCTCGGCGTCGGCGGCCTCGTCCATTCACGCGGCTCATGGATTCCGGTGCCGGGCGAGGGTGGTCACGTCGATCTCGGGCCACGCACCGTGCGAGACCTGCAGATCTTCCCGCATGTGGAAACGATTGAGGGCCGTGTCTCGGCAGAGCAGATCCTTTGCGGCCGTGGTATCGTCAATCTCTACCTGGCGATCTGCACGGCGGATGGCATCGAGCCCGTTTACGCCGACCCTGCTGATATCACCTCTCACGCGCTCGCCGGCTCCGACCCGGTTGCCGTCGAGACGATCAGCCTGTTCTCGACCTATCTCGGCCGTGTCGCCGGCGACATGGCGATGATCTTCATGGCCCGCGGCGGCGTCTTCCTTTCCGGCGGTATCTCGCAGAAGATCCTGCCGGCGCTGAAGAAGCCGGAATTCCGTGCCGCGTTCGAGGACAAGGCGCCGCATTCCGAGCTGCTTTCGACGATCCCGACCTATGTCGTCACCCACCCGCTTGCGGCTGTCGCAGGGCTCTCGTCCTATGCCCGCAACCCTGAGAGCTTCGGCGTCTCGACCGACGGCCGCCGCTGGCGGGCGTAACACTCTGGTCAAAAGGCTGCCAACTCTTTATAGACCCGCGCGAGCGCACGCAGTCATGAGGACATGCGTGTCCTGACACACAGGAAGACTGATTTTTGCAAGCACCGGACACCAAGCAGACGCCCGTAAACAGCGACAGCATCACCGGCATCTTGAAGCGCATCATCGCAGAGAACGGCCGGGATCATCTCTGGGGCTATGTTTTCGCGATCAGCTGCCTCGTCATCGTTGCCTTGTCGACGGCGTACACCGCCTGGATCATGAAGTCTGTCATCAACGAGGCGTTCGAACACCGACGTGCCGACATCGTCTGGGTGATCTGTTTCACCATCTTCGTAGCCTTCGTGTTGCGCGGCTTTGCAAGCTACGGTCAGGCGGTGGTGCTGTCGAAGATCGGCAACAACATCGTGGCGCGGTACCAGCAGCGTGCCTATGCGCACCTGATGAAGCTGTCGCTCGGATACTTCAACCAGACACGCTCGGCTCACGTCGTTGCACAGCTCAATCAGAACATCGGCGGCATCCGTGATGTGATGAACCTGACGATCACGTCAACGGTGCGCGATCTCCTGACGTTCGTCTCCCTGCTCGCCGTTATGATCATTCAGGATCCGCTGCTCAGCCTGGCGGTGTTTGTTCTGGCGCCGCCTCTTCTTTATGCACTGCGATACGTGTCGAAGCGGCTTCGCGTGGCAACCAAGGAGGCGATCAACGTCAACAGCCACGTCGCCGGTGCGATGCAGGAAACCATCCAGGGTATCGCCATCGTCAAGGCCTTCACCATGGAGCGCCAGCTCGAGCAGAAGGTCGACAAGCTTGTCCAAAGCGCGGAATGGCGCGCCAACCGCATCGCCCGCCTGTCCGAACGCACGGCACCACTTACCGAAAGCTTCGCCGGCCTGGCGGTGGCGAGCGTCCTTGCCTATGCCGCTTACGGGACGATCTATAACAACATTCCGCCGGGCGCCTTCTTCTCCTTCGTAACGGCATTGCTGCTCGCCTATGATCCGGCGCGCCGCCTCGCACGTCTTCAGGTGCAGATGGAGCGTGCCGTCGTCAACGCCCGCATGATCTATGAATTTCTCGATACGGTGCCGCATCAGCGCGATGTGCCCGGCGCAAAGCCGCTCGTCGTGACGGAAGCCAAGATAGAGTTCCGCAACGTCTCCTTCGCCTATGGTGACGATGAAGTTCTTCGCGATGTCAGCCTTGTTGCCGATGGCGGAAAGACGACGGCGCTCGTCGGGCCGTCGGGCGCCGGCAAATCGACGATCATCACGCTCATTCCGCGCTTCTACGATCCGAAGGCAGGCCAGATCCTGATCGATGGTCAGGACATTGCGCATGTGACGAAACGGTCGCTGCGCGAGCAGTTGGCCTATGTCTCCCAGCAGCCTTATCTCTTTGAAGGTTCGATCCGCGACAACATCCGCTACGGCCGCCCGGAGGCGACGGATGAGGATGTTGAGCGCGCCGCGCGCCTTGCCTATGCGCACGAGTTCATCCTGGCGCAGCCGCAAGGCTACGACACGCCGGTCGGCGAGAACGGCGTGACGCTTTCCGGCGGCCAGCGCCAACGGCTTTCGATCGCCCGCGCCCTTGTCCGCAACGCGCCGATCCTGCTCCTGGATGAGGCGACCTCGGCACTGGACACGGAGTCGGAAGCCGCGGTGCAGAAGGCACTCGATGGCGCCATGGTCGGACGCACGGTGGTTGTCATTGCCCACCGCCTGTCCACCGTTGTCCGCGCCGACAAGATCGTCGTCATGCAACAGGGCCGCGTCATCGAAGAAGGCAATCACGATAGCCTTGCGCAGCGTAGCGACGGTCTTTACGCTCGCCTCAACAATCTTCAGAGGCCAGCCGCCTCGGATGCCCGCTGATAGGATGATCGACTGACATGACCGATGCTGCGATGAAACTGGTTGTAGTTGGCGCGGCAGGGCGCATGGGGCAGACGCTCATCCGTCTCATCCACGCCATCGATGGCGTGACGCTGCATGCCGCGGTCGAACGTCCGGGCTCTCCCTTCGTCGGCAAGGATGCTGGCGAAATTGCCGGTCTCGGCGCGAATGGCGTTATCATCGGCGATGATCCGCTGGCGGCCTTTCTGCATGCCGAAGGCGTCCTCGATTTCACGTCGCCCGCCGGCACCGTGGAGTTCGCGGCGCTGGCTGCGCAGGCGCGCATTGTCCATGTCATCGGCACGACCGGCTGCTCTGCTGATGACGATGCGAAGATCGCGGCCGCGGCGCGTCACGCCCGTGTCGTCAAATCAGGCAATATGGGGCTCGGCGTGAACCTGCTCAGTGTTCTTGTCGAGCAGGCCGCTCGTGCGCTGGATCCCGCAGACTGGGATATCGAAGTGCTTGAAATGCACCACAAGCGCAAGGTCGATGCCCCTTCGGGCACGGCGCTGCTCTTGGGCGATGCGGCTGCCAAGGGCAGGGGCGTCGATCTCGCCTCGCATTCGGTGCGGGTGCGCGACGGCCACACCGGTCCGCGCGAGCAGGGCACAATCGGGTTTGCCACGCTGCGCGGCGGCTCGGTTGTCGGCGAGCACTCGGTGATCTTTGCCGGAGAAGGCGAAACGGTGACGATGTCGCACAGCGCCACCGATCGCTCGATCTTCGGCCGCGGTGCCGTCAAGGCAGCGCTCTGGGCGCGCGACAAGAAGCCCGGTCTCTATTCCATGCTCGACGTGCTCGGGCTTTCTTCAAAGTAATCTATTTCGGAGGCATTTTTCATGAGCGGCACTCTCGTCCTCGTTCGCCACGGCCAGAGCGACTGGAACCTCAAGAACCTTTTCACCGGCTGGAAGGACCCTGAACTGACCGAGCTCGGCATTCAGGAAGCCAACACCGGCGGCAAGGCGCTCGCCGATTACGGCATCAAGTTCGACGTCGCCTTCACCTCGGACCTGAAGCGCGCCCAGGACACGCTGAAGATCATTCTCGACAACGTCGGTCAGCCGGGCCTCAAGACCTTCAAGGATCAGGCGCTGAACGAGCGCGATTACGGCGATCTTTCCGGCCTCAACAAGGATGACGCCCGCGCCAAGTGGGGCGAGGAGCAGGTCCACATCTGGCGTCGCTCCTACGACGTACCGCCTCCGGGCGGCGAAAGCCTGCGCGACACCGGTGCCCGCGTCTGGCCTTACTACCTGACGGAAATCCTGCCCAGGGTCCTGCGCGGCGAAAAGGTGCTGGTCGCTGCCCATGGCAACTCGCTGCGTTCGCTTGTCATGGTGCTCGACCGCCTGACCAAGGAACAGATCCTCGCGCTCAACCTCGCGACGGGCGTTCCCATGGTCTACAAACTCAACGCCGACTCGACCGTCGCTTCCAAGGAAGTGCTCGGCGACATGTCCGGCGCGCATTGACATCAAGGCGCCGCGCATCTGTTGTTGCTGCGCGGCGCTTTTCCAACTTGTTGGCACCGGCTTTTTAGCCTTCTGACGTGCTTTCCGCCTGAGGCGCCTTCTTCCGGGCAGCCTCGAAATCCGGCAGACGATTGGCGATCCACTGCCAGAGCGTCACCACCTCCACCAGAAGCTCACCGCCAAGCGGCGTCAATTCGTATTCCACGCGTGGCGGCACCTGCGGGTAGAGCGTCCGCGTCACTAGCCCGTCGCTCTCAAGCGTCCGCAGCGTCTGCGTCAGCACCTTCTGGCTGATCCCTTCCACCCGTTCCAGAACGCGCGAAAAGCGCAAGGGGCCTTTTGCCTCAGCCAATATGTGCATGACGCGCAGCGGCCATTTGGCACTGGCGCGTTCCAGCATCGCGCGCGCAAGCGCGTCCTCCTCGTCCGTCAGCGTTTCACAGAAGTCGAATGTACGATCGTTCAGGACGGTTACCATAAGGTATGTATAGATCATCAGGGTACCTTCTTTCAAGATGAAACTGCCTCGCCTATATCCCTCGTGACGGATCAAGGAGGTTTCTGATGTCACAGGTTTGGTTGATTACAGGCAGTTCCCGCGGCCTCGGCAGGGCGCTTGCGGAGGCGGTGCTGGCGGCAGGGCACAAGCTGGTCGCGACAGCGCGCGATCCTTCGCAGCTTGAAGACATTAAAAAGCGCTATGGCGACAACGTCCTGACGATATCTCTGGATGTCACCGACGAACAATCGGCCGCTTCCGCCGTGAAGGCGGCGGTAGAAACGTTCGGCCGCCTCGACGTGCTCGTCAACAATGCGGGCTACGGCGACGTCGGATCGATCGAGGACACCTGCCTTGCCGATTTCCGCGCCCAGATCGAAACCAACCTGTTCGGAACGATCATCGTCACCAAGGCGGCCCTGCCGCTGATGCGTGAGCAGGGCTTCGGCCACATCATCCAGTTTTCCTCCGTCGGAGGTCGCATCGGTCCCGCCGGTCGCGCGCCCTATGCCGCGGCCAAGTGGGGCGTCGAGGGGTTTTCGGAAGTTCTCAACAGAGAGGTTGGCCCGCTCGGCCTCAAGGTGACGATTGTCGAGCCGGGCGGCTTCCGGACCGATTTCGCCGGTGCGTCCACGCAACTTCGCGAGGGTCGCCCGGAATACGAAGACACGGTCGGCAAGATGGCTCGCTACCAGCGCGACTATAACGGCAAGCAGCCGGGCGACCCGGCGAAGGCGGCTGCCGCAGTGGTTTACGTGGCCAGCCTCGCCGAACCGCCGCTGCGCGTGCTGCTCGGCAGCGATGCGGTGCGCGGCGTCGAACAGAACGATGCCGTCAGGGCGGAGGCCCATCGGCAATGGCGCGACCTCAGCGTCTCCACCGATTTCGAACCCGGGGCGGGTGCGGGAAAGTTCCCTTGGGAGGGAAAATAGCCTTTTCGCTCGCGGACTATGGCAGAAATCCCTGGGCCCCCGACACGACTCGCCTTCGCTTAGTTCTCGATCGTGAACTGCACGCGATCCGCTGAAAACCGCGTGATCGCGTATTGCACCGGAACGCCCTCGAGATCGGTGTTGACAGCCTTGGTGATGAGCACGATCGCTCCCGGTGTCAGTTCGAGCGCGGCAAGGTCGGCGGCATCGGCATGGGCGGCGGTGATCTCCGTCGTCGCGCGGACATAGTCGGAGAGGCCGAGGTCGGCAAAGGCACGGGTGATCGATTCCGTCTTCTCGTAGACTGCGGGCAAGCCCGCAAAGCGTTCCGCCGGAAACCAAGCCGTTGCGCACGAGACCGGCCGGTCGTCGGCCTTGCGCACCGTCTCCATGCGGATCACGGGCGCCCCCGCCCGCAGCTTCAGCCAGCGCGCCACCTCTTCGTCCGCTCTTTCCTCGCTGTGACTGAGCAGCAGCCCGCGCATCGCGCGCGCCTGCTCGCCGATCCCGGCCGTGAACCGCGTCCGCCTGGTGATCGGAAAGTTCAGACGCTCCTTGCGCTCAATCAGCGTGCCGCGTCCCTGCACGGCGCGCACGATCCCTTCCTGGGCAAGGGCTGCGATCGCGCTTCTGACGGTATGCCTGTTGACGCCGAACTGCTGCGCCAGAAGCGTCTCGGGCGGCACCATGCCGGTCTCGTCATAGGCACCGGCGCTGATCGCCTGGCGGATGCGATCGGCGATCTGCCGCCAGAGCGCCACGCCCGTCTGTCTTTGTACCTGCCCAGCCATTTCGCTCCTCGATGTCACACGCTTGTCACGTCTGCGTTTTAAGCCTAAACATATCTTGTATAGTTGTCTATATCAATAGACATTTAAAGGATGTGGCGATGACCTTAGCGGAAAAGAATGAGACGGCGGCAGGTGGGCGCAAGCGCGTCGTCGACCTGCTTGCTCGCGCGGAACGGCAAGAATTGCTGGCGGCATGGGACAAGCTGGCGGAAAAGCCTGCGGTCCAGCCGGTGCGTGGACCGGAAACGGGCCTCGTCATGATTCGCGGCCGGATGGGTGGCGGCGGTGCGCCATTCAACCTCGGCGAGGTAACGGTCACCCGCGCCACCGTGCGCCTCGCATCAGGCACCGTCGGTCACGCCCAGGCGCTCGGCACCGATCGCGAGAAGGCCCGACTTTCAGCCATCTTCGACGCCCTCTGGCAGGAGCCGGTAACGCAGCCGCTTGTCGAGCAGGCGCTTCTTCAGCCGATCGCTTCCCGCGTCGCCGATGCCGATCGCCGCAAGGCAGACGAGACGGCAGCAACCCGCGTCGATTTCTTCACCATGGTTCGCGGAGACGACTGATGAGCCTCAAGACGGAAGTTCCTAAGAATGACGTGTTGGCCGGAGGCTTCGCCGAGCCGGTCTTCCACGCCCAGAGCGTGTTCAAGCTGATGATGGATGCGATGGCGCGTCCGGGCACGATCCAGACGGTCGCCCCCGATGCTCTGCCGCCGGCCCCGCTCGGCGTTGCATCAGGCGCGATCGCCCTCACGCTCTGCGACCATGACACGCCCGTCTGGCTGTCATCAGGGCTGGCAAAATCCGCCGTGCCGCAATGGCTCGGCTTCCATACCGGTGCGCCGATGACGCCGGAGAAGGCCGAAGCGCGCTTCGCCTTTGTCGAAGCCGGAACACCTCTGTCGTCGTTCGGTCTCTTCGCCGCAGGCACGCAGGAGTATCCGGACCGTTCGACGACTGTTGTCATCGAACTGGCGGATATCGAAGGCGGCCGTAAGCTGGCGCTCATGGGCCCCGGCATCAAGACGGTCACCGACATCGCGCCGCTTGGCCTGCCAGATACCTTCCTCCGCCTATGGACGGAGAACCGCGCCCTCTTCCCGCGCGGCATCGACATCGTGCTGACCTCGGGCAGCCGGTTCGTCTGCCTGCCGCGCACCACCAAGATCACCGCGACGGAGATGTGACCCATGTATGTTGCTGTCAAAGGGGGCGAGGCCGCCATTGCCAACGCCCATCGCCTGCTGGCGGATCGCCGTCGCGGCGACCGTTCGTTGCCGGCTATCGGTATCGACCAGATCGTGGCGCAGCTGGCGCTGGCCGTCGACCGTGTCATGGCCGAAGCCTCGCTCTACGATCGCACGCTTGCAGCGCTTGCCGTCCGCCAGTCGCGCGGCGACATGATCGAAGCGATCTTCCTGCTTCGCGCCTATCGCACGACGCTACCGCGCTTCGGCTATAGCAAGCCTGTTGACACCGCCCGCATGAAGATCGAGCGTCGCGTCTCCGCCACCTACAAGGATCTGCCCGGCGGCCAACTGCTCGGCCCGACCTTCGACTACACGCATCGCCTTCTCGACCCTTCGCTACTGACTGACGAAGCCGTCGAAGAACCGACGCTTCGCGAGGCAGAAACTGGCCGCGTCATGCGCGTTTCGGAAATCCTGGCGCAGGAAGGCCTGATCGAGGGCGATGGCGAAATGCCGGAGGATCACGAGATCGGCGACCTGACCCGCGAGCCGATGGAATTCCCGATGACCCGCGATCTGCGCCTGCAGGCGCTGGCGCGTGGCGATGAAGGCTTCCTGCTGGCGCTCGGCTATTCCACGCAGCGCGGCTACGGCCGCAACCATCCCTTCACCGGCGAAATCCGCATCGGCGAAGTGGAAGTGGAGTTCGATGTTCCCGAACTCGGCTTCGCCGTCTCGCTCGGCACCATCCAGCTGACAGAATGCCAGATGGTCAACCAGTTCAAGGGTTCGTCCAAGGCACCGCCGCAGTTTACCCGAGGCTACGGCCTGGTCTTCGGCCAGAGCGAGCGCAAGGCAATGTCCATGTCGCTCGTCGATCGTGCGCTGCGCGCCGAAGAACTCGGCGAGGACATCACGGCTCCGGCACAGGACGAGGAATTCGTCATCTCGCATGCCGACAATGTGCAGTCGACCGGCTTCGTCGAACACTTGAAGTTGCCGCACTACGTCGACTTCCAGGCGGAACTCGATTTGGTTCGCCGCATGCGCAACGAATTCGAAGCCAACCGCATCGGCGGCGATGACACTATCAAGGAGGCTGCGGAATGACCGATCTAGCCAGCTACAATTTCGCTTACCTCGACGAACAGACGAAGCGCATGATCCGCCGCGCGATCTTGAAGGCGATCGCCATCCCCGGCTACCAGGTACCCTTCGCCTCGCGCGAAATGCCGATGCCGTACGGCTGGGGCACCGGCGGCGTGCAGGTCACGGCCTCGATCATCGGGCCGGATGACGTGCTGAAGGTCATCGACCAGGGCGCCGACGATACGACCAACGCCGTCTCGATCCGCGCATTCTTCCAGAAGGTCGCAAGCGTCGCAGTGACGACGCATACCAAGGATGCAACGATCATCCAGACCCGCCACCGTATCCCGGAAGAAAAGCTCGCCGCCAACCAGGTGCTGGTCTACCAGGTTCCGATCCCGGAACCGCTGCGCTTCCTCGAGCCGCGCGAGACCGAAACCCGCAAGATGCACGCGCTTGAGGAATACGGTCTCATGCATGTGAAGCTCTATGAGGACATCGCGCATAACGGCCGCATCTCCAAGACCTATGCCTATCCGGTCAAGGTCGCCGGCCGCTACGTCATGGACCCGTCGCCGACGCCGAAGTTCGACAATCCGAAAATGCACATGTCGGACGCGCTGCAGCTCTTCGGGGCAGGGCGCGAGAAGCGCATCTATGCCGTTCCGCCCTATACCGAAGTCGTCAGCCTCGATTTCGACGACTATCCCTTCGAGATCCAGCGCTTCGGCAAGCCCTGTGCGCTCTGCGGCGCGGAAGAGGTCTATCTCGACGAGGTCATCCTCGATGACAAGGGCGGGCGCATGTTCGTCTGCTCCGACACCGACCATTGCGAAGATCGCCGCGCCCATGGGCATGCCGGCGAGATGTTGGCACCCAATCAGGAGGCCGCCGAATGAGCGACACCCCGCTTCTCAAAGTCAACGACGTCTCGAAGTTCTACGGCAACCGTATCGGCTGCCGGAACGTCTCCTTCGAGCTCTGGCCCGGCGAAGTGCTCGCCATCGTCGGTGAATCCGGCTCAGGCAAGACGACGCTGCTCAATTGCATCTCGACGCGGTTGATGCCGACCACCGGCAGCGTCGAATACCACATGCGCGACGGCGCCTATCGCGACCTCTACCGCATGAACGAGGCCGAGCGCCGCTTCCTGATGCGCACGGACTGGGGTTTCGTGCATCAGAATCCGGCTGACGGTCTGCGCATGACGGTGTCTGCGGGTGCCAATGTCGGCGAACGCCTGATGGCGATCGGCGACCGCCACTACGGCAACATCCGCTCCAGAGCTATCGACTGGCTGCAGCGCGTCGAGATCGACGAAGGCCGTATCGATGACCAGCCGCGCGCCTTCTCCGGCGGCATGCGCCAGCGTCTGCAGATCGCCCGCAATCTGGTGACCGGCCCGCGTCTGGTGTTCATGGACGAGCCGACCGGCGGCCTCGACGTCTCGGTGCAGGCGCGCTTGCTCGATCTCGTGCGTGGTCTCGTCAACGATCTGGGCCTTGCCGCGATCATCGTCACCCACGACCTCGCCGTCGCGCGCCTGCTGTCGCACCGCATGATGGTGATGAAGGATGGCCATGTCATCGAGCATGGGCTGACCGATCGCGTCCTCGACGATCCGCGCGAGCCGTACACGCAGCTCCTCGTTTCCTCCATCCTGCAGGTCTGATCGCGAATGCTGTTCGGACTCCGGCTACAGGTGTCCGTGGCAAGCGAAACTAAGGAAAGAAATCATGGCAACGCCACTCGTTGTTTCTGAAGTCGTCAAGAGCTTCACCATGCACCTGCGCGACGGCATCAAGCTGCCGGTCGTTTCGGACGTATCCTTTTCCGTGGCATCCGGGGAATGCGTCGTCCTCGGCGGCCCTTCGGGCATCGGCAAGAGCTCGCTCCTGAAGATGACCTACGGCAACTATGCCGTCGATAGCGGCCAGATCCTCATCAAGCATCATGACAAGATCGTCGATCTGGCGACCGCTGACCCGCGCACGATCATCGACGTTCGTCGCCACACACTCGGCTATGTCAGCCAGTTCCTGCGCACCGTGCCGCGTGTCGCGGCGATTGACGTTGTTGCCGAGCCGCTGGTCGCCCGCGGCGAGAAGGCGGAAACGGCGCGGGAGAAGGCGGCAAACCTTCTCTCGAAGCTGAACCTGCCGGAAGCGCTCTGGCAGCTCCCGCCCGCCACTTTCTCCGGCGGCGAGCAGCAGCGCGTCAACATCGCCCGCGGCTTCATCACCGAGCATACCGTCCTGCTCCTCGACGAGCCGACGGCCTCGCTCGACGCCAGGAACCGTGCCGTCGTCGTCGGCATGATCGAGGAAAAGAAGAAGGCGGGCGTCGCCCTTCTCGGCATCTTCCACGATGAGGAAGTGCGCGAGGCCGTCGCCGACCGCATTCTCGACGTTCAGAAGTTCTCGCCGCGAAAGGCAATCGCCGCATGAGCCGCAAGATTGGCCTCGAGCCCTATTTCCATGAAACGGCGTCCGTGAAGAACGCCACCTTCGGCCGCTTCACGGAGGTCTCGGAGCGTTGCCGCATCGAGGAAGTCGAGTTCGGCGACTATTCCTATGTCATGCAGGACGGCGCCATCTGGTGCGCGACGATCGGCAAGTTCGTCAACATCGCCGCCTCGGTGCGCATCAACGCCACCAACCACCCGACCTGGCGCGCAACGCTGCACCACTTCACCTATCGCGCCGCCGACTATTGGCCGGATGCCGATATGGAGACCGATTTCTTCGAATGGCGTCGCTCCAACCGCGTCGTCATCGGCCATGACGTCTGGATCGGCCACGGTGTGACCATCCTGCCCGGTGTTACGGTCGGCAATGGCGCGGTCATCGGCGCCGGTGCCGTCGTCTCCAAGGATGTTGCCCCTTACACCATCGTCGGCGGCGTCCCCGCCAAGCTGATCCGCGAACGCTTCCCGAAGGAGGTCGGCGAACGCATGGACAAGCTCGCCTGGTGGGATTGGGAGCACGACCGCCTGCGGGTCGCGCTGGCCGATTTCCGCGCGCTGAGCGCCGAAGATTTCCTCGCCCGCTACGAAGCATGATCGGGCGCCCCAGACTGAGGCGCTCATTCTGCCCGGAGCTTGACCGGCCCAAAATCGGCCGGCTGACCGCCGTTGCTCGCGGCACGCCTGGGTGCCTAAAACTTGCAGCCGACGAAGCATCGGCTCACCCCATTGTCACAATAGTCGCGCCAGTCTCTGCTAAGAAAGAACAGGAGACGACCCCTGTTTGCCGCAAGGATAACCACGCGTCTTGGGCGTGGATGAGCTTGCGCGAATGCCAATTCCTGTAAGAATCGGAAACACATTGTGACTAAGTCTTTACAAAAGCTACCCTTTTCCGACTTGTCTCGTAAACCTACTTCATGGATATTAGACTGATCTTGAGGAAGTCATCATGATCAGAATGATTGAAGATCCGGCGGAATTGGCCGGCGAAGATATCACTGGCAAGTATATTCTGCGCAAGCTCAACTATCATTGGTTCGCCTACGGCAAGGCTGCGATCGTGACCGCCTGCAAGGGCACGATCCTGGAGCTTGATCGTGAGGAAACGGTTTATTCCGAGCATTGGGGCCGCCGGGCCTACACGGGAACCGGCAAGCGCTATCCGGGTGGTATCTGTCCGATATCGGCGGTCGCCTGCGTCTGCGATACGCCGGACGACGTAAATGCCGTCATCCAGCTCGATGTCGACGCGCAGGACGAGTTCTACCGGTTGATCGCCAAGACGGAAGCCAAGGTTCGCGCCCTTGCGTCTTCGTCAGAGAACACGGTGTTTCTGGCGGCTGCCGAATAAGTCTGGCGTTCCTGGTGGTTCGGTATAAGACCGAGCCTCCCGCGATCCGTCCTCGCGGATGGATGTCACAAGGCGCAAATGACCGACAACACCGACACTATTCTCCTTGCTGAAAATATTGGCTCCAGGCACGATCTCCACGTCTTCGCCGACGGTTGTTACGAACCCGATTCAGGGGAGGGCGGCTGGGCATTTGTGGTCTTTCGCGACGATGCCGAAGTCGCCTCCGGTTTTGGCTGCGTCAGGGACACCGCCAGCAATGCGACGGAACTGATCGCGCTGCTCGAAGCGGTGGCGTGGATCAACAGCAATGCAGCGGGGGAAACAGCCGTCGTCTGGTCCGACTCCGTTTACGCCGTCAAAGGCTGCAATCACTGGCGCCACATCTGGAAGAACAACGGCTGGAAGAAGATAAGCGCCAACGCGAAGGTCCGAAGCCGCACCATCGCAAATCCGGATCTTTGGAAGGCGATAGACGCTCAACTCTCGCGCAATCGCCTGCTGACGATCGCCTGGTGCAAGGGCCATTCGGGCCTTGCCGGCAACGAGCGCGCGGATGAACTCGCCGAGCGCGGCCGCCTGTCACTGCGTGGCAAGGGTATCCGATGAGAGTTGACCCACGTCGGCCCGCGCGCGGAAGTGCAGGTTTCCAATAGGCGCCGCCGGCACGTGACCATCGCTCGCAGCTGTCCGAAACGCCTTGAGGGCAGGTGGCTGCACGCGCCGCCGTCGCCGTTGCCGCAATCAACTCCTGGCTTCGGCCCTCACGCCCATGGGTTCTTCGCCAGCTGCCATTCACCGGTCTCGTCAGGTTCGACGCGCTTGTTGCCGCGGTAGAAGATCGGCAGTCCGGTCTTCTTGTCCATGGAAAAGCGGCTGGGTGTGAACTTCTCGTCCTCGTGTCCGCGGATGGCGAGAGCGAGGGCCTCTTTGAACTTCCCGTCTTTGCACAGGCTTTTGAAGAGTGTCTGGTCCATCGCTTTACTCCACTATCTCGGGTCCCGGATTGCCTGCCATCGACTGGCGGTCCGGTCAACCGTCAATGGCGACAGGCCGGGGGTTGAAATCGCGAGGCGAGACGCCGACCGGCAGGCTCTTATCTTCAGGCAAACCGGCCGGGTTTCGTTATGCCCCAAAACTCGATTATGACAGTCCTTACATAAAACTGACATTGGAGGTTCATGAACCGGGACTAATGCACTCCCTCATATCGCATCTGGACTATGAGGAAGAGCATGATGTTCGAACTGAAGAATGTCACCCGCCGTTTCGGAAAGAAGACAGCTGTTGATTCCGTGACGCTCGACATTCCTCAGGGCCAGATGGTCGGCATCATCGGCCGGTCCGGCGCCGGCAAGTCCACGCTTCTGCGGATGATCAACCGCCTGCAGGAGCCGACGTCGGGCTCGATCCATTTCGCCGGCGTCGAGGTTTCCAGTCTCCGTGGCCAGGCGCTGCGCAACTGGCAGCGTGATTGCGCGATGATCTTCCAGCAGTTCAATCTCGTTCCGCGTCTCGACGTTCTGACCAACGTCATGCTCGGTCGTCTCAACCATCGTTCGACCACGATGAGCCTGCTCGGTCTTTTTAGCCGCGAAGAGCGCATCCACGCCATCGCTGCCCTTCAGCGTCTCGGCATCGAGCAGACGGCTTTGCAGATGGCCGGCACTCTGTCGGGCGGCCAGCAGCAGCGCGTGGCGATTGCCCGCGCCCTGATGCAGAACCCGAAGATGGTGCTTGCCGACGAGCCGATCGCCTCGCTCGACCCGCTCAATGCGAAGATCGTCATGGACGCGCTGCGCGATATCAACGAGCGCGAAGGCATCACCGTCATCACCAACCTTCATACGCTCGATACGGCCCGCAACTATTGCGAACGCATCGTCGGGATGGCCGCTGGCCGCGTCGTGTTCGATGGCAGGCCTTCCGAATTGACCGCCGATGCCGTCAAGCGGATCTACGGCACCGACAAGGATGGCGCCGGCATCGACGAGACGATGACCTCGACCTCGATCAACATTCCGGCGGCCGTTGCCGCCAATCAATCCGCCGGCTTGCAACCGCTGGCGCTGGCCGGTCTCTGAGAGGGGCGGCCTCGATCGTAAGCCCGCGTTATGGGCACCTTCTTCTAACCAGAGATCGCCGGGGACACCGGTCAATCAGGAGAGTACCATGTTGAAGAAAGCACTCTTTGCCGCGACGGCGCTGTTTGCGCTTGCCGGCGTCTCGCATGCCGCAGACCTCAAGGAATTCCGCGTCGGCATCCTCGGCGGCGAAAACGAAGCCGACCGCCTGCGCAACTACGCTTGCCTGGCTGACCACCTGAAGACCGAGTTCGGCTTCGAGAAGGTTTCGCTCTTCCCGGCTGCTGACTATGACGGCGTTATCCAGGGTCTGCTCGGCGGCACGCTCGACTTCGCGGAGCTCGGCGCTTCCGGCTACGCCGCCATCGCCATCAAGGACGACAAGGCCGTTACGCCGATCCTGACGACGGTTCAGAAGGACGGCTCGACGGGCTACCACTCGATCGGTCTCGCCCTGAAGTCCTCCGGCATCAAGGACATCAAGGACGCAAAGGGCAAGAAGCTCGGCTACGCCGATCCGGACTCCACCTCGGGCTACCTGATCCCGCTGACGCAGATCCCGAAGGACACTGGCATGCCGAACGACCAGTACTTCGCGTCCACGCAGTTCAACGGCGGCCACGAGAACAACCTTCTCGCCGCTTACGACGGCAAGGTCGACATCGCTGTTGATGACTCCTCGGGCATCGGCGATTTCAAGGACGGCTACACCTCCGGCACCTTCCGCAAGGCTGTCGACAAGGGCACCGTAGACCCGAACAAGCTGGTTGAAGTCTGGCGTTCGCCGCTGATCCCGAACGGCCCGCTCGTCGTTCGCAACGAACTCGGCGCTGATTGGCAGGCCAAGCTCACCGACTTCTTCATGAAGCTCCCGGAAAAGGATGCCAAGTGCTTCGCAGCCATCGAAGGCGGCGACTACCAGGGCTACACCAAGGTTCAGGCTGACTTCTACAACGCCATCATCGACGCTCGTAAGGCTGCCATCGGCGGTTGATCGATGCTGACAGTTGGAGGGCGGCCGTCACAAGCCGCCCTTTTTCCTGCGAAGAAAGCGGACACCCTTCATGACTTTTGCCGATCCCAACGCCCAAGCGCCCGCCGTCCAGCAAAGCGCAAGTGAAATCGGTGACGCCTGGAGCAAGATGGTGGCCCGCCGTCGCCTCTATACCGGTCTCGGGCTGGTGATCCTGCTGGCTGCCTTTGTCGCCTCGGTACGGTTCGCGGACGAAAGCAATGCCGGCCATTTCTTCGAGCGCCTGCCGCATCTCTTCGATTTTCTGAGCTGGCTCATTCCCAAGGATTGGAATGACGTCTGGCGCGCCCTGTTCGATGTCGCAAGCCCGATCCAGAAGACCGGCGAGGAGTACAATTTCGCCGAGGGCCGGGTTTATGTCTGGGGCGGTTTCTATATCCCCGAATATTTCGAGCTGATGATCATCACGATCAATGTCGCGCTCGTCTCCACCCTGATCGGCTTCATTTTCGCCGTGCCGCTGAGCTTTCTCGTGGCCCGCAATCTGGCACCATCCAATCCGCTGCGCATCGTCGCCAAGCGTCTGACGGAATTCCTACGTGCCTTCCCCGAGATCGTCATCGCCGGCCTGTTTTCGGCCATCCTGTCGATCGGTCCGGTTGCCGCGATCATCGCGGTCAGCCTGCACACTATCGGGGCGCTCGGCAAACTCTTCTATGAGGTCGTCGAAAACATCGACATGAAGCCGGATGAAGGCATGAAAGCCGTCGGCGCCAGCTGGTCGGAGCGTGTCCGCTTCGCTGCCCTGCCGCAGGTCATGCCGAACTTCGTTTCCTACGCACTCCTTCGCCTCGAGATCAACGTCCGCGCCTCCACCATCATCGGCGCGGTCGGCGGCGGCGGTATCGGCGAGGAGCTGAAGCTCTCCATTTCGCGTGGATTCGGCGCCAAGACGATGGCGCTCGTTCTCCTGCTTTTCATCACCATCGTTGCGGTCGACCAGTTCTCCGCATGGCTGCGCCGCCGCCTCGTCGGCGAGCACGCCTTCCTTTTGCAGCATTGAGGTCCGCCATGACGGTGATCGACGCCAACCGGATGCACGAGATCGAGCAGCGCTATCCGGAATATTTCAAACGGTCCTTCAAGCAGCGCTTCGGCGGCCTGATGATCGTGATCGCGACTCTCGTCTATGCGCTTTACGCGACCTGGTTCTTCGACCTGCCGAAGCTGCTTGCCGAAGCTCACTGGGAGCGCGTCGGCCTCTATCTCAGCCAATGGGTCAGCTATGACGTGCAGCCTGAGTTCCGCATCGGTGATGATGGCATTACGGTCAAGTATCCGCGCTTCTCGCCGCTCGGCGACGATCCGCATCCCGACTGGGTTGTGAGCAATCCCGATGGCAGCCTCACAGCCTCCGTCAGGGGCACAAGCCGCACGGTCACGATCTCCAGCAAGGAAACGGTTGTCACTGCCCATGGCATCAGCGTGCCGGTGGACTTCTCCAGCGGCGCCCCGAAGGTCGTGGGCCCGGTCCCGGCCTGGATGACGGTCTACGATGACAACGTCCTTGCCGATCTCGGATTCGCCGGCGATGTCAGCATCTCGGTCGATCGCGTGAAAGTCCGCAAGCGCTTCCTCGGTTGGGCGAATTTTGTCTTCGACACGCAGTCGCCGTTCTTCGACAAGCCAGCGACCGAGGTTATCAGCCTGATCGTTTCGGGTCCGGACCTGAAGCCCGGTCAGTCCAACCTGTCGCTTGCCTTCGATAATATCTGGCACAACAGCGCCTGGCAGCATGGCGACGTCTGGACCAAGCTGTTCCAGACCATCGTGATGGCCTTTCTGGGAACGCTGCTCGGCGCGTTGCTTGCTTTCCCGCTGGCCTTTCTGGCTGCGCGCAATATCACCCCGAACAAGGTCCTGAACCAGGTCCTGAAGCGGTTCTTTGATTTCCTGCGCTCGGTCGACATGTTGATCTGGGCGCTCTTTCTGACCCGCGCCTTCGGTCCCGGTCCCTTGGCCGGCTCCGGCGCGATTTTCCTCACGGAAACGGGCACGCTCGGTAAGCTCTATTCCGAGGGCCTGGAAAACGTCGACAACAAGCCGCGCGAAGGCATCAAGTCGACCGGTGCCTCCACCGTGCTCACCCATCGCTACGGCATCATCCCGCAGATCGTCCCGGTCTTCGTCAGCCAGACGCTCTACCAGTGGGAATCGAACGTACGCGGCGCGACGATCATCGGCGCGGTTGGTGCTGGCGGCATCGGTCTCAAGCTGTGGGAAGCGATGCGCACCAACGCGAACTGGGAAAACGTCGCCTACATGGTGCTGCTGATCCTGATCGTCGTGTTCCTGTTCGACATGGCGTCGAACGCCCTGCGTCACCGTCTGATGGGGACCAAGGCCCACTGAAAAAGCGCGGGATCGTTCAGGACCATCATCATTCTGTCACGGAAATCTTTTAGCCGGAAGCCAGCTTGCGGTCGTGGTCAAATCACTGAAGACTGCGACCGCACTCCGAACGATTCCCAGGATAAGAGCCTTGCGCTACGCACTCTATTTCACGCCGCCGAAGGATGACCCCTTGAACGGCACGGCCGCGCTCTGGCTCGGCCGCGATGCCTTCACCGGCAAAATTTATCCGGCTCCCGATTGTCCGGACCTGCCAGCCGCCGAGCAGTTCGAACTGACAGCCGATCCTCGCCGCTACGCTTTCCACGCGACGATCAAGGCACCGTTCCATCTGGCCGCCTCCGTCACCGAAAAGGACCTGATCCAGGTGGTCGAGGATTTCGCCGCCCGCACGTCCGCCTTTGAGATTCCCGAGCTGGTGCTTGGGCAGTTGGGTAAATTCTTTGCGCTGGTGCCCGCTTTTCTGCATCCGCCGCTTCAGGATTTCGCCGCCACGGTGGTAAAATCCTTCGAACCGTTTCGCGCCGCGTTGTCGGATGCGGATATAGCGCGCCGCAACCCGGAGAAACTGAGCGAAAGCCAGAGGGCCAATCTGTTGCGCTGGGGCTATCCCTATGTGATGGATGATTTCGGGTTCCACATGACGCTGACCGGCCAGGTGCCGCAGGAGCGTGCAGGCGTGATGAAGGCCATTCTGGCGGAGCGTTTCGCCGCCTTTATCGGCCGCCCGCTCCCCATTAGTGGCCTTGCCGTTTTCGTCGAGGAGGCGCGGGGCGCGCCGTTCAAAGCCCATTCCTGGTGGCCGCTCGCCGGCGCTAAAAATTGAAAGACCATATTCGATGACCAAAGAAACAGTCTTCTCAAATGCCCGCATCGTTCTCGAGAATGAGATCGTTGAAGGATCGGTCCTCGTCCGCGATGGCAAGATCGCCGATATCTCGACGGGCAGTTCCCGCGTGGGTGAGGATTTCGAAGGCGATTATCTGATCCCGGGTCTCGTCGAACTGCACACCGACCATCTGGAAGGTCACTATTCGCCGCGTCCCGGCCTGCGCTGGCACAAGACGGCGGCGATCCAGGCGCACGACGCACAGATCGTCACCTCAGGCATCACCACGGTTTTCGACTGCCTGCGCATGGGCGCTGACGAGGACGGCGGCTTCGAGCATGGCGAGATGCGCGAGATGGCCGATGCGATCCAGAAGGCCGAGCAGGAGGGCCGCCTGCGTGCAGAGCACCTGCTTCACCTGCGCTGCGAGGTCTCTGCCGACAACGTGCTGCAGCACTTCGCCGATTTCGAGAACGATCCCTATGTCCGTCTTGTCTCGCTGATGGACCACGCGCCCGGACAGCGGCAGTTCCAGACGATGGACCAGTACATCTTCTACTACCAGAAGAAGCGCGGTCTCTCCGATGCGGAGTTCGCCAAGTTCGTCGATCGTCGCGTGTCCGAATCTGACCGCAATTCCACGCCGCACCGCACGGCCATTTCCAAGGTCTGCGCCGAGCGCGGCATCACCGTCGCCAGCCACGACGACGCGACGCTCGCCCATGTCGACGAGGCTATCGAGAACGGCGTTCGCCTTGCCGAATTCCCGACCAGCTTCGACGCCGCCAAGGCGTCGCACGAGCATGGCATGAGCGTTCTGATGGGCGCCCCGAACATCGTTCGTGGCAAGTCGCATTCCGGCAATATCGCCGCCCGCGATCTCGCCGAATGCGGCGTGCTCGACGTTCTGTCCTCTGACTACGTCCCGCTCAGCCTGCTCTACGCACCCTTCCTGATTGCCGACGAGGTGGAGAGCATTTCGCTACCGAAGGCGATCGCCATGGTCACCGCGACGCCGGCTCGCACCGTTAGCCTCAACGATCGCGGTCGCATCGCCACTGGCCTGCGCGCCGATCTCGTCCGCGTTTTCCGTGATCACGGCGTGCCGGTCACCCGTGCTGTTTGGCGTGAAGGGCGCCGTGTCGCATGAACCCGTCGCACGAACCTCACATCGTTCCCGGCACAGAGCACGGCATCATGGTCGTCGTCGTCGGCCCGAGTGGCGCCGGCAAGGACACGCTGATGGCGCTCGCCGCCAAGCACTTTCGGGGTCGTCCTGAGGTGCATTTCGTCCGACGCGTCATTACGCGCCACACCCATGCCGGCGGCGAGCAGCATCTCGCCGTGTCCGACCAGGGCTTTGCGTCGATGGAGCAGGCCGGGAGCTTCGCGGTCTGGTGGGAAGCGCACGGCTTGAAATATGGCATTCCAGCCGAAGTGTCGGTGTCGCTCGCGCAGGGAAATCTGGTCATCGCCAATGGCTCGCGCTCGGCGCTTCACCATTTCAAGGCTGTTTTCCCGCGGCTCAAGGTCATCAATGTGACGGCGACTGCCGAGGTTCTGGCAAGCCGACTCGAGGCGCGCGGTCGCGAGACGCATGAAGACATCATGGCGCGGCTCGCCCGCGGCCCGCTGACGGTGCGTGGCGACTACGACGTGACCGACGTCGATAACAGCGGCTCGCTTGAAGACGGCGAGCGCAGGATCGTGGATGCGCTGAACGGCTTCCTCACCGAAGTGGCTTAGGATCGGGAGGTACGATGGCAATCGTTGTCGTTCCTTACGATCCCGAGTGGCCACGGCTTTTCAACGAGGTCAAAGCAGAGCTGCAGCCGGTGCTATCCGACTTGGCACCGGTGTTTCATCATGTCGGCAGCACATCGGTTCCGGACCTTGCCGCGAAGCCCAAGATCGATCTGCACGCTGCTTTCGGCAACGAGGATGGGTTGCTGACCGCGATCGAGCGGGTAAAAGGCCTCTCCGCCTACGCGTTTCACGGTGACAAATACAACGACCAGAGCTGGACCTTCACCTGCGGCAAGGGCTCCTATGGCGCGCGGCTCTATCTCTGTTCATCCGATAACCGTGTGCTCCGCGATCGCACCGTTTTCCGCGATTACTTGCGGGCCCATCCCCAGCGGGCGCAAGCATACGCGGCACTGAAGCTTCGCCTGATGAGCCAGGCGAACGACGATTGGGCCTATTACACAGGCGGCAAGACCGACTTCGTACGCGAGACCTTACGTCTCGCGGCTGGCAAAGTGGACTGATGTCACGGCGCAATTTTGTTGTGCGTGGAAAAAATCGAATGAACTTTCAGTGATTTGGACGAACTGATCTTCCCCGTCGATCCCCGCGCCAACGATCTGGCGCACACTGATGACGTCATTGGACAGGGAGCCGGGTCGCGAGCCGGATCTGACAAAACGGGTTGAAAGTCCAGCGTTCGATGATGTTTGCAGGAGGAGGATCGCAGGCGTCAGGACCGGCGATCAACCGCAACGGAAAGCCGAGAGACGCTCCTGTCGGCCTGGAAGCGCGGGGACCTCGATGCAATCGGGCAGGCGGTACCGCCTGACAATCCACATAGACCACAACCGCTGCCTGCCCATTCCCAGCCAGGCCAAGCCGTACCGGAGCATTCTCCGGCGCGGACATTACTTCTGGCAGCGGCACCCCTTGTGGGATGCCGCTGCCACTGCGTTATTCGCCTTCGCCGCGTCCAGCGACGATCTCGCGCTTGCCGACATGATTTGCCGGGCCGACGAGACCTTCCTTCTCCATGCGCTCGACGAGCGAAGCCGCGCGGTTGTAGCCGATGCCGAGCCGGCGCTGGATGTAGGAGGTCGAGCACTTCTTGTCGCGCATCACGACCTTGACCGCCTGCTGGTAAAGCTCGTCGCCGTCTTCGGAGCCCATGGCGCTCTTGTCGAAGACTGCGCTGTCCTCTTCTTCCCCGTCCTCTTCTTCCTCGTCAGCGGTGACGGTGTCGAGATATTCCGGCCGACCCTGCGTCTTCAGATGCGCGACGACCTTCTCGACTTCGGCATCGGAAACGAACGGTCCGTGCACGCGCGAAATCCGCCCGCCGCCCTGCATGTGCAGCATATCGCCCTGGCCGAGCAGTTGTTCCGCGCCCTGTTCGCCAAGAATAGTGCGGCTGTCGATCTTCGACGTCACCTGGAAGGAGATACGGGTCGGGAAGTTCGCCTTGATCGTGCCGGTGATGACGTCGACCGACGGGCGCTGCGTCGCCATGATCAGGTGGATACCGGCAGCACGCGCCATCTGCGCCAGGCGCTGGATCGCCCCTTCGATTTCCTTGCCGGCGACCATCATCAGGTCGGCCATTTCGTCAACGATGACGACGATATAGGGCATCGGCGTCAGGTCCATCTCCTGGCTCTCTTCGATCGGAGCGCCCGTGCTTCTGTCGAAGCCGGTCTGGACCATGACATGGATGGTCTCGCCCTTGTCGCGCGCCTGCGCCACGCGGCCGTTGTAGCCGTCGATGTTGCGCACGCCGAGGCGTGACATCTTGCGATACCGATCCTCCATCTCGCGCACCGCCCACTTCAGCGCCATGACGGCCTTCTTGGGGTCGGTGACGACGGGCGTCAAGAGGTGCGGGATGCCGTCATAGACGGAGAGTTCCAGCATCTTCGGATCGACCATGATCAGGCGGCACTGCTCGGGCGACATCCGGTAAAGCAGCGACAGGATCATGGTGTTGATGGCGACCGACTTACCCGAACCGGTGGTGCCGGCAACGAGCAGGTGGGGCATCTTTGCGAGCTCGGCGATGACGGGTTCGCCGCCGATTGTCTTGCCGAGGCCGAGCGCCAGCTTGAAGCCGCTCTTCTCGAAATCCTGGCTTTCGATCATCTCACGGAAGTAGACGGTCTCGCGCAGCGCGTTCGGCAATTCGATACCGATGACGTTGCGGCCGGGAACCACCGCGACACGCGCCGACAGGGCCGACATCGAGCGGGCAATATCGTCGGCGAGGCCGATGACGCGGGAAGACTTGACGCCCGGTGCCGGCTCGAACTCGTAAAGCGTGACAACAGGGCCGGGGCGGACATGGATGATCTCGCCCTTGATGCCGAAATCCTCGAGAACACTTTCCAGAAGGCCGGCATTCTGCTCCAGCGTCTCCTGCGACATGATCTCGCCGACACGTTCAGGCGGCTCCTGCAGCAGCGAGTGCGACGGGAATTCGTAGCCTGAGGCATCGACCCTCGAGGCGACGACCTTCGGTGCGGCAAAACGCGGTGCCGGTGCGAGCGGCTGCGGCGCCAAAGCGCGAACTGGCAGCGGAGCGATAGGCTGCACTTTCGGCTCGACTTGCGCCGCTTCTTCCACGCGGCTGTGTTCGGTCGCGACCGGGTTTTGCGCGGCGCGGCCACGCGTCAAACCGGGAGAAGGCGCGACAGCGGCTGGGGCGACCGGCTGAGGCACCGAAGCTACGGCCATTGCGGGCTGTTGCCGACCAGGCCGCCACTCCATGACGCGGAACCGGCTGATGATCGATTCGGGGCTGACCTCTGCCTTCGGCATGGAGACCGGCGGCAACAGGATCGGTTCGGCTGCCGCTTCTTCGAAGGCCATGACCTCCCAGAATGCGAAGTCCGAGATGGCAGCCAGTTCCGTGGCTGCGCGGACAACGGTGTGAGTCTCGGGCTCGACCGACATCAACGGCAATGCGGTGGCCGTCGACTGCACCTCGATCGCCGGCGCGATCTCCGCTTCGTAGACCTCGACCGGAGCGTTCGCGACAACAGGTGCCTGCTGTTCCACGCTCGCGCCGATTTCCGCCGCAACGCGTTCCTGCAGCGCAAGCGGCGGCGTGCGAAAGGGCGGCGCCGGTACGCGCTTCGGATTGATCAGATTCTCGGGCGTGCGGGTGAACCGCACATTCGGAGCCAGTGAAAAATTGCTCTGCCAAATTGGTGCCGTAGGCTTCTCGCCTGCGTGTTCCTGCAGCTGTTCACCTTCGACTTCCGCGGAAATCTCCTCGGCCCCTGTCAGATTGGTTCTCGGAAAGCGCATACGACCGCTACTCACTCATGATTAGCAACTAATATCGGCTTTCGAATTAGGAAATGAAGGTTAATAAGTTCCTTCCATCCGCGCGGTCATTCGGCGAGAAACAAAAGGAAAATCATTTTATATCAATGGCTTGGAAGGCAATGAAAATTTTAATGAATTTTCGACGAAGCGCTCAGTGCGCTTCGTCCCAGTTGGTGGCCGAACGCGCGTCGACTCTCAGCGGCACCCGCATTTCGAGCGCCGGCATGGTGGCGTTCTCCATCACCGAAACGATGATCGGCGTCGCCTTTTCGACGTCTGCGTCCTCGACTTCGAAGATCAGTTCGTCGTGCACCTGTAGGAGCATGCGCACGCGGTCGCCAAGCCCTGCTTCGGCCAGCGCCGGCTCCATCTTGATCATGGCCCGGCGAATGATATCGGCGGCTGATCCCTGGATCGGCGCGTTGATCGCGGCGCGCTCGTTGAAGGCGCGAACCGACGGGTTGGACGAGCGAATCTCCGGATAGTTGATTCGCCGCCCGAAGATCGTTTCGACGTAACCCTTGTCACGCGCCATCTGCTTGCGGCTGTCCATGTAGTCGCGGATGCCGGGGAAGCGCTCGAAATACTTCTTGATGTAGTCGCCCGCTTCCGAGCGCTCGATCGAGAGCTGATTGGCAAGGCCGAAGGCTGAGATACCGTAGATGATGCCGAAGTTGATGGCCTTGGCGCGACGTCGCACTTCTGACGGCATGCCCTCGACAGGCACGCCGAACATCTCCGATGCGGTCATCGCATGAATGTCGACGCCGTCGGCGAAGGCCTGCGTCAGCTGCGGAATCTCGGCGACGTGGGCGAGCACGCGCAGCTCGATCTGGCTGTAGTCGGCCGAAATCAGCTTATGGCCCGGCGACGAGATGAAGGCCGTACGGATCTTGCGGCCTTCCGCCGTCCGAACCGGAATGTTTTGCAGGTTTGGTTCCGAGGAGGACAGGCGACCTGTCGTCGTCGAGGCCAGCGAATACGAGGTGTGAACCCGCTTCGTCTGGGGGTGCACGTATCCCGGCAGCGCATCCGTGTAGGTGGACTTGAGCTTGGTCAGCTGGCGCCAGTCGACGATCTTGCGCGGCAGTTCGAAGCCCGCGGCGGCGAGGTCTTCGAGAACGCTTGCCGAGGTCGACCATTGGCCGGTCTTCGTCTTCGTACCGCCTGCAAGTCCCATCTTGCCGAACAGGATGTCGCCCAGCTGCTTCGGCGAGCCGATGGTAAAGCGACCGCCTGCAAGCTTGAAAATTTCGTCCTCGAGTGCCGCGGCGCCTTGTGCGAGATCGCCGGACAGGCGCGAGAGGATCTGCCTGTCGACGGTGATGCCGCGTTCTTCCATGTGTGCCAGGACCGGAAGCAAGGGCCGCTCGAGGCGTTCGTAAACCGTGGTCAGCTTCTCGGCGGCAAGGCGCGGTTTCAGCACCAGCCAGAGCCTGAGCGTGATCTCCGCATCCTCGGCGGCGTAGTGCGTCGCGCGATCGATATCGACGAGGTCGAATGTAACGTTCGACTTACCGCTGCCGGCCACGTCCTTGTAGGCGATCGGCGTGTGGCCGAGGAACTTCTCCGACAACGGGTCCATGCCGTGCGCGCCGGTGCCTGCGTCGAGCACGTAGGAGATCAGCATCGTATCGTCGAAGTTCTTGGTTTCGACCCCGTAGCGCTTCATCAGCAGGTAGTCGTATTTGAGGTTCTGGGCGACCTTCAGGATCGACTCGTCTTCCAGCAGTGCCTTCAGCCGGGGCAGGGCATCTCGCATCGGGATCTGGTTGTCCGCAAGCCCGCCGCCGAGCAGATCGCCGACGCCCGTCTTGTGGGCGATCGGGACGTAGGCGGCGCGAATGCTGGTGCGGGTGGCGTTCCTGTCGTTGTCGGCAATCGCCATCGAGAAGCCGACGAGCTCCGCCTGCATCGCATCGAGCGACGTGGTCTCGGTGTCGAAGCCAACCAGTCCGGTTTCGCGCGCATCGGCAATCCATTTGTCGAGCGTCGCGATGTCGCGAATGGTGACATAGCGCGAGTGGTCGAAGGGCAGGGAGGCAAAGGCCTCGGCGCGCGCCTTGGCAAGATCGCCCGGCCGGAAGGTACCCTCGCGACCATTCGCGCCGTTCGCCTTTGCCGGAACGGGCACGGCCTCGCCTGCAACGTCGGGAATACCGCCGGCAACCGGCTCGGGCTCTGCGGCGTCGAGATCCGGCCCGCGCGCTGCCGCACCCCACTGGACCGGAACATCCACGGCTTCGATCGCGCTGGCATCGCAATCGCAAGCCTCGGCCACGCGCCGCGTCAGCGAGGTAAACTGCATTGCCTTCAAGAAGCCGATCAGCTTCGGTCCGTTCTGAGGCTCAAGGATCAGGTCTTCGACCTTGAGTTCAAGCGGAACATCGGTGCGCAGCCGCACGAGCTCGCGCGACAGGCGGGCCTTGTCGGCATTCTCGATGATCGTCTGCCGGCGCTTCTCCTGCTTGATCTCGGTCGCGCGTTCGAGAAGTGTGTCGAGATCGCCGTAGTCGGCAAGCAGTTGCGCCGCCGTCTTCGGGCCGATGCCGGGGATGCCAGGCACGTTGTCGACCGAGTCGCCGGTCATCGCCTGGAGGTCGATCATCTTCTCGGGTGGAACGCCCCACTTCTCGATGACATCAGGAACGGCGATCTGCTTGTCCTTCATGCTGTCGTACATGTGGACGTTGGTCGTCACCAGCTGCATCAGATCCTTGTCCGAAGACACGATCGTCACGTCGGCGCCGAGCGCCTCGGCCTGGCGAGCATAGGTTGCAATGATGTCGTCGGCCTCGAAACCCTCCGTCTCGATGCACGGCAGGTTGAAGGCCCGTGTGGCGTGACGGATGAGACCGAACTGAGGGATGAGTTCGTCGGGCGGTGTCGAGCGGTTCGCCTTGTAGGCGTCGTAGAGATCCTTGCGGAATGTCTTTGCCGAATAGTCGAAGATGACGGCCAGATGCGTCGGGGTCGCGCCAACCGATGTGTCGCGCGCATCGGTCAGGAGTTTCCACAGCATGTTGCAGAAACCCGACACGGCGCCCACCGGCAAACCGTCGGATTTGCGCGTCAAAGGGGGAAGTGCGTGAAAGGCTCGAAAGATAAAACCGGAGCCGTCGATTAGGAAGAGATGATCGCCTTTTTTCATGGCGTCATGGATAGCGCGGCGACCTTGGAAGGTCCATATAAAGTTCCGAGGGTGAAAAGTTTCTGGCTCACCAAAGTGTTACTAATTTGTAATAGTCAATCCTCGGCTTTCCCTTGAAAAGCCACATTCCCGATCACAAATGATTACTACCGGCGTTTGATCGTGTTTGATCGCGTCGAGGGTCTGATAGCTGGCTTGTCCCCCGCCGCTTCGGACTTGGACAAAGGCCTTATCCCCTCTCCGGGCCTTTGTCCCCATTTTAAAGCCGCCATAGCCAGACCTCCAGGCTATGGCGGCTTTGTTTTGCTGCTCTATCTTTCGAACATAGCCTGCGATGAAGCATTTGTGATGCGTCGTATGCGATTTGTTGCATTGTTTCATCGAGTTTTCTGCGACTAATTGAGAAGATGGGAATTAATCGAATGGACTCGGGAGCTTACCTTGCCAGTCAGCTGGCCAAGGGCTTCGCTCGTTCGCTCCAGCAGCGCGCGGCGCGGCTCGGCTTTTCGCCCGGGCAATTCCCCGTTCTTCTCGAACTCTGGGCCGAGGACGGGCTGACGCAGAAGCAGTTGCTGGCCCGCGTCGACATCGAACAGGCGACGATGGCGAACACGCTTGCGCGCATGGCGCGCGACGGGTTGATCGATCGTCGTCCGCATCCGTCCGACAAGCGCGCGCAGCTGATCTTTCTCACGGACAAGGCCAAAGGCATGGAAGACGACGCCATCGAGGCGGCGCGTGAAGCGGACCTGGCCCTGTTTCAGGGCTTCAAGAGCTTCGAGCGCGAACTGACGCTCGAGTACATCCGCCGCCTGCTCGACAATGCCAAGAAGCTGTAATCGACACTGTTCCGCCGCCGTTATGGTCGAACTCCTCCGCATGCGCTGAAAACAAGCTCTCGCCCGCCGCCAGCTATTCGTGCTCTCGTCCCCCGGGCGTGTCTGACGCGCCCATCTCTCGCCATTGGCTCTCCCTGCCTGCTTTTTCGTCTCGAAAGCGACCGGCCTTTGGTCTATCGTCCCGCCGAATTTCAAAAGGAGTCGAAAATGACTGACGTAATGCCGGTGCTGTCGCGTGCGGACCAGAATTTGACATCGAGCCTCGACAAGCTGTTCGAGCTGTTGCGCATCAAGTCCATTTCCACCGACCCGGCCTACAGGGCCGAGTGCCGCAAGGCGGCTGAATGGCTGGTTTCCTATCTCGAGACCCTGGGTTTCGAGGCGTCCGTGCGTAACACGCCCGGCCACCCCATGGTCGTGGCCCATCACGCCGGCGCAAGCGCCGACGCGCCGCATGTGCTGTTCTACGGCCACTACGACGTGCAGCCAGTCGATCCGATCGAGCTCTGGGAGAATGATCCCTTCGAACCGTCGATCAAGGATGTCGGCAACGGCCGGAAGATCCTGACGGGCCGCGGCACCGCCGACGACAAAGGCCAGTTGATGACCTTCGTCGAGGCCTGCCGTGCCTACAAGGAAGTCAAAGGTGCACTTCCCTGCCGCATCACCATCCTCTTCGAAGGCGAAGAGGAATCAGGTTCGCCGTCGTTGAAGCCTTTCCTTGAGGCCAACGCCGCGGAGTTGAAGGCGGACTATGCGCTCGTGTGTGACACCGGCATGTGGGATCGCGATACGCCGGCGATCGCAGCAGCCCTTCGTGGTCTTGTCGGCGAGGAAATCGTCGTGACGGCCGCCGATCGCGATCTGCATTCCGGCCTGTTCGGCGGTGCCGCGGCGAACCCGATCCATATCCTAACTGCCGCGCTTGCCGGGCTGCACGATGAGACCGGCCGCATCACCCTTGAAGGCTTCTATGACGGCGTCGAGGAAACGCCTGCCAATATCAAGGCATCCTGGGAAACGCTCGGCAAAACGGCGGAAACCTTCCTGGGCGAGGTCGGCCTGTCGATCCCGTCGGGTGAAAAGGACCGGTCGGTTCTCGAGCTCACATGGGCGCGTCCGACCGCCGAGATCAACGGCATCTGGGGTGGCTACACCGGTGAGGGCTTCAAGACGGTGATCGCAGCCAAGGCTTCGGCCAAGGTTTCCTTCCGCCTCGTCGGGACCCAGGATCCGAACGCCATCCGCGAAAGCTTCCGCAGCTACGTCCGCTCGAAAATCCCGGCGGACTGCTCGGTCGACTTCCATCCGCATGGCGGTTCGCCGGCCATCCACCTCTCTTACGATTCGCCGGTGCTGACGAAGGCCAAGAATGCGCTCTCCGACGAGTGGCCGAAACCGGCCGTGGTGATCGGCATGGGCGGATCGATCCCGATCGTCGGCGACTTCCAGAAGATGCTCGGCATGGAGTCGCTGCTTGTCGGCTTCGGTCTCAGCGATGATCGCATTCACTCGCCGAACGAGAAGTACGAACTCGCTTCCTACCACAAGGGCATCCGTTCTTGGATCCGCATCCTGGAAGCGTTGGCCAAATAGGCTGGAAAAGCGTTCGTCTTTGAACGCCAGAAAAACAAAAAGGCCGGAACGAGCCGGCCTTTCGTCATCCGCTTCACTTCGATGCCAGTACATCCGTGGTCAAGGAGGAAGCGAATGTTGCAGCCAGACTGATCGGGAAAGGTTAACCAACGGTTAACGCGGAGCCTCGATCAGGACGGTGGAAGCGGCAACGTTGCTGGCGCGCACAGCTTTCCATCGGCTGCAATATGTTGATCCACATGTCGGAATGCCTAGCGCGCGTTTCAAGTAGATGTGACGCATTTTTGAATTTTGAAGCGCCCACGCGTTCAAGTCAGGTTCATCGGCGCGGACTACAAATCATTGAAAGAAAAGGTGATTGAGCTGAAATCGGCACGAGGCGACGAACGCCGAAGCCGTGCCCGGGCGCTTGCGCGCCTTTTCGGAAAACACAAGCGGCGCGGTCGCCAGCGTCGTCAGAGGAGTTGAAACGTGAAGTCCATCTTGATGAAGGCCGCTGCAGCGGCCGCCCTCTTGCTCGCGCCGGCGATTGCCCAGGCGGCAGAGGGATATGCGACAGCCAACGTCAACATGCGGGCCGGACCAAGCACGCAATATCCCGCTGTAACCGTCATTCCGGCCGGTGAATCGGTGGAAATCCATGGCTGCCTCGCCGATGTGCCTTGGTGCGACGTGGAGTTCTACGGTGGGCGCGGCTGGGTCGCAGGTCGCTATGTGCAGGCGCTCTACCAGAGCCGTCGCGTCTATGTGGGTCCGGAATATTACCGTCCCCTCGGAATCCCGACCGTGGTCTTCAGCGTCGGAAATTACTGGGACCGCTATTACCGCGGTCGCGATTTCTATCGGGAGCGCGATCGTTGGCGTCGCAATCCTGTTTACGATCGCCCGCCCGCTGTCGTTCGCCCGGTGCGGCCGCCAGAATTCGACGGAAACCCCGGCCCCGGCCGTCCACGACCCGATTTTGATCGCGGTCCCGATCGGAGGCCCGATGGAAACCGCGGACCGGGCCGTCGTCCCGAGCAACCGAATTTCGACCGCGGCCCCGGTCGCCAGGATTTCCAGGGACGGCCCCATGACAATCGTCCGGACTTCCAGCGCCCGCCGCAGGGCAACGACGATGGGAACTGGCGTCGCGGCGGTGAGGGCCGTCGTGGGCCTCCACGCTGCCCGCCGGGTGATCCGGCCTGCGGCAACCAGCAGTGACGCATCGGGGCGGCCGCGAGGCCGCCCTTTTTATTGGGGAGATGAGAAGGCCCGGCGCTCTGGGAGAGACACCGGGCCTGATCGCGATCGGCGCGTTTGAGGGGAGACGGCCGACCTTTAGCGAAACGTGTAGGGCGTGTTTCGCTAGGGCATTAATCCACCAGCTCGCTAATGGTTCCCTGTTACCAGAGAGAAACGGAACGCTGCCGACCGGCGAGGAGGTCGCGCAATTCCGCGAACGGGCCGTGAAGCATCTTCAGGCGGCTCTCTTCCATTTTTGTCAGCCTGTAGCGGCGTGCAAACTCGTGCACGTCCCAAACTTCACGCAGCTTGAATTCTTCGCTTTTGGTAATGTCGATGGTCATGGATGCCTACATATTGCGCATGCTGCGCTAATCTCAGGCGCAATTCGGCGTGCTATACGTCAGATTTGTGACAGTCGCAACGAATGGCAGCCATGCCAAAAAAGCGGGGCTTGGTAAACGAATTATAACAAAGCCCAGGCTGAGCGGCCCGGGCCTTGCTGTCTTAATCAGCGCCAATCGCGTCCGCGCACCCACGGTGGCGGGCGATCCCATCCGTAGGATCGCTCATAGCGCCAGTCATGGCGCGGCGGGCCGCCCCATCCGTAGCGGCGATCGGCGCGCCAGCCGTAACGCGGCGGTGGCGGTCGGTCCCAGTTCGGCCGGCAATTGCCCCACCGGGTCAGGTGATAGCCGCGCCCGCAGGCGTAATCGACGAGTACCGTATTCTTGGCCGCAACGCCGTTCAGCGGCGCGACCGGCATCGCTTCAGCCGCGGTAACGCCAAATCCACACATGGCGATCGCAGCTGCAATCATTCTCATACGCATCTCTGCACCTCTGTTATGCAAGTCCCTTGCACATGGATTAGAGAGCCGGTTCGGTGAACGGGGGCTGAACCAAATTTGACATTGTTGGGGCAAGGGCGGGCCGGTCTAACCACTTCTTAACCACCCCTTAAATCGCCGCATTTAAAGTTCAACCGGGCGGAGAACCGTTTGGCAAAGCACGGTTTCTGCGGCGTCGCCGCGCAAGGAGCGAAGAAGGGGCGTACCGGTACTAGATGGCGGGCAGAGGCAAATCACGCGACAGGATCGAACCTTCCTTCAGCGGTCGCGACGACCGCGACGATGATGACGATTTTTCGCTCGACGCCGATGACCGTGTCGTCAGGGGACGTTCGACCAAGCGATCGCCGTCAAAATCGTCTCGCGCGCGCCAACCCGAAAGACGCAGACGTGGTCGTCGCGAACGCGAGGGTGGAAGCTTCTTCGGCTTCATTCGTCGCATCCTCTACTGGTGCATCGTTTTCGGCATCTGGGCCGGGATCGGCGTGGCTGGCCTCGTCGTCTACTACGGGTCGCGCATGCCGAGCGCCAGCACCTGGGCCATTCCGGATCGCCCGCCGAACGTCAAGATAACTGCCGTCGATGGCAGCGTCATCGCCAATCGCGGCACGACGGGCGGCGAAGCGCTCGCGCTCGAAGACATGTCGCCCTACATCCCGGAAGCGATCGTCGCCATTGAAGACCGCCGCTTCTATTCGCATTTCGGCGTGGATCCCCTTGGCCTCGCACGCGCCCTCGTCACCAACCTGACGACCGGCCACATGGTTCAGGGCGGCTCGACGCTGACACAGCAGCTTGCAAAGAACCTTTTCCTGTCGCCGGACCGCACGCTTGAGCGTAAGGTGCAGGAAGTCCTGCTCGCGCTATGGCTGGAGCAGAAATACACCAAGGACCAGATCCTTGCGATGTACCTCAACCGCGTCTTCTTCGGCTCGAACGCCTATGGCGTCGAAGCGGCCTCGCGTCGCTACTTCAACAAGTCCGCACGCGACGTGAACCTCGGTGAAGCAGCCCTTCTTGCCGGACTCGTCAAGGCGCCGTCGCGGCTGTCGCCGGCGCGCGATCCCGAGGCCGCCAATGCCCGCGCGCAGGTGGTCCTGCAGACGATGCGCGAGCAAGGCTATATCACCGACGACGAGGTGAAGACCGCGATGTCGCAGACGCCAGCCAAGGCGAAGCGCTACTGGTCGGGCGCCGGCCACTATGTCGCGGATATGGTCATGGACCAGCTCCCTGGCCTGATCGGCGACGTCAAGGAAGACATCGTCGTCGATACGACGATCGACAAGACGCTGGAGAAGCGCGCGGAGCAGTCCCTGAACGATGTGCTCGGCAAGGATGGCGCCAAGCTCGATACGTCGCAGGCAGCCCTGGTTTCACTCGATGGCACCGGCGCAATCCGCGCGCTCGTCGGCGGCAGGGATTATGCCGACAGCCAGTTCAACCGCGCCGTCACCGCCAAGCGCCAGCCGGGCTCGTCCTTCAAGCCGTTTGTCTATGCAGCGGCGTTGGAAAAAGGTCTGACGCCGTTTTCGGTGTTCAACGACGCGCCGATCCGCATCGGCGATTGGACGCCTGAGAACTACGAGAAGAAGTACAATGGCGAAGTGACGCTCGCGACGGCGCTTGCAAAGTCGCTGAACACCGTCGCGGCCCAGTTGGTCATGTATGACGGGCCGGACCAGGTGATCAAGCTCGCGCACCGCCTCGGCATCGAATCGGAACTGCAGCCCAATGCCTCGATCGCTCTTGGTACGTCGGAAGTGTCGCTGACCGAGCTCACCGGCGCCTATGCCGCCTTCATGAATGGCGGCTACAAGGCGACGCCGCATGTGATCCGACGCGTAACGACGGCTGACGGCAGCAAGGTGCTCTACGAAAATACCTACGACAACCCGCCCCGTGTCTTGTCGGAAGCGATTGCCGCCAACATGAACACGATGATGATGGGCGTCATCAACCAGGGAACGGGCAAGAGCGCCAAGCTTTCCGGTTGGCAGGCCGCGGGCAAGACCGGCACGACCCAGAATTCGCGCGACGCGCTCTTCGTCGGCTTCACCAGCAACCTCACAACCGGCGTCTGGTTTGGCAACGACGATGGCAAGCCGATGAAGAAGGTGACGGGCGGCGGCTTGCCGGCCAAGGCCTGGCAGGAATTCATGGTCGCCGCGCACAAGGGACTGTCGCCGGCGCCACTGTTCGGCAACGGGCAATTCATGGCTGATCCGGCAGCCAATCCCGGCTTCGGCGACCAGCCGATGGCGTCTGCGGAGCCCGGTATGGCGCCGCCGCTTGAAGAGCCGACGACAATCGGCAGCATTCTCTCCGGTGTCTTTGGTGAAAGCGCCGAGCGCTATCCACAGGCGAATGACCGGCCAAGACGCCAGCCGATCGCCCCGGTCAATGGCGGTCCCGTGCCGCCCGCCGACATCGCCGATGACGGTGGTTATGGCCACGGTGATGCGCTGCCGCCGGGTGATATTGGCGAGCCTGAACCGTCGCCGGCGCACCATCGGAAACGGACGACCTTGCTTGACTTGATCATGGGACAATAGTCGACGGGTTTTGGCCAGAAAAACGCCATCGTCCTGTGCGTGCCAAAATTAGCTGTTGGGCGCTTTTTTTGCCGGTTTTCTGGCTAGTTCTCGCCTTGCAGTCCCGAAAACCGCTCCTTATATACGCGGCATCACCGCAATCACGATTGCGTTAATCTTAAAGACCCATCCCGTAAGGGGCTGTCAGGGAAATGCCTTCTCGGGGTTCCGACAGCTTGCTTCAAGGAGAGAATGACATGGCAAAAGTAATTGGTATCGACCTCGGAACGACAAATTCCTGCGTCGCTGTCATGGACGGCAAGGACGCGAAGGTCATTGAGAACGCCGAAGGTGCGCGCACGACGCCTTCGATCGTAGCATTTTCCGAAGATGGCGAACGCCTCGTCGGTCAGCCGGCCAAGCGCCAGGCAGTCACCAACCCCACGGATACGCTGTTCGCAGTGAAGCGCCTCATCGGCCGCCGCTACGACGATCCGACGGTTGAAAAGGACAAGGCTCTCGTTCCTTTCGAGATCACCAAGGGCGACAACGGCGACGCATGGGTCAAGGCCCGCGGCACCGGCTATTCGCCTGCCCAGATCTCCGCGATGATCCTTCAGAAGATGAAGGAAACCGCTGAATCCTATCTCGGTGAAAAGGTCGAAAAGGCCGTCATCACCGTTCCCGCATACTTCAACGACGCACAACGCCAGGCAACCAAGGATGCCGGCAAGATCGCCGGCCTCGAAGTTCTGCGCATCATCAACGAGCCGACGGCGGCAGCCCTTGCCTACGGTCTCGACAAGAAGGACGGCAAGACCATCGCCGTTTACGACTTGGGTGGCGGTACCTTCGATATCTCGATCCTCGAAATCGGCGACGGCGTCTTCGAAGTGAAGTCCACCAACGGCGATACCTTCCTCGGCGGTGAAGACTTCGACATGCGTCTCGTCGAATACCTCGTTGCCGAGTTCAAGAAGGACAACGGCATCGACCTCAAGGGCGACAAGCTGGCTCTGCAGCGCCTCAAGGAAGCTGCCGAAAAGGCAAAGATCGAACTGTCGTCCTCGCAGCAGACCGAAATCAACCTGCCGTTCATCACCGCTGATGCAACCGGCCCGAAGCACCTGACGCTGAAGCTGACCCGCGCCAAGCTCGAAAGCCTGGTCGAGGATCTGATCCAGCGCACGATCGCACCGTGCAAGGCTGCTCTCAAGGATGCCGGCGTCACGCCAGCCGAGATCGACGAAGTCGTTCTCGTCGGTGGCATGAGCCGCATGCCGAAGGTCCAGGAAGTCGTCAAGCAGCTGTTCGGCAAGGAGCCACACAAGGGCGTCAACCCTGACGAAGTCGTGGCACTCGGCGCAGCCATCCAGGCTGGCGTTCTGCAGGGCGACGTCAAGGACGTTCTGCTTCTCGACGTAACCCCGCTGTCCCTCGGCATCGAGACCCTCGGTGGCGTCTTCACCCGTCTGATCGAGCGTAACACGACGATCCCGACGAAGAAGTCGCAGACCTTCTCGACCGCCGACGACAACCAGCAGGCCGTCACCATCCGCGTTTCGCAGGGCGAGCGCGAAATGGCTGCCGACAACAAGCTGCTCGGCCAGTTTGACCTCGTTGGCCTGCCGCCGGCACCGCGTGGCGTTCCGCAGATCGAAGTCACCTTCGACATCGACGCGAACGGCATCGTGCAGGTTTCGGCCAAGGACAAGGGCACCGGCAAGGAACAGCAGATCCGTATCCAGGCTTCCGGTGGTCTCTCCGACGCCGACATCGAAAAGATGGTCAAGGACGCTGAAGCCAATGCCGAAGCCGACAAGAAGCGCCGCGAGGCCGTGGAAGCCAAGAACCAGGCTGAAAGCCTGATCCACTCCACGGAAAAGTCGCTGAAGGATTATGGTGACAAGGTTTCCGAGGCCGACCGCACCGCGATCTCCGATGCGATCGCTGCTCTGAAGTCTGCCGTCGAAGCAACCGAGCCGGATGCTGAAGACATCAAGGCAAAGACCCAGACCCTCATGGAAGTCTCCATGAAGCTCGGTCAGGCGATCTACGAAGCACAGCAGGCTGAAGGCGGTGCGGCAGCAGACGCATCCGCGGAAGCCGGCGACGACAATGTCGTCGATGCCGACTACGAAGAAGTCAAGGACGACGACCGCAAGAAGTCCGCCTAAGCGAGACGAGACGGTCTAGCTTGAAACTGACGTTCCGGCTGCCCACCACGGCAGCCGGAAAACCATTTCCGGGGTCTAATCCTTAATGGCAAAAGCCGATTTTTACGAAACGCTGGGTGTCGCCAAGACGGCGGACGAAAAAGAGCTGAAAAGCGCCTTCCGCAAACTCGCCATGAAGTACCATCCGGACAAGAATCCGGGCGACCACGACGCCGAGCGCAAGTTCAAGGAAATCAACGAAGCCTACGAAATGCTCAAGGATCCGCAGAAGCGTGCGGCCTATGACCGATATGGTCACGCTGCCTTCGAGCATGGCGGCATGGGCGGCGGCGGCATGGGCGGCGGCTTTGGCGGCGGCGGATTTTCCGACATTTTCGAGGATATCTTCGGCGAGATGATGGGCGGTGGCCGCCAGCGGCAGCGCTCTTCGGGCGGCCGCGAGCGTGGCGCCGATCTTCGCTACAACATGGAAATATCGCTGGAGGAGTCCTTCTCCAGCAAGACGGCGCAGATCCGCGTGCCGACTTCGATCACTTGCGACGTCTGCTCCGGCTCGGGTGCGAAACCCGGCACGCAGCCGAAGACCTGCGGCACTTGCCAGGGCTCGGGTCGCGTGCGCGCTGCCCAGGGCTTCTTCTCGATCGAACGGACCTGCCCGACCTGTCATGGTCGTGGCACGATCATTCCCGATCCGTGCACGAAGTGCCATGGCCAGGGCCGCGTCACCGAAGAGCGTTCGCTGTCCGTGAACATTCCGGCCGGTATCGAAGACGGCACCCGCATCCGCCTGCAGGGCGAGGGCGAAGCCGGCATGCGCGGCGGTCCGGCGGGCGATCTTTACATCTTCCTGTCGGTGAAGCCGCATGAGTTTTACCAACGTGACGGCGCCGACCTCTACTGCACCATTCCGATCTCGATGACGACGGCGGCACTCGGCGGCACCTTTGACGTGGCGACGCTCGATGGCACGAAGTCGCGTGTGACGGTGCCCGAAGGCACGCAGGCCGGCAAGCAGTTCCGCCTGAAGGGCAAGGGCATGCCGGTGCTGCGTTCGCCGCAGACGGGCGACCTCTATATCCAGATCCAGATCGAGACTCCGCAGAAGCTGACAAAGCGCCAGCGCGAACTTCTCCAGGAGTTCGAGCAGCTCTCCTCGAAGGAGAACAATCCGGAATCGACCGGGTTCTTCGCGCGCATGAAGGAATTCTTCGAGGGCTGATCGACCCTATATGAAATGTAACAAAGGCCCGGTTGCTGCTGCAGCCGGGCCTTTGTTGTTTGCTTTGTCAGGTCGCCTACGCAGGGTTGTCTCAACGTTCGAACGTCAAAAATACCTTATTATCCCGGGTCGACCGAATGAATGGTGGGACATTAAGATAATAAAAGGCTAAATTAGTGTGACGAAAACTGTATAGCGTCGAGGGACACTTGGAACGCCGTCTCGCAGCCATCCTCGCAATCGACATCGTCGGCTATGGCCGGTTGATGGGCATAGATGAATCCGGAACGCTAAGTGCGGTGAAAACCTGCCGCACGGAGCTGCTCAATCCGAAGATTGCACAGCACCGCGGACGCATCGTCAAGCTGACCGGCGATGGCATGCTGGCGGAATTCTCCAGCATCGTGAATGCTGTTGCCTGCGCCGATGAGGTGCAGCGAGAGGCCGCGCAACGAAACCTGTCGGTGCTCGAAGACAAACGTATCGAATTTCGGATCGGCATCCATCTCGGCGACGTCATTGTCGAGGAGGGCGATATCTTCGGGGACGGCGTCAATGTCGCTGCGCGGCTGGAGGCGCTTGCTGAGCCAGGAGGCATTGCCGTTTCGGCCACCGTCAAGGACCATGTCGGCTCACGGCTCGACCTGTCCTTCGAGGATCGCGGGGAACACCGCCTCAAGAACATCAAGGAACCGGTCCGGGTCTATATGATTTCGCCGCAGCGGGCGCTGCCACTGAAAGTGAACAAGGCGGCTTTGACCGCAGCCCGAAAAAAGCACAAGCAGCTTGTCGCCGTGCTGCCCTTCACCAACATGAGCGGCGATGCCGAGCAGGAGTATTTTTCCGACGGCATCACCGAGGACATCATCACCGACCTCTCGAAGGTGTCGAACCTCTACGTGGTCGCCCGCAACACCGCCTTCACCTACAAGGGCAAGTCCGTGCAGGTGAAGCAGGTGGCGTCGGAACTCGGTGTCGACTTCGTTCTCGAGGGGAGCGTGCGCAAGGTCGGCCAGCGCGTCCGCATCACCGGACAGCTGATCGATGCGAGAAATGGCGGGCACCTTTGGGCGGACCGCTTCGATCGCGACCTCACCGATATTTTCGCGATCCAGGACGAGATCACCCACGCAATCGTCGATCAACTCAAGATCAAGCTGCTACCCGAGGAGAGGCAGGCGATCGCAGCCGAGCCGACAAGCAATGTCGAGGCCTACACCTATTATCTGCGTGGACGACAGCTGTCTCACACCTGGACAAGGCCCTATCTACTTCTGGCCCGGCGCATGTTTGCAACGGCCGTTGCGTTGGATCCGGAATATGCCCGTGCCTATGCCGGCATGGCGGATTGCGAGTCGGCGCTGCGCGATTGGCATGCGGGTGAGTTTACACTGCAGGGGATACTCAATCTGAGTGCCAAGGCGTTGGCGCTCGATCCGAATCTTGCCGAGGCGCATGCGTCGCGCGGACTGGCGCTGCACCAGGACGGGCGAGACGAGGAGGCTCTTGTCGAGTTCGAAAAGGCGCTGGCGCTGGAGCCCGATCTCTATGAAGCGAATTTCCACTATGGTCGCTTTCTTTTCATGGAGGGCAAGTTCGAGGGGGCAATCACCTTCTTCACTAGGGCGGCCGAGATCCGCCCCGACGACTATCTCTCGCCCATTCATCTGATGAGCGCATGCCGGTCGCTTGGTCTCGAGGAGGAGCGAGCGCATTGGGCGCGCGTCTGCATCGAGCGTGCGGAAGAGGCCTTGGAGCGGCATCCGGAAAACTCGGGGCCGGCCCATCGCGGTGCGCTCGCATTGGCTCACATGGGCGATGCGGAACGCGCTAAGGAGTGGGTCAAGCGCGCGCAGATGATTGATCCGGATGACATCGTTGCTCAATACAACATCGCGTGTGTCTATGCTTTGTTGGACGAATGCGACGCCGCACTCGATCTGTTGGAAGAACTGCTGCCGCAATCGTCCTGCTATCACATCCTATGGTTCAAGCATGATTCGGACCTCGATTCGGTGCGTGATCACCCGCGGTTCGAGAAAATGCTGGATGCGATCGCGGCATGCTCGGCCTCGCTGGAGTACCGGGTCGCGTCAGAATAGCGCCGGCGCTTGCCGGGTGTTCCATTATGAAACAAGCAAAAATGCACGTCTGCCTTGCGTTAACGCAGGCAGTGAATGCCGCTTTGCAAATAGAAGCAAAGCGGCCAGTATCCTTTCGGGGATCAACCAAAAACAAGGGCAACTTCCATGACGGCAGCAGCCACTTCTTTGTCTTTGCAGTCCGATGATGTCGATGTGCTCGCCGGCGCGCTCTATTCCTGGTGTGCCGAGCGCAACATCAAGCTGCGCAGCCAGCAGGGACTTTCCATCGCGAGCATCGCGATCGATCTCTACCATGCTGGCCATCGGACGCAGGACGACTTGCTCATCGCGCTTCACGCGTGCGAGTTGCACTGACCGACAGGGTTCAGCGCAAAGCCTCGATGTAGCTTTCACCGGTCATGATCGACAAGATGGTCTTGACGGCCTCCTTGCCTGCCGCAGAGCGAAGCTTGTCATAGTGCAGGGCAAGCTCATAGGCTTCGGGGCTCAGCCCTGGCCGCGCTGATCCGTCAGACGGGTTGGCGCCCTCGAACAGTTCCGAAATATCAACGCCCAGAAAAACCGCGATCTGGTGAAGCTTGCTTGCGGATACGCGGTTGGTGCCTTTCTCGTATTTCTGAATTTGTTGAAAAGTCAGCCCCAGCGCCTCTCCCAGTTCCAGCTGCGATATGCGTCGTTTGGCCCTCAGTGTCCGTACATTTTTACCAACAATAATATCTACCGGATCTGGCACCGTTATGTTCCCTTATAAATGCAATCAATACGCATAGTACTATGCCCGCCTTCCATAATATCTCAATCCCATGAGTTGTAAATTTCAACCCGCTTTTGTTATGGTTTTTTGCCCAATAATCATACACTTTCGGCGTAGATGTAGACTGTAGCGTGCACGTTATTTCCGATGCCAGCTAAAGGCGGTGCACGTACGCGAAGCTGTGCGTCGTTTTACTTGCCGCGGCCATGCGTCAATTCACTGGTTTCCATGCCTGTGAAAACTTGACCGACGCGCCGGCAACCTCTATTTTAGAATAATTCTAAAATTGAGGTTGTCATGCTGTCCAGGCTTTTTTGGTCATCCAAGCGCTCGTTCGATTCTTTGTCGGAACAGGAAATACTCGCACTGGCCATTGGGGCCGAAGAGGAGGACGCGCGCATCTATCTCGCCTACGCCGACATGCTGCGCAGCAACTATCCCGCGTCCGCTAAAATTTTCGAAGAGATGGCCGAGGTCGAGGACACCCATCGCAAGTCCCTGATCGAAATCTATCGCCAGCGGTTCGGTGAACGCATCACGCTCATTCGCCGGGAACATGTTCAGGGTTTCTATGAGCGCAAACCCGACTGGCTGCGACGCAACCTGTCGCTCGAGAAAATCCGCGGTGAAGCCGAAGCGATGGAGCAGCAGGCCTATCGCTTCTATGTCGAAGCGGCACGGCGCGTCACGGACGCGCAGACCCGGCAGTTGCTCGGTGACCTCGCCTTGGCGGAGCAGGGCCATGAGGACATTACTCACATGCTTGTCGACAAGCACACGCCGGCGGACGTCAAGGCGGAGGAAGATCACGCTGCCCGCCGCCAACTGGTGCTCACCTATGTGCAACCCGGCCTTGCCGGCTTGATGGATGGCTCGGTATCGACCTTGGCGCCGATCTTCGCAGCCGCCTTTGCGACTCAGAACACCTGGCAGACCTTCCTTGTCGGCATGTCCGCCTCGGTTGGCGCCGGCATCTCGATGGGCTTCACAGAAGCGGCACATGACGACGGCAAGATTTCAGGCCGCGGATCGCCGATCAAGCGCGGCATCGCCTGCGGCGTCATGACCGCGCTTGGCGGTCTCGGCCACACCTTGCCCTATCTCATCCCGTACTTCTGGATCGCAACGACGATGGCCGTGATCATCGCGATCTTCGAACTCTGGGCGATTGCCTTCATCCAGAACAGATTTATGGAAACGCCATTCCTGCGCGCTGCCTTCCAGGTGGTCGTGGGCGGCGGTCTCGTTCTCGGTGCCGGCATTCTGATCGGCAATGGGTAAAGCGAGCTCCGGCACTACGGAGCGATCGACGCGGTGAATTGATCTGGCGCGCGAATGCACAGGCGATGGGCCGGAATGACGCGCTAACTGGCGTCGCGCATAAAAAAGGCCGGCGTTTCGCCGGCCTTTTTCGTTCAATCTACTATCGCTTATCGCAAAGCACCGACCAGAACGTCGCGGCCATTTTCGATGGTGACCCAGCGACCGGCATTGTTGCTCGACTGGCGCTTGATGAAGGAGTAGGGCGTGTCGAACCATGGCTTGATGTTGGACGCCAGGTTGTCGAGCACGAAGTCGCCGTTGCTGGTGCGCAGCGTCAGCACGGCATGACCTTCGCCATCGGGCTTGCGGACCACCGTGAGAAGAAGATTAGCCGGCGAAATTCCGCGCTGTATCAGGATGCGGCGCTTCAGCAGGGCGAAGTCCTCGCAGTCGCCTGCAGTCGTCGGATAAGCCCAGACCTCATCCTTGCCGTAGATTTCCTTGTCGGTCATCGGCGTGATGCTGTTGTTGACCATCGTGTTGACGGACCGCACCATTCCCCATTTCCCTTCCGACATCTCGGCCGGCGAGACGTTGCGGTTTGGGCCGCATTCATTGCGATGGCCCTGGCAGAAGTCGTAATGGCCGATCGGCTGGGACGTCGCAGCGCCAGTAACCATCGAGAGGTTGTTGGTGGAAGCCGGCGTTGCGGCTGTAGACATAGCAAACATGGCCATCATGGCCACGACGAAACCCTTGATCCGCACGCCCGCTGTTCCCTTGCATCGCCCATGTATTGTTAATAAAAAGTTAACGGACGGAGGCTCGGAGAGTCAATCGTTACTTCTGGGGAAGGTGCCACTACCCGCCAATATGGTTAAAATCCGTTAGGATTTGGCACATATGGATCGTTTGGCCTAGCGGATAAGCCCTTTGACGGCGGCGAGCATGCGCTCGATGTCCTGGGGCCGCGACAGCCGGTGATCGCCATCACGCACGAAGGTCAGCACGACGTCGTCGGCGGGGAGATGCTCCACGAGCTTCATAGCGTGCTGATAGGGAACGTCCGGATCCTTCATCCCCTGCAGGATATGGACCGGGCAGCCGGTCTCGATGATGCCGTTGAGCACGCCGTTGTCGCGCCCGTCCTCCATCAGGGTTCGCGTATAGATGTTTGGCTCGGGGCTGTAGGCCGACCGCTCTTCGAAGTAGCCGCGCTCGGCCAGCGAGGCCTTCTCCTTCTTCGTGAGGTTCGGCTCGATCAGATCGGAGGTGAAGTCGGGAGCCGGCGCAATCAGCACCATGCCCGCGAGCTTCGGCCCGTCCTGCCGCTTGGCGAGTTCCTGCGCCAGCCTGAGCGCAATCCATCCGCCCATCGACGAGCCGACGACGAGGATGCGCTCGGGCGCCGCGTGGAGGATTACCGCAAGCGCCTCCTCGAGCCAGCGCGAGATCGTCCCGTCGGTGAATTTGCCGCCGGACAGGCCGTGGCCGGAATAGTCGAGGCGCAGGCAGGCAAGGCCGTTTTCGGCCGCGAACCTGTCCAGCTCCACCGCCTTGCTGCCGCTCATGTCAGAGCGGTATCCGGAGAGCCAGACGAGGGTTGGGCCGGCCGTTTGGCCAGGTTGGCTACGCGCAATATAGGCGATCTCGCGCGCAGCTTCGCCCTGTCCGACGGTAAGATATTGTTGGTTGTAAGTGAGATTTGCGTCAGACATCGCGGAACTCCAGTTGTTTTGGCCTATAAAACAGATTCTTGACAGGCTGACAGCAGGTGATTTTTCCGCTAAAGGATGGTACCGACTCCGTTGCAGCAATGGTGAAACGACATTTGTACTTCCGTCATCGGGAGTGCCCGGGCTGCAGCGATCCGAAACAACGCGAGGAGAATACGACCATTCGCAGACCCTTTAAAGCCGACGCGCCCGTAAAGGAAGGGCCGCGCTCGAACCGGGAAATTCGCATCCCCCGAGTTCAGCTGATTGATGCTGAAGGACAGAACTTGGGTGTTGTGCCCACCGACCAGGCCCTGAAAATGGCTGAGGAAGCCGGCCTCGACCTGGTGGAAATCTCCCCCAATGCCGAACCGCCTGTATGCAAGATCCTCGATCTGGGCAAGCTGAAATATGCCAACCAGAAGAAGGCTGCCGAGGCGCGCAAGAAGCAGAAGATTGTCGAAGTTAAAGAGATCAAGATGCGCCCTAACATCGACACCCATGACTATGAGGTGAAGATGAAGGCGATGGGTCGTTTCTTTGAAGACGGCGACAAGGTCAAGGTGACATTGAAGTTCCGCGGCCGTGAAATGGCGCACCAGGAACTTGGTATGAAGCTGCTGCAGCAGGTGAAGGCCGACACGACCGAATATGCCAAGGTTGAAGCCGAGCCCAAGCTCGAAGGCCGCCAGATGATGATGGTACTCGCGCCGAAGTGAGGCGCGTCGCCACTCTCCAATCAAAGCCGTCCGTAAGGGCGGCTTTTGTATTTTGGGGCTGTGGTCGGACCAATCTGACAGGATGCTGACAAACGCACTCAACAGTCTGTCAGAGAGACTTTGGCAATCTGTTCTCAGCAAGAAGAGAGCAGAAGGCAAAGATCATGAAGAAGACCATTTCACACGCGCTATTGGCTTCCGTCGCCGCAATCGCGGTGACGTTGTCGCTCCCGACAATGCAGACGTTCACGTCAGGCCATTTTTCGTCGTTGGCATTCGCTCGCGGCGGCAGCGATGATGGCGGTGGAAGCAGCAGCAGCGGCAACAGTGGATCCAGCCATAGCGGTGGCAGTGATGACAACAGCGGCAGCGGGCGTGGCGGTGATGATCATAGCGGTCGCGGCGGTCATGACGACGGCGATGACGATCACGGCCGTGGACGTGGACGCGATGACGGAGCCAACCATGCCGCCAATGACGACAATCCTGGCGAGCACCGCGGCGGCCGCAACGACAATCGCCCGGAAGTGACGCTTTCGGTGTCCGAAGCGAGCCTGACGGGACTGCTGAACGGTTCGCTTGTCGCCGTCGATCAACTCGGCCGGCGCCTCGAGGTCGAGGTTGAGCTTGAGCATGGGGCACACGAGGTGGTCGCGCATCCTCACAGAGGTGACTTTATTCGAAATCCTGGCGCAATCACCAGCGTCAACATACTTCCCGCTTCGGCGCAATAATCTGCCCGGCGCGGTCTTCCGGCCACCCCTTCGGAAGAAGGAACTCCGCCGCGCCCCGGCGGAGTTCCTGGTTTGTCGGAGCTTTGTCTGGTCGCGATAAAGTGTTCAGTGTAGGTTCCGCGATTGCAGAAGCATTGAGGTACATTGAAGTTCAATGAATAGAAGCCGTCGCAGTTTCATGACGATGTTGATGCTGGCCATAGCGCTCTCTGCGGCCGGCCCGATGTTCGTTTCCCATGCTGAGGCCAAGGATGGTGGCAGCGATGATGGCGGCGGCAGCAGCGGTGGGAGCGGTTCGAGCGGAGGCAGCGGCTCGTCGGGCTCTGGTTCGCCCGGATCCTCGGGTTCCAACTCGGGCAGCGGCAGTTCCAATTCCGGTCGTGGCGGCCGCGACGATCACGGGGATGATGACGGCGGCGACGACCACGGCGGAGGCGGAGGCGGCGGTAGCAGCGGCCGCGGCAGTGGCGGCCGGAACACCGATTCCGATCGCGCGCGCGACGCCGTTCGCGAGGGCCGGATCCTGCCGCTGAAGACCGTTCTGCAGCGGATCGACGCAAAACGCTACGGTCGGGTCATCGACGTCAATCTCCATCGATCCATGTTCGGCGATGTGTATCAAGTGAAAGTTCGCGACGGGACGGGCGCGATCAGGACATTGCGTGTCGACGCCCGCAACGGAGCATTGCTGGGGGGGTAGGGGCTATGCGTATCCTGTTGGCGGAGGACGATCCCAATATTTCCGGCCATGTGGTCGAAAAGCTTGGGCGGGAAGGCTATCGCGTCGAGGTATTTGCAAGCGGGCCTGCTGTATGGGAAGAGGGCGAGACGGGCGATTATTCAGCCATCATCCTAGACCTCGGATTGCCCGGCATGGATGGCCTGTCGATCCTGAAACGCTGGCGCGGCGCGGGCATGAACACGCCGGTTCTTGTTCTCACTGCCCGCGGCTCGTGGATGGAGCGTGTCGACGGCTTTGATGCGGGGGCCGATGACTATCTGCCGAAGCCGTTTCGTACCGAGGAGCTGCTGGCTCGCCTGAGAGCGCTCCTGCGGCGCACCGGCGCCATCGCATCGCGCGTCAAATCCGCCAACCGCTTCACTCTCGATGAAAGCGCAAGGCGCGTCACTTTCGATGGACGCGAACTTGATCTCAGTCCGCTCGAATACCGGATGATAGCGCTTTTCATCGGCAAGCCCGGTGAGGTCCTGAGCCCGACCGAACTGGCGAGCCAGGTTCAGGGCCGTGATGACGATGCCGCCAAGAATGCCGTGGAAGCTATGGTGGCGCGGCTGCGCAAGAAGACGGACAGCGACGCCATCGAGACCCGGCGCGGCTTCGGCTATGTTCTTCCGGAGCGACCTCGGTGATCCACTCGCTGCATTTTCGCCTCGCTGCCGGAGCGCTTGTCGCGATCGCGCTGGCGTTGATGCTCGTCTGGGCGGTGCTTAGCCACCTGTTCGCGGATTATCTGGCCGACCAGTATTCCAACGAAATGACGTCGGTGATGGATTCGCTGGCGGCGCGGCTCAGCGTGGAGAATGGCGCTCTTGAATTGAAGAACGAGCCTGCCGACTCGCGCTTCCAGATCCCCGCCGGCGGCCGCTACTGGCAGATCTCTCCCGGTGGCAACGGGGAGCCGCTGCGGTCTCGCTCGCTGTGGGACGAGGAGATCACCGCGGATGAGCTGTCGAAGGACATGTATTGCGGGTTCCGGGAAACGGACGGGCCGGATGGCTCGCCGCTGCTGGTGTCGATGAAGACGATGGCGCTTGGCGAAGGCGCCGCAAAGAAGAACTTCACCGTCTATGCGGCTTTCTCCAAGCCCGAGATGGAAGCGGCGCTTGAAAGCTATCACCGGCCGTTGCGGCTGATGCTGCTTTCGACCGGCGGCATGCTGCTCCTCGCGGCGTTCTTGCAGGGGTGGGTGGGCTTGCGCCCGCTGGTGCGGCTTCGCGAGCGCGTTGCGGATATCAGGGCCGGCCGCAGCTCACATATCGGCGCGCAGGGGCCGAGCGAGGTCAAGCCGCTGGTTCGTGAAATCAACCTGCTGCTCAGCGAGCGGGAGACGGCGATCGAGCGCGCCCGCGCGCGTGCCAGCGACCTCGCCCATGGTTTGAAAACGCCTCTCACGGTGCTGTCTCACCTGGTTGAAGCCTTGCCCGAGGACCAGCGCGAAACGGCTCTGCAACAGATCGAGCTGGTCCGCCAGCGCGCCGACCGACAACTGCAGGCCGCCCGCATGGGAGTGGAGCAAATGGCCACGACGTCGCTGCTCGGCATTGCAGGAAAGCTCGTCAATGTGCTGACGCCTTTCACCGAAGAGAAAGGGATCGACTGGCATCTCGATATCGACCCCGCCCTGACGGTTCAGGCGGACCCCGCGGACATCGCCGAGGCACTCGGCAACGTACTCGACAATGCCGTGCGCTTTGCCAGGACGCGCATCGATCTTTCCGCCGGTCGCTTGCAGGATGATGTCGTGCTCAGCGTTTCCGACGATGGACCCGGCGCCGATCCTGGTAGCTACGATCTGATGCTGAAGCGCGGTGTCAGGATTGATGAAGGCACGGCAGGAACTGGGTTAGGGCTGGCGATCTCGTGCGATATCCTTGAGGCTTACGGCGGCCGGCTCGATCTTTCCGCCTCGCGGTGGGGCGGTCTGCAGGTGAAACTGATGCTTCCGGCCATGGCGAGCCGGCCTCCCGCCATTGCTTAGAAGATTCATTGGCCGCCCCGTTGCACTTTTATGACGCTGCGGTTATAAGCGCGCGTCCGAACTGACCGGCAGGGCATGCCGTGGCGGTTTCGAATGCTTGCGGAACGGTTCATCACCGGAGCCGCAGATCAACAACAAACGCTCCCGCACCTTTTTGCGACGGCCGGAAACCGGGCACCGCGAGAAGGCTTCTTTGATGAAGAGCAGGGGGTCCAGAAACGGAGTAGCAAAATGCCCAAGATGAAGACGAAGTCTGCTGCCAAGAAGCGGTTCAAGATCACCGCGACCGGCAAGGTCAAGGCTGCAGCTGCTGGCAAGCGCCATGGCATGATCAAGCGTACCAACAAGTTCATCCGCGATGCACGTGGCACGATGGTTCTCGCAGAACCCGATGGCCGCAAGGTCGTGAAGAACTACCTGCCGAACGGTCTCTAAGACTATTCCGCGAACGCTTTTAGATTAAGGAGATCATGAAATGGCACGTGTAAAAAGAGGCGTTACCGCCCACGCCAAGCACAAGAAGGTTCTGAAGGCCGCTAAGGGCTTTTACGGCCGTCGCAAGAACACCATCCGCGCTGCGAAAGCTGCTGTCGATCGTTCGAAGCAGTACGCTTACCGCGACCGCAAGATCAACAAGCGCAACTTCCGCGCCCTCTGGATCCAGCGCATCAACGCCGCTGTCCGCGAATTCGGCCTGACCTACGGCCGCTTCATCGACGGCCTGAACAAGGCTGGCATCGAAGTCGACCGTAAGGTTCTCTCCGACATGGCAATCCATGAGCCGGAAGCATTCGGTGCACTCGTTGCTGCCTCCAAGAAGGCTCTCGAGTACCTGAAGGACGCCGGTACGAAGAACGAGTTTGAAGCAGCCGTCAACTAAGCCGGCGCTGTCAGAGCTTTTGCTTCGATGATTTAGAACCCGCGCTGGCCAGGCTTGCGCGGGTTCTTTGCATTTGGCGCGATGGCGATTGAGACGGCATTGCCCGCGATGGGCCGTTCCTCTCTCGACGTCGCGGGCTTTTTGTGGTGTGCCCGGTTGATTGGCCGCGTGCACATGGGTAGTGATCTGCGACGCTTCATCGTGGCGCTTGAGCTATTCGATGCATGTTTTCGTGAATTATCGACAAGACTGACGCCCAGCGAGGCAGGAAAAGATGACCGAACTCGAAACCCTGGAAAAGCAACTTCTGTCTGATGTGGCAGCCGCTGCCGACGAGCCGGCGATCGAAGCCGTGCGTGTTGGCGCGCTCGGCAAGAAGGGTTCGGTCTCCGAGCTCCTGAAGACGCTCGGTGCAATGACGCCGGAAGAGCGCCAGACGCGCGGCGCTGCCATCAACGCACTGAAGAACGCCGTCACCGACGCAATCACTGACCGCAAGGCGGAGCTGAAGAAGGCCGCGATCGATGCGCGCCTGAAGGCCGAGACGGTCGACGTCAGCCTGCCGGTACGCTCTTCGCCAGCCGAGCGCGGCCGTATCCATCCGATCAGCCAGATCATCGACGAAATCACCGCGATCTTCGGCGACATGGGTTTCTCGATCGCCGAAGGTCCGGATGTCGAGACCGACTACTACAATTTCACGGCACTGAACTTCCCGGAAGGCCACCCGGCCCGAGAGATGCACGACACCTTCTTCTTCAATCCGGATGAGAACGGTGAGCGGAAGGTGCTGCGCACGCACACCTCGCCGGTACAGGTGCGCACCATGGAAGCGCAGAAGCCGCCGATCCGCATCATCATCCCCGGCAAGACCTACCGCCAGGATTCGGACGCCACGCACTCGCCGATGTTCCACCAGGTCGAAGGCTTGGTCGTCGACAAGAAGGCGAATGTCGCCAACATCCGCTGGGTGCTCGAAGAGTTCTGCAAGTCCTTCTTCGAGGTCGACAGTGTGACGATGCGCTTCCGCCCGTCCTTCTTCCCGTTCACCGAGCCGTCCTTCGAAGTCGACATCCAGTGCGACCGCTCCGGTCCGATCGTCAAGTTCGGCGAAGGCACCGACTGGATGGAGATCCTTGGCTGCGGCATGGTGCATCCGAACGTGCTCCGCGCCGGCGGTCTCGATCCCGATGAATACCAGGGCTTTGCCTGGGGCATGGGCCTCGACCGCATCGCCATGCTGAAATACGGCATGCCTGATCTGCGCGACTTCTTCAACGCCGACGTCCGCTGGATGACCCATTACGGCTTCCGCCCGCTCGACATGCCGACGCTGTTCGGCGGCCTGAGCGCGTAAGGGAGGATAGAGATTATGAAGTTCACACTCTCCTGGCTGAAGGATCATCTGGAAACGGATGCGACCCTCGATGAAATCTGCACCCGCCTGACCGAGATCGGGCTCGAGGTCGAGGACGTCGATGACAAGGCGGCGTTCAAGCCCTTCGTCATCGCCAAGATCCTGACCGCCGAGAAACACCCACAGGCCGATCGCCTCAAGGTTCTCTCCGTCGATACCGGCAAGGGCGCCCCCGTCCAGGTCGTCTGCGGCGCTCCCAATGCGCGCGCCGGCTTGATCGGCGCGTTCGCGGCCCCCGGCACCTATGTTCCCGGCATCGACGTGACGCTCGCCGTCGGCAACATCCGCGGCGTCGAAAGCCACGGCATGATGTGTTCGGAGAAGGAGCTGCAGATCTCCGACAGCCACGATGGCATCATCGATCTCCCCGAGGATGCGCCGGTTGGTGAAAGCTACGCCGCCTATGCGCATCTCGACGATCCCATGATCGAGATCAACCTGACGCCGAACCGTCCGGATTGCACTTCGATCTATGGCATCGCGCGTGACCTGGCTGCTTCCGGCCTCGGCACGCTGAAGACACGCCCGGCACCGTCCTTCACTGTTGAAGGCGAGACGCCGGTGAGGCTGACGCTCGACCTTGACGATCCGAAGCTCTGCCCGGGCTTTGCGCTGCGTCTCGTACGCGGCGTCAAGAACGGCCCGAGCCCGAAATGGGTGCAACAGCGTCTGCTCGCTATCGGTCTTCGCCCGATCAACGCGCTCGTCGATATCACCAACTACATGACCTTCGACCAGGGTCGCCCGATGCACGTCTTCGACGCCGCCAAGGTCAAGGGCAACCTGACCGTCCGTCGCGCCAAGGACGGCGAGACGGTGCTTGCGCTCGATCAGCGCGAGTACAAGCTTGGGCCGAATAATGTCGTGATCGCCGATGCCGATGGCATCGAGTCGATCGGCGGCATCATGGGCGGCGAGCATTCCGGCTGCGACGAGAACACCACCGACGTCTTGATCGAGAGCGCTCTCTGGGATCCAATGAACATCGCGAAATCAGGCCGCGGCCTCGGCATCATCACCGATGCCCGCTACCGCTTCGAGCGCGGGGTCGATCCGGAGTATATGGTTCCCGGTCTCGAGCGCACCACCGAGCTGGTGCTCGAATTCTGCGGCGGCACGGCCGCCAAGGCAGAGGTCGTCGGCTACATGGGTTATGACGCAAAGATCGTCGACTTCCCCTTCTCCGAGGTCAAGCGCCTGACGGGTCTTGAGGTTTCCACGCAGGAAAGCACCGAGATCCTGACGCGCCTCGGCTTCAAGGTTACCGGTTCGGGCGAACGCGTTTCCGTCGCCGTTCCCTCCTGGCGTCCCGATGTCGATGGCAAGGCCGACCTCGTCGAAGAGGTCATGCGCATCTACGGCGTCGACAACATCAAGCCGGCGCCGTTGGAAAGCCATGCAGCCGTCAACGGCAGGATCCTGACGACGCTGCAGATCCGCACTCGCATCGCCAAGCGCGCGCTTGCCTCGCGCGGCATGCTGGAAGCCGTCAATTGGTCGTTCATCTCAGAGGATCAGGCAAAGCTCTTCGGCGGCGGCTTGCCGGCACTCAAGCTTGCCAACCCTATTGCTGCCGATATGTCCGACATGCGCCCCTCGCTGCTCCCCGGCCTGCTGACGGCTGCCCAGCGGAATGGCGACAAGGGCTATGGCGACGTTGCGATCTTCGAGGTGTCCGGCACCTATGAGAACGACCGGCCGGAAGGCCAGCGCCGCGTTGCCGGCGGCGTCCGTCGCGGCACGGCATCGATGTCAGGCGCCGGCCGCATGTGGTCGAACGCTGCCAAGGGCGGCGGCAAGCCGGTGGACGTCTTCGACGCCAAGGCCGATGCGCTGGCCGTGATCGAAGCCTGCGGCCTGCCGATGGGCAACATCCAGATCGAGCGGGGCGGTCCCGAATGGTTCCACCCCGGCCGGTCCGGTACGATCAAGATGGGTCCGAAGGTCGTGCTCGGCTATTTCGGCGAGTTCCATCCCTCGACGCTGGAAGCGCTCGATGTCTCGGGCGCGCTCTGCGGCTTCGAGGTCTATGTCGACGCCATGCCCGAGCCGAAGAAGAAGGCCACCCGCACCAAGCCGGCGCTGGAACTGTCTGCCTTCCAGGCCGTCAAGCGCGACTTTGCCTTCGTGGTCGACAAGTCGGTGGAAGCCGGCGCGATCATCAAGGCCGCGACCGGTGCCGACCGCAAGCTGGTCACATCAGTCAATGTCTTCGACATCTTCGAGGGTCCGTTACTAGGTGAAGGCAAGAAGTCGGTAGCGATCGAAGTGCAGATCCAGCCGGTCGAGCGCACGCTGACCGACGAGGATTTCGAGGCGCTGACTGAGAAGATCGTTGCCAGCGTGACGAAGTTCACCGGTGGCGTTCTCAGAGCCTGAGGCCAACATCTTCTGAAGCAAAGGGCCGGCGATCATTTCGCCGGCTCCGACTGCTGACGAAGTGTTCTTTTTGCGGAACGTTCGGTTTCTCCGTCATGCCGGCCTTGTGCCGGCATCCAGCGGCACCGCGTCTGCGGTGCGAAAGGCCTTTTGCGCGCAAGGACTTGCGCGCGCTGGACCCCTGCTCATCGGCGGGGTGACGACGGAGAGAGCTTCCATCCCAATATGCTATAAGGCCTTGTCAGCAAGCTGGGCCGGCGATCGTCTCGCCGGCTGTTCTATGTGTGGAGATAGTAGAGCTTGTTGACGATCGTCCAGCGGCCGTCGATTTTCAGCATCGAGAGGTAATCGGTGAAGCGCATGCCGGCGAAATCGTCGCTGACCTTCACGCACGCCGCATCGCCGACGATGTCAAGCATCTGGATGTCCATGTGCGGCTGGGTTGTGGGTGGTGCCGAACCTTCGGCGACGATCGCCGCAATGAATTCTTCCCGGTTCAGCCACTCGACCGCGTTCTCGTAGTGCCCGATGATGTCGCACTGCGGATGGAAGGCCTTCCGCAATGCAGCTTCGTTGGCGAAGGTCATGCCCTCGACGTAGAGATGGACGACTGCTTCGATTGCCTGCTGGTCCGACATGTCTCACCTCGCCAGGAACATGCCCAATAGCATAGCGCAGCGAATGGGTGCGGCAAGATCGCCGGATGCGGCAGGGGGCTATCGATGCCTCCGCCTTTCGGCTAGAGGTTGGTCATCGCGAGCGACGCGTCGGAGTAGCGCTTGCCGGCAATCTGATCGAGCGAGATGGTCTCTGTCAGTTCGGTCAGCTCCGTCTTGCTCAGCACGATATCGGCTGCGGCGGCGTTCTCCTCGAGATGGTTCACTTTGCGAGCGCCCGGGATCGGCACGATGTCGTCGCCCTGGTGCAGGACCCAGGCGAGCGCCAGCTGTGCGGTGGTCACGCCCTTCTCCTTAGCGAGTGCCTCGAGCTTGGCCACGAGCGCGACATTGGCGTCGAAATTGTCCGACTGGAAGCGCGGCAGCTGGCGCCGGAAATCGTCGGCGCCAAGATCCTCCGGCTTCTGGATCGCGCCCGTCAGAAAGCCACGGCCAAGCGGGCTATAGGGCACGAAGCCGATCCCGAGTTCGCGACAGGTGTGGAGAACGCCGTTTTCCGGGTCGCGGGTCCAGAGCGAATATTCGCTCTGCAGTGCTGCGATGGGGTGGACGGCATGGGCGCGGCGGATCGTGGCGCTTCCGGCTTCCGAAAGGCCGAGTGCGCGAACCTTGCCTTCGCGTACCAGCTCGGCCATCGCGCCGACGGTCTCCTCGATCGGCACATTGGGGTCGACACGATGCTGGTAGAAAAGGTCGATCGTTTCGACGCCGAGCCGTTTCAGAGAGGCTTCTGCCACTCGCTTCACGTTTTCCGGGCGGCTGTCGACCCCGGTCAGGGCCGCGGCGCCGGATTTATTCGGATCCAGCTTGAAGCCGAACTTGGTGGCGATGACGACGCGGTCGCGCACGGGCTTCAATGCCCGGCCGAGGAGCTCTTCATTGGTGTAGGGGCCGTACATTTCGGCCGTGTCGAAGAAGGTGATACCGAGATCGACGGCACGGTTCAGCGTCCTGATCGACTCGTTTTCGTCACTGGCGCCATAGGCGAAGCTCATGCCCATGCAGCCGAGGCCGACGGCAGAGACTTCAAGGTCGTTTCCGAGTTTGCGGGTTTTCATGCGGGCTCCTTTGTGAGCGAAAGGTCAAACCACGGTCGATGCCGGGTACTGATGAAACCTAGCGCCCCATCAGCCTTCAAAAAATAGGTGCAATCTGTAACAGGCTGTTCTAATTGATCGATCAATGAACCGCACGCAGCTTGCCCAACTCGTCGTTCTCGCCGCCGTTTCCGAACGACGAAGTTTTCGCGCGGCCGCCAAGGAGCTTGAAATTGCGCCATCCGCCGTCAGCCACGCGATCTCGCGCCTGGAAGAAAGCCTCGGCGTCCGGCTGCTGGCACGGACGACGCGCAGTGTCGCGCCGACGGAGGAGGGGCGTCTGCTGCTGCAGCGCCTGAAGCCGGCGCTTGATGAAATCGGGATCGCGCTGGAAGCGGTCACCGAGGCGGGTGGAAGGCCGGCCGGAAATCTGCGCATCTCCGCGCCGCGTTTTGCTTCGGATATCCTGCTTGCGCCGCGGCTTGGCGAATTCCTGAACCGCTATCCTGATATCACCCTCGAAATCGCCAATGAGGATGGGTTCACCGATATCGTTCGGGAAGGTTTCGACGCCGGCATTCGCCTGGAGGAGAGCCTCGAGGCGGACATGATCGCCGTGCGGGCCTCGCCGAATCTGACCACGGTGATTGCGGGTTCTCCCGACTATTTTGAGCGGCACCCGAAACCCTTGCATCCCTCCGATCTGGTTCACCACCGCTGCATCAAGCGGCGTTTTACAAACGGCACGATCTATCGCTGGGAATTCGAAAAGGACGGCCAGGAACTGGTTGTGGGAGTCGATGGTCCCCTGATCGTCAGTGAGGACAGGCTCGGATTGATCGCGGCGCTGAATGGCGTGGGGCTCGCCTATCTGTTCGACCTGCGCGTCGAGCACGAACTGGCAAGCGGCAAGCTCGTCCGTGTGCTGGAGGACTGGTGTTCGCCCTATCCGGGGCCATTCATCTACTATCCGAGCCGGCGCCAGATGCGGCCAGCTCTGCGTGCCTTCATCGACTTCTTCCGTTATGTCGGGTGAAGCGGAGGGATGCCGTTGGGCATCCCGCCGGATCGACGGTCAGGCCGCGGCCTTCTGGTTGGCAGCCGTCATGGCCAGCTTCGACAATGTCTTGTCGGTTGCCGCTTCTTCCTGCAGCGTCTTGTCGAGCAGGGCAACGACGTCCTTCTTGCCGAGGGTCTGCGCCCAGGTCTTCAGCGTGCCGTAGCGGGCGATCTCGTAGTGCTCCACTGCCTGCGCAGAGGAGATGAGACCGGCATCGATAGCCGGCGAGCCCTTGAACTCATCGATGATCTCTTCGCCTTCGGCAATGATGCCCTGGATCGCCTCGCAGGTCTTGCCCTGGGCGCGCTTGCCGACGAGGTCAAAGACCTGCTGCAGGCGCTCGACATGTCCCTCGGTCTGCTCGCGATGCTTTTCGAAGCCGGCCTTCAGCTCTTGCGATTGAGCCGCCCGCGCCATTTTCGGCAGGGTGCGCAGGATTTGCCGCTCGGCAAAATAGATGTCCTTGAGCGTATCGTAGAATAGATCGTCGAGGGTCTTTTCTTTGGCCATTGTCTCTACCTTCCTGGGTGTGGGGGATCCGCGCTTCCTTGGTGGGGAGCTACGGACGCTAGGGAAAGACAAGAGGTAGCTAATTGTTCCGGTCGTTTTCGGGTTGCGTTGATCGCCGGGGGAGGCAGAGTGAGACGTTCAACCAACGGGAGCTTTTCGTGAAGAAACCTGGATCGATGAAGGGCCTGGAGGAACTCGGGCGTGCGCGCCTTTCGAAGAATTTCTTCCTCCGTGATTTCCTGCATTCCGAAATCGCCGATTTCTATCGCATTCCGAATATCCCCGAAAATCCCGATCTGGCGATCGAAGCGGGAAGGCGGCTCTGCGAGGAGTTGCTGGAACCGCTGCAGGCGACGTTCGGCCGGCTGCACATCCGTTCCGGCTATCGCTCGCCTGAGGTCAACCAGTTCGGCAACCGCAACAACCTCAACTGCTCGTTAAATGCCGCGACGGCCGCCGATCACATCTGGGACCTGCGCGATTTCGATGGCTGCATGGGTGCCACCGCCTGTGTCGTCGTCCCGTGGATGGTCGACAACTACAGCAACGAAGAGGACTGGCAGAGGCTGGCATGGTGGATCCACGATCATCTGCCCTATGCCTCGCTCTGCTTCTTCCCGAAGCTCTGGGCCTTCAACATCCAATGGCACGAACGCCCGCGCCGGGTCATCCAGAGCTATGTGAGGCCACGCGGCATCCTGACGAAGCCGGGCATGGGGAACTGGGAGGGCAGCCACGCCGGCTTGTATGAGGGCTTCCCGCCGCTCAGAAATTGATGCGGTAGCGGATGTGCCCGTCGTTCTCGACATAGCTGTCGTAGAGCGCCCGCGCCGTCTTGTTCTGTTCGCTGGTGTGCCAGTAGAGCCGCGACCAGCCGTTCTTCTTGCAGAGCGAAACGAGATCGTCCATCAAGGCGCGGCCCACACCCTTTCCGCGTGCGGCCGGATCGACGAAGAGGTCTTCGAGATAGCAGTCCTTGCCACGGATCCAGGTGCCCTCATGCGTCAGGCTGAGGGTGAAACCCATCATCTTGCCGTCCACCTCGGCGACACGCATGAAGATCGCAGACGCCGGATCGAAGACCCGGCGCCATGTCGCATCGGTGATGTTAGGATCGACCGTGACCTCGTAGAAGGCGAGATAGCCGGCCCAAAGCTCGCGCCAGCGCGCTTCGTCCTCGGTCTTCGCATCGCGGATCGTCACGGTCATCGGTCCCTCCCGTCAGGCGCCGGCCCTGTCGAGCAGCGCCGTCGCGTCATCGGAGAGTGAAAGCGTCGCTGACTTGGTCAAGCTCTCAAGCTGCGACAGGCTGGTAGCACTGGCGATCGGCGCCGTCACACCCTTCTTTCTGAGCAGCCAGGCAAGCGCGATCTCTGCCGGCTTGGCGCCGGTTTCCGCCACGACCTTGTCGAGCGCTGCCAAAATGCGCAGTCCCTTGTCGTCGAGATATTGCGCCACCCGGCCTTCGCGGGCGCGGCCTTCCGTATCGGCCTTCGTGCGATACTTTCCGGAGAGAAAGCCGGCGGCAAGGCTGAAATAGGTGATGACGCCGATATCTTCCTTGACGCAGAGATCAGCCAGCGGTCCCTCGAAGCTCGCGCGTGCATAGAGATTGTATTCCGGCTGGATGACATCGTAGCGCGGCACGCCGGCCCTCTCGGCGGCATCGAAGGACGCCTGAAGCTGCGTGGCGTCGAGATTGGAGCAGCCGATCGCGCGGATCTTGCCCTGCTGCTTCAGCTTGGCGAAGGCGCCGAGCGTCTCCTCATAGGGCGTGCTCTCGTCCGGCCAATGCGAGAGATAGAGGTCGATATAGTCGGTCTGCAGCCGGCGCAGCGAATCCTCAACCGCCTTCAGGATATAGGTTTCCTTCAGCGTCTTGCCCTGACCCATGTCGGAGCCGACCTTGGTGATGACGACAGCCTTGTGGCGGGACACCTTGCCGCGCTTCAGCCACTTGCCGATGATCTCCTCGGACTCGCCGCCCTTGTTGCCCGGCACCCACGCTCCATAGACGTCGGCCGTGTCGATCGTGTTGAAGCCCGCGTCGAAGAAGGCATCGAGAATATCGAAGGACGTCTTCTCGTCGGCGGTCCAGCTGAAGACGTTGCCGCCCAAGACGATCGGGGCGATCGAAAGGCCGGTTTTTCCAAGACGGCGCATATCCATAGCGCTCTCCTAAAGTGCAGGATTGATTGAAATCGTTGACGCGGCAGAACACCGCCGAAGTCTAACCTAGCGTGGCTTCGAACGAATGGAAACCAACTCCGCGATTTGTGATCGCGCCATTGCGCCGCCGTGGCCGGCTTACTAAGGTGCGCAAAAATCGAACCAGGAGGACCCAGGCTATGCTGCGTTTTGGTATTCTTTCGACCGCAAAGATCGGCCGTGAACTCGTCGTACCCGCCATTCAGGATGCGGAAAACTGCGTCGTGACGGCCGTTGCGAGCCGCGATCTGGCGAGGGCTCGCGAGATGGCGGATCGTTTTTCCGTTCCGCACGCCTTCGGCTCCTACGAGGAGATGCTCGCTTCCGACAAGATCGATGCCGTCTATATTCCGCTGCCAACCTCGCAGCACGTCGAGTGGACGATCAAGGCCGCCGATGCCGGCAAGCACGTGCTCTGCGAAAAGCCGATCGCGCTCAAGGCAGACGAGATCGACAGCCTGATTGCCGCCCGCGACCGCAACAAGGTTCTCATCACCGAAGCCTACATGATCACCTACGCACCGGTCTGGCGGAAGGTTCGCTCGCTGATAACGGACGGCGCGATTGGCACACTCCTGCATGTTCAGGGCGCCTTCACCTATTTCAACCGCGACCCCGGCAACATGCGCAACATTCCCGAACTCGGCGGCGGCGCGCTGCCTGATATCGGCGTCTATCCGACGATCGGCACACGCTTTTCCACCGGCAAGGAGCCGCTGCGCGTCCAGGCCGTCACCCGCCGCGACCCGGAATTCGGCACCGACATCTATTCCAGCGTCAAGGCCGATTTCGGCGATTTTGAACTGACCTTCTATATCGCTACCCAGATGGCGAACCGCCAAGTCATGGTTTTCCATGGCACCGACGGCTTCATCGAGGTGAAGTCACCGTTCAATGCTGACCGCTGGGGCGCCGAGGAGATCGAACTCACCAACCGCAGCCACAATGAATCAACGATCTTCCGCTTCCCCGACAGCCGCCAGTACAAGCGCGAAGCCGAGGCCTTTGCGCGCGCTGCCAAGGGTGAGAATGAAGAGGTGGTGACGCTGGAGAGCTCGAAGCTCAGCCAGAAGTTCATCGATGCGATCTACCGCGCCAGCGAGAAGGATGGCTGGGAGCCCGTCTGAGCTCAGTCGCCTCGAAAAACGAAGCGGGAATAGCCGACGAAGCTGAAGACCGTGGACGCGGCGGTGGAAAGAACCATCGCCGCGAGTGGTTGGAGGTCAGGTAGCCGCAGCAGCAGCGCCGAATAAAGCCCATAGTTCACTAGCGCCGCCGTCACCCCGACGGAGCCGTAGCGAAATCCCTCGACGGCGAGCGAGTGTCCCGAGCGATCGAAGGTGAATGTTCTGTTGAAGATCCACGTCGCTGCCATTGCCAGAGCGATCGCGATCACGCGAGCAATGAATGGGCCAAGCGGCGTGATATGCAGCAAGAGCGCAAGAACGCCTGCATCGACCATAAAGCCAAGGCCGCCAGCAATCCCGAAGCGGAGCAGCTTCTTCATCTGGTGCTGATCTTGGCCGACAGTTGATGATAATCGTCGAGATCATCAGCCAGCAAGGGTGTCTGCTCGCGCGGGCGCGGAGCCATAAGGCTCATATAGTGGATGCGAAGCTGCTCTGCGCGGGCGCGCGAAACGGAATCGAGGATCACGCCGGCGGTAAACATCATGAACGACACCATGATCAGTGCCATAGACAGGACCCATGTCGGCATTCGGCTGACGAGACCCGTTTCAAAATACTCGAAGAGGACGGGCGTCATGAATCCGAGACTCGCTGACATAAAAATCGCGCTGATGATGCCAAAGAACACGAAGGGCCGCGTTTCCTTCATCAGCATCGCGAACATCCAGAGGATCTTGGCGCCATCCTTGAAGGTCGAAAGCTTCGAGTGAGAACCTTCCGGCCGACGGCCGTAATCCAGTTCCAGCTCGCTGACAGGCAGCTTCAGACGCGACGCATGCACGGACATTTCCGTTTCGATCTCGAAGCCTCCCGAGACGGCAGGGAAACTCTTGACGAAGCGTCGCGAGAAGACGCGGTAGCCCGAGAAGATATCGGTGAAATCGGTACCGAAGATCGTCCGGTACAACATGTTGAAGATCTTGTTGCCGAAGGCATGACCCTGCCTGCCGGCATCCGAATGGACGCCGCGCCGTGTGCCGACGACCATGTCGGCGCGCTCTGTCAGCAGGGTGCGGATCAGTTCCTCAGCATCGTCGGGCGAGTAGGTGCCGTCGCCATCGGCCATGATGTAGATGTCGGCGTCGATGTCGGCGAACATGCGTCGGACAACGTGGCCTTTGCCCTGCCGACGTTCGCGCACCACGTGGGCACCTGCAAGCATCGCGTGGAGTGCCGTGCCATCCGTGGAGTTGTTGTCGTAGACGTGGATGGGGGCGCCCGGCAACGCAGACTTGAATCCCCGGACAACGGCGCCGATCGTCGAGGCCTCGTTGTAGCAGGGCAGGAGCACGGCAATATTCAGATTGTCGATACGCGATCTGGTCATGATCACACCCGCGGCGAAGAAATCTCGGCAAGAATAGACGGTGCGCGTTAACAAGTGGCTATGGAGCCGGCGAAAACTGCGCGTGAGCAGGATTTTTACGGTTTCTTGACCGGCGAACGGTAGGATCTTGGCACTCAAACGGTGAGATCCGCTTCATGACGAATGTAGCCCAGATGATCGCTGGTTCCACATCGGCATCGCCGATCGCCAAGCTGCGCGCCATGATGACCCTGTTATGGCCATCGGTGCTTTTTTACAGCGCTGTCCTTATTGCCGCGATCCTCGCTCTGAAGCTGCCTAGCGCGACCGACTATGTCGGCGCCGATAATGATGACGGCATGCGGCTTGTCGAAGTGCGTGATTTCCTGAACGGGCAGGGCTGGTTCGACCTCATGCAATACCGCATGGGACTCGGTGATGGTACGCTGATGCACTGGTCCCGGCTGATCGACCTTCCGATCGCGACGCTGATCCGGTTTTTCGGCTTCTTTTTCCCGCAAGAGCGGGCAGAGGCGGTTGCGCTGGCCGTCTGGCCGCTGTCGCTGATCGTTCCGAGCCTGTGGGCCATGGGACTTGCCGGCCGCCGCATCGGCGGCACGTTCGGCATGCATGTCGCCTTGGGGCTCACCGCTCTGCTCCTGGTTCCGAACAACCGCTTTCTGCCGGGCGCCATCGACCACCACAACGTCCAGTTTGCACTGGTCGCCATCATGACGGCGATGTTGCTCGACGAAAACCATCGGCCGCTCAGCTACGCCGTCGCCGGGCTGGCGGCCGCGATGGCGATCGCGATTGGGGCCGAAACGACGCCATTCGTGGCGGTGGTATGCGTTGTCGTCGCCGTTTCGTGGGCTTGGGAAGGCGAGCCGTTCGCGCGCGCTGCCAAGGCTTTCGGGCTCGCCCTGGGTCTGTCCATCAGCCTGCTTTTCGTCGGAACCGTTCCGCCAAGGCTTTATTCGGCCGTGACCTGCGATAACCTGTCGCTCGGCTATTACAGTCTTGCGGCCATCGGCGGCGGGTTGTTGCTCTTTGCCGCCACGTTCGCGAGCGGACGGAGCCGACTGCTGCGATTTGCGGCCGTCGGCGGGATCGGCGCGGTCGTGCTCGTCTCCGCCGTCACGATCGCTCCGCAGTGCCTTCATAGTCCGCTGGCCGACCTCGATCCGCTTCTTGTCGAGCTCTGGTTGGACCGCGTGCAGGAGGCACAGTCGATCCTTGGCGCAAATTGGCAGGACCCTTTTACGCTTGGCTTCTACTATTCGACTGGGGCTTTTGCGCTTGCCGTCTGCATGTTCCGCCTCGCTTACGGCGATCGCGTGCGGGTCCATCTTGTTCTGCTGACCCTCCTCGCCGTCAGTTGGACAATCGCCGCGGTGCAAGTGCGCGGCACCGCGTTTTCCAATCTTCTTGCAATCCTGCCGCTGACATTGCTGATCATCGACATGCGCCGGTTATCGGCCAGTGACAGCGAAGATGTCGCGGCCGCCTTTTGCTACCTTTCCACGGTTCTCTTGAGCGTGGCGGCGGTGTGGGGGTTAGCGGGGGGGCTTATCGGCATGCAGATGGGGAATGGTGAAAGCATCCTGCACACCGCACCCGCAAAACCGTCATGCTCGTCGAAGTCGTCCATCGCGCCTTTGGCCGATTTGCCGGCCGGCCTGGTGGTCGCGCCGTCGGACGTCGGTGTGTCGATCCTTCGCTTTACCGGCAATCGCATACTGGCGGCGCCGTATCATCGAAACCAGGGCGGCATGCTGACGGAAATACATATTGGCCTGGCAGAACCGCAGGAAGCCGAGGCCTTCCTGAAGGGGGTCGGGGCTACGGTCCTTGCCTATTGCGCCGACAATCCGCAGACCAGGGAGCTTACGAAAATGAAGCCGGACGGCCTCTATGCGCAACTGGCGAAGGGCGTCGTTCCGGCTTACCTGCAATCCATACCGACGCCCGAGGGCGCGCCCATCCGGCTCTTCCGTTACGTGCCCACCGGCTCGTAAGGCCTAGATGAAGCGTCGGCGGTCCCGGCTGCGATCGAAGGCGTAGAGGCCAAGCAGGCAGATCATGAGACCAGCGTCATAGCAGACGATGGCGGCCGCAAGATCAAGAATGGATGTGGATGAGACCCAGGCCGCACCAGCATAGGCGACGCAGATGAGGCAGCCGACCAACACCATCGAAAAGATCGAGCGCATTGGCGCGGTAGCGAAACCAAGTGTTGTGGTCGTCAGAGCGATCATCAGCCTCTCCTGAGTCGCGGCAGCATAGGCGTGTCCATCTTACCGAACAATTAATCTCGCGGCTTATTACCTTTTTCCCCAGTGGTTGCAACCGGCACGATTGCGGCCTGCAGCACAAAGGCAAGCTAGGTCAGCCCAAGAATGCTCTCTGCCGTGGTGCCGGTGGCGTGGACCCGAGAGATTCGAAGTGGCAGGACCGAGCCGTCTGGAACCGAAGCAAAGGTGAGCGCCTGCCCAGTCGCCATGGTCACGACAAGGTCTCCACCGATGCCGACATAGACTGCCCTCGTGATCTCAACGAGGTCAAGACTGTCATTGGGGATGATGGCGAAACCGGCGCTCGCGGGACCGGTGAGCGAAGGGACATGGGAGGCGAAACGGTCGAAAATGGAAAACTCCTCTTGTCGGTTGCCCGATCTTCGCTCCGCAAGGATTGCCGGGGAAAACGGAGAGGTGATCGATTCGCCTGCCTTCCGGTTCGACCGATCTAAGCTGTTGATGCTGAACGAAAATAAGGGTGCCGCCGGCTTTGGTTACGGAAGAGCGCATAAAATCACCCCCCTTCGGAGGCTGCTCTTTGCCGCCTCATCGGCTAGAACAGGATCATGAGCAACGTCTTCGAGAATGATTCGCCGAGCAATCTTACCGAGTACTCGGTTTCGGAGCTGTCCGGCTCGATCAAGCGCACGGTCGAGACAGCCTTCGACCAGGTGCGCGTGCGCGGCGAAATTTCCGGATACCGGGGTCCGCACTCTTCCGGTCACGCCTATTTTTCCTTGAAGGATGACCGTGCCCGTATCGATGCCGTCGTCTGGAAGGGCAACTTCTCAAGGCTGAAATTCCGTCCCGAGGAAGGGATGGAGGTAATCGCCACCGGTAAGATCACGACCTTCCCGGGTTCATCGAAATATCAGATCGTCATCGAGACGCTGGAGCCGGCCGGCGCCGGCGCGCTGATGGCGCTGATCGAAGAGCGCAAGCGCCGGCTTGGCGCCGAGGGCCTGTTCGACCCGTCCCGCAAGCGGCGGCTTCCCTTCATGCCAAAGGTGATCGGTGTCGTGACGTCGCCCACAGGCGCCGTCATTCGCGACATTCTCCACCGCATCTCCGATCGCTTCCCGGTTCATGTCATTGTCTGGCCGGTAAAGGTGCAGGGCGAAGGCTCGGGCGAGGAAGTCGCCAATGCCATCCGAGGCTTCAATAGCTTCGAGACGCGTGGGGACATGCCCCGCCCTGATGTCCTGATCGTCGCGCGTGGCGGCGGCAGCCTCGAGGATCTCTGGAGCTTCAATGACGAAATCGTCGTTCGCGCGACGGCCGAAAGCCAGATTCCGCTGATCTCTGCGGTCGGCCACGAAACGGATTGGACGCTGATCGACTACGCTGCCGATGTGCGTGCACCGACCCCGACCGGTGCGGCTGAAATGGCCGTTCCCGTGAAGGCCGAACTGGAGGCGCAGACGGCCGCTCTTGGCGCCCGCCTACAGGGTTGCATGAGCCGCCGCATGGATCACCATCGCCAGTCCGTCCGGGCGCTGGTCCGCGCGCTGCCGTCGCTGGATCAGCTCTTGGCGCTGCCGCGTCGCCGGTTCGACGAGGCTGCCGCCGGTCTCGGCCGCGGCCTCGAACTCAACACGATCAACAAGCGCCGCAGCTTCGAGCGAACGGCGGCGCATTTGCGGCCCGATGTCCTCTCGAACCGCATCACCGAGCGCCGCCAGTATCTCAACGAACGGATCACGCGTGCGGAGCGCACGATCGAGCGTTTTATCGAGCGTTCCAGAGCACCAGTCAGTCGTGCGGATGCTATTTTTGCGACATTGCCGGCTCGTCTGAAGACGCAGACATCGCGGCTGCGCGACCGTCTCGCCAATCTATCGCGTCACGCCGACACAGCGGTGGCGCATCAGCTGACGCGGGCACGCGGCGAGGTCGCGGCGCAGTATCGCGTGCTGCAGTCGTTGTCCTACGAGAATGTCTTGAAGCGCGGCTTTGCAGTTATCCGGGACGATGAGAATAGGCCGGTGTCACAGGCTGCAATGTTGTCCGCAGGCTCGGGTATCTCAATCCAATTCGCGGATGGTCGCGTCGGCGCGGTGACCACCGAGGGGCTCCCGTCTTCATCCACGCCGAAGAAACGAGCACCAAAACCACAGGATGAGCAGGCGCCGCCAAAGCAAGGCACTCTCTTCTAGATAGGTGCTGACGACCAAATCCTGGGATGACATCATTGAAATGCAACATATACGTGTCATTATCCCCGATAAACGGGAGGGCGTGACATGAGACTTGCATCCTTCAATGTCGAAAACCTGTTCGACCGCGCAAAGGCGATGAACCTGGAAACCTGGGCCGACGGCCGGGTTGTTCTCGACCGCTTTGCCGAACTGGAGAAATTGCTGGGGCAGGTGACCTACAGCGAAGCCGACAAGGCGCGCATGGCCACGCTGATCATCGAGCTCGGCATGGAGGAGAGTGATACGGGTCCCTTCGTCATTCTTCGGCGCAACAGGGGCAGTCTTCTGAAACGGCCGAGAGCCGGCGGCGTGGTCATCTCCGCCAACGGTCGCATCGACTGGGTCGGATCGCTGGAATTGCGTGACGAGCCGATCAACGAGATCGCCATGCAGAACACGGCGCGCGTCATGAGTGATCTCGAGGCCGATATTCTTGGCATCGTTGAAGTCGAGAGCCGGCCTGTGCTCACCGCTTTCAACACCCAGGTGCTGCCGGCCGTTGGCGGCAACCCCTTCACGCAGGTCATGGTGATCGACGGAAATGACGAGCGGGGCATCGATGTCGGGCTGATGACCCGAAAGGGTTTAGCGCTCGACATCATGCGCAGCCACGTCGATGACAGGGACGCGGCAAGCAACCCGATCTTCTCGCGCGATTGCCCCGAATATTACGTGACGACGCCCGGGGAACGACGCTGCTTGTCATGGTCAATCATTTCAAGAGCAAGGGTTTCGGCAGCGCTCAGTCCTCCGATGCTCGCCGGCACGCGCAAGCGCAGCGGGCGCGCGAGATCTACGAGAAGCGTCTCGCGGAAGGATTCGACCACATCGCACTGATCGGCGACCTCAACGACACGCCGGATAGCGCCCCGCTGGCGCCGTTGAAGGAGAGCACGTTGAAGGATGCCTTTACGCATCCCGCGTTCGATGACGGCGGCTTTCCTGGGACCTTCGGTCTTGGCAACGCCGGAAACAAGATCGACTACCTGTTCCTGTCGCCGAAGCTTTTTGACAAGGTCGAGCGAGGCGGTGTCTTCCGCAAGGGCGCCTGGCCCGGAAGCCGGCCGAAACGCTGGGAGACCTATCCGGAACTCACCGAGCCGAAACACGCGGCGTCGGATCATGCCGCCATCTGGGTTGACCTGCACATCTGAGGCCAAAGACAGGGAGGCTGCCGTCCGTCGATGCCACGGCACACACGAGGAGGGCCGCTGGCCCGGCTACTCGAATGTCGCCAGAAACTTGCGCAGCAGGGCGTCGAGCTGGGCCTTCTCCTCCGCGCTGAAACCCTGCGTCAAGCGTTGCTGATTGGCGATGTGGAGGCCGACGGCACTTTCCACGGCGGCAAATCCGGCTTCGGTCAGGGCGATGAGAACACTTCGCCGATCATCCGGATTGAGAACGCGCTCGACCAGGCCCACTTTCTCCAACTGGTCGATCCGGTTGGTCATGGTGCCGGAACTGACCATCGTCATGGAGAGCAAATCGCCGGGGGAGAGCCGATATGGCGCGCCTGAACGCCTGAGGGTTGCCAGCACATCGAAGGACGAGGAGGAGAGCCCCTGCTGCTGCAACACCTGGTCGACCTCGCGGGCGAGGTGCGTCGTCAGCCGCTTCAGTCGCCCCATGATGCCCATCGCCTCGGTATCGAGGTCGGGGCGCTCGTTTTTCCATTGCGCAAGTATCTTGTCGACGCGATCCATCGGTCAGCCCGTTCTTCTGCGAAGACTGTTATCATCGCGTATCTTGACGTCAAGATAAATGACGCTACATTGTATTTATTTTGATGTAGAGATTCTTGAGATGAAGAAAACTCAAGCGCCGCTTTCCGAGGTGCTGATCACGGCGTTGGCTCCGACGATCTGGGGCAGCACCTATTTCGTCACGACATCCTTTCTTCCGCACGGATATCCGCTGACGGTCGCCTTCCTGCGGGCTCTGCCGGCCGGGCTTCTGCTGCTTGCGATCGTCCGGCAGCTGCCGCAGGGAATCTGGTGGCTTCGCGCCTTCGTGCTCGGCGGCCTGAATTTCTCGTTCTTCTGGGCAATGCTGTTCGTGTCGGCCTATCGTCTGCCGGGCGGTGTTGCCGCGACCGTCGGAGCCATTCAGCCGCTCATCGTCATCCTGCTGTCGCGCATCTTCCTCGGCCGGCCGATCCACGCCGTTGCCGTTGGGGTCGGCGTGGTCGGGATGACAGGTGTGGCACTTCTCGTGCTCACACCCAATGCGGCGCTCGATCCGATCGGCGTTGCCGCCGGCATTGCGGGGGCGGTTTCGATGGCATTCGGCACGGTGCTGACGCGACGTTGGGTTCCGCCGGTTTCGAATCTGGCCTTTACCGCATGGCAACTCACGGCCGGCGGCATCCTGCTCGCGCCCGTCGCCTTCTTCGTCGAACCCACACTGCCGGTGCCGACCGCGGCCAATGTGCTGGGCATCGCCTATCTTGGCCTGATCGGCGCAGCGTTCACCTATTTGCTGTGGTTCCGGGGGCTCGCGCGTATCGAACCGTCAGCTGCGGCCTCGTTGGGCTTCCTGAGCCCGGTCACCGCCACCTTTATCGGTTGGCTGGCTCTCGGGCAAAGCCTGACGCCCGCGCAGATCTTTGGCTTCGCGATGGTGCTCGCGAGCGTCTGGCTCAGTCAGCGCACGATGTCGGTCAGGCCCACTCGCCCTGACGCATCACCGGAACCCGCGAGCCGTCCGGCTTGATGCCGTCGATATCGACCTGGCCGGAGCCGATCATCCAGTCGATGTGGATCAGGCTCGAGTTGCCGCCTTGCGCCTTGATCTGCTCCTGCGTCAGGCTTGCGCCGTTGACGAAGCACTTCGAATAGCACTGGCCGAGCGCGATGTGGCACGAGGCGTTCTCGTCGAACAGCGTGTTGTAGAAGAGAATGCCGCTGGCCGAGATCGGCGAGGAATGCGGCACCAGCGCCACTTCGCCCAAGCGGCGCGCGCCCTCATCGGTATCCAGCACCTTGTTCAGCACTTCCTCGCCACGCGAAGCCTTCGCTTCGACGATCCGGCCGCCTTCGAAGCGAACCCGGATGTTGTCGATCAGCGTGCCCTGATGGGACAGCGGCTTGGTGCTCGAAACATGGCCTTCGACGCGCAACGCATGCGGGGTCGTGAAGACTTCCTCGGTCGGAATGTTCGGATTGCAGGTAATGCCGTTCTTGGCCGTCGACGAGCCGCCGTGCCACTCGTGACCGTCGGCAAGACCGACCGTCAGATCGGTGCCAGGTCCCCTGAAGTGCAGCGAGGCGAAGCGCTCGCCATTCAGCCAGTGCGAGCGTTTGGCGAGATTGGCATTGTGCTCGGCCCAGGCCGCAATCGGGTCTTCGACATCGACGCGCGACGCCGCGAAGATCGCCTTGGCGAGCTTGGCAACGGCGATTGCTTCCGGATCGTCAGGGAAGACGAGCGCTGCCCAGGACGGGTTGGGGTAGGAGACGATGTTCCAATTGATGTCGAAATTCGAGATCTTTTCCAGCGCCGGCTTGTAGGCCGCCGAGTTCGCCCGGTTGGCACGGCCGACCTTTGCCGGATCCTGTTCCGAAAGCAGCATCGGATTGTCGCCAGAAACCGCAAGGCGTGCAGTGCCTTTGGCATAGGCCTTGGCCATGCCGTCGTAGAGCCAGTCGGAGGCGCGATCGAAGCTCTGATCACTGCCATATCGGTAGCGCGCCAGCGTCGAATCCTCGTCCGAATAGAACGCTGTCACCAGCCCGGCACCTGCCATATAGGCATGCTGGGTAATCAGGCGCACGAGGGGCAGGGCGACGACCGGGGCCGTGATCACGAGATCCTGGCCCGTCTGCAGCTGCAGCCCGACCTTGACGGCCACCTCCGCCAGTTTCTCAAGCTTTACGGGATCCACGGAGGTCTGGCTTTGCGGCATGAAATTCATGATCGGTCACTCCTCGAACAAAACGGATTGGCCGGTAGACTTAGACCCCTTTACGGCGAAATTGAAGCTCGCTTGTCGACCGATGGCAGCTCTTTGCCGCCATCGGCCCACGCGCGGGATTAGGCCGCCGAAACGGATGGCTGCTGCAACAGCACCGCGTCGTTGCGCTTCAGGAAGGCCATCAACCGGTCGGCATAGTCAGGTCCGACGGCGGCCTTCACGCTCGGTCTCTCGGACAGCGCTGTCCGCCAGGCCTGGACGCGGGGCAGGCCGGCAAAAATGCCGCTGCCGCCGATGGCGTCGAAGACGTCGAAGTAGCGAAAGATCGGCGCAAACACGGCATCGACCAGGCTGAAGTCCACGCCCGCAAAGTAGGGGCCATCCTTCAGTTCCGCCTCGATGGTGCCGAACTTTGATGCGAGCACCTGCCGCTTCGCCTCCAGCTGCGCGCGATCCTGCGTCGTTTCGTAGACCCAGAGATCGGAGAGGATCGAAGAGCCGAACTCCATCCAGCCGCGGTGGCGGGCGCGTGTCAGCGGGTCGGATGGATGAAGGCGGCGGCCGTCCTGCGTCTCCTCCAGGTATTCACAGATTACGCTGCTTTCAAAGAGCACGTCCTGACTGCCGTCGCTGTGGCGAATGCAAAGCAGAGGCACCTTGCCGAGCGGCGAGACCTCCAGGAACCAGCGCGGTTTGTCCGCGAGGTCGATATTCACGCGCTCGAACGGCACTCCTTTTTCCGCAAGCGCGATCGCGGCGCGCTGTACGTAGGGGCAAAGGTGGTGGCTGACGAGCAGCAGAGCGGAACCGGATACTTGAGGTGGCAAATGATCCATCGTGGCAATCTCCATTGTAGATGCAATTGCATGTAATAGCTGTTGCGCCAGGATTCAAGATAGATGTAAATGCATGTATGAGTAAAAAGACGAATAGAGCCACGCCCTCCGATGCGGTGATCGATGCCTGGATCGGGCTGATGCGCGCGCAGCAGCGACTGCACGCTCAGATCGAAGCGGATCTCAAGCAGGCCGGGCTCCCAGCGCTCGCCTGGTACGACGTGCTCTGGGAACTGGTGCGGTCGCCGCAGGGCAAGTTGCGGCCATTCGAGATCGAAGAACGAACGTTGCTAGCCCAATACAATCTTTCGCGACTGATCGACCGCCTCGAGAAGGCAGGGCTGGTGCAGCGCCAGAGCTTCGATCAGGACGGGCGCGGGCAGTGGGTGGTCGTTACCGAGGAGGGACGCGCGCTGCAGAAGCGCATGTGGAAGGTCTATGCCAGAGCCATCGAGGAGAACTTCGGCGCCAAGCTGAGCGAGGTTGATGTCGCGACGCTGACCTCGCTGCTGTCACGCTTCAGCTGAGATCAGGCAATGAGGGGCGCGGCGGCAGCCTTCAGCGTCTTCAACGCGTCCTTCGGGTCCAGCCGAACCTGCAGGCCGCGTTGCCCGCCGTTGATGTAGACCTGCGCCTCCGTCAGCGCTGTTTCCTCGATTGCTGTCGGGACGAGCTTCTTCTGGCCGAACGGGCTGATGCCGCCGACGTGGTAGCCAGTCAGGCGCTCGGCATCGGCGGGCTTCATCATGTTGGCGGACTTTCCGCCGAAGGCGCTTGCGAGCTTCTTCATGCTGACTTCACGATCCGACGGCACGACGACGCAGACCGCTTTGCCGTCGACCTCCGCCATCAGCGTCTTCAACACGCGATGCGGCTCCTCGCCAAGCGCTTCTGCCGCCTGCAGGCCAACGCGCTCCGCATTCGGATCATAGTCGTAGGTATGGACCGTGAAGGCAATTCCGGCTTGGCTCAGAACCTGCGTGGCGCGTGTGGTTTTCGACATCGATCAGGCCTTGAAGAAGCTGCCGTAGATCTCGGGCTTGAAGCCGATGAGCAACTTGCCGTCTGCCTCGACAACCGGCCGCTTGATCATCGATGGCTGCTCCAGCATCAGCGAGATCGCCTTGCCCTCGTCGAGATTTTCGCGCTCGGCCTCGGGCAGCTTCCGAAATGTCGTGCCTGTTCGGTTGAGCACCGTTTCCCACCCGGCTTCCTTCGTCCAGGCCTGCAGATGCGCGCGATCGATCCCGACAGCCTTGTAGTCATGGAACTGGTAGGCGACGTCATGCTCTTCCAGCCAGGTTCGGGCCTTCTTCATGGTGTCGCAGTTCTTGATGCCGTAGATGGTGACGGTCACTTAGTCCTCCAGCGTTCCAGGCTTGCGTGTTGCCTTGCTGGCGGTCTTGCAAGCAATCTTCATCAGGTCGGCGCGCCGGCGAACCAGCCGTTCGGAGCTGCGCGTCACGATCAGGCCGGCCTGTGGTGCACAAATCTCGATGCTGCCGTCAGCCATGCCGGGGCGGGTGATCAACGTGGCAAGCACATCGCCTTCGCCAACCCATTCGCCGATGTTGCGTTGGAAGAGAACCGTGCCGGCCTCCGGCGCGCGGACCACCTCGATATTGTCGAGCGGGACAGCGGGGCCATCGAAAGCGGGCAGCGAGACCGGGGCATCGATTGCGCCGCGGCTTGCCAGGAATTTCCACAATCCCTCGGCATCCTTCTTCGCCATCTCGGGATAGACGTCACGCCGGCCGCGAAGCTCGACGGTGACAGACAGCTTGCCGGGCAGGCGCGATTGTTTCTCTAGGGTCTCGTATTTCCAGGCAAAACCGACGGCCTCCTCGAAGGCGGAACTCTCGCCATCGGAGAGAAGAACGGCTTCCATCTCCATCGCAGAGGCCAGATCGGCCGCCTCCGGCCAGAATGCCTCGTCGATATAGGCATATTGCAGGGATTCATCATCGCAATGCAGATCGATCACCAGATCGCAGCCGAGCGCCATATGCAGCAGCTGGCGCTTCAGTTTCTCGACGGCCGAACGGCGCTCGAGGTCCTCAAGCAACCCGTCGCGATCTTTCACCGAGATCAGCGGAAACTCCCTGTTGAAATTGGTGCGCGATCCAAGATCGAAGCGGCCCTGAAGTTCGCCGAAATGCGACTGGGCCGCCCCGATCGGATTGGCATGCGGGACGACGATGAAGTCGCTCTTGATCTGACCGGCGTTTTCCGACTGGCGCAGTCTTTCACACAGGAAGTGAACCAACGCCGTGCCCGGCAGCTCGTTGGCGTGGAGAGCCGCCTGAATGTAGACCTTCGGTGCCTTGGGATCGCTGCCATTGAAATGAAGAACCGGCAAACGCCACTCGATACCCGCCGTGTCACCGGCAATAATGATCTCGGACGTGTTCATGTCGTTCTCCGCTTGATGCCTTGTCGCAGGAGCTTTAAGCGAGTTCGATAGCTGGAGGCAAGGTGTTATCCGCGCGCATGAAGCGGCGAGCGCCCGAGCTCTTCGTAGCCTGCTTGACCCCGGCGATTGTGCAGCAGAACGAATTCGCGCGCAGCCATCACGACCGGCCTCCGCAGGGCGATCCGCGGCACCACGTCCTTGTCGCAGAGGAGCGTGGTGTGAGGTTGAAAGTTCGGGTTCAGATTGGCGTCTGCGCCCAACCGGTGCACCTCGATCGCGATCTGCACATGCAGTTGCCACAGTTCCCGTCCGCCATTGCCTTCGAGTACGATCGCGTTGTCCTGCGGCAGCAGGAAGGTGATGATATGGTCGAAGACGAGCTCGAACTGACACGCCTCGATCGCCGTTCCTGCCTGGCGTGCCGCCGCGATGACCCCTTCGGGAATGCGGGCGCTCTTGCCGACACAATAGAGCGAGACATGCACGGCCGCCGGCGGACGCGGCGATGCGAGGGGAAGGTGTTCCCGCTGTAGCCACTGCTGGATCGACACGCATTCGTCGAGCGATTGCGGATCCGGCAATATCGCAAAGAAAAGACTCTCTCTGGCGAAGCGCGATGGTTGTTGGCGCGTCTTATGCGAAGCGAAATCGAAAGATGCCTGCTAACATTTGATCTTGAAATGGCAAGAACAAAAAAAGAACATACGGGCGAGCGATCGACCGGAGCAAGCTCGTGCGACGCAAGAAACGGGTTGAATTCGGGCCGCGACGGCACGATCTTCGGAGAAGAGCAGCAGGGAGGCAATGACCCATGCAACAGGCAATGCATCACTATCTGATTTTCGAGACGAGCGGTGGCTTCTGCGGCATCGCCTGGAATGATGTCGGCATTACGCGGTTTCAGCTGCCGACGTCGAGTGCCGAGGCAACCGAGCGATTGCTCCTTCGCCGCATTCCCGGCGCCGAGCCGGCGAAGCCGACGGCTGCCGTTGCCGAAGCTGTTGCCGCAGTGAAGCGCTATTTCAGCGGAGAGCCGACGGACTTCTCAACCGTGAAGGTCGATCTCGCTGGTCAGGATGCCTTCTTCAGGCAGGTTTACGATGCTGCCCGCCAGATCGGCTGGGGCCACACGACCACCTACGGTGCGCTCGCGAAACAACTCGGCGTAGGGCCGGAGGCCGCCCGCGACGTCGGCCAGGCGATGGCGAAAAATCCGGTCGCCTTGATCATCCCCTGCCATCGCGTGCTAGCGGCCGGAAACAAGATCGGAGGCTTCTCCGCGCCCGGCGGCTCAACGTCCAAGCAGAGGATGTTGGAGCTCGAAGGCGTTAGCCTGGCGCCGCCAAAGCCGGTGCAGCAGTCACTTGATTTCTGATGGATGTCGCCTCGATTGAGGCGACTCTCAAATCATTCCCACTCGATGGTGCCGGGCGGTTTCGAGGTCACATCATACACGACACGATTGATGCCGCGCACCTCGTTGATGATGCGGGTTGCGGCGCGCCCGAGGAATTCCATGTCGTAGTGATAGAAATCCGCAGTCATGCCGTCGACGGACGTCACGGCGCGGAGCGCGCAGACGAACTCGTAAGTGCGGCCGTCGCCCATGACGCCGACGGTCTGGACAGGCAGCAGCACGGCGAAGGCCTGCCAGATGGCGTCGTAGAGGCCGGCCTTGCGGATCTCGTCGAGATAGATGGCGTCGGCTTCGCGGAGAATCTCCAGCTTTTCGCGGGTGATGCCACCCGGGCAGCGGATCGCGAGACCCGGACCCGGGAAGGGGTGGCGGCCGATGAACGAGTCGGGCAGGCCGAGCTCCTTGCCAAGCACGCGCACTTCGTCCTTGAAGAGTTCGCGCAGCGGCTCGACGAGCTGCATGTTCATGCGCTCGGGAAGGCCGCCGACATTGTGGTGCGACTTGATCGTCACCGACGGTCCGCCGGTGAAGGAAACGCTTTCGATCACATCAGGATAGAGCGTACCCTGGCCGAGGAAGTCGGCGCCGCCGAGCTTCTTGGCCTCTTCCTCGAAGGTCTCGATGAACAGGCGACCGATGATCTTGCGCTTGGTCTCTGGATCGGAAACACCCTCGAGCTCGCCGATGAACTTGTCGGATGCGTCGACGTGGATGAGGTGCAGATTGTAGTGTTCGCGGAACATGGCGACGACGTTGGCCGCCTCGTCCTTGCGCATCAGTCCGTGGTCGACGAGCACGCACGTGAGCTTGTCGCCGATCGCTTCGTGGATCAGTAGTGCTGCGACCGAGCTGTCGACGCCGCCCGAAAGGGCGCAGAGGACGCGCTTGTCGCCGACCTGCTCGCGGATCGCTTCGACCGCCTTCTGGCGATAGGCCGACATCGACCAGTCACCTTTGATGCCGGCGATGTTGTGAATGAAGTTGCCGATCAGCTTGGCGCCATCGGGCGTGTGCACGACTTCCGGGTGGAACTGCACGCCATAATATTTGCGCTTCTCGTCGGCGATGAAGGCGTAAGGCGCGTTCGGCGAAGTCGCGACGACCTTGAAGCCTTCAGGCAGCGCCGTCACGCGGTCGCCATGGCTCATCCAGACCTGATGGCGGGAGCCCTTCGACCAGAGGCCTTCGAACAGTTGGTTGTCTTCGTCGACTTCGAGGAAGGCGCGACCGAATTCGCGGTGATGACCGCTCTCGACCTTGCCGCCGAGCTGCATGCACATCGTCTGCTGGCCGTAGCAGATGCCGAAAACGGGCAGGCCGCTGTCGAAGATGATCTGGGGCGCGCGGGGCGAGCCTTCATCAACCGTCGAGGCCGGGCTGCCGGACAGGATCACGGCTTTCGGCTGCAGGCGCTTGAAGCCTTCTTCGGCGGACTGGAAGGGAACGATCTCGCAGTAGACACCCGTTTCGCGCACGCGGCGTGCGATCAGCTGGGTTACCTGGCTGCCGAAATCGACGATGAGGACGCTGTCTGGATGTGCTGTCTGGGTCATGGCGAGCCTTTAATGAAAAGCACCCGGTCTTGCAATGCGCGAAATCCCCCGGCCGAGGATTTTATTGTGCTGATTGTCCCTATCCCGCAGGGGTTAGAACCAGAATACGCCGTCTTCCAGAGCCGTAAACAGGCTGTCGACGGCATAGGAAAGCTTGCGGTCGATGACATGCAGGTATTCTGTCCAGCCGGAAATGTGCTGCAACTCTTCGACACCGTCGGAAATCCCGCGCAGGCCGATCAGCGGCAGTTCGTAAGCCTGGCAGGTGCGCAGGATTGCGAAGGTCTCCATGTCGACCATATCGGCGGCGATACCATCATAGGCCTGCCCGGACACGACGTTGCCGCCGGTCGACAGGCTTGCCTCCGGAATGCCTGGGATTCTAAGCGGCAGGTCGATGGTGGCAGGGAGATCGAGGAACGGCGTGCGCCCCTTCTCGAAACCGAGTGGCGATGCATCCATGTCGCGATAGGATACGGAGGTGGCCTGATAGACCTCGGTCTGCTCGAGCTTTGCCGAGCCCGCCGAGCCGAGCGAAACGACGAGGTCGGGCAACTCATCGGCCTGCGCTAATTGCGCCAGCGCCCGGGTGAGGACGATTGCCGCCTCGACGGGACCGACCCCCGTCATCAGCGGCTCGAAGCGGGAGCGTAGGAACGGACCGTACTCGGCCTCCGCCGCCATCACGAAGAGAATGGATTTGCCGGCGACCGATTTCAGCTCAAACTTCATCCCGAAATGCCCTCTCTGCCACGGATGATCATCATGGTGCTTGTCATGGAAGCGATCAGCTTTGCCGGTCCGTCGCCGATCGCATAGCCGCGCCCGTCCGCAACGATGATGTTCGATCCCGGCTTGGTGATTTCGCCCCTGAAGAGGAAGCGATCGCCACGGCCTGGCGACAGCAGGTTGACCTTGAATTCGATCGTCAGAACGGATGCCTCGGCGTCGATGACGCTGTAGGCCGCCAAGCCGCAAGCGGAATCGAGGGCAGCGGAGATCACGCCGGCATGCAGAATTCCGTGCTGCTGGGTGAGCTTGACGTCGAAAGGCAGTTCGATCTCCACCAACCCCCGCCCGACGCGGGTCAGTTCGGCGCCGAGCGTATGCAACGCCGCCTGGCGGGTAAAGTTCTGGCGGATTCGCTCGTGGAAATCGCCGCTGTCGTTGTCGGTCATCATCGCGCCTTTCTTGCGATCGCGAAAGTGGCATGCTGCGCCGCATCAGACAAGCGCTTCCCGGAAATCTGTTGGCAGAGTGCTCCCGTGCCATGCGGTCGCTTGTCTGACGCGCATGCAAGTGCCGGGCGTAAAGATTGGATTCAGTCTTTTTTGGTAAATCTCCGTTAGCCATTGCTTCTCGATGGGTCCCTGGCGGCAGCGAATCTGTCGTCGACAATTGTTTTGCGTGCGGGTTCTTATGCGTCTATTGGCTGCGCCAGCTTTCTTCCTTGCTTGTCTCGCCTTGTCGGGCTGCACGTCCAGTTTGGGACCGGACAGCCTCGTCGCGGGAATCCCGTCGCGGGAGACGACCAGCTCGGTCGCACGCCCAATCGCGCCCGTGCCGGCCAGCGTCATGCCGGCGAGCCCTGTTCCCTCAGCTGATGTCGCCGAGGCGCCAACGCCAGCCGCGCCGCAACAGGAGGAATTGGCCTGGGCCGGCCCGGTGCCTCAGCCGCAAGCCTTCACACAACAGGCCGGAGTGGCCACCGCTCCCGTGCCGTCGGAAAGGCCGATGGCAACGGCAGTGCCAGCCGTCCTGACGCCCGCAGCGCCCGAAATTGACGAGACGGCGCGCACACGTTCGCGGATCTACAGTCATCGTTTCCGCGACGTCAAACCGATCAATTTCGGCTCTTCCTCGCCCAGAAAGCTTGCCGTCCATGGCGTCGACGTTTCGCGCTGGCAGGGCGACATCGACTGGGACAAGCTGAGAACGCAGGGTGCGAATTTCGTCTACATCAAGGCGACCGACGGCGGTGACCATCTCGATCCGATGTTCCGGAAGAACTGGCGCGACGCCAAGCAAGCTGGGATGAGGCGGGGCGCCTATCACTTCTTCTATTGGTGCCGCACCGCGGGCGAACAGGCGGACTGGTTCATCCGCAACGTTCCCCGCGAAGCCGGGGCTCTGCCACCGGTCATCGACGTCGAATGGAACGGCGAGTCGAGCTGCAAGCGGCGGGTCTCGCCCGAGAAGGTTCGCGAGAAGATGCAGGTCTTCATGGACAAGCTCGAGCAGCACTATGGCCAGCGGCCGATCATCTACACCGCGCCGGACTTCTATCGCGACAACCTCAAGGGCGCCTTCCTGAACTATCCCTTCTGGCTGCGTTCGGTTGCAGCCCACCCGTCGAAGGTTTATCCCGGACGCCGGTGGGTATTCTGGCAGTATTCGGGCTCCGGCATCTCGCACGGCGTTGATGGCCGCATTGACCTGAATGTGTTCCACGGCAGCGAAGCCGACTGGCACGACTGGGTCGCCAGATCGGACTGAGGTGCTGCTCGTCTCGCCCGCGCGAAACAACCGGGAGGTTCGCCATGGCAGAGGTTGTGCTGTTTCACCACGCGCTTGGATTGACGCGAGGCGTCATCGCTTTTGCTGGCGATCTGCGGGCCGCCGGGCACGTCGTACATACGCCTGACCTGGTTGCCGGCCGGACGTTCGACACGCTGGAGCAGGGCGTGCAGCACGCCCAGGAGACCGGCTTCGGCGAGATCATCCAGCGTGGAGCCCGCGCCGTGGATGGCCTTGCAGCCGATCTCGTCTATGTCGGGTTTTCCCTGGGAGTGCTCCCGGCACAATATCTGGCTCAGACGCGTGCCGGTGCGCGGGGTGCGATCTTCCTTCACGCCTGCTTGCCGCGTTCGGAATTCGGCTCGGCCTGGCCGAAAGGCTTGCGGGCTGAGATCCATGCCATGGACGCCGACCCGTTCTTCGTTGGAGACGGTGATATCGAGGCGGCGAAGGCGTTGGTTGCCGAGTCGGCGGATGTCAGGCTTTTCCTCTATCCGGGGGACGCGCATCTTTTTTCCGATCGGTCGCTCGCCGCCTTCGATCCAGCGGCGGCAGCCGTTCTCGAACGGCGCGTGCTCGATTTTCTCGCTGATCGCTAGTTCAAATAGACGATCGCGGCGTTGAGCAAGGTCGCGAAGCCAACCCAGGCTGCGTAGGGCACGAAGAGCAGGGCGGCGGTCCGATCCGAATTCCAGCGGTTTGCGGCAAAGGCGAGGATCAGTCCGAGCAACAGCACAATGACGACGAGCGAGGCCGACAGCATTCGCAGGCCGAAGAAGAACGGCGACCATAGAAAGTTCAGCACCATCTGCCAGGCCCAGATAAGCATGCCGACAGACAAATGCCCGCGCAACCACGTCCGTGCCCCGGCAATACCAATCAAAACATAGAGGGTGAGCCAGACAGGCCCGAATATCCAATCAGGTGGATTGAACGGCGGCTTGGCGAGAGATTGATACCATTCCTCCGGCAGATTGTTGACGCCGATGGCGAGCCCCCCGCCGAGCGCGATGGCGACGAAGACGACGTAGGTCAGGGCTTTGCTCATTCGCCGGAAATAGGGCGGCTGGACTCTCCAGCCAGATCGCTAGCGATCTTTTGCGCACAATTCAGACGGCCGCAATGCGCACGATATGCTGGTCCCAGGTAACGTCGCTCTGCGTCGACAAAAATCCGCCTTCATAGGATGACACGGCAAAGCCGGCCTTGGCTGCGGCAATCCCTGCCGCATCCGGCACAATCTCTTCACGAAGCACGCGTCCGCTCTTCGCATCGATCGTCACGGACGCGCCGCCCTTGGGAGACGTGACGCCGACGAGCCCTTCACCGCGATTGATTGCGATCGCGCCGACATAGTTGGCAAGCCGGCGTGTCGTCTCCTCCGGCAGATCGACGAAGCGCAGGTCTTCGCCTTTGGCAAAGGAGCCGACGAGCGGCGGCAGGTCGTTGCGGTGCCCTTCATACTGGCAGGCAAACCAGATGCGGCCCCTCGCGTCGACATCGACGTGTCGGGTGGAGAGCTGCACCCACTGCGATGGGAGGGAGTGCTTTTCGATCAGGTCTCCGGTTGCCGCATCGATCAGCGTCAGCGAAGGCTGCATATTGGAGAGGTTGAGCTTGGCGCGGCCGAAATCCGGATGCGTTTCAATGCCGCCATTGGCAACGATCAGCATGCGCCCGTCGTCGGACACGGTCATGTCATGCGGACCGACACCGTAGGTCTCGAACTCTCCTATGCGCTCAAAACGCCCGGTCGCATCGTAGAGGCCGATCATGCCGCGGTTGGCGTCGAAGGCGTTCTCGCTGGCATAGAGAATCCGGCCGTCCGGCGAGAAGGCGCCATGGCCATAGAAGTGGCGCCCCTCGGCTGCTGCAATGGTGATCGGCTCGTTTTTGCCGCGGGGATCGAAGATCATCGCATAGGTGCCGGGGCGGCGCGCAAAGGCGACGGTTTTTCCCGTCGCGTTGCTGAAGGCCATGCCATGGGCGCGTGCCGGAAGGGCGATTTGATCGACGATCTCGCCGCGCTCCGTGACCGTCGCAACGGCGTAGGATCCGTTCGCGGTCCGCATCCCTGACGCATAGATCGCATCCGCGCGCTCAAGTGCCATGAGCGCTCGCGGCTGTAGGGCAGCCAGGAAAGTCAGCCCGGCCGCCTTGACGAAACTGCGCCGATCGATCGCGGAGCTATTCCACATGGGTTCAGTCGCCGTCCGAGAAGGAGAAGCCCGCTGAAAGGCCGATTGCCGCGCCATAGTCATCGCTGATCTTGGTGATCAGCTCACGCGTGCTGACCAGAAGAGCATCAAGCTTTGCCCTCTCGGCGTCGCTTGTTGCAACTTCGATATCGGGGTTGAGCTTCTGCAACGCCTCAAGCAGCGACTTCAAATTGGCATCGATCGTGTCGGCGATCGGCTTCTTGTCGGCTGGCAAGAGCTCGGCCATTCCGGCTTTTTGCCAGAGTGTGCGAAGTCCCTCGACGTTGGCCGTCATCGACTTCCAGGTGTTCCCGGAGCGCCAGTAGATCGCCATGCGTGGACGAGGCGTGGCGTCCTTGCCCTTGTAGAACTGCTCGAGCCGCTGATCGCGAACGGTCTCCGCGCCATGAACGAGGATGCCGAGCAGAGCGGTTATGGCCTCCTTGTTGTCCATGAAGTCTTCGCTTTGCGGGCCGGGATGCTTCCAGCTTCCCTGCACGCCGTCGGGCTTTTCCCAGGCCGCGACGACCTCGCCCGCCTCACGCTGGATGTTACCGGCAATCGCAGCGCCGTAGAGGCATCGGAAGCTGTTCTTCTGCGTCGTCAGGTCTTCCGAACCGGTGCCGTGGAGCACGTATTCGAGCGCAGTCAGCCCCTGCAGCGCGACGCTCTTGCCGGCGATTGCATCGACAGTCGTATCCTTGGGATCGGCTCTGGCGATCAGAGCCTGAACCTGCTTCAGGGCGACGCCCTTGCGATCGGGGTAGAACAGGATGTGCTCGAAGAGATTGTCCTGTATCACTGGTCCAGTCTGAACGATTTCAATGACCGACCAATAGCGGATCATGTCGTCGAGTGCTGACCGCGCCTTGTCCAGCTTCTGCTGCGTCGCGTCCTCGCAGAGGTCCTTCATCGCCGTTGTCAGGCGTGCTGCCGATTGCTGGGCATTGCGATAGCCTGGTCGGATCACCTCATCGACCGCCCGCTGCATGACTCCGGAGACCGCCTCCTCGTTCAGACCGGCTTGCGGTGCGGGAGGAGTCTGGGCGAAGGCAGAAGTAGCAAAAAAAAGGGAGAGGACAAGAGGTTGCCAAAGGCGCATCAAAGGGACTCCAGGAATGTAATCAGTGCCTGCCGGTCATCCCCGGGCAGGGATGCGAAAGCGTCACGCGCCTTTTCAGCCTCGCCGCCATGCCAGAGAATCGCTTCGGTGAGATTTCTGGCGCGGCCGTCGTGGAGGAAAAAGCTGTGCCCGCTGACAGTCTGGGTCAGACCTATACCCCATAGCGGCGGCGTGCGCCATTCACGTCCGTTCGCGCTCCCGACTTGTTGTCCGTCCGCGAGACCCTCGCCCATGTCGTGCAGCAGGAAGTCGGAATAGGGCCAGATCAGCTGGAAGGCTTGAGCCTTGTCGGCGCTGTCGCGCCGCGTGACGAACTTCGGCACGTGGCAGGAAATGCAGCCGCTTTGGTAGAAGATTTTCTTGCCCTGAAGGGTCGCGGGGAAGCTCGTCTTGCGGCGGGCAGGAACGGCAAGGTTGGCCGAATAGAAGGTGACGAGGTCGAGGATCGGGCCGGGGGCCTCCTCCTTGCCAAGCCGCTTCTGCACGCCGGTCGGCATCTTCCCGCACTTGGCTTCGGCTTCTGTGCAATCGCCATGCGGGTCGGGTCGGTCCGGCGTCGAAATGCCAATGTCATTGGAGAAGGCATCCGCGCTCTGGTCGCGCAGGCTCGCATTCTGTGCCTTCCAACCGAAGCGCCCGAGCGCAACTTTGCCGGTGCGATGGTCGCGTACGATGGCCGCCTTGCCGTGGATGCCGTCGCCGTCCGCATCGTCCGGATCGGCGTGGGCAAGGATGTCCGCTTCAGGGATGGCCTCGATCAGCCCGAGCCCGATCATCGCCGGCGCAACGCGCGGCGAGATCCTCGTTGTTGGGTCGAGTGGCCCATAGCCGAGGTCGGTCACTTCGTATGTCGGACGGCGGAGCGAGATGGTCTCGCCGTCGCCGAGCGTCACGGGCTCCTCGGTGTAGCGGATAGCCATCTTGCCCTCTGAGGGAAGCCCTGGAATCGCAAGATCCTGCAACTGCTGGCCGTAGATTGGGTCCGGGAAATTGACGACTTCGGCGCTGGCAATCGCCCGCTGCTCATCAGGCGTTGTCGCCGGGCGCGACAGGCGCAGGAACATCGAGGTGGCACTGACGCCACCTTCCGGCGGCTTGCCGCGGCCGTCGTTCAAGTGGCAACTCAGGCAGGAGCGGGCATTGAAGAGCGGCCCCAGACCATCTGAGGCCTGCGTCGAGGAAGGGGCGGAGACCCAGAGCTTCTTGAAAAGGGCATTTCCGAGCCGGAACGGCTGTTCTTCTTCAAAGGGGATTGTCGCCGAGATATGCGAAAAGGAATCCTGCGTGACCGGATCGATGGAGGTGGCGCCGCCGGCCTGCATCGCTTCGTATTGCTCGGCCTTGGAAAAATCCGTGGTCGGCCGCGTGACATCGGCGACGCGCTTCATATCCGCGTCGGAAAGGTCGCGTCGTTTCGTCGGAAGATCGAACCCGGATGCCAGCGCAACGGAGAATCCGGCAATCGCGGCGCAAAATGCTGCGCAACTGAGAAGACGACGAGCCGGTCTGGGAGGCATTCGAGAGTTCGGGCCGCTGCGTCGAACGAAGCGGCCCGCCTTTTCACTTATTGGAAGACCGCGCCAGGATTATCCAAGCTGTCGGAACCTTCAAGCTTCACCGTGCCGAGATCGAGTGCGGCAATAACGCGCTGCACCGTCTTGGTCTGGTCGACGAGACCGTCGATGGCGACCTGAACGACGGCGTTGCCCTTCTTGTTGCCTTCGCCGATCATCTGGTCGTACTTCTCGACGTTCAGACCACGCTTCGCCATGACATTCATTGCCTTGAGCGTTGCGTCGAGTTTGGCCTGCATTTCCTTGTCGAGCTTCTCGTCCTTGTCTGCGACGAGATCGTGCAGCGACGGTCCCTTCATCTTCGTGCCGTCGACGCGGGTGTAGTCGCCCGTGTAGGCAGCGGCGATGCCGATCGCGTCGTTGAGGTGCGAATTGAAGGTGTTGTCCGAGAAGCAATCATGCTCTTCTTCCGGATCGTGCAGCAGCAGGCCGAGCTTCATGCGCTCGCCGGCCAGTTCACCGTAGGAGAGGGAGCCCATGCCGGTCAGAATGGCAACGAGACCGGCTTTCGGATCGGCTTCGACATGCTTGGTGGCTTTGCCCTCCGGAGCCCAGTTGTTGGTCATTTCCTGAAGGTCGGAGACCAGCAGCGTCGAGGCGGACTTCAGATATTCGGCACGGCGATCGCAATTGCCGTGCGTGCAATTCTTCAGGTCGTAGTCCGTGGCAGGGCGGTTGCCAGCTCCGGGACCGGTGCCGTTCAGGTCCTGGCCCCAGAGCAGGAATTCGATGGCATGATAGCCCGTTGCGACGTTGGCTTCGACGCCGCCGGCTTCGGCCAGCGTGCCGGACAGGAATTCAGGAGTCAGCTTGGACGCGTCGACATCCTTGCCGTCGATCTTGATCGTCTTGTTGGCGATGACATTGGCGACGTAGAGCGCGTTCTCGTCGCTCTCGGTGCCGTAGGACGCATCGACGTAATCGATCAGGCCTTCGTCGAGGGGCCAGGCGTTGACCTTGCCTTCCCAGTCGTCAACGATCGGGTTGCCGAAGCGATAGACTTCCGTCTGCTGGTAAGGGATGCGTGCCTTGATCCACGCGGCGCGGGCAGCCTTCAATGTCTTGTCGGTCGGGTCCTTGAGCAGGGCGTCGATTGCCGCGTCGAGGGCCTTGGCCGTCGTCAGCGAGTCTTCGTATTTGGCATGCGCAACGTCGGCGTAGTGTTTTACAACTGCAGCAGCATCCGGGGCCGCGTAAGCGGGAATGGCCAGCAGAGCGGCTGGGGCCAGCGCCAGCGCCACGGCTGCGCGGAAATTCTTGTTGAGTTTCATGATCCTCTCCTGTGCGGACTTTCCGTCTGAGGTCCGACGAAAAATCTCTTCGCCCAAAAGCAAACTGGTGTCAAACACTCTAGTTTGGAATGATTTTAAGTGTATTCGCGCGGTCTGACGAACCTCTTGTTGTTTTGACACCCCCTGCTTCTCCGTCATTCCGGCCTTGAGCCGGAATCCAGCCCGCCGCGCGTCTGCGGGGCTGAAGAGTTTTTCGCGATCAAGGACTTGATCGCGCTGGATACCGGCTCGAGGCCGGTATGACGGCGATGGGTATCTCGCCCCCAGAAAATCAATTGAGTTGACGGCTTTGTCAGAAGTCTGCCGGCTGAGCGAGGGCTCAGCCTTTCCTCTGCATGCGGCAGAAGAAGAAACCGTCCGTATCGGTGGAGGCGGGTGTCAGCGTGATGGTCTTGCCGTCGGACGAACGAGGACGTGGGCTGTCCTTTCCGAACAGTCCATCCCACGCAGGCAGGGCGCTGACAATCTCGTAGTCGCCGTTTTCTGCGGTGAAACGCCGGACCTGCGCCTCGTTTTCCTGCGGCAGCACCGAGCAGGTCACGTAGATCAGTTCTCCGCCCGGACGGACAAAGGCGCTCGCCTGCTTGAGCGCGTCCTGCTGCTGGGTCGTACGCTCGTCGAGGTTCTTCGCGGTCAGGCGCCACTTGGTGTCGGGCCGCCGCCGCCAGGTCCCGGTTCCCGTGCATGGCGCATCGACGAGCACCTTGTCGCAGCGATCGCTCAGGCTCTTCAGAGCCTTGGCGTCATCGTGCACCTGGACATTGCGCGTTCCGGCACGCTTCAGCCGTTCGATGATCGGCGCGAGCCGCTTGCGGTCGGCATCATAGGCGTGAACCTGGCCCTTGTTGTGCATCGCCGCCGACATGGCGAGCGTCTTGCCGCCACCACCGGCACAGTAGTCGAGAACCTGTTCTCCGTCTTTTGGGAGCACGAGATCGGCAACGATCTGCGACCCCTCGTCCTGCACTTCGAACCAGCCTTTCTGGAACGAAAGCTCGGCGGTCACGTTTGGCAGCCTTGAGGCGCCTTCGCCGGCGGGAATCCGGATGCCGTAACGCGCGATCGCCGCCTCTTGTGCGCCGGCTCTTTCGAGCGCCTTGACTGTCTTGTCGCGGGTCGCCTTCAGGATGTTGGCGCGCAGATCGAGGGTGGGACGCCCGGCGAGGGCCTGCGCCTCGACGATCCAGTGATCGTTAAAGGCGCTTTCAAACGAGGGCTGGACCCATTCGGGAATATCGCCCTGGATGTGAGCGGGCGCGTCGGCCAGCTGGCGGCTGTTGAAAGCGGAAAGCTGAGCTTGCGAAAGCGGGCTTGGTGCGAACTTGTCGTCTGCGAGTTCCGCGGCGAGGCTTTCTGGCGTGAAACCCCATTGCCGGAACATCACGGCGTGGGCGATAGCGGATGCGCTGTCATCGTCCATCAGCCAGCCGTGGGAGAGGCGCATGCGAAGGGCATCGTAGACGATATTGCCGATCGCGGCGCGATCGCCCGATCCGGCAAACCGATGGGCAAGACCCCAGTCCTTCAATGCATCGGCGACAGGCCGTCTGCGGGCATCGATATCTGCAAGAACCGAAATCGCCCCTTCGAGCCGACCGCCCAACCGCATTCAAACAGCTCCTATCGCCTGGATCAAAATACCGGGCTTGTGAACAATCCGCAGGAAGCGCGACAGACGCAGCGGATAGTACACAAGTCTAGACCGCGTCGTAGACGCGATTGGCGGCAAGAGCAAGCGACCCGTTCGTGTACGGGCGAACGCTTAGCCTATGACTTCGTAGCAGACCTTTGCCGTGCCACTGCTGACCATGCCAATGTTCTGGGCGGCAGCGCGGGAGAGATCGAGGACGCGGCCGCGAATGAATGGGCCACGATCATTGACGCGGACGACGACGCTGCGTCCGTTTTTGCTGTTGGTAACTTTCAGCTTCGTGCCAAATGCCAGCGAACGATGTGCTGCAGTATTGATGGTCGGGTTCATACGTTCCCCGGAGGCGGTTTTGGAGCGAAGTGCGTACCATGAAGCGCCACCGCAACCATTTGCAGCAAATCCTTCAACGGGAAGGATAGTAGAGCAAGCTGCAATTGTTGCTGCGGCGATGACAGAACGGCAGATTTTCTTCAAAACGGATTGTCCCCTCAATTGTTGAACTCACGCCTTGTGGGCGGTGGGAGGGTTGAATCCGGCCAAGTGTGGCGAAAAAGTGCCCCCAATTATCACGGAATATTACAAAGTGTAATATACGTGATGGCTAGATGCGCGGCATGTGCGCCACAGAAAATCGAATGATTGGGAAAAAAGATAATGAAATCAAGTAAAATTAGAACGTTTTTTGCAAGGCCTGATCCACGCAACCAAAGATCACAAAATTAACGAAAATAATTTTGCGCGATTGCCATAATTAGTGCCTCATTTGCGCAAATTCAGAGGCCGTTAACCATAATCAGGCGCTATATTATATGCGCCGAATGCAGGAAGTAGAAATTTCCTACCCTGAAACCGCGCTATTTGTGATCGACAAATACAATCGCAAGACGAAAAGTCTGCCGCCCGCTCTCGCCCCGCAGGCAAGTCGTGATATGCAAGTCGACGGAAGTCGCTGCGGCATAGCATAAAAACGCCCCGGGCGTGTCGAAAACGGTGACACTCAAACGTCTTTAGCTTGCAAGCGCGCAAGCGGTGCGCGCCTCGTTCAAATTGGGCAGGGAGGCTGCGAAATCATGAGCATACCTTATCGTTGGATCATTGTTGCTGCCGGGGCGTTGATGACCTGCGTTGCACTCGGCGCGATGTTCTCCCTGGCAATCTTCCAGGAGCCAATCGCGACCGAGACCGGCTGGTCGCACGCTGGCATTGCGAGCGCGATGACACTTAATTTCATTGTTATGGGGATTGGCGGTTTCCTGTGGGGCACTGCGAGCGATCGCTTCGGCGCGCGGGTTGTCGTTCTGATCGGTGCTGCCGGCCTTGGCCTGGCCCTTGTGTTGGCAAGCCGCGCGGAATCGCTTCTGCAGTTTCAGCTGACCTACGGGATTTTGGTCGGGCTTGCCGCCAGCACCTTCTTCGCGCCAATGATCGCGACGACGACCGGGTGGTTCGAGGAGAACCGCAGCCTCGCCGTCTCCCTTGTCTCTGCCGGCATGGGTGTCGCGCCCATGACGATCTCACCTTTCGCACGCTGGCTCATTTCTGCCTATGATTGGCGAACCGCGATGCTGCTGATCGGCATCACTGCCTGGGTCCTGCTGCTTCCGGCAGCCTTGCTGGTTCGGCGCCCGCCGGCAGAGGCAGGGGACGGCGCGACCGCCACTGCAACAAGCGGGGAACAGCCTTCGCTCTCGCGGGTGTTCCGATCGCCACAATTCATTGTGTTGGGGCTGACGTTCTTCGCCTGCTGCGCTGCGCATTCCGGTCCGATCTTTCACATGGTCAGTTACGCGACGATCTGCGGCATAGCGCCAATGGCCGCCGTCAGCATCTATAGCGTCGAGGGACTTGCGGGGCTCGGCGGCCGGCTTCTCTATGGCGGGCTGGCCGACAGGGTCGGGGTGAAGCCGGTCCTCGTCGCCGGTTTGCTCGTCCAGGCGATTGCGCTTGCGACCTACCTCTTCGTCAGCAGGCTCGGCGAATTCTACGCCCTCGCCATTATCTTCGGCAGCGCCTATGGCGGCGTGATGCCGCTCTATGCTGTTCTGGCGCGAGAATATTTCGGGCCGCGCATCATCGGTACGGTGTTCGGCGCGGCGACGATGCTCTCCAGCCTCGGGATGGCCTTCGGTCCTCTTATCGGCGGATGGATCTTCGACACCTTTGACAACTACTCGTGGCTCTTCATCGGATCCGCTCTGGTCGGGCTCGGCGCAGCCGCAATAGCCCTCGCATTCCCGCCGCTCGCACGGGTAAAGGCCGAGCCGGCGCTCGGCGTCTCGATTTGAGGCGTCGCTATCCTCGCCAGCTGTTGCTCTGCATCAGCTGCGCGAGCGAGGCGGGATAGGTCGGGAAGGCGAAGATAAAGCCCGCCGCCTTCAGCTTGGCGTTCGAGACCCGCTTGTTCTCGCCGTAGAAGGACCGCGCCATCGGGGTGAGCTCGGCAGTTTCGAAGGGCTGCTCCGGCGGCGGCTCGACGCCCAGCAGCCGGGCTGCTTCGACGATGACGTCCTGAGGCGGGCCGGGCAGATCGTCGGTCACATTATATATGCCGCCGAGCCCACGGTCGGCGAGGAACCGCGTCGCCGCGCCGATATCCTCAACCCGGATCCGGTTGAAAACCTGATCCTTCTTGATCAATCGCCGTGCGGTACCGCGTTCCAGATTGCAAAGGGCATTGCGGCCTGGCCCGTAGATACCGGAGAGGCGGAGAACCGCCGCCGGAACATTGATGGCGGCGCCGATGGCCATCCAGCCGTCTTCTGCTTCCAGCCGCTCCTTCGAGCGGCCGGAAACCGGCGTGCAGGGCATTTCTTCGGTGACCCAATTTCCCTTGTGATCGCCATAGACGCCGACCGTCGAGAGATAGCCGATCCACTGGAGCTTGGGCATCATCTCCTTCAGACGGTCGCCAGCGAGCCTGATCAGCGCATCACCATTATCGCGCGGCGCAATGGATTGGACGAGATGGGTCGCGCCCCGCATCGCCTCGCTCAATTTCTCGTCCAGCACGTCGCCGTCAAACACGAAAGCGTCGATGCCCTGGCCACGCAGGGCAGCTGCCTTGTCTTCCGAGCGCGTCGTACCGGAGACACGCGCGCCGTCCGCCATGAAAGCCTTGGCGATCGCCGTGCCCGAATAGCCGCAGCCGAAAATCATCACTTGCATCAAACTGCTCCCGCTAGGCGCCATTCACTCAGGACATCGCTATCCGACTCATCTGGCCTTTGTGCCGCAAAGGCAGAAAATTCGCCAGCCTCGAGAAGGCGCGACAAGGCCCAAATTGCCATGCCGCGTACGACCGGGGAGGGATCCTCTGACAGTTTCCGACACTGCTCGACAAATCGGCGATCGTTCGAATTGCCGGCGGCAATGAGCACATTGCGGATGAACCGATCGCGGCCGATACGCTTGACGGGCGAGCCGCTGAAGAATGTGCGAAAGGCGGCATCATCGAGGCCGAGCAGATACTCGATCGATGGCTCCTTCAAGTCCTCCCGGGCCTGCAGCTTCATCTCGGAGGCCTCATGGGCAAATTTGTTCCATGGGCAGGCGGCGAGACAGTCGTCGCAGCCAAAGATCCGGTTGCCGATCAGGGACCGCAACGCCGGGTCGATCGGTCCTTTGTGCTCGATGGTCAGGTAGGAGATGCAGCGCCGTGCGTCGATCTGGTAGGGACCGGGAAAGGCTTTCGTCGGGCAGATATCGAGACAGGCGCGGCAGGAGCCACAGTGGTCAATCTCCGGCGCATCGATGTTCAGATCCGCGGTCGTGAACATCGAGCCGAGGAAAAGCCATGATCCGTGCTCGCGGCTGACGAGGTTCGTATGCTTGCCCTGCCAGCCGAGGCCGGCCGCTGCCGCGAGCGGTTTTTCCATCACCGGAGCCGTGTCGACAAAGACCTTCACATCCGCCCCGGCGCGCGCCGCAAAGCGTGTTGCGATCTCCTTCAATCGCCCCTTGATGATGTCGTGATAGTCGCGATTGCGCGCGTAGACCGAGATTGCAGCCTTGTCCGGTTTTGTCAGAATCTCGCGCGGATCTTCATCCGGTCCGTAATTGAGGCCGAAGACGACGATCGACCGGACGTCGCTCCAGAGCGTGCGTGGATCGCCGCGCCTGTCGCGGGTCTCCGCCATCCACTCCATCGTTCCATGCCGCCCGGCGTCAATGAATTCGCCGAGCCGCTCCTTGGCTTCCGGTATGGCGTCGGGTCGCGTGATGCGACAGAGGTCGAAACCCAAGGCCTTCGCCTCCGACCGAACGAAGGCGGTGAGGGTATCGCGGCGTTTCTGGTCCTTGTTTTCCATGGCCATTGAAGGCCCTCGTCAGAAATCCAGGTCGGCGTAGTGCGAAACCGGGGTCAGGCCCCGCACGCGCTCGGTGAGCAACGGCCGGAAGGATGGACGCGACTTCAGGCGTTGATACCACTCCTTGACGAGAGGAGCTTCCGACCAGTCGATTTCACCGAGATAGTCGAGAATGGAAACGGCCGAGGCAGCAGCGAGATCTGCATAGCTCATGCGGTCGCCGGCCAGCCACTGTCGGGAGCCGGCAAGCCAGCCCAGATATTTCATGTGCTGGCGGATATTCGCCCGCGCCGTGCGGAGGATCTTGGAATCAGGCGCGCCGCCGCCCTGGTCCGCCGTCATCTGCAGCTTGTAGACCCGCTCGCGGGCGAGCGGCTTGGTCACGTCTGTTTCCATCTTCTGCATGAACCATTCCGTCAGCCGGCGAATCTCGGCGCGCTGGAATGGATCTTCCGCCAGGAGCCGGCGATCACGCTTGAGCACGCCGTGCGTCTCGTCGAGATACTCGGAGATCACAGCCGCCCCGCACAACGCCCGCATGCTGTCATCGACATAAACCGGCAGGGTTCCGGCCGGGTTGAGCGCGAGGAAATCCCGGCGCTTTTCCCAGGTCTGCTCCTCGATCAGGTCCGCCTGATAGCCGTACTCCGTCAGGATCAGCCGAACGAAGCGTGATGCGGATGACATGGGATGATGATAGAGCGTGGGCATTGATTCTCGGATTTTTTGAGGTGTGTGGCATGTTGCGGGAGCGCGATGATCATAGCGCCCTAGTCATGTCTTATTCGTTGAAGCTATAGGAGCTTGGCCCTTTCAATACAAGCGAGTCGGGTAGCCAACTCCCTGACAAAGGAGGTGGGCGTGCTCGAAAAACGGATTTTTGTTTTCCCGCCCTGCCTTCGTCACTTCCGGACGCCATAACCCCAATCAAAGCCCGACCAAACTCCACGGAGAGAATGTATGGATTATGTGAACTCTATAATTCTAGGCATAGTAGAGGGAATTACCGAGTTTCTGCCGATTTCGAGCACCGGCCACCTTATCATCGCTGAGCAATGGCTCGGCCACCGGTCGGACATGTTCAACATCGTCATTCAGGCGGGCGCGATTCTCGCCGTCACCATTATTTACTGGCGTCGCCTCCTGGATCTCGTCCTGGGCTGGCGTGATCCGCGCAATCGCACTTACGCGGCCAAGCTGATCGTCGCGTTTCTCATCACGGCGATCCTCGGACTGGTCGTCAAGAAGCTCGGCTTCCAACTGCCGGAGAATGCGACGCCGATTGCCTGGGCGCTGATCATCGGCGGTATCTGGATGATCTTTGCCGAATGGGCCGCCGCTCGTCGACCGCCTCACAAGGAGATTACCTGGCTCGTCGCCATCTTGGTCGGTATTGCCCAGGTGGTGGCCGGCGTCTTCCCGGGAACGTCGCGCTCCGGCGCCACGATTTTCGTTGCCATGCTGGCCGGCACCGGCAATCGCGCCGCCGCGACCGAATTCGCCTTCCTGGTCGGCATCCCGACCATGTATGCCGCAAGCGGCTACGAACTGCTGAAGACGTTCAAGGATGGCGGGGCTGCAAACGAGGATTGGACGAGCCTCGGCATCGCTTTCATCGTCTCGACGATTGTTGCGTTTATCGCCGTGAAATGGCTGCTGTCCTACATCAGGAGCAACCGGTTTACGGTGTTTGCAATCTACCGCATCATTCTCGGCGCTATCCTGCTCGGCATGGCGGCATTAGGCATGATCGCCTGAGACGCACTTGATCGACGCATCCGAGTCCTTGTGGCGCGGATGCGGATCAGTTCCACTACCGAAAGCAAGGCAAGAAAAAACCGGCGTGAAGAGCGCCGGTTTTTTATTATCGGCTAATCGAGCCGGTCTCGCAGGGATCGACACCGTAGGCCGGCGAGCACTCACCCTTCACCGCTGCAACCGATCCGGGCGCAATGAAGGAGCCTGCCAGAATAACCAGCGCCGCACACGCAAACAGGAGCGCGATTGACCTACCCATTGAAGAAAGCCTTTCAAAAGTCGTTAGTGCGCCGTCAAGGCGCTGAGTCCATTGGGAAACGCGCGGGGTGTGTAGTCAGTGGAATGACAAATAGCAATAAATGTTCCTGCTAAATTTGGTGTTAATTCCGCTAATTTTTACGTGCGACTTTTATGCAACGAGTGCCGGTCTGCTACAGGGAAAAAGCGTTCACAACTTCTGCGATTCTGAAAAAACCTTCCACGTGAAACGCCGCCCGTGAAGGTCGCGAGCGGCGTGTTGCTTTGGGAAGGTCGCAGCTCTCAGGCCGCCTTGCCCGATCCGGTGTACTGCCCGTGCGGACGGTACTGCACGAGGTAAGAGCCGATGACCGAGTTCACCAGCGTCGGTGTGACGCCGATACCCTTCAGCGTCCGGCCTTCGGTTTCCGCTTCCTTCGAAACGACATTGTCCTTCTTCAGCAGACGCACCTGGTCGGAGGTGATCGGCGGTGTGACGAACGGAATGAGCGAAGCGATGCTGCCGATGAGCGAGGCAATGCCAAAGGGAAGCGAAACCAGACGATTTTTGCGCCAGGTTGTCTTGAGCATGACCTCGAGACATTCGCGGAAGGTCAGCACCTCGGGGCCACCAAGCTCGTAAACCTGGCCCGCGGTCACCTTGCCCTCGACTGCCTTTGCCACGGCTTCGGCCACGTCGACGACATAGACCGGCTGGAACTTCGTCTTGCCGCCGCCGACCAGCGGCAGCGCCGGCGCGATGCGCGCCATGTCGGCAAACTTGTTGAAGAAGCTGTCCTCGGGACCGAAGACGACGGACGGGCGGTAGATGATGGCATCCGGCTTGATCGCGTGGATCGCTGCCTCTGCGCGGCCCTTGGTGCGGGCGTAGGCTGAATCGGAGTGCGCGTTTGCGCCGATTGCTGAGATGTGGATCAGCTTGGCGCCGACGCCGCGAGCGGCTTCAGCGACAGCACGTGCGCCAAACTCCTGAACCGCCTCGAAGGAATTGCGGCCGGCTTCGTGCAGAATGCCGACGCAGTTCACGACAAAGTCGGCGCCCTCGACGGCACGGTCGATGGAGTTGCGGTAGCGCAGGTTTGCCTGAACGAAGGAGATCTGGCCGACATTGCCGAGCGGCTGCAGGAAGCCGGCGAGATCCGGGCGGCGAACGGCGACGCGGATGCGATAGCCGCGCTTTGCCAGTTCACGGACGACGTGCCTGCCGATGAAGCCGGACCCTCCGAACACGGTAACGAGTGGCGGCAGGTTGGCAAGGGTCATGACAGGCTCCTCGAAAGGCTCGGTTGTGTGGTCGATCTGGTTTCGTCTTAGACCAATCACGACGCGACGAAAAGGGTCATCGCGCGGCAGATCTCACGGCTGAGAACTCGTCTTAGATGCCTTCGACGACGATCATTTCGGCGTCGGCGATTTCCTGGCGGATTTTCGCAGCGATCTGGTATTCCGGCGAATTATAGCAATCGACAGCGTGCTGCATCGAGGGAAACTCGATCACAACGTTGCGTGCGCGGGACTTGCCCTCGAGCTCGGTGATCGCGCCGCCCCGGGCGAGGAAGTTGGCGCCATACTTATCGAAGGCCAGCTTTCCTGCTGCGACGTAGTCCTTGTAGCGCTCGACATCACGAACATCGACGCGTGCGATCCAATATGCCTTTGCCATTTCAGGTCCTCCCTGTTTGTCAGATTATTAAAGGGCCGCCGACATTTCGGCGAGGATTGCGCGAGCCGCTTCGCGGGGATGGGCTGCCTTCACGATCGGGCGGGCAACGACCAGATGGCTGGAGCCGGCCTTCAGTGCGTCAGCCGGCGTCATCACGCGCTTCTGGTCGCCCTTGTCGGCGCCGGCAGGGCGAATGCCCGGCGTGACCAGCGCCATATCGGGGCCGATGATCTTGCGCACGGCCGCCGATTCCTCTGCGGAGCAGACGATGCCGCCCATACCGGCGAGGTGGGCCTGTTCGGCTCGGCGCAAAACCAGCGTATGCGGATCGTATTCGTAGCCGGCCGCGACCAGGTCCTGCTCGTCCATCGACGTCAGTACGGTCACGCCGAGCAGGCAGAGGTCGGAGCCCTTGGCGGCCTCGACGGCGGCCTTCATCGCCTTCGGATAGGCGTGCAGCGTCAGCATCGACATGCCCATCTTGACGATGTTCTCGACACCCGATGCAACCGTGTTGTCGATGTCGAGCAGCTTCATGTCGAGGAAGATCTTCTTGCCGCTCTTGGCAAGATCACGCGCAAATTCCAGGCCGCCGGCAAAAGCCAGCTGATATCCGATCTTGTAGAAGACGACGTCGTCGCCGAGCGTATGGACGATTCTTTCGGCCTCGCCAAGTGTTGGAACATCCAGCCCGACGATCAGGCGTTCGCGTACGTCCATCTCACATCCATCCCTGCCACTCTTCGATAGGCGTCCAGTCGCACGACGGGCGTCGATCCGCAAGGCTGAAACAGTAGAGATTGCCACCGCCTCCCGGTTGATCGCCATCACGCCGGATCGGGCGGCCCTCAAGGTGGCACTTGAGCAGCGTGCCGACGCCTCCATGGCCGACGAATGCGATGGGCAGGGCGGGATTGTGCGACGCGAGGATATCTGTGACGGCGGAAACGACACGCCGCTGGGCGTCGATCGCACGCTCCCAGCCTTTGAAGCTCGCCTCGGGATGCGCAAAGAACCAGTCGGCCGCCTTCTCGAACTCGGGGGGCGGCATGAAACCGGTCGCCGAGCGGTCGTTCTCATGCATGTCGTGGACGATCTCGACGGTCACCTGCGCTGCGGCTGCAAGGATCTCGGCAGTCTCGATCGCCTTTGTCTCGTCGCTGGAAACGATGCGGCGCAGCTGCTTTGCCCAGCGGCGTTCGGCGGCCTTGTGGGCGCGTGCGGCGCCGATCTCCGACAGCCCCCATTTCGGCACGGGAACCGCTGCGTCGATCCTCACCTGCGGATGGGTGACGTAGAGGCCGAACACCGGGTCAGCCGCGTCGGTAGATCCAGAGCTGTGCCGGCGGAATGTTGCGGACGATAAAGTCGAAGTGCTGGATATGGTAGCGATCCGGCCGCGCGATGATCGGCGACACCGGGCCGTAGGAGATCTGGACAACGGGGCGGCCTGCCGGCAAGCGGTCGAGCAGGCTTTCGAGCAGCGCGATGCGCGCCTGCATCGGGAAATTCAAAAGCGGGACGGCGGATACGACGGAATCGAACGTCTGATCCTTCATCGATCCGAGCGTCTTGTCGAGATTGAACGCATCGCCGTTGATGAAGTTCACGCCCGGATAGAGCCGGACCAGGTGCTCGTAGAAATCCGTCGAATATTCGACGGCGACCAGCTTCTCGGGTTTCACGCCGCGACCAAGAATGGCCTTGGTGATTGCGCCGGTACCCGGGCCGAGCTCAAGGACCGGCAGTCCCGAATGCGGGTTGATGACGCTTGCCATCTTGCGGGCCGTTATGGAGGAGGTGGGAACAATCGAACCGACAGTCTTCGGCCCCTGCATCATTCCTTTGAAGAAGCGGATTTCTTCATCGAATTTTTTGCCCAGCCGTTCCTTTAGGCGCAACGCCATGCCCGTCCTCCTAGATATGCAACAAAACAGCCCGCTCTCTAATTGCAGTCAGTTCCGCCGAAAAACAAGGCCTGACGTCGCAATTGGCAAAGTTTGCACCGTAGATGCGACGCGCGGCTAGACGCGCATCGGCATCAGCACATAAAGGGCATCGTCGCCAGCCGTGTCGCGAATGAGCGTCGGCGAGCCGGCGTCGGCGAGCAGGAAGATCGCTTCATCGCCGGAAAGCTGCGCGGTGATATCAAGCAGGTATTTGGCGTTGAAGCCGATTTCCATCGAGTCGGTGTCGTAGCCGACCGCGACTTCTTCGGTTGCGCTGCCTGAATCCGGATTGTTGACGGTGAGCAGCAATTGGCCGTCGGAGAGGGCGAGCTTGACGGCGCGACCGCGCTCAGAGGAGATCGTCGACACGCGGTCGACGGCCTGAGCAAACGTCGTGCAATCGACGCGCATTTCCTTGTCGTTGTTGGTCGGGATGACGCGCTGGTAGTCCGGGAACGTGCCGTCGATGAGCTTCGAGGTCATGACGATCGAGCCGATGCTGAGGCGGATCTTGGCGTCCGAGACTTCCACGGTCACCATCGCATCAGGCACATCGACGAGCTTCTGCAGTTCGCCGACGGTCTTGCGCGGGATGATGATGCCGGGCATTCCCTCCGAGCCGGATGGTGCATCCACGTCGGCGCGGGCGAGGCGGTGGCCATCGGTTGCGACGGCACGCAGCTTCAGGTCGCCCTTGCTCTCGATGGTGTGGAAGAAGATGCCGTTCAGATAGTAGCGGGTTTCCTCGGTCGAGATCGCGAACTGGGTGCGATCGATCAGCATCTTGAGATCGGTCGCCTTCAGTTTGAAGGTATGGCTGAAGGTGCCGGCGGTGAGGTCAGGGAAGTCCGACTCCGGCAGGCACTGCAACGAGAACTTGGAACGACCGGACTGGACGGTCATCGAGCCGCCGTCGGTGCTGGTCGCCAGCAGAACTTCGGAGCCATCAGACAGCTTGCGCACAATGTCGTAAAGAAGATGGGCGGGGACCGTAGTGGCGCCGGCCTGCTCGACATTCGCAGGCGTCGCTTCGGTCACTTCGAGATCGAGGTCGGTCGCCTTCATGTCCAGATTCTGGCCGTCGGCGCGCAGCAGGATGTTGGACAGAATCGGGATCGTGTTCCGGCGTTCGACCACGCGATGCACGTGGTTCAGCGACTTCAAAAGGTTGGACCGCTCAATTGTAATACGCATGGGATGCTACCGCTTTCGACCGTTACTGCTTGAGCGCGCATGTTGCGCGCCGCAAGGAATGCCTTTGCCCAAAAGGGACCATAGAGTGGATAGGGAAAATGGCAGGATTTTGAGACCGATTGCAAGAGGCGCGAATGGCCGCGCCAGTGCATTTGCCGTTTTCCGGTGCAATGCACACAGAAATTGCTGCGGCCTTGCCGAACGGCGGGGTCTCGCCCATAAAAGCGGAAACCAGAGGAGAGTATCGATACCTTGAGCAATGACGATGTGATGACCGATGGCGGCAGGCAACGCAGCTTCCGCCTGCATAATATGTCTGTTCCGGCACGACCGTTGGAGCCGGCGCTTTACCTCGTTGCGACGCCGATAGGCAATCTCGGCGACATCACGCTGCGTGCGTTGGAAACGCTTGCCGGCGCCGATGTGCTGGCCTGCGAAGACACGCGCGTCACCCGCGTCTTGCTCGACCGTTTTGGCATTCAGAACCGCCCCTATGCCTATCACGAACACAATGCCGACGAGGCTGGTCCGCGGCTCCTGCAGGCGCTGGAGGCCGGCAAGTCAGTCGCTCTCGTCTCGGACGCCGGAACGCCCCTGGTCTCCGATCCCGGCTATCGCCTCGCACAGAGCGCCATCGAGGCCGGCTATCGCGTCGTGCCAATCCCCGGTGCCTCGGCACCGCTTGCGGCTCTCGTGGGTTCCGGCCTGCCGAATGATGCGTTCTTGTTCGCCGGTTTTCTGCCGACCAAGGACAAGGCCCGTCGCGATCGGCTGGCGGAGTTAGAGGCGGCCCCCGCGACGCTGATGTTCTTTGAATCGCCGCATCGCATTGCTGCGACCCTTGCCGCCGCCGCCGATGTGCTCGGTGCAGACCGGTCGGCTTGCGTCTGTCGCGAACTGACCAAAGCCTTCGAAGAGTTTCGCCGCGGCACCCTAGGGACGCTGGCTGCCCACTACGCCGATGTCGACAACGTCAAAGGCGAGATCGTGTTGGTCATAGGTCCGCCTCCCGAACGGGTGGTCGAAGCTGCCGACGTCGATGCGATCTTGGCCTATCTGGCAAGAACCCTGCCGACCTCCAAAGCGGCAGCCGAGGCATCGAAGCTGACTGGCGTCTCCAAGAAGGAACTCTATCAGCGGCTTCTCGACATGAAGGGCGGCGATGGGCGATAGGGCTGCTGCTGCCGACCGCCGCAGGGCGCTCGGTCGGGGCCAGGTCTCCGAGTATCTCGCTGCTCTTTATCTTATGCTGAAGGGCTATCGCATCGTCGCGCTGCGCTATCGCACCAAGCTCGGGGAAATAGACATCATTGCAAAGCGCAACCTGGCGATTTTTGTTGAAGTGAAGGCGCGGCGCGAGGAGATGAGCGCGATCGACGCCGTGTCTCCTACAGCGCAAAACCGCATCAGAGCGGCCAGCGATCTGTGGCTACAGCGACAACGCGATTATGCTTTGCTTTCGCGGCGTTACGACATCGTGGCCATCCTGCCCGGCCGCCTGCCGCGAACTTTCCGAATGCCTTCTGACGTCATTGCAATCGCGTGCAAAAGGATCCGGCTGTAACAGTCCTGTCATGAAACCATCAAGGAGGCGTCATGGAAGGCCTCTATTGCACTCCTCACCCCAACAATTGGTGGAGAGGGATTAGCCATGTTCAAGAAAATTTCTATGGCCGCCATGGCGGCCAGCTTTTCGGCGTCGTCGTCCTTTGCTGCGACCAACATCACCTGGTGGCACGGCATGGGCGGCCGCAACGGCGAAGTCATCAATGAGGTTGCACAGAAGTTCAACGCTGCGCAGTCCGCCTGCGCCCTGACCCCGGTCAGCAAGGGCACATATGAAGAAGCACTTGCCGCCGGCATCGCGGCCTTCCGTTCGGGCGAACAGCCGAACATTCTGCAGGTCTTCGACGCAGGTGCAGCAACCATCATCAACGCCAAGGGCGCTGTCGTTCCGGCCGAAGACTTGATCAAGGACGCCGGCTACAAGTTCGACCGCAATGCCTTCATTCCCGGCGTTCGCTATTTCTACGCCGCCGCTGACGGCAAGTTCGTCGGCATGCCCTTCAACTCTTCCGCACCGATTATGTACATCAATCCGGAAGCGCTGAAGAAGGCTGGCGTCGAAGCTCCGAAGACCTGGGAAGAGTTCGAAGCAATTGCTCCGAAGCTCAAGGAGGCCGGCTATATCCCGCTCGTCCAGTCGCAGTTGACCTGGGAATTCACCGAGAACTTCTTCTCGCGCAACAACATCCAGTTCGCCACCAACAACAACGGCTACGACAGCGTTGTCGACACCAAGCTCAAGGTCACCGATCCGAACCTCATCATGATGTTCGACAAGCTGAAGGCCTGGTCCGACGAAGGCTACTTCAAGTACTACGGCGCCGGCTGGAACGACAACCAGAAGCCCTTTGAAGAAGGCAAGGTCGCTCTCTGGATCGGTTCCTCGGGCTCCTTCGGCGGCCTGAAGAAGACGGCAACGATGCCCTTCTCGGCAACCTTCCTGCCGTATTGGGGTGCGATCAAGGGCGCCGGCACCCACAGCTTCATCGGCGGCGCGGCGCTCTTCGCAATGTCCGGCAAGTCGGCTGAGGAGAACAAGTGCGTTGCCGACTTCTTCCAGTTCCTGACCTCGCCTGAGATCCAGAAGTTCTACCACCAGGCAACCGGTTACGTCGCCATCACCGAGGCAGCCTACGAGCTCGCCAAGAAGGAAGGCTACTACGACAAGGAGCCGGTTGCCGAAGTCGGTATCAAGCAGCTGAAGCTGGATGATGGCGAATGGTCGAAGGGCTACCGCCTCGGCTTCTACCCGCAGATCCGCGAAATCATGGAACGCGAATACGGCCGCATCTTCTCGGGCGAAACCTCCGTCAAGGACGCTTTCGACACCATCGAGAAGGAAGGCAACCAGCTCCTCGAGCGTTTTGCCAAGACTGCCGGCTGATCTAGCCCATTGCTGAAAGACAACGGTTCCGGGGGCGTTCGCCGTTTCCGGAACCGCTTTGCAAAAAGGTCCCGCCATGAAGCGCGTGCAGTTTTCGTCGCCAACGCTGCCTTATCTCTTCCTGCTACCGCAGATGGCGGTGATTTTCATTTTCTTCTATTGGCCGTCCGTTCAGGCGGTGAAGTCCTCGTTCTTCCTTGAGGATCCCTTCGGCTTCGGCTCCACCTTCGTGGGCTTCGACAATTACAAGGGCATCCTCGAAAGCGCGGAGTACCGCTCGATTGCCGGCTTTACGGCGATCTTCACGGCGCTTGTCACGTTTTTCTCGCTGTCGCTTGGCCTCCTGCTGGCGGTCAAGGCGGACGCTGTCATTCGCGGCAGCTCGGCTTACAAGACCGTGCTAATTTCGGTCTATGCGATCGCCCCGCCGGTCGCCGGCCTGATCGGCATGATGTTCTTCGACCAGCACATGGGCCCCTTTGTGCGTTTCGCCGCCTTGTTCGGCTGGGACATGAAGATCGGCCTGAACTACTTCGACACGGCCTTTGCGATGGTGGTCGTCTCCGTTTGGAAGCAGATCCCGTATAATTTCATCTTCTTTCTCTCTGGCCTTCAGGGCATTCCCGTTTCCGTTCGCGAGGCCGCGGCGCTCGACTGCCGTTCGGGCTTCCGCCGCTTCTGGACCGTCATCCTGCCGCTCCTGGCGCCGACCGCCTTCTTCCTCTTCGTCATCAACGTCACCTATTCGCTGTTCGATACCTTCGGCATCGTCGACGTGATGGTGAAGGACAAGGCCGCCAACAATCCGATCACCCTTGTCTACAAGGTCTACATGGACGGCTTCCGTGGCAACGACCTCGGCGGCTCCTCGGCCCAGTCGGTAATCCTGATGATTGTCGTCTTCGTGCTCACGGTCTTCCAGTTCCGCTTCCTTGAGCGGCGCGTTCACTACAATTGAGGGGGCGCAATGTATCGTCTCAAGATAACCGATCACATTATCCTGCTCCTGGGCGTCTTCGTCATGATGGCGCCCGTCGTCGTCGCCTTCTTCACCTCGACGCACGAGGCGGCCGAAATTCACCGCAACGGTTTGACGCTCAGGTGGGGGAACCATTTCGTCGAGACCTACAATGCGGTCCTGAACCGCGAAGGTGGTTTCACCGGACAGGTGACCGGCACCCGGATGCTGATGAACTCGCTGATCCTCGGTATCGGCTTTGCCGTCGGAAAGATCGTGCTGTCGATGCTCGCCGCCTATGCGATCGTCTATTTCCGCTTTCGACTTGGAACGCTGTTTTTCTGGATGATCTTCACGACCTTGCTGCTGCCGCTCGAGGTCCGCATCCTTCCTTCCTATGAGGTGATGCACCAACTGCACCTCATCAACACCTATACCGGCCTGATCGTGCCGCTACTCGCCTCGGCAACCGGCACCTTCTTTTTCCGGCAGTTCTTCAAATCGATCCCGGACGAGCTGCTCGAGGCGGCGCGCATCGACGGCGCCGGCCCGATCAAGTTCTTCTTCGACGTCATCGTGCCGCTCTCGAAGACGATGGTGGCAGCCATCTTCATCATCATGTTCGTCTATGGCTGGAACCAGTATCTCTGGCCAATGCTGATGACCAATGACGAGAGCTTCTACACGCTGGTGCGCGGCATCAAGCAGATCCTGCTGGTCTGGGTCGGCGCTCAGATCCCCGATTACAACGAAGCCTTTGCGATCGCGATCCTCGCGATGCTACCGCCTGTCATCATCGTCGTGGTGTTCCAGCGCTGGTTCATCAAGGGCCTCACCGAAAGCGACAAGTAAAGGAAACGCCGATGGCCGCCATCGAAATCAATCAGGTCTCCAAGATCTATACCGGGGACGTGCATGCGGTGAAATCCGTGAGCATCGACATCAAGGACGGCGAGTTCGTCGTCCTCGTCGGCCCCTCCGGCTGCGGAAAATCCACTCTGCTTCGTATGGTCGCGGGACTGGAGGAGATCTCCAAGGGTGACGTGAAGATCGGCAATCGCGTCGTCAACAAGATCGATCCGGCCGAGCGCGACATTGCCATGGTCTTCCAGAACTACGCGCTTTATCCGCATATGTCGGTCTATGAAAACCTTGCCTACGGCCTGCGCAATCGCAAGACGCCGAAGGCCGAGATCGACGCCCGCGTCGCGGAAGCCGCGCGCATGCTGCAACTCGAAGCATACCTCGAGCGCAAGCCGCGCGCCTTGTCCGGCGGCCAGCGTCAGCGCGTTGCCATGGGCCGCGCGATCGTGCGCAAGCCGGCGGCCTTCCTGTTCGACGAGCCCTTGTCCAACCTCGACGCCAAGCTGCGCGTCTCGATGCGCGGCGAGATCAAGCGGCTGCAACGCCGGCTCGGCACCACCTCGATCTACGTCACCCACGACCAGCTGGAAGCCATGACGCTGGCCGATCGCCTGGTGGTTCTGAACGGCGGCGAGATCGAGCAGATCGGCGCGCCGCTCGAGGTCTACCACACCCCGGCCTCGACCTTCGTCGCGAGCTTTATCGGCTCGCCGGCCATGAACCTGCTCAAGGGCGAACTGCATGGCGACAAGCTCGCATTGGGGCCAAGCATGATCGACCTTGCGGGGCTTGCTCCTACATCGGGGCCGGTCACCGTCGGCATGCGCGCCGAGGACCTCCGCCTTGCCGGTCCCGGCGAACATGCCATGACCGTTGCGGTAGACTATGTGGAAGAGCTTGGTTCCCAGCGTCTCGTGCATGGAAATCTGGGCGACCAATCATTGACGGCAGTCCTGTCCCCTGAGACAGAGCTGAAGTCCGAGTTGCGGTTACGCGTGGCCACCGAGAAGCTGCATTTCTTCAATCAGGAAACGGGGAAGCGCATCGGCGATACCGTGTCTCCGCAGGTCGTCCAGGTGAAAACGGAAATCGCCTGACGCCTTGGGCTGATCACTCAAATTGTACCGACCGCCTGTACGGTGCCTTTACGACTCTCTGCTATCCCGACAAGGACTGGATAGCAGCGGGGGTTGCTCATGGGTATTCATGTGATGCTGGCGAGCGTGGTCGCGATGGCCGCGCGGGTAGTGCCCCTTCCGAGTCTTCCGCAACCGGCAGCAAAGACCTTCGTGGCGAAGTCCGGGGATAACTTCGTCATGCACGCGACGCCCATCAACCCGGACTGGATCATCGGCGGCGAGCCACAGGCCCGCACCGGCGAGCATTCGCGCAGCAATGATGATGCGGCATATACGGCGATCTGGGATTGCACAGCCGGCGAATTCCGCTGGCACTTCTACTGGGACGAAACGGTGATGATCCTTGAAGGCGGCGTCCATATTGTTGCCGAGGATGGCACGGAGCGGACGCTGGAGGCTGGCGACGTTGCGTTCTTCGCGGCGGGCACCTGGGCCTGCTGGCGCGTCGACAATTATGTGCGCAAGGTCGCATTCCTGAGAAAGCCGTTTCCGAAGCCGGTCGCGCTTGTCTACCGGCTTCGCAGCCTGTTGCGCGGCGAGGCGCCGAAGAGCGGCATCGCGGCCTGAGGAATTCGCCCGCTCATCGCCCCGGACGCCATTGATTGGCGTTGCTTTCAAGGCATCTGCAGCCTACATCTGTCCGGCATCAGCTAAGGGACGGAAATGGCCAAGATCAAGAATGTAGCGGTCCAGATGGACCATGTTGCCGGCATCAATATTGCAGGCGATTCCACCTTTGCGATGAGCCTGGAAGCCCAGACCCGTGGCTACAAGCTCTTCCATTACACGCCTGAGCGCCTGAGCTTCAGGGATGGCAATCTGTACGCCACCGTGGAGCCGATGGTGCTGCGCGACGTCAAGGGCGATCACTTCGAGCTGGGGGCGCCGGAACGCGTGGATCTGTCGACGGTGGATGTGGTCCTGCTGCGCCAGGACCCGCCGTTCGACATGGCCTATATCACCTCGACGCACCTGCTGGAGCGAATCCACCCGAAGACGCTCGTCGTCAACGACCCGGCGTGGGTCCGGAATTCGCCCGAGAAGATTTTCGTCACCGAATTTGCAGATCTGATGCCGAAGACGCTGATCACCAAGGACGCGGCCGAAATTCGCAGGTTCCGGGACGAGATGGGCGACATCATCCTGAAGCCGCTCTACGGCAATGGCGGCGCCGGCGTTTTCCATTCGACCAGGGACGACCGCAACCTGTCGTCGCTGCTCGAAATGTTCGGTCAGCTGTTCCGCGAGCCCTTCATCGCGCAGCAATATCTCCCGGATGTCCGCAAGGGCGACAAGCGCATCCTGCTCGTCGACGGCGAGCCGGTCGGTGCCATCAATCGCGTCCCCGCCGAGCACGACAGCCGTTCCAACATGCATGTCGGTGGCCGCGCCGAGGCGACTGACCTGACGGCCCGCGAAATCGAAATCTGCAAGCGTATCGGCCCTGCGCTCAAGGAACGCGGTTTCCTCTTTGTCGGCATCGATGTCATCGGCGACTACATGACGGAGATCAACGTCACGTCGCCGACGGGCATTCGGGAGGTCCGCAAATTTGGCGGCGCCGACATCTCAGCCCTTCTTTGGGACGCGATTGAGCGCAAGCGCGCCTAGCGCTTGGCTTCGCCGCCTCATGCGCGGTGAGGAGAGCTCTTCCGCAAAATTATAATGAGTTTGTGAGCGCCCGGATTGGCATCGATCCGGGCGTTTCCTTACTTTGTTCTGCTAGTGCAACCAACCACAACCTGACTACAGCGCAGGCTTGAATTCGTTCTTTTATTGTTCTTGTTCCATTCTGTTTTCTATGAAAGATTGCAATTGTCGACAATGATACGTCGTTAAACTGTAGTGTAGTGGGATGCGGCACAGGGGATTGGGGCATGGTCGCACGCGTCAGCACGGTTGCATTTCAGGGCATTGAGGGTGTTCCGGTCGAAGTTCAGGTCGTGACCTAGATCGTTGGGCTTTCGGACAAGGCCGTTGCCGAAAGTCGAGAGCGCGTTCACGCGGCATTGCACGCCTCCGGCCTGGCTCTGCCAGCCAAGAAGATTACCGTCAATCTGGCACCGGCTGACTTGCCGAAAGAGGGCTCCCACTTCGATCTGCCGATTGCCCTCGGCTTGATGGCCGCTCTCGGCGCGATCCCCGCGGACGCGCTCTCCGGCTACGTGGTTATCGGCGAGCTCAATCTCGACGGCACGATCGCTCCCGTTGCCGGGGCACTGCCGGCGGCCATTGGCGCCAACGCGATCGGCAAGGGCTTGATCTGTCCGGCCGAGAGCGGTGCCGAGGCAGCCTGGGCCGGTCCCGATATCGACATCCTCGCGCCCCGCAGCCTCATCGCGCTTGCCAATCACTTTCGTGGCACCCAGGTCCCGCCCGTCCGGAACCGGCGATCCGCGCGAATACGGCGAACCTGCCTGATCTAGCCGATATCAAAGGGCAGGGGCCGCATTCACCTCGCTGAAGCAATTTCCTATCGCATCGCCGGTGGGCGGCTAAGCACGGCTGCCTGAACAGAAAGGGGCGCCGAGGCGCCCCAGATGCTGCAGAAAAGGCGTTGCCTAGCTTCCAAGGCCATCGAACAGCGCGGTCGAGAGATAGCGCTCGGCAAAGGACGGAATGATCACAACTATATTTTTCCCAGCATTCTCGTCTCGTTGGCCGACCTGGATAGCAGCGGCCAGTGCTGCGCCGGAGGAGATGCCAACGGGCACGCCTTCGAGCCTGGCGACTTCGCGGGCAAGTTCCAGCGCCTCGGGGCCGCTTACCGTAACGATCTCGTCGTAGATATGGGTGTCGAGGATTGCCGGCGCGAAGCCTGCGCCGATGCCCTGGATCTTGTGCGGTCCCGGCTGGCCGCCGGAAAGGACCGGAGATTCCGTCGGCTCGACGGCGACCACCTTGATGCCGGGCTTCTTCGACTTCAGCACCTGGCCGGCGCCCGTAATGGTGCCGCCTGTGCCGATGCCGGAAACCAGGATGTCGACCGTACCGTCGGTATCATTCCAGATCTCCTCGGCCGTCGTGCGGCGGTGGATTTCCGGGTTGGCCGGGTTTTCGAATTGCTGCGGGATAATCGCATCCGGGAGCGTCGCAGCCAGTTCCTCAGCCTTGGCGATCGCACCCTTCATGCCCTTCGGACCTTCCGTCAGCACGAGCTCGGCGCCAAGCAGCGCCAGCATCTTGCGGCGCTCGACGGACATGGTTTCCGGCATGGTCAGGATCAGCTTGTATCCCTTCGCCGCAGCGGCGAAAGCCAGCGCAATCCCGGTATTGCCCGATGTCGGCTCGATGAGGGTCGTCTTGCCGGGCGAAATCTTGCCCTGCGATTCCAGAGACTCGATCATCGCGACGCCGATGCGGTCCTTTACGGACGCGATCGGATTGAAGAACTCAAGCTTGGCCAGCAGGTTCGCCTTTACGCCTTTCGCCTTGGCGAGCTTGTCGAGCCGCACGATCGGTGTATCGCCAATAGTTTCGGTGATCGAGGAATAGATGCGGCCGCGGCCAGGTTTCTTCGACATTAGGCTCTCCCTGGGTGAAATGTGCGGAGAGAATAGGGTCAAAGGCGCATGGAAACCAGTCTGGCTTCACCCGCTTGAGGCCATCCTTTGAGAAAAAAACCTTTAAGAACCGAACTTTGCCGGTTGAATTTTTCACGCCGTACGGGTGGCGATAAAGGCTGCCGTACCGGCCAGAATGCCTGCCGCTGTCTTGTTCAGCGCCTGCAGCGCGCGGGGCTGCTTGAGCATGATACGCGCCCGCGACGCCAGCAGCATATAGGGCACCAGAACCACGAGCAGGACGACGAAGGTGGTTGCCAGGAGGGTGCAGTATTCGCGAGGTCCGACGCTGTTGATATTAATCAGCGTCGGCACCAGGGCGACGTAGAAAAGCATGGTCTTGGGGTTGCCGAGCGTGACCAGCAGTCCGGACAGGAAGCTCATGCCGGCACTGCTTGCCTTCTTGGCCGCGATGTCCTGGGGCAGCAGCCCGGCGGTCCATAGCTTGTAGGCGATGTAGCAGAGATAGAGCGCACCGGCGACCTTGATGACGATGAAGACCTCGGCGAAGGTCTGTGCCACGAAGGCGAGCCCGAGGATGACGGCAGTCAGATAGGTCATGTCGCCCAGCACGAGGCCGAGGCCCATGAAAAACGTCTCGCGAAAATTCGAACCGAGCGCGCGCGCGACGATCGCCGTGATGCCCGGTCCCGGAATTGCCGCCGCGATGAACAGCGCCGCAGCGTAAGCTAAAAGGGCGGTGAATGACATGATGTGGACTCCTGCTTCAGCCGCCTTCTACGCCTGCGGCCCGCTCCATTCAAGGAGCGTCGTTCTGTCATCATGCTGCGGTCGCTTGTCGCTATTGACGCTGCCTGTCGCGGTTCTAGTTCCAAGGCGGTGATTATGGCTGGTGGAGCCTGCATCCCCCCACCGCGCCGACACCTGCCACCCGCCGCTCGCCAAAGGAGACACTGATGAGCCCCACTGCCGCCGAAAAGCGCAAAATCGCCCCGCTCGCCACCCCCACCGACCTGAAAAGCAATGCCATTCAGGATATTTCGGCCGCCCTGGCGGCGCTGCTGGCGGATGTCTTTGCGCTCTACATGAAGACCAAGAATTTCCACTGGCACATGTCGGGGCCGCATTTTCGCGACTATCACCTGATGCTCGACGAGCAGGCCGAGCAGATCTTCGCCACCACCGATGCGATCGCCGAGCGCGCCCGCAAAATCGGCGGCACGACACTGCGCTCGATCGGCCATATCGGCCGCCTGCAACGCATCAACGACAACGATGCAGACTACGTCACGCCTGAGGACATGCTGGCGGAACTGCGTGATGACAACAAGCAGCTGGTCTCGCTGTTGCGCGAGACGCACGATGTCTGCTCAGAGCATAATGATTTCGCGACGACAAGCCTGCTGGAGGTCTGGATCGACGAGGCTGAGCGCCGCACCTGGTTCCTGTTCGAAACGACCCGGCAGCAGAAGTAGCCGGTCCTTTAAACCTGAAAGGCTCTAAATCATCAGCCCGCCCGCGTACGCAACAGCTGCGCGGGCGTCCAGCCAAGGTTCATTCCGGCCGCAGCGACCAGAATGACGGCAGCGCCGACGAGCTGCAGCGGCTGCAAGGCGTGTCCGAAGGCCAAACGGTCCACCAGGATCGCCGCAATCGGATAGATGAATGACAGCGCTCCGATCAGATGGATCGGCAGCTTCTGGATCGCGCCATAAAGCAGCACATAGATCAGACCGGTATGCACGACACCCAGGGTAATCAGGATCGACCATGACTGGCCATTTGTGGGCAGCTCAGAAAAATTCACCGTCGGCAGCAACATCAGCACGCCGGTCGCCACCTGGATCAGCGCGATAAGATGCGGCGGCGTTCCTTTGAGCCATTTTGCCGCGATCGCCGCGAGAGCGTAGAAAAAGGCGGCACCGAGCGCCAGCAGGATACCGAGGCCATATCCCTCATGGCCACCCGCCGCGGCCGGCTTGGCCTCGACGATGGCCGCCATGCCGGCAAAGGCCAGCGTCAGCCAAAACAGCTTTGCGGCGGTGATCTTTTCGCCGAGGAACAGGGCGCCCAGCGCAAGCAGCATGAAAGGCTGCGTGTTGTAGACGGTCGTCGCGATCGAAATCGATGCGTGGCCGTAGGATGCAAAGAGCAGCAACCAGTTGAGCACGATGGCCACGCCGCCGAGGACAGCGATGCCTGCCGATTTCAGGCTGATGACGCCCGGTCGCAGCAGCCCTATTGCCGCGCACACGACAAGCAGGCTGATCGCGCCAAAGAGGCAGCGCCAGAACACCACGCCGCTCACCGGCTGGCCGGACATTACCACGAACCAACCGATTGTCCCCGATATCAGCATTGCGGCGGTCATTTGGGTCGTGCCGGCGCGGATTTCGCTCTGCATCACATCTCTCCATCTCGATGGATGAAGACTATTGCGGCAGTGCGCCGCATTATATAGTTTGCATTAGGTTGGTTGCGGCTCTTTCCTATCATTGTGAGGTATAATGTCTGTATCGCCTAATGATAATGTGATCGACGATGTCGACCAGAAGATCCTGGAGGCGTTGGCGGAGAACGCCCGCATCTCGTTGAAGGAACTGGCCCAGGCTGCCGGGCTGTCCTCGCCCAGTGCCGCTGAACGCCTCCGCCGCCTGGAAGAGCGCGGGATCATCGCCGCCTTCACGATCGACATCGACCCGGCCGCGCTTGGATATCCGCTGCAGGCGATCGTGCGCGTTCGGCCGCTGCCCGGGCAATTGCATGTCGTTCAGCGGATCATCCAGGAGACGCCTCAGTTCGTGGAATGCGACAAGGTGACGGGAGATGACTGTTTCATTGCCCGGCTCGTCGTCCGCTCGATGCCGGAGCTCGACACGATCCTCGACAAGGTTGCGGAGAAGGCCGAAACAAGCACCTCGATGGTCAAGGCATCGCCGGTCAAGCGGCGTCTGCCTCCGCTTTCGCGCGAGCGGTAGCTCAGAAGTCGGCCATCGGCGAGAGCATGGCTGGTCGATCGAAGGCGATGGTGCCGGGCGCTCGGATCATCAGACGCGTGTGGCTCTCAAGAGGCTTCGCCTGTCCACTCCAGTCAAGCTTGTCCGGGCAAAACGGCACATCGACGATCTCAGCCTCGACGTCGAGTGCACCAATGATCGTCGCGAGCGACGGGATACTGCCGCCGACGACGTCAAGCAGCATGACATGTCGCGGCGCGTCCATCTTCCATGCAACTGCGGCCCGTTCCCGTTCCAGCCAGCTGATCCTGACGCCAGGATCGAGCTGGGTGTTGATCAGAAACATCGCGGCGCTCTCGCAAACGGCGAGCACGTCCGAGACCGGCTGACGCGTCTTCAAGGCGGCGCTTAACATCTCCAGGTCTGCCGTTTCTCGCGGATTGAGACGCCGGGCCGACCTCTGTGCTTTCGGTATCGTCGGTGCCTTGCCGGAATAAGCGTGCAGCGGCAGCACGCGAAAGCCGTAAGGTCCATAGAGCGCCGGCTTGTCGGTGTAGAGCACGATGGCTTCGAAACCCTTCTCCTCGCACCAGGCGAGCGCCTTTTGGGTCAGGTCGCGATACAACCCGCGCCCACGCCAAGGCGGGCGAACTGCACCGGACTGGAAGGCGGCAGCATTCAGCGGTCGACCGTTGATAACAAGCGGCATTGCAAAGGCCGAAAGATTGGCGGCAAGCAGGCCATCGCCGTCAAACCAGCCGAAGGGCATGCTGCTCGGGTCCGGCCCGCCCATTTGCTGCAACGGGCCGATATCGATAGCGAATGTGTCCTTCAGGAGATCGACCAGTGCCTGCCAGGCCTTGAGGTCGCCGAAATAGTCTCGGCGGAATGTCAGGCCGGAATGATCGATACCCTTGGAGGTCATACGCCGGTCGAGCCGAAGCCACCAGCGCCGCGCGCCGTGGCACTCGCCTCGGAGATTTCGCAGATATGGGCCTGGATTGCCGGCGCAATCACCATCTGCGCGATGCGCATGCCCCTTGTGATCTCAAACGGCTCTTCGCCGAGATTGATCAACAGGACTTTTACCTCGCCGCGATAGTCGCTGTCGATCGTTCCCGGCGTATTGAGGCAGGTGAGGCCGTGCTTGAAGGCAAGGCCGGAGCGCGGGCGTACCTGGCCCTCGAATCCTTCCGGAATTTCGAAGACGAAGCCCGTCGGCACCATCGCACGCTTGCCAGGCTGTAGAATGGTCGGCGCGTCGGCATCAACGGCGGCGCGCAGGTCCATGCCGGCCGCCCCCTTGCTTTCGTAAGTGGGCAGATCGAGGCCCTGGCCATTGGCGAGGCGGATGATGTTGAGCGTCGGGCGCGTATCGGTATGGATTGTCATGGGGCATTAGTTTGCGCCCGATGCGCCAAGGTCAATTGCAATGACGGGCTTTAATCGCTAGATACGCCGCAATTCCACAGGATTCACATCATGGCCGAAAGTCTCGCCGAGGCGGTCTCCCGCCGCCGCACATTCGCTATTATCGCGCACCCGGACGCGGGTAAGACCACGCTCACCGAAAAACTGCTGCTGTTCGGCGGCGCCATCCAGCTTGCCGGCGAAGTCAAGGCAAAGAAGGATCGCATGCAGACGCGCTCCGACTGGATGAAGATCGAGCGTGAGCGCGGCATTTCCGTTGTCACCTCGGTCATGACGTTCGAGTACAAGGACAATGTCTTCAACATTCTCGATACGCCCGGCCACGAAGACTTCGCCGACGACACCTATCGCACGCTGACGGCCGTCGATGCCGCGGTCATGGTGATAGACGCCGCCAAAGGTATCGAGCCGCGGACGCTGAAGCTGTTCGAAGTCTGCCGCATGCGCGACATTCCAATCATCACCTTCATCAACAAGATGGACCGCGAAAGCCGCGACCCGTTCGAAATCCTGGATGAAGTCGAGGAAAAGCTGGCGCTCGATTGCGCGCCGGTGACGTGGCCGATCGGACGGTCGAAGACCTTCTGCGGCTCCTATCACCTCGCAACGAACGAGGTGCGCGGTGCCGACACGCAGGAGATCATGACGAAGGTCACCGATCCCGAGATGGTTGCCCATCGCTTGCCGGAAAACGAGCGCGACGCCTTCGTCGAGGAGACGACGCTGGCGATCGAGGCCTGCAAACCCTTCGACAAGAAGGCCTTCCTCGAAGGCCATCTGACGCCGGTTTTCTTTGGTTCGGCGCTGCGCAATTTCGGCGTTCGCGACCTCATTGACGCGCTCGGCGAGTTTGCGCCGCCGCCGCGCGACCAGGTGGCCGATATCCGCACCGTGCAGGCGACCGACAACAAGATGACCGCCTTCGTCTTCAAGATCCAGGCCAACATGGACCCGAACCATCGCGACCGCATCGCCTTTGCCCGCATCTGCTCCGGCAAGCTCGAGCGCGGCATGAAGGCTCGCCTGTCGCGTACCGGCAAACAGCTCGGTCTCACCGCGCCGCAGTTCTTCTTCGCCTCGCAGCGCCAGCTGGCCGATACGGCCTACGCCGGCGACGTCGTCGGCATTCCCAACCACGGCACGCTGCGCATCGGCGATACGCTGACGGAAGGAGAGTCGCTGGTGTTCCAGGGCGTGCCGAACTTCTCGCCGGAAATCCTGCGCCGCGTACGTCTGGAAGACGCCATGAAGGCGAAGAAGCTCAAGGAAGCGCTGCAACAGATGGCTGAAGAAGGCGTTGTCCAGCTGTTTTCGCCGGAAGATGGTTCGCCGGCTATCGTTGGCGTTGTCGGCGCCCTGCAGCTCGATGTTCTGAAGGAGCGCCTGATGGCCGAATATGGCCTGCCGGTTTCCTTTGAAATGTCGCGCTTTTCCGTCTGCCGCTGGATTTCGGCCGATCAGCCGGCGGAGCTCGAAAAGTTCATCACCGCGCGTCGCGGCGATATCGCGCGGGATCTGGATCATGATCCGGTGTTCCTGGCGCAGGACAGCTTCTCGCTGCGTTACGAGGCCGAGCGCTATCCGGCGATCAAGATGGCCGCCCTCAAGGAATATCACGCCGTCAAGGCGGCGTGATATTGGATTGGATACAACGATCTGCCATGATGCCGTTCCGAAAGGGAGCGGTTCATGGTTCGCGAGAATGAAATCAGGGAAAATGAGGTCGCGGTTGAAGTGCCCCCGGCGACCGACGCTGGCCTAGTGTTCATCGGGCGTATCTCGACGCCCTGGACCTCGCGCATGGAGACACCGCGCCAGGGGCGGCACGACGGTCCGCTCTGCAAAATCGAGATATTCGAGCCTTGGAGACAGGCTCTCAGGGGCGTGGAAGCCTTCGAGCGGCTGGAAATACTTTATTGGCTGGATCGGGCGCGGCGCGATCTTGTTCTGCAAAGCCCCGCCAATAGCGGAAAAGTCCATGGCACGTTTTCGCTTCGCTCGCCGGTGCGGCCAAATCCGATCGGTACCTCGATCGTCAAGCTGGAAGGGGTCGAAGACGGCGTCTTGCTGGTGCGGGGGATGGATTGCCTGGATGGGACTCCGCTTCTCGATCTGAAGCCCGATCGCACGCTGTTCAAGCCGATCGCGCCGCCGCAGCCTGGCGATTTCCAGACCGGCGACGACGTAGCACATTATTGCAGGAAAGCCTGACGGTCAGTCGACGGCGATCATGACATCAGAGGCCTTGATGACCGCATAGGCGTCGCCGCCTGCGGCAAGCCCGAGTTCATCGACCGCTTCGTTGGTGATTGAGGCCGTGACGATGGAGCCGCCGCCGATATCGATCCGGACGTGCGCCGTGGTCGCACCCTTCTTCACCTCGACGATCTTTCCCTTCAAGCGATTGCGTGCACTGATCTGCATCGAAGCCTCCTGTTTTGCGTGCGGAGTGTGGTGGCTGAGGTGTGCTGCTGCAATTTACTCGCCGCGCGGGTAGCGCTGGCTTTCCTCCAGTACGTTCAGATCCATGTGGTTGCGCATGTAACGCTCTGACGCCTTCTGCAGTGGCTGGTAGTCCCAAGGGTAGTACGCCCCATTCCGCAACGCTTCGTAGACCACCCAGCGGCGTGCCTGGCTTTCGCGCACGGCGGCATCGAAATTCTGCAGGTTCCAGCGTTTCTCGGCCAGGGCTGTGAGCTTCGCCAGGACGTCGGCATACCCGGTATCGCCGGCGAGGTTGATCAGCTCTTTCGGGTCCGCCTCCAGATCAAATAGCATCGGCGGGTCCTTGTCGCAGAGCGTCAGCTTGAAGCGGCCATCCCGCAGGCAGACGAGCGGCGCTTCCGATCCTTCCGCGGCATACTCCATGGGCACCGGGCCACGACCGCCAGTGCCTGTCGCAAGTGGCGTCAGGTCCTCGCCATCCGTCCATGGCGCCAGCTTGGCAATGTCGATGCCCGCCAGTGCCGCCAGCGTCGGGGTCACATCAAGCGTCGAGACAGGCTGCCGGATAGAGGCCGGTGTCCAGCCCAGCGCCGCGATCGTCAGAGGCACCCGCGATGAACCGTCGAAAAAGCACATCTTGAACCAGAGGCCGCGGTCGCCAAGCATGTCGCCGTGGTCGGAAACGAACAGAACGATCGTATTGTCCGCCATCCGCCCGCGCTCGAGCACGTCAAGGATCTCGCCGATCTTGTCGTCGATGTAGGAGATACTGGCGAAGTAGCCCTGTCGCGCGCGCCGGATCTGTTCCGGCGTGATGTCGAAGGCATCATAGTCACAGGCTTTCAACAGACGCTGCGAGTGCGGATCCTGCTCGTCGAACGGAATTGTGCCGACCTCAGGATCCAGCGCTGGGGAATTCTCGTAGAGGTCCCAGTACTTGCGGCGCGCGACATAGGGGTCGTGCGGATGCGTGAAGCTTACCGTCAGGCACCAGGGGCGGTCGTCGTGACGGCGCGAGAGGTCGTAGAGCTTGCGGGTCGCGTTGTAGGCGACCTCGTCATCATACTCCATTTGATTGGTGATTTCTGCAACGCCGGCGCCCGTCACCGAGCCGAGATTGTGGTACCACCAGTCGATGCGCTCGCCGGGCTTGGTGTAGTCAGGCGTCCAGCCGAAATCGGCGGGATAGATGTCGGTCGTCAGACGTTCCTCGAAGCCATGCAGCTGGTCGGGGCCGACGAAATGCATCTTTCCCGACAGGGCGGTATGATAGCCCGCCGCCCGCAGGTGGTGCGCGAAGGTCGGGATATCGGACGCAAACTCGGCGGCATTGTCATAAACGCGAGTCCGACTCGGCAACTGCCCGGACATGAAGGACGCCCGTGCCGGGGCGCAAAGCGGACTTGCCGTATAGGTGTTGGCGAAGCGCACCGAACGCTCTGCCAGGGCCTTCAGATGAGGCGCGTGAAGGAAATCAGCCGGTCCGTCTGGAAACAGCGTGCCATTGAACTGATCGACCATCAGAATGAGAATATTCGGGCGCGCCATGCGTATCGTCCTTCATTTGCGAGAGCGGGAACTTAGCCGTGTCTGCGGAGGTCTTCTGGTTGGCATCGACTGCTTAGAGTTCGAGAGTCCCTCACGTTTGCCATCTGTTTGATTTATTGATTATCAATATCGCATGACCTGTGAAGTAGGCATTTTTTGACGTCTCCTCTAAGGAATTTTTATGGAAAGCCGTCGTCTCGATCTTGGGTGGATGCGCATCTTCGCGGAAATTGGCAAGACTGGGAGCCTGTCGGCGGCGGCAAGTGTTCTTGGCCTGACTCAGCCGGCCGCGAGCTATCAGATCCGTCGTTTGGAGGAGCAACTCGGCGTCAGCCTGTTGAAGCGGCAGCATCGGGGAGTGGAGTTGACGCCGGAAGGCCAGCGTCTCCTCGATGTCGTGGCAAAGTGTGTCAGCGACATCGATGAACTGGCGCGGCGATTCCGCAACGAAGCAGATCGGCCGATCATCCGGCTGCGCACGGATTATGCGTTTTCCGCGCTATGGCTGATTCCGCGCATGCATGCGTTCCGCGCCCTTTACCCGAACGTCGATATTCAGATTGTCGCGACGCAAAGAGTGCAGCGCGACCGCTCTGATGACGGAGACGTTGCCGTTGTCTTTGGTACGCGCGCGGAGTTCGAGCGCCAGGCCGTTCTGCTCTTGCCGGAAAGGGTCACGCCCGTCTGTACGAAGGGCTTCCTTGATCGCCATGGCGCTATCGTCACGCCGGCTGACCTTGCCCGCGCACGCCTGATCCATCTCGATGCGCCGGAGCCTTCGCCTTGGTTCGATTGGCGGCGGTACTTCGCGCAACTCGGGGTCAGTCGCAATCCTAACGCGGGGCAGGGCGATCTGAGCTTCAACACATACTCTCTGGTCGTGCAGGCCGCTATCGGTGAGCAGGGCGTTGCCATCGGATGGATGGGCCTCGTCGACCCGCTGCTCGCGTCGGGGATGCTGAGAACCGCAGGCCCGACGCTGGAGGCGCCGGACCGGGGTTACTGGCTGTTGCCGCCGCGAACACGCGACGCTCAAAGCGATCTGCTCACGGCATGGCTTATGGCAGAGGCGGGAATCGTCTGAACTCGCGCTCAGGCAGCGAGGTCATTGAGGAAGTCGTCGCACCAGCGCGACACGTCGTGCTCAAGCAGATAGTCCATCATCCGCTGCCAGCGCTCGCGGCGCTCTTCCATCGGCATGTTCAGGGCGCGCGCCAGCGCGTTGGCCGTTCCTTCGATATCATAGGGATTGACCAGCAGCGCGCCGCTCTTCAATTCGCGCGCCGCGCCTGCAAAGCGGGAGAGCACCAGAACGCCTGGATCTTCCGGGTCCTGCGCTGCGACATATTCCTTTGCCACGAGGTTCATGCCGTCGCGAAGCGGCGTGACCAGTCCGACTTTGGCGAGCCGATAGAGACCGGCGAGGATTGGGCGGCTGACGGAGCGGTTGATATAGCGGACCGGCACCCAGTCCACGGTTCCCAAGGCACCGTTGACGCGGCCTGCCTGCTCCGCGACGGTGCGTTGCATCTGTTCGTATTCCGGCACCTCCGAGCGGGACTTCGGGGTGATCTGGAGATAGGTGACCTTGCGCTGGTGGGCCGGATTGTTGACGACGAAGCGCTCGAAGGCATCCAGCCGCTGCGTGATGCCCTTGGAGTAATCCAGCCGATCGACGCCGATGATCAGGTCGCGGTCCTTGATGCTCTGCCGCGCCCTCTGCACCATGTGATGGCTGCCGGCCCTCTTGGCGAACTCGGCAAAGGCTGCCGTCTCGATGCTGATGCCGTAGGCTCCGCCCTTGAAGACCTTACCATTCGCCGTGAAGCGGCCGTCGCCGATGGCATCACCCATATCCTCGCGGCGAAGGCAACCGGCGAAGTTCTCCAGATCGTGGTCCGTCTGGAAGCCGACAAGATCGTAGGCCGCAAGTCCGTGCATGATCTCCTCGTGAACCGGCATGGTGTAGAGCACATCGGCGGGCGGCCAGGGAATGTGCAGGAAAAAGCCGATGCGGTTCTTGAAGCCCATCTGCCGCAATTCCGCGGCCAGCGGAATCAGATGGTAGTCATGTACCCAGATGATGTCGTCAGGCTTGAGCAACGGCGCAAGCCGATGCGCGAAGAAGCGATTGACGCGGAAATATCCCGCCATCTCCTTGCGGCCGTATTCCGCAAGGTCCAGCCGATAGTGACAGATCGGCCAAAGCACGCGATTGGCGAAGCCGAAGTAGTATTCCTCGACGTCCTTGCCGGTGAGATCGGTCAGCGCATAGGTGATCTTGCCTTCCTCCGTCAGGGAGAGCGGGCCGGGCTCGTTGTTTTCGCTCGACTTGCCGGACCAACCCATCCAGATACCGCCGCGTTCTTCCAGCGCCGCCTTCAGCGCCACCGCCAGTCCGCCGGCCGAGGCTGCGCCCTCCTTCACGGGAGCTGGCACGCGATTGGAAACGATGACGAGACGGGACACGAAAATTCCTTTCCTGGGAGGGCAGCACCTGGTGCTTGGGATCAAACGGCGAACTGCGCGATCAGTTCCCGCACCGCCGACGCCGAAGGCAGCGTCAAGGCGGCGGTGGTGTCGGAGGGCGAGCCGACCCGAACGGAGAGGCCGCCCTGGCGATTGGCGACACGGAACATCGCCTCATCCGTGACGTCGTCACCGATGGTGATCGGACGCCTGCCGGCAAATGGCGGCATCGAAAGAAACGCCTCTATGGCCTGACCTTTGTCGGCGCTGGCCGGTCGGATTTCGAGAACCATCTTGCCGCGCTGCAAGGTCCAGTCGGGCCCTACCTTGGACAGCATCGCCTCCATGATCGGCTCCACCTCTGTCTGCCTTTGCGGCACAAGGCGATAGTGAGCGGCAACGGCGGCGCCTTTGTCTTCCACGATGACGCCGTCCAGGCTTTCAGCCGCCCTGCGAAGATCCGCTTTCATCGCTTCGAATGCGGCAGTGGTCTCGGCCTTTGCGACGCTGCCATCAGGTCGGCGCAGTTCGGCGCCGTGTAAGCCGGCGATCGGAAAACGAAATGGCGCAAACAGCGCGTCGGCATAGGCAAGCGCTCGCCCTGTTACCAAGGCAAGCGCACCGCCAAGCCTTCGCGAGACCGCGTCAAGCGCCGCCGGCAAAGACGGCGGCACGACAATCGCGTCCGGCATCCCGGCCAGGTCAAGCACCGTCCCATCGATATCGAGAAAAAGAGCGCAGTCTTGAGGGGAGGACGAAAGGGCGCTCAGCAATTCCGTCTGCCCCGAGGCCGGTTGCGGCATCGTGGCAGGAAATGGCTTACTGGGGTATGACATGGTGACTTACCTATGTCGGCATCGGCCGAAGGCAACCCATTTTGGCGTAAAACGCGAGAAAATCTCAGGTTTTCGCGTTGGATACCCAGTTCATTCAGCCGGCATTGCAGCGGAACGTCCGGCGAAGAAGGCCCTGGCCCCGGCGGTGAAGGCAGCGCGCTGGTCGGCCCGCGTATAGAACATGTGGCCGCCACGATAAACCTTCAGTGCCACGCGCTCGCCGGCAAGCGACGCCGGCAGGTGGTCGACAACATAGCGGCTCACCCCATAGGGCGTCACGAGATCACTATAGCCATGGGCGATCAGCAGGCGGAATTTCGGATTGGAGGCGAGAAGCTGGCGGATATCGTCGGTAACGCTCGCCTGCCGCATGGAACCGCCGCCACGCCCGCCCCATTCCCACTTGCGATTGATATCGCTGTCGAGCAGCGAATAGGTCATCTCGGTCTTGAATCCGAGTTCACTGCGCGCATAGTCGGCGAAGGCCCCGCCATAGGCGCGGGTGAAGCCGTCGAGGATGGCGTCGTCGCCGCGATCGGAGTCTGATTCCGGATAAGGATCGGGCGTCGAGAACGCCGCGTCGTAAGGGCTGACAACGCGCCCGTCCTGCCCTTCTGATTGCTTGGCGTAAGCATTTCCGAGGAAGCCACGGTTCTTCTCAACGACATCTGAGGGGATCCCGGTCATGCCGGCAATTTTCTCGTAAAAGGCCTTAGCGGCTTCGCCTGTTGGCGTCGGGCCGGCGAGTGTCGTGAGATAGTCGCCAAGCGCAAATTTCTCCGCATCGCGCTGCTGCCCTTCATCGAAAGCGTTGCGTCTGTCCATGTGCGCTGCTGCAAGCGAGGGGAATTCGAGTGCCGCGCCGAGCGCAAACTGATCAGCATTGAACATCAGTTGCCCCTCGAGCAGTGGCGAAAGCATGATCGCGCCCGAGACGATAATGCCCTGGCTGTCCTTCAGGGCGCCGGCCACCTTGGCGGCGCGAAAGCCGCCATAGCTCTCGCCGAGAAGATACTTGGGCGAACCGGATCGATTGTTGTGAGTGACATAAAGAGCGATCGCCTTCGCGATGCTCTCTGCGTCGGAATTGACGTTGTAGTATTTGGAGGCGTCGTCGGCCTTGGCGGTCCGGCTCCAGCCAGTTCCGATCGGATCGATGAAAACAAGATCAGTAAAGTCGAGCCAGGTGTGCGGGTTGTCGACCAACTTCGCGTCGGCCCCATCGTCGCCTTTCGGGCCGAAGTCCAGGATACGCGGCCCCATCAGGCCGAGATGCAGGAATGCCGACGCCGCACCGGGGCCGCCATTGAAGGCAAAGGTCAGCGGGCGGTCGGGGGCGCCGTTCTTGGCGATATAGGCCGTGTAGAATATTGCGCCTGATTTGGTGCCGTCTTGCGCGAAGAGATCAAGCGTTCCGGCCGTGGCCACATAGTCGAGCGTCCGGTCGCCGATCTTCAGTGTGTGTTGGGTGACCGAGTCCTCCGGCAGCAGCTTCAGTACGCCGTCGCTCGATGAGGCCCGTGTGGCAGGTTCGCCTCGACCCTCCTGCGACACGGCGGGTGCGAGTGGCGCCAGCAAGGCTGTTGCAAGCAGGATGGCGGATAGGAAACGCAAAACTTGACCTCTGACGGAAGCGGTATTGGAGGCGTAACCTAAACATCGCCGTCTGGCGGGAGAAATCAACAGATGGTGAGGGGGCGTTAGTCCATTTTTGCGATCGTCTGCGCATTCACATATTCCGCGCGGCCGGCGTTCCAGCCGTTGATCGCAGCCCCCGCGCCAAGCGCGACGAAAAGCACGGCCGACCACGCAAAGCTGCCGGTCCAGCCGCGGATGAGCCCGACGACCAGCGGGCCAATCGCCGCAAGCAGGTAGCCCACGCATTGCGCCATGCCGGAAAGATGGGCCGCCACATGCGGATCGCGGGAGCGCAGCACGATTGTCGTCATGGCGACGGCGATCAGGCCGCCCTGGCCGATGCCCTGCAGCACGGCCCAGACCCAGATCGTCGAGAGCGGCGCGAACAGTAGGCCGAGCAAGGCGACGACGGCGACGGCACAGAGCGACGCGTTGATCAGTCGCTGATCCTTGCCCCTCACGGCGATCTGCGGAGCTACAAGGCAAGCCGCGGCCTGAACCATCACCGATACCGAAACGATCGCTCCCGCGGTGAAACCGTCAACGCCGCGCTCGCGCAGGATGGGAACGAGCCAGCCGAATACGCAATAAGCCAGAGCAGACTGCAGGCCCATGAAGAGCGTGACCTGCCATGCCAGCCGGTCTCGCCAGAGTCCTTGGACGGAAAAGCCGCTGCGCTTGACCTGGCTCTTGGTGGACAGCACTTGCGGCAACCAGATGATCCCGACGATCAGCGCGGGCAGCCCCCAGGCGGCCAGTGCGCTGGAGAGCGAGTCGCCGAGAATGTGCTCGAGCGGCAACGTGAAGCCCGCAGCACTTGCCGCGCCCGCGCAGAGCGCCATCGTGTAGAAGCCGGTCATCAGCGCGGCGCGATCGGCAAAGTCACGCTTGACCAAGCCAGGCAGCAGCACGTTGCCGACAGCAATGGAAGCGCCGGCGAGCGCGGTGCCGATAAACAGTAGCGGAATGGATGAAAGGCCCCGGAGCGCTGTCCCGAGGGCCAGCAGGATGAGTACCCCCAGAAGCGTACGCTCTGCTCCGATTCGTTGGGCAAGCCGCGGCGCCACTGGCGAAAAAGCACCGAGGCAGACGACGGGCAGGGTGGTCAGCAAGCTGGCGCCGAGCGACGAAAGGCCGAGTTCCGTCTTGATTTCGGGCAGCAGCGCGGAGGCGCTGGAGAAGACCGGCCGCAGATTGAAGGCGATCAGGACGAGACTAACCCCGAGAAGGAAGCGTGCCGCTGCACTGCTGCCCACTGGGGGTTGTGGTTGGGGAACGCTATCGGCTTCGGCATCGATAAGTTGCTCGTCCGCGAGGTCGTAGACCTCCGCGGAGTCCTGAAGGGGGGTGGTCATGAATGGAGCATCCGGTCGAGAGCGCTGATGATGGGAGCCATGAAGCGGCGAACGGCCGCGTCGGCCTGTTGCGGATCGCCGGTGGCGATCGCGTCGATGATGTCGGCGTGCGCCTGCAGATCAGGCTCGGGAATCTCATTGTCCAAAGTCGCCGCGATCGTTTCGGCGATCGAGGCGGAGAAGAACTGATAGATCTCAACCATCGCGCGGTTGCCGGAAGCCGCAATGACGGCTTGGTGGAAGGCAAGGTCGCGTTCGACGAAGCCGCTTTTGTCGCCGCCTTCGAAATTGCCCCGCTTGGCGAGAAGCGCCCTCAATTCCGCAATGGTTTGCGGAGTTTGTCGTACCGCGGCCAGCCGCGCCGCCTCGACATCGAGTGCACACCGGGCCTCGAAGAGATCACGCAGACCGGCACGACGCGCCATGGTGAGCGGCAGCCTCGTATCGGTGGTAGACAGCACGTAGGTTCCGGAGCCCTGCCTGGTTTCGAGAAGGCCCTGCGACACCAGCACGCGGACGGCTTCCCGTATGGTGCCGCGGCTGACGGAGAGCATGGACGACAGCGTTGCCTCGTTGGGCAGTTTTTCCCCAACGGCCCAACGCTTTCCCAATATCTCGGCGCGGATTGCCTCGATGGCCGTGTCGGCAAGCTTCGTTTTTGCGAGTGGTTGCATCGTCGGTATTCGTAAAGTCATCTGATGACTTTACGAATACGCCAAGATCGTGGGCGTCGTCAATCCTGTGATGTAAAATGAAAAGGGTCGCTCGAGGCGACCCTTTCCATGAGTTCTGGCCTGTAAATGGCCGGACCGTCAAAGCGATCCTAGGAAGGTGGGGCTTAGAGCGAGGGCTGCCTCGCTTTCATCACCACTTCCATGCCTTTTACGAGGTCTGAAATCTCATTAGACATTGGATCACCTTCCTTTCGTTCTGTTGTCGATGGAAAGAAGGTAGGATGATTCGTCCGCGATGCAAGAAAAAACCTCGGCCGAGTCGCTGCCACATCTTCAGGAATGCCCGATTTCATTTCCTCGCTGTCGGGAATACGCCAACGTTTACAATGAAATGTTGTTTCGTTGTGTCGATATACAGATTTAGTGGTAGCGCTTGTGGATAAGCCGGCTCAATGTGCGGCCTTGATGAAGGTGCCGTTCTGCAGTTCTCGCATCGCCTGCATGATCTCCTCTCGCGAGTTCATGACGATCGGCCCATGCCAGGCGACCGGCTCCTCGATTGGCTTGCCCGAAACGAGCAGAAAGCGGATGCCTTCGTCGCCGGCCTGCACGGTCACTTCATCACCGCTGTCGAAGACGACGAGCGTGCGGTTGCTGGACATATCGCGAATGTTCAACTCCTCCCCGTTGACCTCCTTCTCGACGCGGACGCCAAACGGCTTGGAGGCGTCGCGGAACGTGCCGGAGCCTACGAAGATATAGGCAAAGGCGTTGCGATAGGTGTCGACGGGCAGGCGCTTCTTCTTGCCCGGCGGCACCGAGACGTCGAGATAGATCGGTTCGGCAGCTACGCCGTCAACCGGGCCCGCCTTGCCCCAAAAGTCGCCGCAGATAACGCGTACGGCGGTGCCGTCGTCGTCGACCACGACAGGAATGTCGGCGGATTTGACGTCCTGATAGCGTGGCGCCGTCATCTTTAGCGACGAGGGCAGGTTGGCCCACAGCTGGAAGCCGTGCATCCGTCCGGCGAAATCGCCCTTCGGCATTTCCTGGTGCATGATGCCGCTGCCGGCCGTCATCCACTGGATGTCGCCGGCGCCGAGCAGGCCGCGATTGCCGAGGCTGTCGCCGTGCTCGACCGTGCCGGCGAGCACGTACGTGATCGTCTCGATGCCGCGATGCGGATGCCAGGGAAAGCCACGGATGTATTCGGCCGGATTGTCATTGCGGAAATCGTCCATCATAAGGAACGGGTCGGTCATTGACGGATCCCCGAAGCCGAAGACGCGATGCAGCTTCACGCCGGCGCCCTCCATCGTCGGAATTGCGGTGCTCATATGCTTTACGGGACGGATCGACATGGCATCCTCTCGAAGGGTTCAACTTGCCCGGGACTATAGCCGCCTGACCGGCATCCGCGAAATCAGCCTGCCCGGCAACGCACTGTTCACAAAAGAAGATGCGCCATTGCGCAATGTGATCGCGTCCGCCGCCGGAAATTTGTCATCTTCCGCTTGCAAGCCACGAGGCCGTTCAGGTCTTATTAACCATCGGATTCGACAATCACTGTCGCGTTTCGGCATTCTCCCGCCTCAGGGCGGGCTCGGGAGTGGAAAGAGCATGTGTCGCTGGGCAGCCTATCGTGGAGACCCCCTCTATCTGGAGGAACTGGTGTCCTCGCCCGCGCACTCCTTGATCGAGCAGTCGCATTGCGCCACCCGCGCCAAAACCCCCACCAATGGCGACGGCTTCGGCATCGCCTGGTATGGCGACCGGCTGGAGCCAGGGCGCTACCGCGATACCTTGCCGGCTTGGTCCGACTGCAACCTGAAGAGCCTTGCGCGGCAGATCCGGTCGCCGTTGTTCTTGGCGCATGTGCGGGCCGCCACCGGCGGCGGCACGCGGCGCGACAACTGCCATCCCTTCACCTTCGGCAACTGGTCCTTCATGCACAACGGCCAGATCTCAGGCTTCGAACGGCTGCGCCGTCCCATGGAGGCCATGCTAGACGATGAGCTTTTCAACGCGCGCGGCGGGACCACCGATTCCGAACTGATGTTCCTGCTCGCCCTGCAGTTTGGCCTGCGCCAGACGCCGATGGCAGCCATGGCGGAGATGATACGCTTCGTAGAGGGCCTTGCCGAAAACGTCCTGGGTTCAGTCTTGGTGCGCTACACGGCCGCCTTTTCCGATGGCAAGTTACTCTATGCGATCCGTTATGCGACCGACCGCAAGGCGCCGACGCTCTACGCGTCTCCTGTCGGCAGGGGCTATTGCCTGGTGTCCGAGCCGCTCAACGACGATGTCGATGCCTGGGCGGAGATCCCGGATGGCAGTGCCGTTACGCTTGCCGACATTGGCCTCGATATCGCACCGTTTCGTCCGGCGCTGGCCGTGGCAAAGACCGCCCCGGTTGCGATTACTGCTTGAGCCGTTCAGCGATCATCGCCGCGAGCTTCGTCGCAACCTCTTCCTTCGCAAGGTCTGGCCACTGTTCGATGCCGCTGTGAGCGACGATCTTCACCCTGTTGCGAACGCCGCCCATGATGCCGGTTGCGGGCGAAACGTCGTTGGCGACGATGATGTCAGCCCCCTTGCGTTCGAGTTTCGCCATGGCGTTGCTCTCGACATCCTGGGTCTCCGCCGCAAAGCCGATCACCAGCTTCGGCCGCAGCGTGTGATGACCGACGGTCTTCAGAATATCGGGATTTTCAGTCAGCGCGAGCGTCGGGATGGATTCGCCCGGATGCTTCTTGATCTTCTGGTCGGCGGCCGAGGCAACACGCCAGTCGGCGACGGCCGCAACCATCACCGCGACATCGACGGGAAGCGCGGCGAGAACGGCGTCGCGCATCTGGTCTGCGCGCTCGACGTGAATGACCTTCACACCCATGGGATCAGGGACCGAGACTGGCCCGGAAACGAGTGTCACATCAGCCCCAAGGGCGGAGAGGGCGGCGGCAATCGCGTGCCCCTGACGGCCGGAAGAGCGATTGGCGATGTAGCGCACAGGGTCGATCGGCTCATGAGTCGGCCCCGAGGTGACGATCGCCTTGCGGCCGGTAAGCGGCCTCGGTCCATCGTTGAGCAGCGCTTCCGCGGCCGCGACGATCTCGAGCGGCTCAGCCATCCGGCCGACGCCCGCTTCGCGGCTCTCCGCCATCTCGCCTGACATCGGTCCGATAAAACGGATATGGTCGCCGCGCAGGGTCTCGACGTTGCGCTTGGTTGCCGGATGCGCCCACATGTGCGGGTTCATGGCGGGGGCGGCGAGTACCGGACGGTCGGTCGCAAGCAGCACCGTCGAGGCAAGGTCGTCCGCAAGCCCATTCGCCATCTTGGCGAGCAGGTCCGCCGTCGCCGGCGCAATCAGCACGAGGTCGCAATCGCGCGCCAGCCGGATATGGCCGACATCCTGCTCGTCCTGGCGGGAGAAAAGATCGGTGAACACATGATCGGCGGCGAGCGCGCCGACGGCAAGCGGCGTCACGAATTCCTGCGCCCCCGTCGTCATCAGCGGTCGCACGGACGCACCCCGCTCTCTGAGCCGTCGGATCAAGTCCAGGCTTTTATAGGCCGCGATCCCGCCTGAAATGATGAGGAGGATGCGTTTGCCGCTGAGAACCATGGCTTTTCCCATCGATTATCTGATTGCATCAAACCCTAAGCCTTTGGGGAATAATAAGCAATCGGCACCGGAAGCGCGTTGGTCGCAGTGACAATGCTGCCCTCTTGTGGCATGGAGCGAAGCATGGGGACCATGCGAAGCATCTTGCGGGATCGGGTATCGGCCAGCGCCGTCGCGCTGCTGGTCGCCTGTCTATTCCTGATCCAAGGACTGCTGAGCGGCACTGTGCAGGGTTCCATGGCGGCGTCCCCCGTCGATCCCTTCGCAATCATCTGCTCTTCAAGCGGACACGGTTCCATCGACGATGCCGGACATGGCAACTTGCCGGCCAAGAAGGCGCCCGAGTGCCCGTGCGGCACGCTCTGCCGTCTGGCATCGGCTGCCATGCCGGCAGTTCTCGCCGCGCAGGCGGCGGTCTTTTACGTCGCAGTCGAAACTGCAATCGACGCAGCGATCCGAACCGATGCTGACGTTTTGCCCGCTTTACGCGGGCGGATCGCTGAACCGCGAGCACCTCCCATTACCGCCTGACGTCATCGCTCGACCTCGCGCGCGTCACGCCGAGGTTCGATTTTCCTACGTTGGGAGTCCTCCATGTCCGATCTTACCATCGGTCGCGAGAGCGTCAGCGCCTCCGCGCGCTCCGCCTCCGACCTCTATCGCGCCGTCTGGCGCTGGCATTTTTACGCAGGCCTTCTTGTCCTGCCCTTCATGATCACGCTGGCGATCACCGGCGGCCTCTACCTGTTCAAGGATGAGATTGACGCGGTGATCCATTCCGAACTCAAGCGCGTCGAAGTGCAGCAAGGCGCAAACCGCGCGGCACCTTCCACGATGGTGGCTGCTGCCCTTGCTGTTTACCCCGGAATTGCAGTCAAGTTTACCGACCCTGCCACGCCCGATGCCTCTGCCGAAGTCACCATCGGCACCGAGGCGGAAGGCAAACTTGCCGTCTACGTCAATCCGTATACCGATAAGGTGCTGGGCGCGTTGCCGGATCGCGGCACTGTCATGTGGACGATCCGCTACCTCCACAGCCTCAAATATTTCGGCAACTACGCGCGTATGCTGATCGAGATCGCCGCCGGATGGTCGATCCTGTTGGTTGCCACCGGCGTCTACCTCTGGTGGCCACGCCTACAGACAGGCGGTGTTCTCTCCGTTCGCGGCACCCCTAAGCGGAGGGTCTTCTGGCGGGACACTCATGCGGTCACCGGTATCTTCGTCGGCTTCTTCATCGTCTTCCTGGCCATCACAGGCATGCCTTGGTCGGGGGTCTGGGGCGGCAAGGTCAACGAATGGGCCAATGGCAACAACTTCGGCTATCCCGCGGGCGTGCGGGTTGCCGTACCTATGTCCGACGAGCATCTCGACCACGTCGCCAAGACATCCTGGTCGCTGGAGCAGGCGCAAGTACCGCACTCGTCAGGGCACGCCCATCATGCACAGGCGATTGGCCTCGATGACGCCGTAGCCACCTTTGATCGTCTTGGCCTGCATCGGGGTTACGCCGTCAACATACCAACCACAGCGGATGGGGTGTTTACCGGATCGGTCTATCCCGACGATCTTTCCAAGCAGCGGGTCGTCCATCTCGACCAATATTCCGGGACGCCGCTGATCGACATGAGCTATGCCGACTACGGTCCGCTCGGCAAATCGCTCGAATGGGGCATCAACACTCATCTCGGTCAGCAGTTCGGGCTTGCGAACCAACTGGTGCTGCTTGCCGCTTGCGCGGCGATCATCCTGCTTGCGGTTTCGGCGGCCGTCATGTGGTGGAAGCGACGCCCAGCGGGCTCGCTCGGCGTCCCGCCGATGCCTGCTGACAAGCGTGTTGTCCGCGGCCTGATCGCGATGCTCGCTGTTTGCGGAGTGTTCTTCCCGCTCGTTGGCCTGTCGCTGGTCGTCATGCTGGCAGCGGACTGGGTCTATATCAGGAGCAGGACGAAGCGTTCGGCGTAAGTGCGGGCCGCGATCCGGTGCTTCTCCTCCCCGCCGTCGTCCTCATGATGCCGGCTGATGAACACGGAAAGGCCGCGGAGGAGAGGGGTCCGCGGCCTTCTCAGGCATCCTCTGATGGATCTCGGTCCTCAGAGGTTACTCATCCCGCCATCGATAACGAGCTCACTGCCGACGATGTAGGGAGCCTCGTCGGAGGCGAGGAAGATGATGGTTTTGGCGACTTCGCCCGCATCGCCGAACCGGCCGACCGGGATCTGTGCCGCCCTTGCCTTGGTGTCGGTTTCCGACATGCCGAGCTTGCCATAGAGCGGTGTCGCGATGGGCCCGGGGCTGACGGCGTTGACGCGAATGCCGCGGCCGATCAGTTCACCGGAGAGCGTCTTTGCAAGCGTCAGCAGCGCGCCCTTGGTTAGGGCGTAGACGCTCGAATTCGGCATGCCGATATGGGCATTGATCGACGTGTTGAGAACGATCGAAGCCTGCTTCGAAAACAGCGGCAGAAGGGCCTGGATCAGAAAGAAAGGTCCCTTGACGTTGATCGCGACCGACCTGTCGAAGGCTTCCTCGCTCCATTGTTCGAGCGCACCGAACTCCGCCACGCCGGCGTTGACGAAAAGAATGTCGAGATGCCCGAAGCTCTCCTTGATCGCGCCGGCGACGACCTTCTGGCCGGCTGCGTTGCCGGCATCCGCCTGGATGACCAACGCCTTGTCGCCAAATTCGGCACGGGTCGCCGCGACGCTCTTTTCGCTGCTGCCGGTGATGGCAACGCGAGCGCCTTCGGCGATGAATTGACGGGCGGTTTCGAGGCCGATGCCGCTGGTGCCGCCGGTGATCAGGGCTGTCTTGTTCTGTAAGCGTGCCATTGTCGTGAGTTCCTGTGTTCCCGTTGGGCGAGCGCCCGTTGCTGCCTTGGATGATGTGATGAAAATGCCGTCGCGATAATCCGCTCTTTTCCGGAAAGCTTGTCCAGTCAGAGCGGATAGTCGAACGCAGGATCAGGTCCGGGTGATCGATGCGCCACCATCGACCAACGAGGCCGTACCGGTGACGAAGCTCGAGTCGTCGGATGCGAGGTAGAGTACGGAGCGCGCAAGTTCCTCAGGCGCTGCGACACGCTTCAGCGCATGCAGGTTGGTGATGAAGCTCTGCTTGCCCTCAGTGTCGTTCATCTCGCGATACATGTCGGTATCGACCGCACCCGGCAGAACCGCGTTTACGCGCACGTTCTTCGGGCCGAATTCGGCGGCGAGCGCCTGCGTCAGGCCAATAAGGCCGGATTTGCTGGCGGCATAAGCGGCAACGCCGGGAAAGGCGAAGCTGTAGCCGACGAAAGTCGAGGTGAAGATGACGGAGCCGCCGCCATCCTTTTCCATCTGCGCGATCTGATGCTTGGCAGCCAGGAAGGAGGCCGTCAGGTTGATCGTCAGCGCTTCGGTGAAACCGGCCTCGGAAACACCGGTGCTCGGGCCGGCTTCGCCAAGGATGCCGGCATTGTTGAAGGCAATGTCGAGCTTACCGTAGCGCTCGACGGCGGTGGCGACCAGCGCCTTGTGATAGTCTTCCGAGCGGACGTCGCCGGCAACAGCAACGGCATATCCGCCGGCTGCCTTGATCTCTGCGACCAGGCTTTCGAGTTCAGCCTGGCGGCGGGCGCCGACGACGACCTTGGCGCCTTCGGCCGCAAAGAGCTTTGCCGTTGCGCGACCGATGCCGGCACTTGCGCCAGTGACGATGGCGACTTTTCCATTCAAGCGGTTCATTGTTGCATCTCCAGTATGGGGGTTGGGATGGCAATTGCCGTCCCTTTCGATGGGCAGAAGATGGCATTTTCTTTTCGTTCGGATTAGCCTCCAAATGGTGGAACTCGAATTCGGATTTGCCGAACGATGATCAGGGTTGAGGGAATAACGTCCTTCGTGGCGATCGTGGAATCCGGCTCGGTCAGCGAGGCTGCCCGACGCCTGCGCCTATCGAAGTCTGTCGTCAGCGAGAGGCTTGCGGAGCTTGAAAAGTCGCTTGGCGGTGTGCTTCTGCATCGCACCACGCGAAAACTCACTTTGACAGAAGACGGCACGGCCTTTCTGGAGCGCGCGACGCGGATCGTTCAGGAAATCGAGGAAGCCACCGCCGAGATGGCGGTGCGCCGAGGCACGTTGTCCGGCCCGCTGCGCATTGCCGCCCCCGTTACCTTCGGGCGCATGCATCTTGGCCCCGCGCTATACCCGTTTCTGGCCGCGCATCCGGAAATCCGACTGGTGCTCGACATCGACGACCGCCGCGTTGATGTCTCCTCGGAAGGGTATGATGCCGTGGTCCGGCACGGTCCGATCGTCGACTCCCGGTTGGTCGTGTGGAAACTCAGTCGCAGCCGTCGGCTTTTGGTCGCGTCACCGGATTATCTCAGCCGCCATGGTGTGCCGAAGACCCTTGCCGATCTCGATGGCCATAAAGGCATCTTCTACACCAACCGGGGCGTTGCGGACTGGCGGTTCCAGACGCCGGATGGAGCCATCGTCGTGCGGGCAAGCCAGGCCGTCGGCATGAACAATGGAGACATGATCCGCGATGCCGCGGCTGCGGGTCTCGGTATCGCGCTTCTGCCAGCCTTCATTGCCGGGCCTGCGATCAGTGCGGGACAGCTCCAGGAGATCGATGTCGGCTACAGGCCGGAAGCCGAGTTCATCTACATGGCGCATCCGGAGGGGCGCAATCCGTCCGCCAAGCTGCGCGCTGTCGCCGACCACCTGCGCAAGACCTTCGGCGATCCGCCCTATTGGGATCCTGCCGGCTGATCAGACGAGGCTCATCATGTTTGCGGCGACGCGCGACCGCTGCGCCTTCAGCATCGCAAGCCCGAGACGCGCCACCAGCGGCGGCCCCTCGATCTGGCGATAGGCGACCCCGTCGAGTGTCAGGTGGGCAATCGAGGCTGGCACAATCGATACGCCGAGATCGGCGGCGACCAGATTGACGACGGATGGGATCTGCGGCGCCTCCTGCGTCACGACAAGCTCGAAACCGGCATCGCGGCAGCCACGCACGATATCATCATAGAGACTGAGGCCAACCGTCCGCGGAAACAGAATGAACGGCTCGCCGGCAAGTGCCGACACGGGCACCTTCTCGTATTTCGCAAGCGGGTGGTGCGCCGGCAAGGCAATCAGCATCGGCTCATCCGCCAAGCGTTTCAGCGTGACGTTCTTCGGATCCTCCAGGCCGGGCCTGATGAAGGCAACGTCGATTTCCTCACGCAGCAGTTTCTCCATCAGCCAGGTGCTGTTCATCTCGGTCAAGGAGAGGCTCACCTCTGGCCACTGCCCGCGAAAGCGACGGATCGTGCCGCTGACCGCCGTGTTGAAGGCTGAGGACGCCGTGAAGCCGAGCGCCAGCCGACCGGTCTCGCCTCGGGTGGCGCGCTGGGCGGCGAGCTTCGCCTTCTCGGCGGCCGCGATGGCAGCGCGACCCTCCGGCAAAAAGGCGCTCCCCGCCTCCGTCAGTTCCGCGCCATGTGGGACGCGATGAAACAGTGCCGCCCCAATCTCGTTTTCAAGATCGCGGATCTGTTGGCTGAGTGGCGGCTGGCCGATGCCGAGTTTTGCTGCGGCGCGGGTGAAATTTCCCTCTTCGGCGACGGCGAGAAAATAGCGGATATGGCGCAACTCCATCGATATCTCCAAAAGCTATGAAGAATGGTATTTTCATATATTGGACAAATGGCCTGCTGCTGGCTAGATCAAAAGGCGTGAAAGGTTGGTACCCCCAATGCAACGCGCCGCAAACAGCTCGCCAGACGCCTCCGAAACCCATCCCCGTCCGAATCTCCACCTCGTGCGAACGACGGCGGAAATGCAGGAAAAGCAGTTCTTGCTGCGCGGCACGTCACCTTATCGACGTGCCAGCCTCGCCCTCTTCCTTTCCGGCTTTGCTACCTTCTCGCTGCTCTATTGCGTGCAGCCACTGATGCCGATCTTTGCCGCGGACTTCGGCGTGAGCCCGGCCGCGAGCTCTCTGTCGTTATCTCTGTCGACCGGCTTTCTCGCCTTCGCGATCTTCTGTGCCGCTGCCGTCTCCGAAAGCTTCGGCCGCCGCATCCTGATGTTCGCCTCGCTGCTCGGGGCTGCCCTTTGCACGATCGCCTGCGCCCTCGTGTCGAGCTGGCACGCGCTGCTCGTCATCCGCGCGCTTGAAGGGCTGCTGCTTGGCGGCGTGCCGGCCGTGGCGATGGCCTATCTCTCGGAAGAGATCGATCCCCGCGGTCTTGGCGCCTCGATGGGTCTTTACATCGCCGGTAATGCTTTTGGCGGCATGGCAGGCCGCGTCGTCACCGGCACATTGGCTGAGTTCTTCTCATGGCGCATTGCATTGGGTTCGCTTGGCGTGCTCGGCCTTGCCGCGGCAATCGGCTTCTTCCTGCTGCTGCCCGCGTCGCGCAATTTTGCGCCGCGCAAGGGTTTCGATGTCCGCTTTCACGTGAGGGCCTGGGTTGGCCATATAGGTAACCCGGCGCTGCCATTGCTCTTCGCCATCGGCTTTCTCGCCATGGGCAGCTTCGTCACCGTCTACAACTACATCGGTTTCCGCCTCGTTCAGCCGCCATACAATCTCAACCAGACGGAACTCGGCCTGATCTTCACGGTCTATCTGTTCGGTATCGCCGCATCCTGGATCGCCGGCCTGCTTGGAGATCGCATCGGCCATTTCATCGTGCTGCCGGCCGGCATTGCGATTGCGGCGGTCGGCGTCGCGGTCACGCTGTCATCCTCGCTGCCGCTGATCGTCTTTGGCATCGTGTTGCTGACATCGGGCTTCTTCGTCGCCCACTCGGTGGCGAGCGCCCTCGTTGGTCGCCTTGCCCGCGGCACCAAGGGGCACGCGTCCGCGCTCTATCTGTTGTCCTACTACATCGGCTCCAGTGTTGCCGGTTCGGTCGGTGGCTATTTCTGGGGTGCCGATGGCTGGAACGCCGTCGTTGCCTTCACGCTGTCGCTGCTGGCGCTTGGCATGGTCGCGGCGCTCACCGCCGCCAAGCTGGCGAAGCGGTAATCTTCGCGAAAAATAATGGGTCGGCTAAACGTTCTTCAAGGTGCGGCGTGGCTGCTGTGACCGCGCCATGCCGCTCCAGAGATACCAGAAGACCGAGATCAGGATGATCACGCCGCCGATGATCGTGGAAAGCGTCGGCGTCTCAGAGAAGGCGAGCCAGACCCAGAGCGGGCCGAGCACGACGTCGAGCAGACCGATCAACCCGGCCTCGCTCGAGGGAATATAGCGGCCGCCGGTCATGAACAGTAGATAGGCGATTCCCGATGTCGTCGACCCGAAGACGGCAAGCACGAGGATCTCCTGCAGGCTCGGTATCGCGTGCGACATCAGTGGCAGGCAGAGCAGCACGCAGAAGCCGGATCCAAGCGCATTGACCGGCGCCAAGCGCAGTGCGGGGTAGCGCCGCGCCGCGACGAGCAGGATGCTGAAGGTCAGCGTCATCAAGAACGCCAGCGCGTTGCCGGCGATGTCCTGGGGCCTCGCGCCGAAACCTGCAACGATCAGAACGCCAACGAAGGCGATCATACTGGCGATGAGCACACGCCTGCTGATCTTCTCCTTCAACCAGACATAAGCGATGGCTGCCGCGACGAACGGGACTGTCGCATAGATCGCCAGCACGTTGGCGACGGTCGTCAGCTTCAGCGCGCCGATGTAGCCATACATCGATATAGCGGCCATGAGACCGAACAGCGGATAGAAATAGAGCGGTACCTTACCGGGTTCCGCACTGATCCGCTTCTTTGCCAGAATGATGATCGTCAGCGCCAGACCGCCAAACAGCGAGCGCCATCCGAGCACGGTCCAGACATCGAGATCGAGCGCGCGGACGAAGAGCCCCGCGGTGCTCCACATGATCGTAGCAATGCTGACGAGGAGCATACCGTAGGTGCGGGGCTGCATGGCGGGTCCGTTCGTTGGAAGGGCAGCGTCGAATCAACACTCGATCTCTATCAGAGGCGCACGACCTGCGATCGATCGGTTGCGCCACGCCATAGCGTAATCGGACAGAAATGTTTCCGAGACAGGTGCCTTAGCGCTATCCGAGCCTAATGTAGGGAACGTCCTTCTTGGCCACCTCGTCGAGCGCCTCGTCATAGCCGGCATCGGCATAGCGCATGACGCCAAGCGCCGTGTCGTTGGTAAGCGCATGGTCGAGCCGCTCGTCGGCAGCGTCGGTGCCATCGGCCACGACGGTGACGCCGCAGCTCGTCATGTAGCCGGCATAGCCGCCGCCGCCGGAATGGACGACGACAAGATCGGCCATCGACGAGCAGAGCATCATCGCGTCGATCAGCGGCCAGTCGGCGATCGCGTCGGAGCCGTCCTTCATCCGCTCGGTCATGATGTTCGGATGCGCCATCGCGCCGGCATCAAGATGATCCCGCGAGAAGGCGACGGGCCCTTTCAGTTCACCGCTTGCTACGAGCTCGTTGACCCGGCGGGCAAGCATCGTGCGTTCACCGTGACCGAGCCAGGCAATACGCGCCGGCAGTCCTTCGAAGGGCACGTGCTCGCGCGCCAACCGGATCCAGTTGGTGATGATCTTGTTGTCTGGGAACATTTCGAGCAGCAGATCGTCGATCCGGGCGATATCACTTTCCGCGCCTGACAGTGCCATCCAGCGGAAAGGGCCGATTGCCCGGGCAAAGAGCGGTCGCAGATAGGCTTCGGTGAAGATCGGAATGTCGAAAGCGTTGGCGACGCCGCCTTCCTTGGCCTGTGTGCGGATAAGGTTGCCATTGTCGAAGACCTCGGAGCCCTTCTTCTGGAAGTCCAGCATGGCAGTGACGTGCTGCACGATCGAAGCTCGGCTTGCCGCCATCAGCTGTCCTTGACCGTCCTCGCGCAGTTCGCGAACCTGCGCAAGGCTCATGCCCTTCGGCACGTAGCCGTAGACGAGGTCGTGCGCGGAGGTCTGGTCGGTGACGATATCCGGCACGATGCCGCGCCGCGCGATCTCGGGATAGATTTCCGCAGCATTGCCGACGAGACCAACCGAAAGCGCCCGCTTGTCCTTCACGGCAGCATCGATCATCGCAAGCGCAGTATCGAGATCCGGCGCGATTTCCTGCAAGTAGCCGATCTCCTGGCGCTTCTTCGCGCGCTCGGGATCGATGTCGACGCAGAGGATGGCGGCCCCCGCCATGCGGCCGGCGAGCGGCTGCGCGCCGCCCATTCCGCCGAGCCCCGCCGTCAGCACGAAGCGTCCGAAGAGATCACCGCCGAACCGGCGCTCGGCAATGCGCATGAAGATTTCATAGGTGCCCTGGATGACGCCCTGGCTGCCGATATACTGCCACGCGCCAGCCGTCAGCCCACCCCAGCAGATCAGCCCCTTGCGCTGCAGCTCGTAGAAGACCTCGGCCTTCGCCCATTGCCCGACGATGTTGCAGTTCGCCATGATGACAAGCGGCGCCTTCGGATGCGTCTTCACGAGGCCGATCGGCTTGCCGGACTGGATCAGCAGCGTCTGGTCCTCGTCCATTTCGGTCAGTGCCTTGACGATGCCCTTGTGCGCCGCCCAGTTGCGCGCTGCCTTGCCGAGCGCGGCATAGACGATGAGATTGTCCGGATCCTCACCGACGGAGAGAACGTTCTCCAGGAGCCGCAGCAGCGCCTCCTGCCGCCAACCCTTGGCGCGCAGCTCCGGCCCGCCCGGTATCGGAAATTTCGGGTGACGTGGATTGGGCTTCGGCATCTTGGTCGTTCCTCTATCTCTGTCTTTTTTGGGTCACTTGGGCCCAAGCTCCGTTCACTTGGCGGGCAGTGAGCGCACAAAGGCCGTCGCGGCCTCCAGGAGACGGCGCCGCAAATCGTCATCGCCGTAAATCTCCGCGCCGACCCGGATCCAGCCGTGCATGGTGCGACCGCCGAAAAGCATCTGCACGGCGCCGGGCAAATCGAGCGCCCAGCCGTCATTGCCTTTGCCGAGGCGGACCAGCATGCCGTCTTGTCGGGCGCCGCAAAGGAGATTGCCGTCGAGCAGAAAGGCCAAACCACCGAACATCGGCTTCTCGCTGAGACCGGACATAGTACCCAGCTCTTCCCTCAGCAATTCCTCGAGGCCGACGTCCCGCGCCATGCGATCAGGCCTTTGCCGCGAGCGCGTAGCGGGCAAGCTCGATCCCCATCGCCTTCTCCACCGGGGGATAGACCGTCGGGTCGAGAACGCTTGCCGACAGCGGAATGATGCTCATCGGCACATGCAGGATGAAGACATGCATCCCACCCTTCAACTGACCGACGCTCAGCGGCTCGCCCTCGGGCGAGAGCGTTGTGATAACCGAGGGGAAGGTGGCGATCCGTTTGCCCTCGATGTCGTCGACGGCCATGTATTCGTTCATCACATGCATGGTCACCGCCTTGTCGCCGGAGCCGACGACGATCGTGCCGATGTCGAAGGCCTCCTTGGTATAGACGACGTCCTTCTTGGTGATGATGCCTTCGGCCAGGATGTGCCCGCCTGTTGTCTTGCAGATGGCATCGATCACGGCTGAACCGCCGTTCTTCTCAGCCGCAATGATCGCCTCGCCCAGCGCCAACGCCATCGAGATGCCGCCAAGTGCTGCGTGGGTACGCACATAAGAGGCGCGCAGCGGATTGCGGCAGCTGGCGATGAAGCCGCCCGACTGGTCGGAAGCCGCCCGCAGGATCGGCGAGATCTTCGCCGTCGCCCCCTTCACGACAAGCTCGATGTATCGGCTTTCGGCGCGGTTTCCGCCGACCGCCGTCTGGATCATCTGCTCGGGCGAGCCCGCCATGCCGATCGAGCCCATGTCGCCGGTCGGATGCGCGCGGATATCGCCGACGGCATCGACGACTTTTGTTCCGAGAATGGCGGAGGGCAGCCAGCCGTTCAGCGTCGACGACTTGCCGTTCTGGCCGATGATCAGGCCGGACAGTTTTTCGCCGAGTTCGTCCTGCAGCAGCTGCACCGCCTTCACATAGTCGATGCCCTGCATCTCCCAGGGTGTCGTGGAAGCCGGCGCGCCGATCGCGGCGGCCGTCGCGATCCAGTCGTCGTCCTTCAGCTCGTCGATCGACACAAGTTCCGGCTTGCCGACGTTGACCGCTGCATAGCCGAGCATGCGTCCGTGATCCGCCCAGCCGCCGCCGCCGGCGGCATAGACCGACCCGCCCTTGACCGCTGCTTCGACGTCCTTCTCAACGAGTATGCGTCCCATCAGGCATTCTCCTGCTTCAAGCTCTTGTCCATGTCCATGACGGCTTCGAAAAGCACGGCCGCCCCAAGCGCGATGTCGTCGTTCTCGGCCCACTCGTCAGCGGAGTGGCTGCGCCCCTCCTTGCAGGGTACGAAGATCATCGCGGCGGGCGCCACCTTGGCAATCCAGGCCATGTCGTGACCGGCGCCCGATGCCATTCGCCGGTGCCTGGCGCCGACGGTTTCGCAAGCCCTTTCGAGCGTCTTCAATAGCCCGGCATCGCTCGGCGTCGGATAGTTGTCGGAGACGCGCATCGGGCTTTTGATGGACGCTCCGTAAGCGATGGCTAACTTTATGACATGTTCGTCCAGCCACTCGCAGAAGGCCTCCATGTCGTTGCGAATCTCGGCGCGCCCATCGATCAGCAGGACGACCTTCGAGGGAACGACGTTGGCGGCATTCGGCTCGATCCGGAACTCGCCGACCGTCGCCGCAAAATGCCCGGGCGTCTTCGCCCGGGCGGCTGCGGCATTGCGGATATCGAGGACGAGTTGTGCGGCGGCGACCAGCGCATCCGAGCGGCTATCCATCGGCGTCGTGCCGGCATGGTCGGCGCGGCCTTCGACGATGATCTCAATGCGGGTGATCCCGGCGATCGCCGTGACGATGCCGATATCGTTCTTCTCGTCGTTCTCAAGGACCGGACCCTGCTCGATATGCAGTTCGAGAAAGCCCGAAATATCGGGCCTGTTTTGCTGCTGCAGCACGCCCGGGCGCCCGCCGACCTCGGCAATGGCCTCGGCGAGGTCGCGTCCTTCCGTCGCGCGCGAAAGCCAGGCTTCCGGCAGTTGCCCGGTCATGCCCCGGCTGCCGATACAGGAAACGCCGAAGATGCTGACCTCCTCCGCAAGGAAGTCGACGATCTCCAGGTCGTGATCGAGCTCGATGCCCCGATCGCTGAGTGCACGCGCGACCTCAATCGCCGCCACCACGCCGGCAATGCCGTCGAAACGCCCGCCATCCGGCACGGTGTCTGAATGCGAACCGAGCATGATCGTGCCGCGCCCGTCGATGGCGCCCCGCCGCTTGCCGATCAGATTGCCGGCGGCATCGATCCGGGTCTCAAGGCCAGCCGCTCGCATGCGCGCTTCGATATAGGCGCGCCCCTCGAGAAAGAGCGGCGAGAAGGCACGGCGGGTCCAGGGATGGCCGGGTTCAGTGATTCCCGCTAGGGCGTCGATATCCTCGGCGATACGACCTGCGTTGACCGGCAGGTTTCTGGTCATTCTGCGGCTCCCGCGATCACCTGCCTCGGCAGCGGATGGACAAATCGCCCCGTCCCCGGTTCAGCCAGCACCGTCGCGCCATCGGTGATCTTCTCCCCGCGCAGATAGGTCGCGGCGACCGTCCAGGGAAGGCGGATGCCGTTATAAGGGCTCCAGCCGACCACGTTGTTGCCGCTCGCAGCTGCGTCATAGACCGTTTCGCGCGGCTCAAGCACGACGATATCGGCGTCCTTGCCTGGCGTGAGCGCTCCCTTCACGTGGTCGAGGCGGAAATGCTTTGCCGGGTTCTCTGCCATCAGCTTGGCCGCCCAGGTCAGCGGGATACCGCGCTCGGCGGCACCCTTGATGAAGAGCGGCACCATCACCTCGAGCCCGGGCACACCGGACGCGTTCGCCAGCATGTCAGGATTGGTCTTGCGATTTTCGGACCAGCTGACGTGATCCGTCGAAACCAGCCAGACATTGCCCTCGGCAACCCTGCGCCACAGCGCCTCGACCTCGGCACGCGGCCGGATCGGCGGATTGATCTTCGCCTTGCCGCCGAGGCGTTTGACGTCGTTTTCCTCGTCCAGCGTCAGATAGTGAATGCAGCATTCCACCGTCGCCTCGAAACCGTCACGGCGATAGGCGCGCGCGATGTCATAGCCGCGTCCGAGCGAGCAATGGACCACATGCGAGGGGCATCCCGTATTGGCGCCGGTTTCAAAGATGGTGTGCATTGCCAGCAGTTCGGTGATCGGCGGCCGCGACAGCCCATGCGCCCGCCAATCGGTGATCCCGCTTGCTTTCACGCGCTCCATGTAGGTGTGGACGGCCTCGTCATCCTCGTTGTGGACGCCGGCGGTCAGCCCGGTCGGCGCAATTGCGGCAAAGCATTCGTCCAACAGGGCAGGGGGAATGCGCGGAAAACGTTTCGGATCCGTGCCAAACGTCGAGAACTTGAAGGCGGCAACGCCGGCATCCACCATTTCGGCGACCCGCTTGGCGCCTTCCTCGGGATCCACGGTGCCGTAGAGCGCAAAATCGACCCGCGCCTGCGGGCCGGCAGAGGCGATCTTCTTCTTTACCGCTTCCGCCGAACAGACAAGATTGCCTTCATCATAGGGCATGTCGACGATCGTCGTCACGCCGCCGGCAGCAGCCGAGCGCGTCGACCAGATGAAATCCTCCTGGTTCTTCTGCGACAGAGAGTGAACTTGGGCGTCGATTGCTCCGGGCAGGATCAATGCCTTGCCGAGGAGATTGCGTTCGCGGGCGGCAGGCGGTACGCCGAGGCCGATTTCCGCAATCTTGCCATCGCGGACGGCAACGTAGCCGGCTTCCAGAATGCGCTCCGGCAAAACGACCGTGCCTTGCAGAACGAGATCGAAATCAGCCATGCCGCTTGCTCCGTGGCGAATATTGAAGGATCAGATGGCGACCGGTTCCTGGGTCAGGCGCTGCTCGATGCGCGCCAGCGAGCCGAGCGCAAAGAAATCGTCGAAGGATGCGATAGGCACCTCTTCGATCAGCTTGGACATGAAGGCGTCGGAGCCGAATTCTTCCTCGATCGCTTCCACCTCGGCAGAAAGTGGCCGGTCGACCGTATAAAAGTCCGCATGCTTGCGAACGACGTCATAGAGCATTCCGCCGACACCTTTCGGCTTGTCGCCGAGGATGTCCACGGCCTGTGCGGAAAGCAGCGCCTCGAGAGCGGCGAGGCGCATCAGTGCCCGCATCTGACGCTCGAAACGCTCGATCACCAGCGGCAGGAACGCGGCCTCGTCCTCAAGCCCGGCTGCGACCACCAGCGACTGCGCGGAAACCGGGTTCGACATCGACAGCACGCGGGAGAAGATTTCGCCGGCCAGCTTGATAATCGGGCCGAAACCGGTGGCGATACGGCCGGGCGGCACGAGATTGACCGGCAGGTCGCGGCGCTGGCCGTTGCCGAGCAGGACGCAGCGGTTGAAGGCATTGCGGGCCGCGTGCGCCATGCAGAGAGCGGCCGATTCCAGCAGGATCGTTACGTCGAGCGGCAGCGATCCGCCCGAGGTCATCACCCGCCCCTCGACGACGACGGGGTTGTCGTCGGAGCGTCCGGTGGCGGCCAAAATCTTGTGGCCCGTCGTCAGCAGGTTCTCGATCACCGCCCCGAAGACCTGCGCGATCATGCGCAAGCTCAACGGGTCCTGGACGTGGGTCTTGACTGGCCATTGCCAGGCGTCCGACGCATTGCAGAGCCAGGAGCCGATCAGGGCCTCCCGGGAGGTGCCGACATGGCGGACGGAAAGCCACGGGTCGCGGGAGGCGCCGAGCGCGCCTGACGCCATCATGCCCGAGGCCAGCAGCACGCGTATGGAGGCCGCGGCGCTGCGGGTCGCGTCCGCCGCCGCGGCAAAGCTCACCGCGTTGACGCTGAGCGATGCCAGGCTGTCGCGCGGAGCCATGGTGAAGGGCTTCATGCCGGCCGCGGCGAAGGCATCGGCCGCCTGCATGCGCTTGCCACGGTAAATCGCTTCCCCGACGCCGGTCAGCACGGCGCCGATCTGGCCCATGAGACCGATGTCGGCGCAACCAATGGAGCCGGTGCGGCGGACGACCGGGATGATGTCGGCCTCCAGCATGCGCATATAGGCATCGACGAGTTCACGCGTGCAGCCGACCTGTCCCGTCAATGCGGTGTTGATGCGAATGGCCATCGCGTTGCGCACCACGGAGCTCGAAAACGGTGTCCCGGTGCCGAAGTGATGCGCACGTACCAGCCCGAGATTGAAAGCGTCTAGGTCCTCCGGAGACCACTCGACATCCTTCATGGCGCCGACGCCGGTGGTCGCCCCGTAGACGGGCATCCCGGCCTTGATCGCGTCCTCAACGATCCCGCGGGCATTCTCGATGCGGGCCATTCCGGTCGCGGAAGCTGACAGCGCCACCTTGCCCGATCCGACCCTCACCATCTCAGCAAAGCTGAGCGGTTGCCCGGAAAGTTCGATGCGGGGGCGTTCATGCTTCATCTGCCATATCTCCTTGAAAAGTGAGAGTATGCGACGGCGCTACTGAATGGGATATCCCAAATATCGAACACAGCATGCATTGCGATGGATCAGGTGATCACCCAGGCTATATAGAGAAGAGCAAGAGCGATAATCCAGAGGGCGACCCGACCAGAGCGATTGTGGCGCGCCTCGGATTTGCCGATCGCCTCGGCCGTTTCCGCGTCGAACCGCAATCCATTCTCGCTCATCTGTAGCAGCTGATGGTGAAACTTCTCGGTCTTGGCGGCAATCTCCGGCGCCGCTTCGGCAAGCTTCACAGCCGCCTTCAGCCCGTCCTTGAGATCGGAGACGATGCGCTTCGGGCCGAGATTGTTGCGGATCCAGTCGCCGACGACGGGTTCGGACGCCTTCCACATGTTGAAGCGTGGATTGAGCATGCGCGACACGCCTTCGACCACGACCATGGTCTTCTGCAGCATGACCAGTTCCGGTCGCGTCGCCATGTCGAAGAGTTCGGTCACCTCGAATAGCAGCGTCAGCAGCTTGCCCATCGAGATCGTCTCGGCAGGCTGGCCATGAATCGGCTCGCCGATCGCGCGGATCGCCTGCGCGAAGCTCTCGACATTGTGGTGGCCCGGCACGTAGCCGGCTTCGAAGTGGACCTCCGCGACCCGGATATAGTCGCGGGTGATGAAGCCGAAGAGAATTTCGGCGAGGAAGCGGCGTTCTTTTTTCCCCAGGCGTCCGACGATCCCCATGTCAACGGCGACGATATCGCCGTGTTCGTCGACAAAGAGGTTACCGGGATGCATGTCGGCGTGGAAGAAGCCGTCGCGCAGCGTGTGGCGGAGGAACGACTGGATCAACGTGTCCGCGAGCAGGTTGAGATCGTGGCCGGCGGCGCGCAGGCCCTCGACATCCGACATCTTCACGCCGTCGATCCACTCCATTGTGATCACGTCGCGGCCGGTGCGCTCCCAATCCACCTTCGGCACACGGAAGCCCGGGTCCTTCTCGGTGTTTTCAGCAATCTCGGAAAGGGCCGCGGCCTCCAGCCGCAAGTCCATTTCGACCTTGGTGGTCTGCTCCAGTGTCTTCGTGACCTCCACCGGCCTCAGGCGCCGGCTAGAAGGCATGAAGCGCTCCTGCATGTGAGCGACGAGGTACATTGCCTCGATATCATGCGTGAACCGCTGGCGCACGCCGGGGCGGACGACCTTGACCGCAACCTTCTTGCGTCCGGCAGGCGTATCGACCTCGGCGGGGTGCACCTGGGCAATCGAAGCCGCTGCAATCGGCTCATCGAAGCTCGCATAAAGCTCCTCGATCGGGCGGCCGAGAGACCCGGCGATGCTCGCCTTGGCCGCTGCGAGCGGAAAGAATGCCATGCGGTCCTGAAGCTGCGACAGATCGTCGGCAAACTCGACGCCGACGACATCCGGACGCGTCGCCAGGAACTGGCCGATCTTCACGTAGGAGGGGCCGAGCCGCTCCACCGCCTGCGCCAGCCGGTCGCTGCGCTTCTTCGATTTCGAACGATTGCGCGCGAACAAGCCGACAAACGACTTGGCGATGCCGACGGACGGCGGAAGATCTTCCGACGGCAGGGCCGAAATTACACCTTCGCGCACCAGAATCCAGCCGACGCGAGAGAGCCGGAAATATGCCCCCAGAGTGCTCATGCCGGATTGCCTGCCTGCGAAAGCCAGCGGGTGAACGATGTGCCCTCAACCATGCGTCAGAGCTTCCAGCCGGAATGAAGGGCTGCGATGCCGCCGGTATAATTCGTGAAGCTCGCGCGCGAGAAGCCGGCATTGCGAATCATCTCGGCGAAGTTCTCCTGGTTGGGGAACTTACGGATGGATTCGACGAGATACTGATAGGGCTCGGCCTCGCCGGTGATCGCCTTGCCGAACTTCGGAATGGCGTTGAACGACCAGCTGTCATAGACGCGGTCGAGCAGTGGCATGTCCACTTCGGAGAATTCGAGCACGAGCAGCCGGCCGCCGCGCTTCAGCACGCGATGGGCTTCGCTGAGCGCCACGTCGATGCGCGGCACGTTGCGGATGCCGAAGGCAATCGTATAGGCGTCGAAGCTGTTTGCTTCGAACGGCAAGTCCTCGGCGTTGGCCTCGACGAAAGTCAGGTTGTCGGAGAGCTTCTTGTTGGCGGCGCGTTCGGCTCCGACGGCGAGCATCGAGCCGTTGATGTCGAGCACGGTTGCATGGGCCTGCCGGTTCGAGGCCTCGACGATGCGAAACGCGATATCGCCGGTGCCGCCGGCAACGTCGAGAACCTTGTAGCCGGGTTCCTTGCGCGGATTGAGGGCTGAGATCATCGCATCCTTCCAGACGCGGTGCATGCCGACCGACATGACGTCGTTCATGATGTCGTAGCGCTTGGCGACCTTATGGAAGACCTCGTTGACGAGGCCCTGCTTTTCACCATCCGCCACTTCGCGGAAGCCGTAGGATGTTTCCATGCCGCCTTCGGCGGAGGTACGGCTTTCTGACATCGAAATACTCCATCTATCTGAAATCGGCGCGGCGACCATAGCGAACGGACCCGCGCAGCGCTATCTGTGGGCCACGGTCAAAGCTGCGGCACCTTGGCGCTATAGCGCACAACGCCCGTGGTTGAAACATGTTAGATATAGATGGGTTAAGATGCCGGAATTGCCAGAAGTCGAAACCGTCAGACGCGGGCTTGCCCCCACCATGGAAGGCGCGCGGATCGCCCGCCTGGAACTGCGCCGCAAGGACCTGCGGTTTCCCTTTCCGGACGGTTTGGAGGCGCGGGCAACCGGTCGCGAAATCGTCGCGCTCGGTCGCCGCGCCAAATATCTGCTGATCGATCTCGATGACGGCACGACGATCATCTCGCATCTCGGCATGTCAGGTTCCTTCCGCATCGAGGCAGGACCGCTATCCGATGCTCCCGGCGAGTTTCATCATGCCCGTTCGAAGGATGAAAAGCACGACCACGCGATCTTCCACCTGGAAGGACCGAATGGCATCAGCCGCGTCATCTATAATGACCCGCGCCGCTTCGGCTTCATGGATATGGCGCAGCGCTCCGAGCTTGATCTCAATCCCTTCCTCTTCGGCCTCGGGCCGGAGCCGACCGGCAACGAACTCAGCGCTGCCTATCTGGCGGAACGATTCATGGGCAAGGCGCAGCCGCTGAAGAGCGCGCTGCTCGATCAAAAGAATATTGCCGGGCTCGGCAATATCTATGTCTGCGAGGCGCTGTGGCGCGCGCATTTGCGCCCCACCCGGGCAGCGGCGACTGTCGTCACCAAGACCGGTAAGCCGAGCAAGCAGATGGACCTCCTCGTTGCGTCGATCCGCGACGTCATCGCCGACGCCATCAAGGCGGGGGGCTCGTCCCTGCGGGATCATATCCAGACGGATGGGTCTCTCGGGTATTTCCAGCACTCTTTCTCGGTCTATGATCGCGAAAGTCTACCTTGCCGCACGCCCGGTTGCGGCGGTACGGTCGCGCGCATCGTTCAGGCGGGGCGCTCGACCTTCTACTGCCCTGACTGCCAAAAATAACGGGAGGATTGTCCATGGCCTACGAAACGCTGATCGTTGAAACTCGCGGGGCGGTAGGGCTCATCACATTGAATCGCCCGCAGGCGCTGAACGCGCTGAATTCGACAGTGCTGAAGGAGCTTCTACAGGTTCATGAAGCCTTCCAGGCCGACGACGCTATTGGTGCGATCGTTTTGACTGGCTCCGAGCGCGCATTCGCCGCCGGTGCCGACATCAAGGAAATGCAGCCTCTCGGCTATGTCGATGTCTATAGCCGCGATCTGATGAGCGGCTGGGACGACGTTGCCAAGGTGCGCAAGCCTGTCATCGCTGCCGTCAGCGGCTTTGCGCTTGGCGGTGGCTGCGAACTCGCGATGATGTGTGACATCATCATCGCTTCGGAGACTGCCAAGTTCGGCCAACCCGAGATCACCCTCGGCGTCATCCCCGGCATGGGCGGCTCTCAGCGGCTGACGCGCGCCGTCGGCAGATATAAGGCCATGGATCTGATCCTCACCGGCCGGATGATGGATGCCGCCGAAGCGGAGCGCGCAGGACTCGTTTCACGTGTGGTGGCGCCCGAGCGCCTGTTGGACGAGGCGCTGGAGGCGGCCGCCAGGATTGCCTCGCTGTCGCGTCCTTCCGTTCTGATGGCCAAGGAAGCGGTCAACCGCGCCTTGGAGACGACCCTGGACGAAGGTCTGCGCTTCGAGCGCCGGCTTTTCCATAGCCTGTTTTCCACCGAAGACCAGAAAGAGGGGATGACGGCCTTCATCGAAAAGCGTAAGCCTGCCTTCAAGAACCGCTGAGCCTTGGAGAAAGGCGGCGTTTCCTTGAAAATGCGCGTTGACGTGGGTCGGCTTTAGGGTTATATGCCCGCCCACGGTTCGGGAAGCCACTCCGGTTTTCCGATTATGCTCCCGCATTGCTGTATGAAGTGGCCGCAAGGCCCGCGGTGATGACGGAGTTTGTTCGAATTCTTAGAGAGGCATCCATGGCCAATACAACTTCGGCGAAAAAAGCGACCCGCAAGATCGCCCGCCGTACCGACGTCAATAAGGCTCGTCGCTCGCGCGTTCGTACTTTCGTTCGCAAGGTCGAAGAGGCAATCGCATCTGGTGATGCTGCCAAGGCTAAGGAAGCTTTCCTGGCCGCGCAGCCGGAACTGGCTCGCGCCGCAAGCAAGGGCGTTGTGCACGCCAACACGGCTTCCCGTAAGGTTTCGCGCCTGGCAGCTCGTGTGAAGGCTCTGTCGGTTTCTGCGACCGCATAATCTTTCGTTAATAAACGCAGCATTATGATTAGCCCGGCAACTTTGTCGGGCTTTTTCGATTCCGCCGACTAGCTTCCGTATGGTTAATTCGGCGACGATTTCATGTCGGGCGTGTGACATGAAAAATGCAATGAAAACAAATACTTGTTGTAGGATACTTCAGGTGTGCTCGACTCAGGCCCTACAATCTGCGGTCTGAGCAGAGTCAAGAAGCTTTTTTATTTTTTTCTTTTTATGCGTGTCAAAAATGCCCAGAATCGGAATCCCCTTGATTCAAAAGCGATTCTTTTTTGACATCGATGTGACGCTCAAAAACTGCAGCCGGAGTCAACGGCCCGCTCTTAATTTTGCGTAAAATTCATCGTTGATTCCCGCATTCGATCCTGCCTAAATGCCGATCAACAAGGGGTCCAGACATCACCTGTAAAGGCTTGGTCTGAAACTGCCACGTCGGCAGGGCGATGATCCTGTGCCACTTGTTACGGAGAGTCAAAGTCTTCGGTTTTTCACGCAGTTAGGCATTTTTGACCGCGATGTGGCTGTCGCGGAACGGTGATGTTTTGTGTGTTGGTTGCACGCGTTGCGTGAAGCCGAATTGGGAAGAGAAGTCGTGGCAGGACGATTGGACGCCGGTGTTACGAGGAACGGCATCCAGTCCGAGGGAACGCAGTCGAACCGCATGATGCGGCGCGCACTTTCCCGGGAGCATCTTGCGAGTGGGGCAGTATTTGAGTGAACCGGCAGGCGAGTGGCTCATGAGGGTGCCACTTTCTAGCCATAGCGGGGAAATAATCGGGCGACGAAACAAAGTCGGCCGACGAATGGAAGGCGGCATGATGCAGATGAATACAATGACGGCGGATGTCCTGGAGAGTGGGGACAATGAACCGCAGGCGTTTGGCTCTATTTGCGCCGAGGCGGCAGGGGAAAAGGGAGACATGAAGCATGGTGTACTTTTCGAGCGTGTCAGCGCCCGTCTGAAGGCGCAGGTCGGTCCGGATGTTTATGCAAGCTGGTTTGCACGGCTGAAATTGCATTCGGTTTCAAAGAGCGTCGTGCGCCTGACGGTGCCGACGACTTTCCTGAAGTCCTGGATCAACAATCGGTATCTTGAGCTGATCACCAGCCTGTTCCGGGCCGAAGACTCTGAAATCCTGAAAGTCGAAATTCTTGTTCGCACGGCAACGCGTGGCGTTGGTAAGCCGGCTGAAGAGCCGGTTTCCCCGGAGCCCGTTGCCGCTGCGCAGACGCGCCGCCCTGTGGCGCAGCATGCCGGCCAGATTGCGCAGCAGGCGGTTTCGTCCGCTGCCGCAGCCCGTCCGGCCACCTCCGGCCAGCCGCTCTTCGGCTCGCCTCTGGATTCCCGCTTCACCTTCGACACCTTCGTCGAAGGCAGCTCGAACCGCGTGGCACTTGCCGCCGCCAAGACGATTGCGGAAGCCGGACAGGGCGCTGTCCGTTTCAATCCGCTGTTCGTCCATTCCAGCGTCGGCCTCGGCAAGTCGCATCTTCTGCAGGCGATCGCCAATGCCGCGGTTCAGAACCCGCGCGCACTGCGCGTCGTCTATCTGACGGCAGAGTATTTCATGTGGCGTTTCGCAACCGCGATCCGCGACAATGATGCTCTGACGCTCAAAGACTCGCTGCGCAACATCGACCTTCTGATCATCGACGACATGCAGTTCCTGCAGGGGAAGATGATCCAGCACGAGTTCTGCCACCTGCTGAACATGCTGCTCGACAGCGCCAAGCAGGTCGTGGTCGCTGCCGACCGCGCTCCATGGGAGTTGGAATCGCTCGATCCACGCGTCCGCTCGCGTTTGCAGGGCGGCGTTGCCATCGAGCTCGATGCGCCGGACTACGAAATGCGCCTCGAAATCCTGAAGCGTCGCCTCGCCGTAGCTCGCGTCGAGGATCCGTCTCTGGAAATCCCGGCGGAACTGCTCAACCATGTTGCCCGCAACATCACTGCGAGCGGCCGCGAACTGGAAGGCGCCTTCAACCAGCTGCTCTTCCGTCGCTCCTTCGAGCCGAACCTGACGGTAGAGCGCGTGGACGAGCTTCTTGCCCACCTTGTTGGTTCGGGTGAGCCGCGTCGCGTCCGTATCGAGGATATCCAGCGCATCGTCGCACGGCACTACAACGTGTCGCGCCAGGAGCTGGTCTCGAACCGCCGCACCCGTGTCATCGTCAAGCCGCGCCAGATCGCCATGTATCTGTCGAAGACGCTGACGCCGCGGTCCTTCCCGGAAATCGGCCGTCGCTTCGGCGGTCGCGATCATACGACCGTGTTGCATGCCGTTCGCAAGATCGAGGAGTTGATTGCTGAGGATACGAAGCTCTCGCATGAGATCGAGTTGCTGAAGCGCCTGATCAACGAATAGTCGGGAAACCTTCTGTGCTTTGACGGCCGGGGCATTGCTCCGGCCGTTTTCTTTTGCGCACAATCTTCTGTACGCTGGCTGTGAGGAGCGTGTGCCGCGTGCGCAAAAGGGGAGGGAGTTGATGAGTTTCGACAGGATTGCCGTTCTCGGGCTGGGCAAGGTCGGGCGGTTGGCAGCGACGCTCCTGCACGAGGGGGGCTTCGAGGTTCTCGGCATCGATATTCAGGCGCCGACAGAGAGCCTTCCCTTCCAGTGCAGGAGTGGGGACGTTTCCGACCCCACCACCATCGGCGAACTGCTGTCGAGTGTCGAGGCCGTGCTTTCCTGCCTGCCCTATCACCTCAACATCGGCCTGGCGCGCGCTGCCCATCTTGCGGGGATCCATTATTTCGACCTCACGGAAGACGTGCCGACCACAAATTTCATCATCGAACTATCCAAGACCGCGCGCGGGCTGATGGCGCCGCAATGTGGCCTCGCCCCCGGCTTCGTCGGTATTGTCGGATCGAGCCTTGCGGATGGATTCGACAAATGCCGTTCCATTCGCATGCGCGTCGGCGCCCTGCCGCAGCATCCGACCGGTCTCCTCGGCTACGCCTTCAACTGGTCGCCCGAAGGCGTGGTCAATGAGTATTTGAACGACTGCGAAGTGATCGAGGGGGGCATTCACAAGCTCGTCTCGCCGATGGAATGGCACGAGACGATCTACGTCGAGGGTGTGAAGCTGGAGGCCTTCACGACATCAGGCGGCCTCGGCACCATGTGTGACACCATGCTCGGCAAGGTCGAGAACCTCGACTACAAGACGATGCGCTATCCCGGACACATGGATCTGATGAACTTCTTCTTTCACGAACTCCTGATGCGCGACAGGCGCAAGCTTGCCGGTGAAATCCTCACCAACGCCAAGCCGCCGGTCGAGGACGATGTTGTGTATGTCCACGTGGCAGCGGAGGGCACGGAGAACGGCAACCTGCGCCGCAAGGAGTTTGTGCGCGCCTACTATCCGATCGAGATAGCAGGCGCTCGCCGGACGGCGATTGCCTGGACGACATCGGCCTCGGTGGTTGCCGTGATCGAAATGGTGCGCGAGGATCTGCTGCCGTCCACCGGCTTCCTGCATCAGGAATACATTCCGCTGGAGATGTTCCTCAACACGCCGACCGGCAGTCTTTTCAAGACCGGTGCGCCTGGACGTTAGCCCGCCAAGCTAGTCCAGTATGCCCCCTCGAACGGGACCGCAGCGAAACGCTCGTTGATTTCGGCGAGGCTGCCCGCCGGATCGAGATCGCCGAACAGGTCAGGCCTTACCCAGGATGCCACGGCTTCCGCCGCCAGCACATTCAGCGGCACGGCGTTGAAGAAGTTCCACATGCCATGCACATTTCCCTCGCGCACAGCCTTCAGTGGGGCAAGGGCGGGTGCCTTAACGGTTTCCTGGAGCGACCGACGGGCTTCTGCGGGATCGACGCCAGGGCCAATGGAGAAGACGGTGTAGACGCCACCCGGCGAGCCTGTGGCGATATAGACGTCCGGCTCCGCCGCGATGATGTATTCCGCCGTCACCGGCCCGCCCTGCGGCGGTAGGTTCTTGTCCGCGATGTTGCGTCCGCCGGCAAGCGTGATCAACTCGCCGAGGCCGGTCCGGCCGATCGCCCAGCTGCCCCGTGTTGCGCTCGGGAAGGCGTCCATCAGCACCAGCGGCGCATCCTCGCCTCTCCCTGCCGACTCCGCCTTGATGCGCTGCACCCGCTTTTCGAAGAACTGCGCATAATCTTCCGCTTGCCGATCGCATTCCAGAACGCGGCCGAGGAGGCGAATGTCTCGCGGGGTGTTCTTCAGTGGATCGAGATTGAAATCGACGACGATGACAGGCACGCCGATCGATTGGAGATAGTCGATGGCACGTTCGCCTTGTTCGCCATCGGCCTGCCACCTGCCCATGATTGCAAGGTCCGCCTCCAAGGAGAGTGCGGCCTCAAAGTTCATGCCATCCGCCTGCCCATTGCTGACGAGCGGAACCTTGTCGAGGGCCGGAAACTTGCTGCGAAAGGCGTCGTAGATGAACGGATTGTCCGTCTTCATGTCGGTCGCCCAACCAGCAAGCAGGCTGACCGGATCCGGATGGATCAGCGACAGCGCGAAAAGATTGAATCCCGTTCCGAGGACGATCGACTTCGGCTTCCTTGAAATCGTCACCGTTCGACCGACCGCGTCGGTCACGGTCAGCGGCCAGCGCGTCTCGGCCTTCAAGAGAGCCGGCGCGCAGAGCGTCGTGGACGCGGCGGCGAGAAAGCCACGTCTCGTGATCGTGGAAAGGGTCATTGTACGTTCCTTTGGCTCGGAAGAGCGCAAGGCTTGCCGCAGCTCGGCACGTCGGGCAGCATGTAGCGCAAGCAGCATATCTTCCGCCGGGCGACGCGCTCACCATCCTCCTCGACATATCGGACGCTGCCGCAAAGAGGATTGACGCCGCCATCCGGCAGGCAGCCGCGCACGAACACCGTGAGATCGGGGCCTTCAGCTGGCCGGGTCAATCGCAGCGCATAGTCGAGATAGACAGCGGCATTGTTCCAGCACAGCTTGGCCGAAATACCGCAAGCGTTGAGTTTCGCGACCGCCTCGGGAAGATGTTGCTCCAACAATGGACCTATCGCCCCGAACCCGTCGTCCTCCTCGACCGCGGCATGCCCGCCCCGGTGTGGAACGCCGAACGCCCGTGGCAGCCCGTTCTCCTGCAATGCGATGGTCATCTCATCGAAGGCGATCGGCAGCGCCTGCGCGGCGAGGCGGCGCGCCAGCACGTAGGGGATGGAAAGAGTGGAGAAGTAATATAACGACCACATCGAGACGACGGCGCGCCTGTCGCTGTCTCCACATGCCTCGGCATAACGATCAATCGCCTGCCTGAACCCGCCGTCACCGAAGAAGCGCGGCAGCGGTACCCCGTCCGATAGCTCGGTTGAGAGTACCATCTTCTCGCTGCACCACGCATGCTCGCCGGCGAAAGCCGGCGAGAGAATCGAGGCGCTCTGGCCTCGATCGGCGACATGGTGCTGTGCGCTCGCCATCAGCTCACCATGTGTAGCGCAGGCTGCCGATCACGGCGCGGCCCTGGTCGCGATAGCAGAAGCCCGCCGAGCAGACGGCCTCCCGGCGGTCGAAGAGGTTGGTGGCGTTCACCTGCAGGCTCAGGCCGTCGTATTTCTTGTCCAGCGCCGCGAAATCATAGCTGATGGCGGCGTCGAAGAGGACGCGTGAGCCGTTCTGCGCCGTGTTGGCGTCGCTGGTGTAACTCTTGCCGAGATAACGGGTGCCGAAGCCGATGCCGAGGCCGTAGACCGGGCTGCTCTCCTGGAATGTGTAATTCGCCCAGAGCGAAGCCATGTGCCTCGGAACCGACGAGACGGAATTGCCAACGGTCCCGGTCGTTCCTTCCAGGATCTCGGTATCGGTGTAGGTATAAGACGCGACCAGCGACAGGCCGTTGTCGAGGCTCGTGTTCGCTTCGAGTTCCAAGCCACGGGAGCGAATCTTGCCGCGCTGCACCTGAATGTTCGCCGGTCCTGTCGGCAGGTTCACGACCTCGTAGTAGAGGCTGTTCTTCTGGTCGATATTGAACAGCGCAGCCGTCAGCAGCGTGTTGCTGTTCGGGAGCAGGTACTTGACGCCGATCTCTTCCTGCTCGCTTTCCGTCGGCTTGAAGGGCTGGTCCGTCTCCTGGTTGATACCGGCATTGGGTGCGAAGGCGGTGGAGTAGCTGGCATAAGGTACAATGCCGAAATCGGTCTCGTAGCCCAAGCCGACACGGCCGGAGAATGCCTTGTCCTTTTGCGAGAGGCTGGTCAGAGCGTTCGTGCTGAGGTCGGTATTGTCGGTGTCGGTCGAAACCCAGTCGTAGCGCCCGCCGACGGTGAGTATCCATGCGTCATAGCGGATTTGGTCCTGCAGGTAGGTGCCGACCTGCCATTGATCCTGGATGGTGCGCGTGTCGAAGTCGATCGGTGCAACGGGCGCTCCCGCGGTCGGATTGTTGGTGTCGAGCGGCGGCGACACGCCCCGACCATCGAGCGAACGCCAGCGCAGCTTGGTCAGATCCAGGCCCGCAAGCACCGTATGGTCGACCGCCCCCGTTTCGAACTTGGCTTCCAATTGATTGTCGAAGACGAAGGCCGTCAGCCGCTCGTCGAACGTGCCGGCGCTGCGGTCGAGGAGACTTGGATCGACCGCGTTGGGGGCGTAGGCAAAGGCCCAGTCGGCGTCGATGTTGAGCGTCGATGCGCGGGCGTTCTGGCGGAACACGAAGACGTCGTTCAGCCGGTGCTCGAATTCATAGCCGATGCGCGCCTGGTTCTGGACTGAATCGTTGAAGGCCGGATTGCCTGCGAAAATGTCGGTTACGTTGCCGGCCGGATCATTGTAGTAGGCCGCCGTCCCACCGGTCTTGGTTCGGGAATACTCGCCGAGAATGGTAAGCTTGGTATCCTCGTCCGGCTTCCACATGAAGGCTGGCGCGATATAGACGCGGTCGTCGGGAACGCTGACCTGTTCCGTGTTGGCATCGCGGTAGAGGCCAGTCAGGCGATAATAGAAGGGGTCCTCATTGTTAACGGGACCTGAGAGGTCGAACTGGGTCTGATAGCGTTGGTCGGTACCATACTGCAGCTGAACTTCGTGAAAAGCGTCTTCCGTCGGCCGCTTGGTGATGAGGTTGTAGAGACCGCCGGCGCCCGTTGCTCCATACAGCGCTGAGGATGGTCCACGCAGGATTGAGACACCTTCGAGGCCGTAAGGCTCGGTCTTGAAGAGTGACGAACCTGCGCCGGGCTGACGAAGGTTATCGCGGAAGATCCCGGTATAGGTCACGTCGAAGCCGCGCACCGAGAATGAATCGAAGCGCGGATCGAAGCCGTAAGCACCGACACGAGTGCCCGGTGTGTAGGCGACCGTATCGAGCAGGCTCTGCGGATTGCGGTCCCTCAACTGCTGCTCGGTTACGGACGAAATCGACTGAGGAATCTCGATGAACGGCGTGTCGGTCTTCGTGCCTGTCGCGCTGCTCTTGCCGACATAGCCGTCAGCCTGGATCACGCCGCCGCTGCCGCCATTGACGATGATATCTTCAAGAACCGTCGCTCCGTCTTGGTGCCCCGCGGCATCCTGTGCCGCAGCCGGCGCGAGAAGATGGGCGAGCACCACGCCCGTCAAAGCTGATGTGGAAAGGAATCGAGAAGAAAATTGAAGATTATTCATTGGCTTATCACACCGGAAGGCTCATTGCAGAATTTTATCTGGAGTGTAATAGTCAAGAAAAAGCCCGAAGAAAACCCTATTTTATGATTAAAATGCTCCACTTTTTAATCAGCATGACAAATCAGCCACAGTCAGGTCAGGCCTGTGCCTCGGTCAGCAGCCAGCGGCGAAAGGCCGCCGCTGCCGGTCGCTCGAGCGCGGGGCCCGGATAGACGAGGTGGAAGGCAAGGCGGCTTGCGATCCCAAGCGGGAAAGGCGTGATCACCGCACCTTCCTTCAGGTCCCGCTCCAGAAACGAGCGTCGCATCAAGGCAAAGCCGAGCCCGGCCTTCATCGCGTCATAGGCTCCGTTGCCATGCATGAAGATCGGCCCGCGCGACGGATCGACCCCCGTTGCGCCGGCCGCTTCCAGCCAGAGCTGCCAGTCATGGCGATAGACGTCATGGATCAGTTGGAAACCAGCGAGGGCGCCGGGCGACGGATTGCTCCCCAGTTCAGCGGCAAGCTTTGGCGTGCAGACCGGCACGAGTTCGTCATCGACGAGCCGCTCGCTGATCAGGCCGTCATACCCGCCGAGCCCGTGGCGGATTGCGAGGTCGATGCCGTCACGCTGAAAGTCGAGCACGCGGTGCGATGCGCTGATGCGAACGTCGATTTCAGGGTGCATCGCCTCGAAGCGCCCGAGACGCGGCACGAGCCAGTAGGTCGCAAATCCCGCCGTGCAGGTGACGTTGAGGACGGCGCCGCGTCCCCGCGCCGTGATTGCCGCCGTCGCCTCCCGGACCAGACGGAATGCTGCCCTAAGCGTCGAAAAATAATCCGCGCCCTCAACCGTCAAGGCCAGCGCGCGCGTCTTGCGCTCGAAGAGCTTGACGCCAAGCGATGCTTCCAGGTCACGGATCTGCAGGCTGACGGCGCCCGGCGTGACGTTGAGCTCTTTTGCCGCAAGCGTCATGCTGAGGTGTCGCGCGGCGGCTTCGAAGGCCCTAAGTGCTGAAAGAGAGGGAAGATAGTCGCTCATGGTTTAGCTCAGCTATATCATGGATCGAGAAAGACTCGTTTGTCTCCTGCCAGGCATCGCAATAATATCAGCATGAAAGCTGTCGAAAAAGCTGATTTAAGCTGCGCGATGAGCGAGAATTAATCGAGAATGGCCGCGTTCGAGACGCGCAACAATCGGGTGGTGGCAGCCAGCGGCTGGATGTATTCCGGTCAGGCTGACTAGGGAGAAGATAATGCAGCAGAAACAAATGGGCCTTGCCGAGTGGGGAATGCTGCTGGTGTTGTCCCTGTTATGGGGCGGCTCCTTCCTCTTCAACGGTATTCTGGTGAAGACCCTGCCGCCGTTCACGATCGTCGCGGGCCGGGTCCTGATTGCCGCACTTGCGCTGAACCTTATCGTCCGAGCCACCGGCCATGCGATGCCGCGCGACGCTGGGTCCTGGGCTGCGTTCTTCGGCATGGGCATCATGAACAACATGATCCCCTTCTGCCTCATCGTCTGGGGCCAGACGCACATCGCAAGCGGCCTTGCCTCGATCCTGAATGCCACGACGCCGCTCTTCGGTGTCGTCGTCGCGCATTTCCTGACAGCGGACGAAAAGATGACCGGCAACCGCCTGCTCGGCGTCCTCGTTGGCTTTGCTGGTGTTGCCTACATGATTGGCTTCGACGTGTTGCGTGATCTCGGCTCGAACGTGCTGGCGCAGCTTGCCGTGCTCGGTGCTGCGCTCTCCTACTCCTTCGCCGGGATTTTCGGCCGACGCTTCCGCCAGATGGGCATGGCGCCGCTCATTCCCGCCGCCGGACAGGTTACCGCTTCGACCATCCTGATGCTGCCGATCGCGCTCGTCGTGGATCAACCTTGGACTTTGGCCGCCCCGTCACTCGAGACCTGGATGGCCTTGCTGGGCCTGGCCTTGCTGTCGACGGCGATCGCCTATGTGTTGTTCTTCCGCATCCTGGCAACGGCAGGGGCGACAAACCTCATGCTCGTGACCTTCCTGATCCCGGTCAGCGCCATCCTGCTCGGCGCAGCTATTCTCGGCGAGCAACTGCAAGCCAAGCATCTGATCGGCATGGCGATGATCGCGATCGGCCTTGCGGCGATCGACGGGCGGTTGTTTTCCCTGGGACGAAAGCGGCCGGCCTAGCAGGCGAGGTCGGCTACGACGGAATCGAGGATCAGCATACCCGACGGCGTGCAGCGAAGCCGGGAATTGCCGATCCGCTCGACGAAGCCGTGTTCCAGCAGGAATTCTTCACGCTTTGGGTCGAGATCGCGGCCTGAAAGCTGTTGCCAGCGGGCGAGATCGACACCTTCCTTCAGGCGTAGTCCCATCAACAGCAGTTCGTCCGCCTGCTCCTCGTAGCCGAGTTGTTCCTGATCGAGGATGCCGTGGCCGTCGCGCTCGACGAGATCGAGCCAACTTTCCGGCTTCCGCTCGGTCGCCGTCGCGATCTTCATCGCGCCGCGCGTCAGCCGCCCGTGGGCGCCGGGGCCGATACCGGCATAGTCGCCGTAACGCCAATAGGTGAGGTTGTGGCGGCTCTCCGCGCCGGGGCGCGCGTGGTTGGACACCTCGTAGGCCGGCATTCCTTCGCGAGCCGTGATCTCCTGCGTCGCTTCGTAGAGCAATGCCGATTGATCGCCGTCCGGAACGACAAGCTTGCCCGCCTTGTGAAGGCCGTAGAAGGGCGTGCCTTCCTCGATCGTCAGCTGGTAGAGCGAGAGGTGATCGACCGCGTAGGAGATCGCCTCCTTCAGCTCGCGCTCCCATTCCTCGACAGTCTGGTTCGGGCGAGCATAGATCAGGTCGAAGGACATGCGCGGAAAGATGTCGCGTGCCAGCTTGATCGCCTTCAGCGCGTCGGCAACGTCGTGCAGCCGTCCGAGAAACTTCAGGTCGCGGTCATTCAAGGCTTGGACGCCAAGCGAGACGCGGTTGACCCCGGCGGCGCGATAGCCCCGGAAACGCTCCGCCTCGACACTGGAGGGGTTCGCCTCCATGGTGATCTCGATACCGTCTGGCATATGCCAATGCTTGGCAATACCATTGAGAATGGCCGAAACCGTCGAAGGGTTCATCAGAGAGGGCGTGCCGCCGCCGAGGAAGACGCTCGTCACCGTCTTCGGCCCGCTCAATTGGCGCACCGTTGCCATTTCCTTCAGGAAGGCCGCAGTGAAGCGCTCCTGATCGACCGGCTGGTGGCGGACATGGCTGTTGAAATCGCAATAGGGGCACTTGGCAGCGCAGAACGGCCAATGCACGTAGACGCCGAAGCCGGGTTCGCCGGTATCGGGCAGAAGAGCGGCATAGCGCATCAGGTCAGGCTGTTCCAAAGTGTCCACGTTGCCCTTAGGCTTCCAGGCAGGTTTCGACGAAAATCTTGAAGGCGCGGGCGCGGTGCGACAGGGCCTCTGCGTCGCCCGGCTTCCAGCCGTGTTTTTCTTCCCCGCTCATCTCTCCAAAGGTAGTGTCATAGCCCTCGGGTTGAAAGACCGGATCGTAGCCGAAGCCTTGGCTGCCGCGCGGCGGCCAGACGACAGCGCCCTCGACTTCACCGCGGAAGAGCTCCGTATGGCCGTCCGGCCAGGCAAGGCAGAGCACGCTTACGAAGCGGGCGGTACGCTGTTCCGGCTTTGAAGCGCCGGCCTTGTCCAGCGCCGCCTCGACTTTCTCCATCGCCATCGCGAAGTCGCGGGTCCCGTCGGGCTTCTCGGCCCAGTTGGCGGTATAGACGCCAGGATCGCCGCCGAGCGCATCGATGGCGAGGCCGGAATCATCCGACAGCGCCGGAAGTCCAGCGGCTTCCGCAGAAGCGAGCGCCTTGATCTTTGCGTTTTCCTCGAAGGTGGTGCCGGTTTCGTCAGGCTCCACGAAGTTCAATTCAGCCGCCGACTTCGCGGTGAAGCCGAAGGGGCCGATCAGGTCCTGGATTTCCCGGATCTTGCCGGCATTGTGGCTGGCAACGACAATGGTCTTGGTTTCGAGCTTGCGCATGATTGTCCTATTCGAGGCCCCAGATACGGGCTTCAGCGCATTCAAGGCTGTTGCCCGCTGGATCGCGGAAATAGATCGATCGGCCGCCCTGCGGCCAGGTGACTTCGGATTCGATGGCGACACCCTCGGACATCAACCGGGTGGCAATCGCATCGAGATTTTCGCCCGAGACGCGGAAACAGGCGTGTCCCGCACCGCTTGTGCCATGAGGCGGCACCTGCAGCGCGGTCGGTGAGGGCGGCTTGATCGTTTCTTTCGGATTGAAAATCAGCAGCACGCCGGGGCCGCAGCGAAAGAAGACATGCCGGTTGCCGCTCCGCGAGATCTTCGAAAGACCGAGAACGCCTTCATAGAAGGCTTCGACCTTGTCGAGATCCTCAGCATAGAGCGCCGTCTCCAGCATGCCTTCCAGCACGTCGTTCATCCGGCGATCGCCTGCTTTTGCATCGCCACGAGTTCGGCAATGCCCCCCTTGGCGAGCGTCATCAGCGAAGCGAACTCCTCGTCGGTAAAGGGCGTGCCTTCGGCGGTGCCCTGAATTTCGACGATACCGCCAGTGCCGGTCATCACGAAGTTCGCGTCGGTCTCGGCCGAGGAGTCTTCGAGATAGTCGAGGTCAAGGACCGACTGGTTTGCGAAGATGCCACAGGAAATGGCCGCGACATGGTCCTTGAGCACGCGCTCGACCTTGAGCATGTTGCGGCTCTCCATCCATTTCAGGCAGTCGTAGAGCGCAATCCAGGCGCCCGTGATCGAGGCGGTGCGCGTTCCGCCGTCCGCCTGGATGACGTCGCAATCGAGGGTGATCTGGCGCTCGCCGAGCTCCTTGAGGTCGACGACGGCGCGCAGCGAGCGGCCGATCAGGCGCTGGATCTCCTGGGTGCGACCGCCCTGCTTGCCGGCCGCAGCTTCGCGCTTCATGCGATCGCCGGTGGCGCGCGGCAGCATGCCGTATTCGGCGGTAACCCAGCCCTTGCCGGTGTTGCGCAGCCATGCCGGCGGCTTTTCCTCGACGCTCGCCGTGCACAACACATGCGTATCGCCGAACTTCACCAGACAGGAGCCTTCCGCGTGCTTGGAGAAATTGCGCTCGAAAGAGACCTTGCGCATCTGGTCGGTTTTTCTGCCTGAGGGCCGCATACTATTCTCCTAATTATCGTGCCGAAGGCGTGAGCAGGCTTCGGGTAGATCATGCGTGCTATGGTGTTGAGAGCTTCTACGATTGGCAGCGTCCATTTGCAATTTCCCTTTTGCCGCTGCGGAGAGATTGGCTATATTTTGTCGGATCATCGTCAGCACGGGTACGCAAGGTTTCATGGAGTTCAGATCGACGTCGGTTTCAGAGGCAGTGGCTGCGCTGGATGAACGCTCCAAGGAAATCTTTCGCCGCATCGTGGAGGGCTATCTGGAAACGGGCGAACCGCTCGGTTCCCGCAACCTTTCGCGAATCCTGCCGATGTCGCTGTCGCCGGCGTCCGTACGCAATGTGATGAGCGATCTGGAAGAACTCGGCCTCATCTATTCACCGCATGTCAGTTCCGGGCGTCTGCCGACGCAGATCGGCCTGCGCTTCTTCGTCGACGCCTTCATGCAGGTGGGCGATCTCTCGGCCGAGGATCGTGCCAACATCGATCGGCAGGTGCGCGCCGAAAGCCGCGACAATCCGATGGAATTGATGATGAACGAGGCGAGCCGAATGCTCTCGGGCATTTCGCGCGGCGCCGGACTTGTCATCACCTCGAAAAGCGATCCTGTGCTCAAGCATGTCGAGTTCATTCGCCTCGAGCCGACCAAGGCGCTTGCGGTGCTCGTTGGCGATCACGACCAGGTGGAAAACCGCATCATCGAGCTTCCGGCAGGCGTCACATCATCGCAATTGACCGAGGCCGCAAACTTCCTCAACGCGCATATGACCGGCCAGACGCTGCCGGAACTGCGCAATCAGCTGAGCCGACTGAAGGACGATGTCCGCCGCGAACTCGACACGCTGTCGCAGGATCTCGTCGAGCGCGGCATCGCTGTGTGGTCCGGCAGCGCGGACGAAGGCAAACCGGCTCAGCTCATCATTCGCGGCCGCGCCAATTTGCTCGCCGGTCTCGCCGGTGCCGACGATCTCGACCGCCTGCGCATGCTGTTCGACGACCTCGAGAAAAAAGACAGCTTGCTGGAACTCCTCAATCTGGCCGAAAGCGGGCCAGGTGTGCGCATTTTCATCGGCTCGGAGAACAAGCTCTTCTCGCTCTCCGGCTCGTCGTTGATCGTTGCGCCTTATCGTGACGATGACGACCGCATTGTCGGTGCCGTGGGAGTGATCGGGCCGACGCGTCTCAACTACTCGCGCATCGTCCCGATGGTCGATTATACCGCTCAGCTTATGACCCGACTGTCACGCGGCGCGAAGTAGCGCGGCTACTCAGGCAACGTGTCGCCCGAGCCGCCCATCTCCGCGGGCATGTCTTTATATTTGGGCAGGCCGTCACGAATGCGCAGCACGCTCTCCTGATAGTTCACGTGCAGCGCCGGGGTGTAGTCGAGATCCGGCAGAAGTGCCGCGTAGACGTCGGTGACGCCCCAGGTCGGGTGCTCGGTGTAGAGATGCCCACCGCACAGCTCGCAGAACTTCCGCACGCTGGTATCGGACTTCTGATAGCCCTCGACATGCTCTCCGCCTTTAGTGACCCGGACAGCCTGCGGCTGCCAGAGCGTGAAGGCATTGACCGGCCCTGCGGACCAATGCCGGCAGGAAGCACAGTGGCAGTATCCCATCGCCACCGGTTCGCCGGTAGCAACAATCTCCACGGCGCCGCAGAAGCAGCGCCCGGAATAGCTTTTCTGATCGCTCATGGTAGCAGCTCCCTGACCCAGGATTAGGCCGAAGCAAGAAAGGTTTAGGTAGCTCTAAAATAAAAGAACTTTAGCGCGAGCAAGTCAAGCTGGCCCTCTCGCTCAACCCGGCATGAGTTGCCCCGCATCGCGCGCTTTTCAGTCACGCAGACTTGATTTTTGCCCGTCAAAGCTCGATATCGGGCACATCCTAAAAGACACCAATCACCGGAGAACGTCATGACTGACGAAACGACGAAGAACGGACCTGACGCAGCCGCGGCCGAAGCCGCAGCGGACGCCGCCGCAAACGTCGAGAACGAAGCCACCGCACAGCCCGATCCGCTGGAACTTCTGAAGGGCGAGAACGCAGAGCTGCGCGACCGCTATCTGCGGCTTGCTGCCGAGATGGATAACCTGCGCCGCCGCACCGAGCGGGAAATCAAGGACGCCAAGACCTATTCGGCTGCTGGCTTCGCCCGCGACATGTTGGCCGTTTCGGACAACCTGCGTCGCGCCATCGATGCGATTCCGGAGGAAGCAAGGGCTGCCGCTGATACCGGCCTGACAACGCTGATCGAGGGTGTCGAGATGACGGAACGCTCGATGTTGGCGGCGCTCGAGCGCCACGGTGTCCGAAAGCTGGAGCCGGTTGGCCAGAAGTTCGATCCGAATTTCCACCAGGCCATGTTCGAAGTACCGAACCCTGAGGTGCCGAACAACACCGTTGTTCAGGTCGTTCAGGCTGGCTACACGATTGGCGAGCGTGTTCTGCGCCCGGCCATGGTCGGCGTCGCCAAGGGCGGACCGAAGCTGGTCGAACCCGAAACCAATTCGGTTTTCGACCAGAAGGACGCCTGATCCCTCAGGCGCCCGTCAAACAATCCGAAATCAGATGCGGGCGAAACGCTCGATCAGCAGATCGAAAAATCCGTCCGCATCGACATCGCGCATGACCTGCGCATTGTGCTTGCGGTGGGTCACGTGCCACCAGTCGACGACGGTCATTCCGGCAGTCAGTTCCGACTTCACCTCGATCTCGACATTGCAGGTCCGCCCCTTGAAAAGCTCCGGCTTCAGCAGATAGGCGATAACCGTCGGGTCGTGCAGCGGGCCGCCGTCCGAGCCGTATTTCTCGACATCGAAGCGTTCGAAGAATTCCAGCATCTCGACCATGGCGATGGCCGGGCGTGTGCCGAGATCAGCCATGCGCTTGACGCGGTCCTTGCGTGTCAGAAGCTTGTGCGTGACGTCGAGCGGCATCATCACGATCGGAACGCCGGAGCGGAAGACGATGTCGGCTGCCTCGGGATCCACGTAGATGTTGAATTCGGCGGCCGGCGTAATGTTGCCACCCTCGAAGAAGCCGCCGCCCATCATGACCAGTTCATGGACGCGCGGGATGATGTCGGGCGCCTGCTGGAAGGCCAGGCCAATATTGGTCAGCGGCCCCAGCGTGCAGAGCGTCACTGCGCCTTCCGGCTCGCTGCGCAGCGTCTCGACGATGAAATCCACCGAATGCTGCGTCTGCAGCGGCATCGTGGGCTCGTCGAGAACCGGACCGTCGAGGCCGGTCTTGCCATGCACGTGCTCCGCGGTCACCAGCTTGCGCGCAATCGGCTTGTCGGCGCCGGCAAAGACCTTCGTATCGGTGCGACCACAGAGCTCGCAGACGATGCGCGCATTGCGGCTGGTGTAGGACAGTGGCACGTTGCCGGCGACCGTGGTGATGCCGAGTACATCGAGCTCTTCCGGGCTGCCAAAGGCCAGCATGATGGCGGCTGCGTCGTCCTGACCGGGGTCAGTGTCGATGATGATCTTTCTAGGGTTTGCCATTCCGATCGTTCCCATCCTCGTGGTGCGCGTCTTCGTGGCATGCACCGTTTGTTTACATTCCCGTCGCAAATCGGCACAGCCGGCGCGGGCAGGATTTGATGCGAGTCGGCGCCTGCTTTGTCAAGGTCGGACCCTTGCTGGCTTCCCGGGAGCGAGCATGGACGTCCGCCTTGCGCCCGGGCTCGGCAATTCCCATATTGTCGACAGTCGGATGCTGCATTTCAGGTCCGGCAAGGTCGCTTGAATCAAGGACTTGAAAGATGAGCCGCATGACGCCTTTCGCGAGCCCGCTGCTTTTGGGCTTTGACGCCATGGAGAAGACGCTGGAGCGCCTTTCCAAGGCGAGTGATGGCTATCCCCCCTACAATATCGAGCGCGTTGCTCCTGACCGCGCTTCCGGCGATCCGGAAAGGCTGCGCATAACCCTTGCCGTCGCGGGATTCGCTGAGGACGACCTCGATGTCTCCGTCGAGGAAAATCAGCTGTCGATCCGCGGCCGTCAGGCAGAGCAGGGAGAGCGCGATTATCTCTATCGCGGCATCGCCGCGCGTCAGTTCCAGCGGACCTTTGTTCTGGCCGACGGCATGCAGGTTTTGGGCGCTTGCCTCAAGAATGGGTTGCTGTCGGTGGATCTCATCCGCCCCGAACCGAGCCGCATGGTGAAGAAAATTAACATTTCGGTCTCACAGTAGGACAACGGCGCATGTTGAGCCGTTGGTCCCTTCTCTTGGAGGTACAGGAATGTTGATGAAAGAAGCCAATTCGCACCTGACCAAAACCGAACTTGCCGGCATCGGCAACGGCGAGGTCGCCTATATCCGCAAGATGCGCAACGAAGAAGTTGCCAAGTGCTTCCCGGAAGCGCCAGACATCGATCCGAGCGTTGACCTCTGGGCGCTATTCGGCGCCGATGGCACGCCGATCCTTTTGACGGATAATCGCTCCAGCACCTTCTTCAAGGCCGCTGAGGATGAGCTGAAAACGGTGAGCCTGCACTAGGCAGGCTCAGACGCGCTTGAATGTGAGATAGGCGGAAGATCTGCCTTCACGCCGTGCCTTGGCCTCGTAGCGTGTGCTCGGCCAGCCCTCGTAGGGCGTCAGCCAGTCTGCCGCATTCTGTGCTAGCCATTCGAAGCCGCCATGGTCGCGGCATTTGAGCAGCGTCCAGTTGACGTAGGTATCGATATCGGACGCAAAGCAGAACAGCCCGCCCGGCTTCAGCACGCGGTGGAATCGGTCGAGGTTCGTCTTCGACACGAAGCGGCGCTTCCAGTGCTTCCGCTTTGGCCACGGATCCGGGTAAAGCAGGTCGATCTGGTCGATCGAGGCGTCCGGCAACCAATCCAGCAATTGCGTCGCATCATCGTTGTAGACACGAACGTTCCTGGCGCCTGCCTTGTCGACGCTCGTCAGCAGCTTCTGCATGGAATTGATGAAAGGCTCGACCCCGATAAAGCCGGTCGAGGGTATTTCCACGGCGCGATGGATCAGATGCTCGCCGCCGCCGAAACCGATTTCCAGGCGCAGCCTTTCGGTCGGCACCGGAAAGAGGGTCTTCAGCGGCTCGGGCGGAGCCGCTGAAAGATCGATGAGGAACGCCGGAAGCAGGGTGTTCAGTCGCTCTGCCTGATGTTCGCGCAGAGCCTTTCCCTTGCGGCGACCGAAGAAGGCTTCGGTCGCGCGTCCGCGACGCTCCATGTCGGTCATGCTGCTTCCTTGACCTTGACGGCGTCCTTGAGCGCCTTGACGAGGTCGGTGCGTTCCCAGGAGAACGAGCCGTCGCGTCCAGCCTTGCGACCGAAATGGCCGTAGGCCGAAGTCTTGGCATAGATCGGCTTGTTGAGGTCGAGGTGACGGCGGATGCCTGTTGGCGACAGGTCCATGTTCTTGCGGATCGCGGCTTCGATCTGGTCTTCCGTCACGCCCTTGCCGGTGCCGTGCAGGTCGACATAGATCGACAGCGGCTGTGCGACGCCGATAGCGTAGGACAGCTGGATCGTGCAGCGGTCGGAAAGACCGGCGGCAACGACGTTCTTCGCGAGGTAACGGGCAGCGTAAGCGGCCGAGCGGTCGACCTTGGTCGTGTCCTTGCCGGAGAACGCACCGCCACCGTGCGGAGCAGCACCGCCGTAGGTGTCGACGATGATCTTGCGGCCGGTGAGGCCGGCGTCGCCGTCAGGACCGCCGATGACGAACTTGCCGGTCGGATTGATGTACCAGTTGCAATCGTCGGCGATCGGCAGATCGCCGAGGGCTTCGCGGATATAGGGCTCGACCACCGCGCGAACCTTCTTCGAATCCCAGCTTTCGTCGAGATGCTGGGTGGAGAGAACGATCGACGTGACTTCGGCAGGCTTGCCGTTCACGTAGCGCACCGTCACCTGGCTTTTGGCGTCCGGGCCGAGCTTTGCAACTTCGCCGTCGCCCTTCTTGCGGGCAGTCGCGAGCAGCTGCAGGATCTTATGGGAGTAATAGATCGGCGCCGGCATGAGGTCAGGCGTTTCCTTGCAGGCGTAGCCGAACATGATGCCCTGGTCGCCGGCACCTTCGTCACCCTGCTGGTCGGCGGCACTATCGACGCCCTGGGCGATGTCGGCGGACTGCGAGTGCAGGAGCACGTCGATCTTCGCCGTCTTCCAGTGGAACCCGTCCTGCTCATAGCCGATGTCCTTGATGGCGCGGCGGGCAGCGGCCTTGAACTTCGAAGGGTTGATGACGTCGTTGCCGTTCTTGTCCTTCTTCATCAGGCTCGGCGGCAGGCGCACTTCACCGGCGATCACGACGCGGTTGGTGGTTGCCAGGGTCTCGCAGGCAATGCGCACGCCCCAGGGGTTGACGCCGGTCTTGGCGGCTTCGCGGTAGACCAGATCCACGATCTCGTCGGAGATCCGGTCACACACCTTGTCCGGGTGACCTTCGGCAACTGACTCGCTGGTGAAAAGGTAATTCGCGCGCATTCCGGGATTCCCCTCAAAGAACAAAAGCTGCCTAGTAGGTACTCAGTTCGCATCAGAAAAACAAGCGTAGAAGGACATAAATATATCTTTATATCTGCTGCAAAGTGGCAAATTTTGCCCCAAAAATGCCAAAAGCGGCCGTTGCGACCGCTTTTGTCTCTGCTCCGAATTTTAAATGGCGGTTATTCGCTGTCGGCTTCGGCGGCGAGTGCCTTCACCAGCTCGACGACTTTGCGGCGAACCTTGGGATCGGTGATTTTTACAAAGGCGCGGTTGAGTTGAAGCCCCTCGGACGACGAAAGAAAGTCGACCACATAGTTGGAGCTGGAGGCTTCCGCCATGCCGGACAGGCCGGAGGATTGTTCGCCCGGCGCGTCCTCGAAGAAGAAGGAAACCGGAACGTTCAAAATGCTGGAAATATTCTGGAGGCGGCTGGCACCGACACGGTTGGTGCCTTTTTCGTATTTCTGGATCTGCTGAAAGGTGATGCCGAGGCTCTCTCCGAGCTTTTCCTGGCTCATTCCGAGCATCGTTCGCCGAAGGCGAATGCGACTACCAACGTGTACGTCGATGGGGTTCGGCCGCTTCTTGTTCTCAATCATGGTCCTGCCCTAACAAAAATTTTCAACCTTGTTCAAACCGGCATGCCCAAACCCATCCCCAAAACGCCACGTTGCAAAGTCTTGATTAACCACCTTGAAACATACGCTAAGAACGCCGATCCGAACCACTATGCAATTTTAGGGGTTTTCGGTCAATTCTGCTTGAAAACTAAACCAAAACGCGAAACCAGCGCAATTGCAAACAGAAGTATCTCGATCAACCGGAAGTAAGTTTGGCGCGGGTAACCCGGATCGCGCTGGGCGTCGAAACGCTCGATGGTTGCGTCGACAAAGCCAGTTTCATTGAGGCCGAGACCCGCAATGACCTCGCCACGGGCGTTCACGATGGCTGAAATTCCGCTATTGCCATTTCGAATCAGCGGCAAGCCGGTCTCCACGGCACGCAACCTAGCCTGTTGAAAGTGCTGGTAGGGGCCGGGTGTTGCACCGAACCACGCGTCGTTCGTAACATTGAGAATGGCATTGGCGGCGCCTAGGTCGCCGGTCATCTCGTCGGGGAAAATGATCTCGTAGCAGACGAGGGGATAGAACTTGATCCCCGTGGGCAAACTCAGAAGCTGGCGCGTGGCGGCGGGTGAGAAGCCGCCTGGCATCTCGACCACATTCTGGATGCCGAAATCGTCGAGGATATTCTCGAACGGCACGTATTCGCCGAACGGCACGAGATGCACCTTGTCGGCCGCGCCGGCAATCTGCCCACGGCCGTCGATGACGTATATCGAATTGTAGTAGCGAGGCGGATTGCCAGGCCCCATGTCCTCCACCCTGACAGCGCCGGCAATCAGGATCTGATTGTCGTCGAGCGTGTCCGCGATCCGGCTGAGCGCATCCTGATTGTCGGTCAGGATGAAGGGAATGGACGTTTCCGGCCAGACAATGATGTCCGGTTTCCGCCCGCCGTCCTTCGGAGGCTCGACGGAAAGCTTCAGGTGCTTCTCGAAGATAGCTGCGCGGTCGGCGTCGCTGTCCATCTTCGCCGTCTGCTCGATCATCGGCTGAACCAGGCGAATGACCGGGCTCGGGGAGTCGGATGCAGGCGCGGGTTGCGGGCCATAGAGGATATAGGCGCCATAGCCGATATGTGCGGCGAAGAGCAGGGCTGCCAGCGAGAGCCCGAGCTTTGCGCCCTGCCGGGTGCCGAGGAGTGCGGGTGCGGCGAAGATGAAGACCGAGAGCGACGTGATGCCCATGATGCCGATGACGTGCGCCGATTGCATCATGAGCGGCACGGGCGTCATGCCGTAGCCGATAGCGTTCCAGGGGAAGCCGGTGAAAAGCACGCTCCGCAGCCACTCCAGCAACCCGAAGCTCGCCGCAAGCGCCGCAATCCGCCCCATGCCATCGGACCACATGGTTCGCGCCAGCGCCGCAGCAATGCCGTAGAAGATGGCGAGCACGGCAGGCAGGCCGAGGATCGCCAGCGGAAGCGCCCAAGCGAAGGCCTCCGCGTCGATCATCAAGGCGTGGCCAAGCCACCAGAGACCCGCGACGAAATAGCCAAAGCCGAAGAGCCAACCGACGGTAAAAGATGGCCACAGTCGCCCAATGAGCCCGCTTTCCGGAGCGGCAGCCGAGCCGTCGATCAGCCAGACGAGCAGCGTGAACGACACGAACATTGCGGCAAAGAAGCCAAATGGAGGCAGGGCCAGAACGCCGACGGCGCCAGCAAGGACCGCCAACGCAACCCTCTTGAACCCCCAGGCAAGGATAACCCTGTCCGCAAGCCGCTCCATGCGCACTCCCATCAAGCTGCGAATCAACCCGCTCGCAGTCTTTCAAAAAAGCCGCCGTTTGTCGTGCGTTGCGGCATCAGGTCGACGTGGAGGCGTCGGTTTGCCTCTCCTCGCCGTGATCCGAACCGGGCGTGCTGTCGCCGTCGATCTTGACGCGGCGACGGATGGCCTGACGCTTGCGGGTGATCCTCACGCGCTTGATCCGGCGCGGATCGGCGTCGAGGATATGGAACTCGAAACCGGGCAGAGCCTGCACGACCTCGCCACGCACCGGAATACGCCCGAGCTCGGAGAAGATCAGGCCGCCCAGCGTGTCGACTTCGTCGACCTGTTCGGTGATGTCGAAGTCCGGCCCGATCGCCTCGGCGATCTCCTCCAGTTCGACACGGGCATCCGCGACGAAGACGTCTTCGGAGACGCGCTTAAACATGACTTCATCGTCGTCGTGCTCGTCATCGATGTCACCGACGACCATCTCGACGATGTCCTCGTGCGAGGCCAATCCATCGGTGCCGCCGTACTCGTCGATGACCAGCGCCATCTGCGTGCGGTTGACCTGCATGCGGCGAAGGAGGTCCGACGCAAGCATCGACGGCGGAACGAACAGGATCTTGCGGATGATCCCGGCCTCCGACAGCGTCTTCTGTAGGTCGACGCGGCTGAGGTCGAAATTCGGCTTCGCAGCGCGTGTAGGCTTCTGCAAGTGTTCGGGTGAAACCTCGACCAGAGGCTCTGTCGACTTGACTGTCTTGGTGCTGCCGCGGCGCTTGTTGCGCGCCTGCTTGGCGACGTAGGACAGGAGATCGCGGATATGCACCATGCCGCGCGGATCATCGAGCGTATCCGCATAAACAGGCATGCGCGAACGGCCAGATTCCTCGAACAGGATCATCAGTTCGCCGATCGTGATGTTCTGATCGACGGCTTCGATATCGGCCCGCGGCACCATCACGTCAGCAACGCGCACTTCCCGGAAGCGAAGGATGTTGTGCAGCATTGCCCGTTCATCGGGCGAAAAGACGTCACCGTCGGCAGCGTCGGTCAGCAGCGCATCGGCGATGTCCTCGCGAAGGCGCGAGCCCTGCTGTGGTCTCAAGATACGCGCGGCGCGCGTCCAGAAGGATTGGGGTCGTCCAGACTGCCTACTACTACTGCCACCCTCGTCAGAAGAGGAGGATTGGTCGGCGTCCTTGGCCTCCGCGGCCGGTCTCGTCGTAAAGTCGCTCATGGTTCCATTTTAAGGTCTTGACCCTCGTATGGGTCAGATAGGCCGAGTACCGCCAAAATGCGAGTCTCGAGCCCCTCCATTATCTCGGCTTCAGCGTCATTATTATGATCGTAGCCGAAGAGATGCAAGAAACCATGCACCATCAAGTGGGTCAGGTGGTCGTCAAAGCTCTTTTCGAGCTCGACTGCCTCCCGCTCAACGGTCTCTCTTGCGATAATGATGTCGCCCAACATCGGTCCCGGCACGTTGCCCGGCTTGACCGGGAAGGCCGGAAAGGAAAGCACATTGGTCGGCTTGTCCTTGCCGCGCCACTCGGCATTGATGTCCTGGATCGAGGCATCATCCGTGAAAACAAGCGAAACCTCGGGCACCATCTTCGGAAAGGGCTGCTTGACCGTTTCACGCAGATAGGTGGCGGCTGTTTCCAGCACCCGATCCGCCAATGCATGCAGCGCATCCTCGGAGGGCCAGTCGCCCTCTTCGATGCTGATCTGAATGTCGAGTTCGGCCATCAATCCTGCCGGCTGGCTTCCTCTGCTTCCGCGATATAGGTCGAGTCGTAGGCCTTGACGATGCGGCCGACAAGCGGATGACGTACGACATCCGTATCCCGGAAGCGGACGATCGAAATGCCTTCGACGCCATTCAGTAGTTGAAGGGCCTCCACCAGTCCGGATTTGACACCACGCGGCAGGTCGATTTGGCTCGGGTCGCCGGTGACGATCATGCGGGAATTCTCGCCAAGACGCGTCAGGAACATCTTCATCTGCATCGAGGTCGTGTTCTGCGCTTCGTCGAGAATGACGGCGGCGTTTGCGAGCGTCCGGCCGCGCATGAAGGCGAGCGGAGCGATTTCGATAACACCGGCCGTGATTGCCCGATCGACCTTGTCGGCGGGCATCATGTCGTAGAGCGCGTCATAGAGCGGGCGGAGATAGGGATCGACCTTTTCCTTCATGTCGCCGGGCAGGAAGCCGAGCCGCTCGCCGGCTTCCACCGCCGGGCGGGAAAGAATGATCTTCTCGACAAGACCCCGTTCGAGGAGCTGGGCCGCATGAGCGACGGCGAGATAGGTCTTGCCGGTACCCGCCGGACCGACGCCGAAAACCAGTTCGGCCCGTTCCAGAGCGCGCACGTAGGCGTCCTGGGTCGGCGTTCGCGCGACGATAGTCTTCTTGCGGGTCGAAATCTGCGCCATGGTGAGCTTGGCTTTGCGCTCCATCGTCGGCAGGCTCAGTTGATCGTCTGCGGCGACCGCCATGCGGATCGCGCCTTCAACGTCGGATCGCTCCACGCTGCCGCCTTTCTGGAGTTTCTCATAGAGGTAATCGAGTGTACGCCGCGCCTGGTTGGTGGCGACAATGTCTCCCGAGATAACGACGGAATTGCCGCGCGCTCGAGCGTCGATGTGGAGACGCTCTTCAAGCAGCTTGAGGTTCTGGTCGAACTGACCGAACAACTCACTGGCGAACCGATTGTTCTCGAACGTCAGAATAAAGTGATTGGCGTCGCTCGCAATGCGTGGGTGGCGCGGTGAAGAAACCAATTCTTGTCCGTTCAAGCGGTCGAGCTCCTAGGGTTTAGACCTCAGCCTCTGCTATCTCGGCAAACAGGCTGTTGGTTCCGGTTCCGGTGATTCGCACGTTAATAATGTCACCGATTTGCAATGCTTTTGCATCAACATTCACGGACTGAAGCCACGGAGAACGGCCGATAAGCTGTCCTGGCATGCGACCGGGCTTTTCGAGCAACAGTTCGATCGTTTTCCCGACACAGGATTCGGCAAATTCCTGCTGTTGCTTCAGAAGAAGCGCCTGCAGGCGTTCTAGCCGTTCTGCCTTGATCTCTTCCGGCACCTGGTCCTTCAGTTCCGCACCGGGCGTGCCCGGCCGTGTCGAGTACTTGAAGGAGAAGGCCTGCGCATAGCGCACCTCCTCCACGAGACGGAGTGTATCTTCAAAATCCTGCTCTGTCTCCCCCGGAAAACCGACGATGAAGTCTCCGGAAAGGGCAATGTCTGGGCGAGCGGCGCGGATGCGCTCGACGAGGGTCAGGTATTCGGCGGCCGTATGGCGCCGGTTCATCGCCTTCAGGATGCGGTCGGAGCCGGCCTGCACCGGCAGATGCAGGTAGGGCATCAGCGCGCGCAGGTCCCGATGCGCCTCGATCAGGCGATCGTCCATGTCGCGAGGATGGCTGGTGGTGTAGCGCAGACGCGCAAGTCCGGGGATCTCGGCCAGCCGGTAGAGCAGGTCTCCGAGCGTCCATTCCTGATCATTCGGGCCGACACCATGCCAGGCGTTGACGTTCTGGCCGAGCAGCGTGATTTCGCGCACGCCGCCTTCCACGAGCTTCTGTGCTTCCTCGACGATCTGGCTGACAGGCCGAGATACTTCCGAACCGCGCGTATAGGGCACGACACAGAAGGTGCAGAACTTGTCGCATCCTTCCTGAACCGTCAGGAAGGAGGTAACGCCGCGAGAGCGGATTTTCTTGCTCTCGGCGATCGGCAGATGCTCGAACTTGTCTTCGAGGGCATATTCCGTGTCGACGATCCGCTGCCCTTCCTTCGCCTTGCGCAGCGCTTCCGGCAGGCGGTGATAGGTCTGCGGACCGATGACGACGTCGACGGCGGGCGCCCGGCGCAGGATTTCCTCGCCTTCCGCCTGTGCCACGCAACCGGCGACGCCGATCATGAACTCCCGGCCTTCCTTGTTGCGCTCCTTCTTCATGTCGCGCAGGCGGCCGAGCGCCGAGTAGACCTTTTCGGCAGCCTTTTCGCGGATATGACAGGTATTCAGCAGAACAAGGTCTGCCTCTTCCAGGACTTCCGTCGACTCGTATCCGTCACGCGCGAGGGCATCGCTCATGCGTGTCGAGTCATAGACGTTCATCTGGCAGCCATAGGTCTTGATGAACACCTTGCGGCTGTTGCTGCCATCACGGAGATCGGTCTCCGGGGCATGAAGAAGGGCACTGTCCTGGGTCATGGGCGGCTATTTAGTGGTTTTTCATGCGCGAGAAAAGGAAATCTTGCCTCAGGCGGCTTTGCGACCGCGCAATGCTGCGCCAAGCATCGAGCGGATGCGACGAGCGATGGTCGTGCTGACTTCCTTGCGGTTGCTGTTCGCACGATATTCGACGGCTTCGCCGAAACAGACTTCCACCTCAAAGGCGCCGCATCGCAGCATGTCTTTCAGATGCGGGAACATCTCCACATCGCCCGGCCACGAGGCAAGCGGGCGATGATAGCGCCCCATCGGCAGACCGTGGACGCCGGTATAGGCCACCGCGACCGGTTGGACCACGACGGCTCCGGTCGGCGAAGCGGGAACCGCCATGGCGGCGGCGCCAAACAGCGACGATTTGACCTCCAGAAGCCGGTTTCCATCCGACGTCGTGCCCTCCGGAAACAGGACGACGATCTCGCCATCCGCCATTCGGGTCGCTATCTCGTTCGCCTGATGACCGGTCTTGCGCTTTTCCTCGCGCACGACGAAGACGCTCTTCTGCAGCTTCGCCAGCGTGCCGAAAATCGGCCAGTCGCGCACCTCGATCTTGGCGATGAACGCAACGTCGGCAACCGCGGAGAGCACCATGATGTCCATCCACGACGAATGATTGGCGCACAGCATCAACGGCCTGTGCGTTTCCATCTTCCCATGGACGCGAATCCGGATGCCGAGACAGAAACAGACGATGCGATGCCAGACGCGGGGCAGCCAGCGCCGCAGCTTCCAGTCGAAGCGGAGCGCCAAAAGCTGCCAGGGCATGAGCAGGAGACTGGCGACGAAAATGACGATACCCGCAAAGGCGACGCGCAGCCAGGCGATCAAGACGAAGACTCCATGGCTGCGATCATGTCTCAGCGCTCGTCCGGCTTGAGCGGGATGCCGTAAAGTTCCAGCCGGTGGTCGACCAGCTTGAAGCCGTGCTCGCGGGCGATGCGCTCCTGCAATGCCTCGATCTCGGGCGAGTGAAACTCGATCACGACACCCGACTTGAGGTCGATGAGATGGTCGTGATGCTCTTCCGGCACCGTCTCATAGCGCGAGCGTCCGTCTCGGAAGTCATGACGCTCGATAATGCCGGCGTCTTCGAACAGCTTCACGGTGCGGTAGACTGTCGAGATCGAAATCTTCGCATCGACCTTCACCGAGCGGCGATAGAGTTCTTCCACGTCGGGGTGGTCGGCGGATTCTTCGAGTATGCGTGCGATTACACGGCGCTGCTCGGTCATGCGCATGCCGCGTTCAGCGCAAAGCTCCTCGAGGGTCTTGGCGACGTCAGTCATGGGCTGCCTTCCGATAGTCAACGTTCAAGCAACGGAACTAGCGAAGAACGCGCTTCATGACAAGCGCTGTGGAAACCGCGCCCTTGGCATCCTTGTAGTATCCCCGGCGTTCGCCGACCTTCTCGAAGCCGAGCTTGCCGTAGAGCCCGAGTGCGGCCGCATTGCCGTCGTCGACCTCGAGAAAGATGCTCTCGCCACCGCGCAGTTTCGCTTCGCGCATGGCAGCCTGCATCAGCCGCCAGCCGAGGCCGGCGCGCGCGACCTTTGTCTGCACGGCGATCGTCAGGATTTCCGCTTCGCCGGCGACTTGGCGCGCCAGCACGAAGCCCGGCAACGGCTTCTTGAGGAATGCATTGGTTTGGCGGGCCACGAAGCCGAAGACGGTATCCTGGCTGAGCAGGCTGTAGAATTCGCCATCGCCCCACGGGCGGGCGAAACGCTCGCCGTGCAGCGCGGCGACCGCGCGGCAATCATCGGCATCCATCGCGACGATTTCAAATTCCGGCTTCAAGGTCAAATAGGATTCCAACATCGTCATACTCGCGCAATTGCGAATCCGGCCTGCGGCTTGGCATCGGGTCCGCGCAGATAAAGAGGTTTAGGCTTTCCAGCAGACGGATCGGCGTTGGCACCGAGGCGCGCCACCAAAGAAATCGGGAAATGGTTGGCATGGTCGCCGGTAGCGTCCGGCTTCAGGAGGGGCGTGGCCGAACCGGTTATTTCGCCATCGAATGCCGCAGCAACCGTCTGCGCTTCCTCGACAGTCACGGCGCGCGCTTCGTCGAGCGGTTCGCCATCGGCATTGAAGGCCTGCAGGTAGATCTCGTTTCGCTTGGCATCCATGGCTGTCAGCACCGGGCGCCCGGGCGTCTTTTGCCGCTGCGCTTCAGCCATCACCGCAAGCGTGGTGATGCCGACGGCCGGAACGCCGAGCGACAGCGCAAAGCCGCGGGCAGCGGCGACGCCGACGCGAATGCCCGTGAAGGAGCCAGGACCGATGGTGACGGCAATACGATCGACGGCCGAAAGCGCCAGGCCCGCCTTATCCATCGCGCGGTCGACGATCCCCATCAGATGCTCAGCATGCCCCTTGCCGATCATGTCCGATGCCTCCCCCAGCATCGTATTCCTGCCGCTGTCATAGAGAGCGGCAGCGCAATCCACACCTGCGGTGTCGAGCGCCAGTATGATCATGGCATCAATTTCCGAATAAAGCGTTCCTCAGCGTCCATACAATCACCCTGCCGCGCTTTCAATTGCTGCGCCAGGACGAATGCCGGAACAGGGGCGTCGCCGTCAGGCGGCGACGACTTCCTCGACTTCCGGAACGAAATGGCGAAGCAGGTTCTGCACGCCATGCTTCAGCGTCGCCGTCGAGGACGGGCAGCCGGAGCAAGAGCCCTTCATGTTGAGGTAAACCTTGCCGTCCTTGAAGCCGCGGAAGGTGATGTCGCCACCATCCTGTGCAACGGCCGGCCGCACGCGTGTGTCCAGCAGCTCCTTGATCGTCAGCACGATCGACTCGTCGGCTTCGTCGAAGAATTCGCCGCCGGCATCGAGATCTTCGGAAAGAATCGATGCATCGCCCATGACAGGCTTGCCCGACATGAAGTGTTCCATAATCGAGCCAAGGATCGCCGGCTTCAGGTGCTGCCACTCGGCATTGTCCTTGGAGACGGAGATGAAGTCATAACCGAAGTAGACGCCGGTCACGCCCGGGATTTCGAACAGACGAGCCGCGAGCGGCGATGCCTGGGCCTCGTCGGCGCTCCGAAACTCGGCCGTGCCGTTTTCCATCACGACCCGACCCGGCAGGAACTTCTGCGTGGCGGGATTCGGTGTGGCTTCGGTCTGAATAAACATGTCGCTCTCCGTGCGGCGGGCAGTGGCCCAGGCCGTCTTTAGAATTCTTCAAAAAAGAAAATAAGCCGATTGGCAACTCTATTCAAGAGACTGGCACTCAAGAAATGGCTTTATGCGAGGGCATCCAGCTCCTCGTCGGTCAATGTATCCGGCAGGACAGTGACGGGGATCGGAAATGTCGCGCCACGCCCGGCGATCGACGACACCAGCGGCCCCGGTCCCTCCTTTGCCGAGCTTGCGGCCAGCACCAGGATGGCGATATCACGGTCTTCTTCGATGACGGCGTTGATCTGTTCCGTGGCGCTTCCCTCGCGGATGACGATCTCAGGGTCGATGCCGATCGTTTCGCGAACCACATGCGCCGCCTTGGCGACTACTGCTTCCGCTTCCTCGCGCGCCTCGGCGCGCATGATTTCCTCCACACCCAGCCACTGCTGGAAGTCGCCCTCCGGAATCACGTACATCAGCACAAGGCCGCCATTCGAGTTCTTGGCGCGCCGACCGGCGTAGTGGACGGCGCGGGAGCATTCGGGCGTATCGTCAATGACAGCCATGAATTTGCGGCGATGACCTTCGAGCCGGGAGAGTCGTTTTGATACCATGGGGCGGACTCTGACACCTGAACCCGAAGATTTGCAAGCCCTCGTTTGGTCGCCCTCGAAGGATCGCCTGCGTGCTGTAGTCAGGCCGGAACCAGTCCGTAGAGACGCATGATCGCCTTCACATGTTCGATGTCAGGCTTGCCCTGAACATTGATGGCCGACGCCATCTCCTCGAAATAGCGCCTGCCGATCAGGCCGGGCGTCATGGTGATCAACGCCTTGGCGGTTTCGCCATGCAGGTTCTCGTGGGTGTGGACGTAACCGCGCGGAATGAACAGGGTTTCCCCTGCTGCGATCTCGTGTTTGCGCCCGTCCAGCGTCGTCGACATCGTGCCGGACAATCCGTAGATCACTTCGTCGACGTCCCGGTGGTAATGGGGGGCGGGGACGCGTGCCTGGGGCGGGACCGTGAATTCGAACATCACGAGACCGCCGGCACTCTGATCCTCGTCGATCAGAAACCGGATCTCCATCGTGCCGATCTGGATGAGGTTGCGATCTCGCATCGAAGCCTCCTGACGGTCGTTTCAACAGACTACGCCGCAGGTCTGGCTTCGACAAGCCCGGGGCGGCAAAGGTCGCCCCGGGTAAGCTCTTGAGGCCTATCTCAGTACAAGAAGCCGACGATGTCGCGCACTTGCTTCATCGTCACCTCGGCGCGGGCCCGAGCCCGTTCACTGCCGTTGCGCAGGGTCGCGTCGATGTGACTGGTGTCCGACATCAGGCGGCGCATCTCGGCGGTGATCGGCGAGAGCACATTGACGGCGAGATCGACGAGCGCCGGCTTGAAGACCGAGAACTGCTGCCCGCCGAATTCGGCAAGCACGTCAGCTTTCGACCTGTCAGCGAGCGCCGCGTAGATGCCGACAAGGTTGTCCGCTTCCGGGCGACCCTTGAGACCGTCGACTTCACTGGGCAAGCCGTCCGGATCGGTCTTGGCCTTGCGGATCTTCTTCGAGATCGCCTCCTCGTCGTCCATCAGGTTGATGCGCGAAAGATCTGATGGATCCGACTTCGACATCTTCTTGGTACCGTCGCGAAGCGACATGACACGCGGCGCCGGGCCATCGATCAGCGGCTCGACCATCGGGAAATAGGCATGCACCGGCTCGTTGCCGACGGTGATGTCGATGCCATAGTCCGTCTTGCGGATATGCTCCGCGTAGTCGAGGTTGAACTTCATGGCGATGTCGCGGGCGAGTTCAAGGTGCTGCTTCTGGTCGTCGCCGACGGGGACATGCGTCCCGCGATAGACGAGGATGTCGGCAGCCATCAGGCTCGGATAGGCGTAGAGACCGAGCGAGGCCTGCTCGCGGTCCTTGCCGGCCTTGTCCTTGAACTGCGTCATGCGGTTCATCCAACCGATGCGCGCTACGCAATTGAAGATCCATGCGAGTTCTGCATGCTGCGGCACGGCCGACTGGTTGAAGACAATGTGCTTTTCCGGATCGATGCCAGAGGCGATGAAGGCGGCGGCGATCGAGCGGATCTGGTTCGGCATATCCTCATGGACGAGCTGCGCCGTCAGCGCGTGCATATCCACGACACAGTAGATGCAGTCGTTGCCTTCCTGCAGTGCCACGAACTTGCGGATCGCGCCGAGATAGTTGCCGAGATGGAGATTGCCGGTCGGTTGGACGCCGGAAAAAACGACTTTCCTGAATTCGTTCATTATGTCCTCGATTAGGCTGGTGGAGGGCCCCAGGGTCTGTAACCCATGTTGCTAACGGGCGCGCTTATGCACGCGCGCGCTCCCGCAATCAAGGGGTTCAGCCTGCGGCGTGTTCGATCAGATCGAAGGTGTTGCCGTAAGGATCCGCAAACACGGCGACGGTCCCGTAGCTTTCGTGCCGCGGCGCCTCGAGAAACTGCACGCCCTTGGCCAGCATCGACTCATGGTCGCCTGCGAAATCGTCGGTCTTGAGAAAGAAGCCGACACGCCCGCCCGTCTGGTTGCCCATTGCCGCCATCTGCCGATCGTTGGCCGCCTGCGCGACCAGAAAGGCTGCGCCGTCGCTGCCCTTCGGTCTGACGACGACCCAGCGCTTGCCATCCGGCTGGACGTCATCCTGGAGGCATTCGAAGCCGAGCGCGCCGCAGTAGAAGTCCTTGGCGCGATCGTAGTCGTCGACGACGAGCGTTACGAGGAAGAGCGATTGGGACATTGCAGGCTCCGATTTGTCGTGTCGTGTTGTTGCCGGTTGCGGGGGCTCGGTCAAGGATCATGCTCCTCGCGCCGACGGGAGCGCCTTCGCGACCGTGAGGTCTAGCAAGCGTTTTGACACGCATTGCACCCGGCGGGGATTGGCGGTGGTATTTGCACGAGAAACGCTATGAACGGGAGATTGGCGATGAATTGCTTGCTGTGAATATGTCAAGAAAATTTACGCAGCTTGGAAATTTATACCACCTCTGAGGTAGAGCTAATTCATCAATTGGCCGTAAATTGTGTTACGGTTCCGTAACGGTAGGTAAAGAATTTCACAAAAAGGCCATTTTTGGGGTGAGCGTTCCATTCGCCAAAAACTGCGCCGGCGATGCCGGCGCATTTCGAGGGGAGGGAACCATGCATTCGGCATTTTCCATCGCACTCGCCGGCCTGTTCAGTCTGTCGTGTTTCGACAGTGCCGACGCCCAGAACGTCAGAAGAGTTGCAATACCGCCGCTCAAGCATAAGGAAACGCTTGCCTACTCGCTGCAGACCGTCAGCGTCCAGGCGAACTGCTTCCCGCCGCGGCTACGCGGCGTTCTTGCTTATATCGCCGCCAAGACCGGTCGCCGTCCAATGGTAACCTCGGGGTTCCGGGCGCACGGTCGATCTCATTCCCAGCATCGCTACTGCGCAGCCGCCGATATCCGGATCCCCGGCGTTTCGGAGCGCACCATCATTGCGATCGCTGAATCGGCACCAGGAATCGGCGGGATCGGCCGTTACTGCAACGGCATCGTCCATGTGGACGTAGGCGCCAAACGACGATGGACCTATTGCTGAGGCTCAACCGTCTACCTTTGCAGCCGGCTTGCGATTGAGATTGCGCCGGATCATGCCGAGATTTGCGCCACCGATCAGGAATGCGGTCGCGAAGTAGACAGCCATGGCGATCACGATCAGAAGGCCGAGCGTGCCGACCTTCGTCGTCAGGTGCGCGCTTGAGGCAAGCCACGGCTCCCAGCGGTGCTGCAGGTACATGATCACGCCGCCCATGACGGCCGCCGACACGACGAGCAGCGCCGTGCGCCGCGCCAAGGCCCATTCCCAGGTGAGATGGCGACGACGCAGCAGGGTGGTGAAGAGCAGTACGGTGCTTATCCAGCCTGCCGTCGCTTCCGCGACTGCAATGCCGGGAGCGCCGAGGAACGGGAAGAGCGTCAGCGCCGTGGCGCAATTGACGCCAACGGCGATGGCGGAAAAGCGCATCGGCGTCCTGGTGTCCTCGCGCGCGTAGAATCCCGGCTGCAGCGCCTTGATCAGCACGAAAGCCGGCAGGCCAATGCCGTAGATGGCGAGGATGGAGCCGACGATGGAGGTGTTTTCCTGATGGAAGGCACCGCGCTCATAGAGCACACGGATGATTTCGTCGGAGAGAATCCAGAGCGCGAAGGCAGCGGGGATGGTCAGGAACAGTACGAATTCCATCGACCGGTTCTGCAGGTTTGCGGCCTCGCGCAGATTGCCGCCCTTCAGGGCGCGGGCAAGTTCCGGCAGCAGCACCACGCCGACGGCGACGCCGACGACGCCGAGCGGCAGCTGATAGATACGGTCGGCATACTGGAGGGCTGCAATGGCGCCTTCGCGCGAGGACGCAATCGCCTGGCCGATCATCTGGTTGATCTGGGTAATGCCGCCAGTCACCGCCGCGGGGATCGCGAGGATCAGCAGTCGTTTGACGTTGGGCGTGAAGCGCGGGAAACGCAACCCGATGCTCATGCCGGCGTGGAGCACGCCGAAGTAGACGACGGCGAGCTGCAGGATACCGGCGACGAGCACGCCCCAGGAGAGATACCACGCGGTCTGCAGGGGCTCCGCGCCGATATAGAGCGCGTAGAACAGCGCGCCGATCATCACGACGTTGAGGAAAACGGGCGCAATCGCGGCGGCGAAGAAATGATGGAGCGAATTCAGCATGCCGCTCATCATCGCCGTCAGCGACATGCACATGAGGTAGGGGAACATGACCGCCGCCATGCGCACGGTAATGTCGAACTTGTCCGGATCGTTGGTAAAGCCCGGCGCGATGACGAAGCGCACGAGCAGGGGCATGGAGAGCTCCATCACGATGGTGATGAGCAGCAGCACCGAAAACAGCACGCCGAACACTTCTTCAGAAAAGCGCTTGGCACCATCGGTGCCGTTCGCCTCGATTTCCTTGGCAAAGAGCGGCACGAAGGCGGCATTGAAAGCGCCTTCCGCAAAGAGCCGCCGGAAGAGGTTCGGAAAACGGAAGGCGGCATAAAAGACGTCGGCCATCGGACCGGTGCCGAGTGCGGCCGCCATCAGCGTTTCACGGGCGAAGCCGAAGATGCGGCTGCCGAGCGTGGCGCCGCCGACGGTGGCGAATTTTCTAACGAGGCTCATGCGTTTGGGCTCATGCGGGCGAATCCGCCTTCTTTTCTGTTTGCATCGCGGCGCTGGCCGTAGCAGGCGGCGCGATGATGCCGGAGGGCATGCGCTCGCGCAGCTCGTCCTGTTCCTCGGCCATCACGGCCTTGAGGCGCGCGGTGATATTCGAGCGCTTGCTGTCGCCCGAGATTTTCTGGCCGACGAGATCGGTCACGTAGAAGGTGTCGATGACCTTCTCGCCGAAGGTGGTGATGCGGGCCGACTGAATGTCGAGCGAGAGATCCGATAGAACCGCTGTGATTTCCGACAGCAGGCCGGGTCGGTCAAGGCATTCGACTTCGATGACCGTGAACTTGTTCGACAGACTGTTGGAGATGTTGACCGATGGCGGGATGACGAAGGCCTTGCTCTTCTTGCGGTTCTTGGTGCGGGTCGCGATGACCTCGGGCAGTCGCTTGCGGCCGGAAAGCACGTCCTCGATCATCCGCCCGATGGTGCCGGCGCGGCGAAGCTCATCGGCATCGTCCTTGAACTCGCGGCTGACATGGATCGTGTCCAGCGCGCGCCCATCCGACGTCGTGAAGATTTGCGCGTCGACGATGTTGGCACCGGCAGCGGCACAGGCACCGGCGATGACGGCCAGGAGGCGCGGATGGTCAGGCGACAATACGGTGATCTCGGTGATCGCGTGGAAACTGTCGGTCCGCACCATTGTCGCCAGCGCTTGGCCGGCCTTGTCCGCCTGCCGGATGAAGCCGGCGTGCCGGACCTGATCTTCCAGGGGAACGGAGAGCAGATAGGGCTGGTAGTGCAGCTTGCTATAGATCTTGCGATCCTTCTGGCTCCAGTCGGAGAGCGCGTTGTAGAGCGCTTCGGCTGCGAAATTGGCGCGCTCCTTGCGCGAAACCTCCGAGAAGCCGCCGGCAAGCAGCAGTTCCGTTTCATAGTAAAGCGTGCGCAGCAACTGGCCTTTCCAGCCGTTCCAGACACCGGGACCGACGGCGCGGATGTCGCAGATCGTCAGGATCAGCAGCATCTTCAGCCGGTCGAGCGACTGCACCACATCGGCGAAGTCGGTGATCGTCTTGCGGTCCGTAAGGTCGCGCGTCTGCGCGACCATCGACATGACCAGATGCTCCTGGATCAGCCAGACGACCAACTCTGTCTGCTTCTGCGACAGGCCGAAACGGGCGCACAGCTTGCGGGCGACACGGGCGCCGGCAATGGAATGGTCTTCTTGGCGGCCCTTGGCAACGTCGTGCAGCAGCACGGCAAGGTAGAGCGCCTCGCGGTCCTCGATGCCGGGCATCAATTTGTTTGCGAGCGGGTGCAGGTCGTCGGCCTTGCCCTTGTCGATTTCCGACAGGACGTCGACGGTGCGGATCAGATGCTCGTCCACCGTATAGTGGTGGTACATGTTGAACTGCATCATCGCGACGATCTTGCCGAATTCGGGAATGAAGCGGCCGAGCACACCGGCCTCGTTCATGCGCCGCAGAATGAGCGCGGGGTCGCCCTTCGAAGTCAGGATCGACATGAAGAGGCGATTGGCCTCATCGTTTTCGCGCAGATCGCTGTCGATGAGGTTGAGCGAGCGCGTCACCCGCTTCAGCGCATCGGGATGGAATTCCAGCCCGTTGATGTCGGCAACATGGAACAGGCGGATGATGTTGACCGGGTCGTGCTTGAAGACATCCGGGCTTGCAAGCGCGATACGACCGCGGTCCTCGACGAACTCCGTGCTGCCGGCGATCTTGCGGCTGCGGTGCGCAAAGCGGCTGATGACACCGGTGAGGCCGGGCGTCGACTTCGCCTGCTGATCCTCGAGCGCCGCGCAGAGGATGCGCGTCAGGTCGCCGACGTCCTTGGCGACGAGGAAGTAGTGCTTCATGAAGCGCTCGACGGCCGAAAGGCCGGGTCGCGAATGATATCCAAGCGCTTCGGCGATCTCGCGTTGAATGTCGAAGGACAGCCGTTCCTCGGCCTTTCCGGTCAGGAAATGCATGTGGCAGCGCACCGCCCAGAGGAAGTCGTCGGCCTTCTCGAAAACGCGATACTCGTGCTTGGAGAGAACCCCGAGTGGCACCAGCTCCGCCGTGTCGCGAACATGGTAGTAGTATTTCGAAATCCAGAAGAGCGTGTGCAGGTCGCGCAGGCCGCCCTTGCCTTCCTTGACGTTCGGCTCGACGAGATAGCGCGTGTCGCCCGCCTTGCGGTGGCGCTCGTCACGCTCGGCAAGCTTGGCGGCGATGAATTCGGGGCCGGTGCCGGTGACGATTTCCTTGTCGAAGCGCGTCTCCAGTTGCGTTTCCAGCGATCGCAGGCCACAGATGTAGCGCATCTCGAGGATCGCCGTGCGGATCGTCATGTCCGACTTCGACAGCGCAATGCACTCTTCCAGGGTGCGCGTTGCATGGCCAACCTTGAAGCCCATGTCCCAGAGGACGTAGAGCATGAATTCGACTGCTTTGTGCGTCTCCTCCGCCGGCTTCGGCTGGAACAGGAACAGAAGGTCGATATCGGAGCCTGGCGCCAGCGTGTCGCGGCCATAGCCGCCAACGGCGGTGACGGCGAACTTGTCCTTCTGCTTCGGAAAGACGTGGGTGCAGACGAACTCGTAGAGGACCGTGACGATCTGGTCCTGCAGCCAGGAAATACGGCGGGCACAATTGATGCCGCTGCCATCGGCAGAAAGCAACTCGCGCGCTATCTGTCTACCTTCGCTGCTCGCCTTCTTGAGGATCGCCAGCAGATCGGACCGCATGACGTCGGGCCGCGTCTTGTTGGCCTCGGCCACCGCGTCGCACGTCTTCGAGAGATGATCGGTGTCGAGGATATCGGAGAAATCGATGTCGTTCGTCGTCGCCATGCGCGGGGCGGCTTCCTGTTCGCGTGGCGCAGCCGTGTGCTGCTGCTCCTCTCGTTTCGTCTGCATGCGCTATAGCCTCTTTGCCCGCCGATGACACGGGCTTTCATACTGCAGAACCTTTAATTTTGGCGAAAAGGTGTTGCCGCGCGCGAAAGCAGCGGCATCGGGCGATCAGGCAGCGATCTGAGCCTGTACGGAATAGAGCACCTGCCGCGTTTCGCTGGTGATCGCCTCCAGCGTCTCTTGGTCGCACTCGCGGTAGCCGGCTTTGGCAACACACGAGGAAAGTTCCAGAATCCGGGCGCAGCAGCGGATGATCTGCAGCAGGCCGAAGGGCGAAGCCCAGCCGCGCGGGGTGCCGTGCTCATCCGCAAGCCGCAGCGCTTCAAGCGCGTTGAAGATCGCCGCAAGCCTCTGGGTCTCGTTGAACAGCCGATCCATGAACATCGGCTAGCCCTGCTTCAGCTTCTTCTTGAGGTCGTAGAGTGCGCCCATCGCCTCGCGCGGGGTCATGTCGTCGAGGCTCATGGCCTTTAGCGCTTCTTCCACCTTCGATGGGCCACGGCTGGCATCCTCGCGCCGAACCGCCACCTGGAACAGCGGCAGGTCATCGATGAGCTGGCTCGCCGGGTTCTTGCGGTCGGCGTCCTCGAGGCGTGTCAGCACGTCGCGGGCACGCGCCACCACCGAGGCCGGCAGGCCGGCAAGCCGGGCAACCTGGATGCCGTAGGAGCGGTCGGCAGCACCTGGGCCGACCTCGTGCAGGAAAATCACGTCGCCGTCCCATTCCTTCACGCGCATCGTCGCGTTCGATAACCGTGCAAGCTTTTCCGACAGCACCGTCAGTTCGTGGAAGTGGGTGGCGAAGAGGCCGCGGCAGCGGTTCCCTTCGTGCAGATGTTCGACGGCGGCCCAGGCGATGGAAAGGCCGTCGAAGGTAGCCGTACCACGGCCGATCTCGTCGAGAATGACAAGGGACCGGTCGGTCGCCTGATTGAGGATCGCCGCCGTTTCGACCATTTCGACCATGAAGGTCGATCGGCCGCGCGCAAGATCGTCGGAAGCGCCGACGCGCGAGAACAGCCGATCGACGATGCCGATATGGGCTGACGTCGCCGGCACGAAGGACCCCATCTGCGCGAGGATCGCGATCAGTGCATTCTGACGCAGGAAGGTCGACTTACCGCCCATGTTCGGGCCGGTCAGCAGCCAGATCGCGCCATCCTTTCCGCCGGAGACGGGAGAGAGATCGCAGTTGTTGGCAACGAACGGGCCAGATGATTGCCGCCGCAGCGCCTGTTCGACGACAGGGTGGCGTCCGCCTTCGATCGCAAACATCTTCGAGCCGTCGACCAGAGGCCGGCAATAAGCCTGCTCGTCTGCAAGCAGCGCAAGGCCGGCGGCAACGTCGATAACGGCGAGCGCGCGAGCGCCTGCCTTGATTGCTTCCGCTTCGGCGACGACGGCCGAGGTCATGTGGTCGAATGCCGCCAGTTCGATAGCAAGCGCCTTGTCGGCGGCGTTGGCGATCCGGCTTTCCAGATCGGCAAGCCCGGTGGTGGTGAAGCGCATCGCGTTCGCCATCGTCTGGCGGTGGATGAAGCGACCCTTGGCCTCCGGCGTATCGGTCATCGGCCCGGCATTGCCGGCAGTGACTTCGATGAAGTAGCCGAGGATATTGTTGTGCTTGATCTTCAGCGATTTGATGCCGGTTTCCTCGGCATATTGCAGCTGCAGGCCGGCAATCACCCGGCGCGATTGATCGCGCAGCGCCCTGACCTCGTCCAGTTCGGTGTTGGCGCCGTCCCGCAAGAAGCCGCCGTCGCGCTTCAGCAGCGGCAGCTCGTCGCCCAGTGTTTCGGAAAGCAGCGTTGCGAGGCCGGCCGGGAGGGCCTCGAGGCGAGAAAGCGCGAGCTTCAGCTCTTCCGGCAGCAGTGCTTCCGACAGCAGCCGGGCGACATCGCCCGCAGCACTCAGGCCCTGACGGATGGCGGCAAGGTCACGCGGCCCGCCACGGTCGAGTGCAAGACGCGAAAGCGCGCGCGGCATATCGGGAACATGCTTGAGATGGTGGCGCAGGTCGCCGCAAAGCGAAGGCTCCTCCATCAGGAAACCGATCGAATCCAGCCGCTCATTGATCCGGATGGGATCGGTCAACGGCGACATCAGCCGTTCGGCCAGCAAGCGTGCCCCGCCGCCCGTCACGGTACGGTCGATCGCCTTCAGCAACGAGCCGTTGCGATCGCCTGAAAGCGTGCGGGCAAGTTCGAGATTGGCACGGGTGGCGGGATCGATGAACAGCGTTGACGCGCCGCTTTCGCGCTCCGGCCGGCCGAGCGGCGGCCGTTCGGCGATCTGTGTCTTCTCGACATAGGCGACGGCTGCAGAGGCGGCGGCAAGCTCGGCGCGCGAAAAGGTGCCGAACCCATCAAGCGTCGAGACATTGAAATAGCGCGCGATCCGCCCCTCGGCGGTGGCGCTGTCGAAGAGCACGGATGGTTGCGGAACGGCGGTGCGGCCGAGTACGTCGAAAACAGGTTTCAGCTCGGCATCGTGAAAGATCGTATCGGGCACGATCAGTTCACGCGGGTCGATCCGCAGGATATCGGCAAGCAGCCGCGAGCTTTCGGTCTCGGCCAGGCGGAAAATTCCGGTCGAGATGTCGATCCAAGCCAGCGCCAATACCGGCTCGGCGCTGCCGCGAATCCGGGTAAGTGCCATCAGATAGTTCGATTCCGACGGCGAAAGCAGCTTTTCCTCGGTAATTGTGCCCGGCGTCACCAGGCGGATAACGTCGCGTTTCACGACGGACTTGGATCCGCGCTTCTTGGCTTCGGCCGGGTCCTCGACCTGCTCGCAGACGGCAACCCGGAAACCGAGGGCGATCAGCTTCTGCAGGTAGTCGTCGGCCGCATGAACAGGCACGCCGCACATAGGAATGTCCCGCCCCATGTGCTGGCCTCGCTTGGTCAGCGTGATGCCCAGTGCACGGGAGGCTTCCACAGCATCCTCGAAGAACAGCTCGTAGAAATCGCCCATGCGATAGAACAGCAACGAGTCAGGGTTGTTGGCCTTGATCTCGATGAATTGCTCCATCATCGGCGTTGCCGAGGCGCGGCTTTCTTCCGTGGCCAGCTCGGCAGCCGAAAAGGCTTCTATTCCAGTGTCTATTCGTTCGTTCACGGAGATGCATTTTTTCCAAAAAAGAGGTGCCAACCCTAGCCGCCCGCCGCTATAGATGACAACCGCGATTGAGGAAGAGCAAGGCGTCACCCACAAGACGTTGGAGGAAAAATGCCCGACACCGAGAAGAAGCAGCGGCCGGTTACATCAGTGACCGACAACGAGGCTCTTGAGTTCCACGCCATGGGGCGGCCCGGAAAGCTGGAGATCAACGCCACGAAGCCTATGGCGACCCAGCGCGATCTGTCGCTCGCCTATTCGCCTGGCGTTGCCGTTCCGGTGAAGGCAATCGCCGCCGATCCGGCCACCGCCTATGATTATACGACGCGCGGCAACATGGTCGCGGTCATCTCGAATGGTACCGCAATTCTCGGTCTCGGCAATCTCGGTGCACTGGCCTCCAAGCCTGTTATGGAAGGCAAGTCGGTGCTATTCAAGCGCTTTGCCGACGTCGACTCCATCGATCTCGAAGTCGATACCGAAAACGTCGATGAGTTCATCAACTGCGTCCGCTTCCTCGGTCCCTCGTTCGGCGGCATCAATCTCGAAGACATCAAGGCGCCCGACTGTTTCATCATCGAGCAGCGTCTGCGCGAACTGATGGACATCCCGGTTTTCCATGATGACCAGCACGGCACGGCGATCATTGCTGCCGCTGGTCTCATCAATGCGCTGGAACTGACCGGTCGCGACCTGAAAACGACGAAACTCGTCTGCAATGGCGCGGGTGCAGCAGCCATCGCCTGCGTTGAGCTCATCAAGGCCATGGGCTTCGCGCCCGAGAATATCGTCCTTTGCGACACCAAGGGCGTTATCTACCAGGGCCGCACCGAGGGCATGAACCAGTGGAAATCGGCGCATGCGGTCAAGACCAAGGCGCGCACGCTCGAGGAGGCGATGAAGGGCGCGGACGTGGTTTTTGGCCTCTCGCAGAAGGGCGCGTTCTCCGAGAGCATGATCCGCTCCATGGCTGATCGCCCGATCATCTTTGCGATGGCCAATCCCGATCCGGAAATTACGCCCGAAGAGGTTACCCGCATCCGCGACGACGCCATCATGGCAACGGGTCGCTCCGATTATCCGAACCAGGTCAACAACGTCCTCGGTTTTCCCTATATCTTCCGTGGCGCGCTGGACGTCCGTGCGACCACCATCAACGACGCCATGAAGATCGCTGCTGTTGAGGCGCTGGCAAATCTCGCCCGCGAGGACGTTCCTGACGATGTTGTTGCCGCTTATCAGGGCAACCGCCCGCGCTTTGGTGCGCAATACATCATTCCGGTGCCGTTCGATCCGCGCCTGATCTCGGCGATCCCGGTTGCCGTGGCACAGGCAGCGATTGACAGCGGCGTAGCGCGCAAGCCGATTACAGATATGGCGGCCTATGCCCGCGAACTTTCCGGCCGCCGCGATCCCATCGCCTCGACGCTGGCGAGCCTCTACGAACGCGTTCGCCGCCGTCCAAAGCGGGTGGTTTTTGCCGAGGCCGAAGAAGAGCAGGTCATGCGTGCGGCAATGTCCTACGCAAACCAGGAGCTCGGCACGGCGATCCTGCTCGGCCGCGAAGACCTGATCCACCAGACCGCCGAGCGCGCCGGCATCGACCTCAATCGGCCGGGGCTGGAAATCGTCAACGCACGTATCTCCACCCGCGTCGAAACTTATATCGACTACCTCTATGCGCGCCTGCAGCGCAAAGGCTACCTGCATCGTGACGCACAGCGTCTGATCCATCAGGATCGCAACCACTTCGCCGCTTGCATGGTGGCGCTTGGTGACGCCGATGGGATGGTTACTGGTATCACCCGCAACTATTCGACGGCCCTGGAAGATGTGCGCCGCTGCATCGACATGAAACCCGGCCATCGGGTCATCGGCGTATCGATCGCGCTGTGCCGCGGCCGGACGGTGTTCGTCGCCGATACAGCGGTTCACGATATGCCGAACGCCGAGGAGCTCGCCGATATCGCTGTCGAGGCCGCAGGCTTTGCGCGCCGCATGGGCTATCAGCCGCGCGTCGCCATGCTTGCCTATTCGACCTTCGGTCATCCATCGGGCGAACGCTCCGAGCGTGTGCGCGAGGCGGTGAAAATCCTCGACAAGCGCCGCCTCGATTTCGAGTATGACGGCGAGATGGCGGCCGACGTGGCGCTGAACCGCAAGGTCATGGAGCAGTATCCGTTCTGCCGCCTGTCCGGCCCGGCCAACGTGCTCGTCATGCCGGCCTTTCACTCAGCCTCGATCTCCACGAAGATGCTGCAGGAGCTTGGCGGTTCGACTGTCATCGGCCCGATCCTCGTCGGCCTCGACAAGGCCGTTCAGATCACTTCGATGGGCGCAAAGGATTCCGACATCGTCAACATGGCGGCGATCGCCGCCTATACGGCTGGATCGTGAAATAAAAACGGAGCGGGAGGCATCCTCCCGCTCCGTCTTCCATCTGCTTGAAAGTCAGCTCGCGAAACGACCGGCGTCGGCGCCGTAGTAGTTCAGGTAGCGATCGGAAATGCTGGCGATCGGCAACACGATCAGGACATCCGTCGTATTGAAGGCCTTGTCGACCACGGCGGTCGAACCGACCATGGCGCCGAGGCGCAGGTAACCCTTGATCAACGGCGGCAGTGCCATCAGCGCCCGCTTCGGGTTGATGGCTTCGGCCGGCATCAGATCCATGTCGCGCGCAAGGTGCGGAAGAGCGGCGACGGCCCACTCATCCTTCGCGGCGACGTTGTGATGCAGGAAGGACAGTGCCAGCGCATGGCTTTCCGGGTGGATGCCCGGGAAGGAGGCGCAACCGAACATGGCGCCCATGCCATGCTTCAGCGCATAGGCCCAGTTGCCCTGCCACAGAAGCTCGACCGTGCGCTTGGTGCGGTAGTCGGGCAGCACACAGGAGCGGCCGAGTTCCATGAACCGTTTGTCCGGATGGCGAGCAAGCAGCTCGTCGATGGCGAATTCCGAAGCCGAGTAAAAGCCGCCGTTCGCCATCGCGACTTCCTGTCGCAGCAGGCGATAGGTGCCGACGATCTGGTCCTCGCCGTCACCCTCGATCGAGCGGTCGAGCACGAGCAAATGATCGCAGAACGTGTCGTAGGAATCGAAATCGCGCTTGCGGCGCATGGCCTCCGGCGAAAGCTGTGCCCCCATTTCTTCGACGAAGACGCGGAAGCGGACGGCCTGGGCGGCATCGATCTCGCTGGCCGTTCGGGCAAGGCGAGTTTCGAGATTGCCGATGCGGCCGAGAACGTCGCCTTCCTTTAGCGCAAGCGTGGTCGATGGCCGGGGGGTCTCGGCGACAGCGTCACAGTTGAGGGCGTCTGCTGACATGGCGATTCTCCCGTTGCCGGCTTTTGACACGCCATAAAACACTTATATGCGACAGGAAAGTGACATCATATAGCCGCCATACGCAAGAAGCGTGCCGGTTATTTGATGGCTACCGCGCTTCCACGCGGCGGGCCGAAAGCGCAGCAACAGCTTGGACTTCCGTCAGCAACCTTATCGGGTCAACCGGCTTTACCATGACGCGGTTTGCACCATTCAGCAAGACTTGTCTACGGGATTCATCGCGCTTGTCGGCGGTGAGCACGAGGATCGGAACAGGCGGAAGATCGAGCCGGCGTTCGTGCCCGCGTAGCCGGCCAAGCATGTCGATGCCGTCGCCTCCTGGCATGGAAAGGTCGCTGATGACAATGTCAGGGCGCACGCTTCCCTCCGACAGCGCGGCGTCGAGCAGCGTCTCGAAGTGCTCGACGTGCTCGACGGTATGACCGGCTTTTTCGAGCATGGCGCGAATGAGCATCGCGTTGATCGGGTCGTCTTCCGCCAGCAGGATACGCAGCCCACTCTGGATTCCCGCTTCCGGAATGGCAACGCTGAAACCGGGCTGGTTATCGTTCAACGCATCGCGCTTCTCCATGCCGCGCATCCGTCCACGCAGCACGTCGATCAGCGATTGCTCGCGCAGCGGCCGTATCAGCCACGCGTCGAATAGGTCGAGCGGATGGGCGTTGCGCTCCTCGGGGTTGACCAGGAAGATTTTGCGCAGTCCCAGTGCCGCGATTTCAGCACGGTCGGCAAGGTGCTCGGCGAACTCCGTCGACATCCGGTGGTCGACGATGATGTCGGTTGGCCTGCGGTCGCCCGCAGCCATGGCGAGCAACATGTCATGGGCGCTCGCACCGTCGGTGACCAGGTGGCAATCGCCGCCGAGCGTTGCGATCGTCTCCGATATCGCTTTGCGCGCCGAACCGGCCGGTGCCAGCAGCAGCACGACGCTGCCTGCAAGCACGGCCTTGTGGCGACTGCGGCGTTCCTCCGGAATGGCGATCGGAAAGCGGATGCTGAACTCGCTACCGGCTCCCTTTTCGCTTGTCACCGTAAGTGTGCCGCCAAATTCGCGCATGATGCGGGCGGAGATGGAGAGACCAAGCCCTGTCCCGGCGCTCTTCTCGACCAGCGTTCCGCCCTGCTCGAATTCGCCGAAGATGCGGTTTTGTTCTTCCTCGGTCATGCCGGGGCCGGTGTCGGTGACACTGATCAGCACGTTGTTCGCCTGCAGCGATGCCTGGACGAAAACGCCGCCCGCCTGCGTGAATTTCACGGCGTTGCCGATCACGTTGAACAGGATCTGACGCAGGCGCGCCGGATCGAAGCTCATCATGTCTGGAAGGTCGGAGGATACCGTTGTCCCAATCTCGATGCCCTTTTCATGGGCGCGGTGGGCCAGCATTTCGACGACGCTTTCAAGGAGTTTGCGCAGCGATTCTGCGCGGGGGCGCAATTGGAAACGACCGACCTCGATGGTCGAGAAGTCTAGGAGGTCCTCGACCAGCTGCGTCAGCGCATAGCCGGATTGGCGGATGCCCGTCAGATAGTTCTGCTGTTCCTGCGTCAGCCGTGTCTCGGTCAGCAGATGCGTCATGCCGAGGATGCCGGACAGCGGAGTGCGGATTTCATGGCTGACCGTGGCAAGCAGGCGTGATTTGGCTGCGCTGTTGTACTCGGCCTTCTGCCGGGCCTCCTCGCGGGCTTGTGCGGTCAGCCGTTCGTCGGTGATATCGCGAGCGATGCTCTGCAGCAGGAGCCGTCCGTCGGCGGGGTCGCGGGTAACGACGTCACGCCAGAAAAAGATGCGTTGGCCTTCCGGCGTCGAGATCTCCACCTCGAAGCGATGCGGTGCCGAGCCCGGTCGAAAGGCGATGCCAATCTCCTCACACGTCAGTCCCTCTGGATTGAGCCTGCCGGTCAGCCGACGAAATGCCTCGTTGGCGCCAACGATGCGCCGATCCATGTTCCGTGTGACGGTAATGTCGCCAAGCGCGTCGTGGATCTCCGCAAAGAGAGCCGCCCTCTGGCTCCATGCGGATGAAACGCCGGTGAGGTGTTTCCGCAACGGGCGTTGTCTGGTGGTTGCGAGCATCGCGAGCAGGACAACGAAGGACAGCGCGGCAACGCCGAGCCCCACCGATGGCAGCAGAGGGCCGCCCGCCTGCGCCACGACAACAAGGAGAAAGCCGCCAACAAGGCCGAGACCGCCCAACCACCAGGATAGAAGCTTGCGGCCGACGCGGCTGCGTTGGAATTGCGGTGAGACGAACTCGGCTTGATAGGCAACAATATCCGAGTCCCGCTCACCGTGGCGATGAGCGGTATGCCGCCCGAACGCGGCGGCAAGTCTGTCGTGCAATTGACCGAGACCTTGCATGCCCGCCGGAATAGCATGGCGGCGGTTCCAAATGCCTTCAGCAAACCGCTAAGATTTTAACGGTCTGCGTTTTTAGGTTGTATCAGCTCGTCCAGAATCACGCATCCCGCGCCGATCGTGATAAAACTGTCGGCCAAGTTGAAGACGGCGAACGACCATGTCTCGGTGTGAAACAGGATGTAGTCGATCACATGCCCGTAGAGGAAGCGATCGATCAGGTTCCCGAGCGCGCCGGCGATGATCAGCGCGTAGCCGAGGTGAGCGAAGGTGCGCTGCTTGTTGGTGCGGTGCCAGAGCCAGATGACGAAAGCGACGATGATGAGGCGCATGCCGACGATGAACCAGCCGTCCATGCCCGAGAGCATCGAGAAGGCGACGCCGAGATTGTAGGTTCGGTAAAGCGCCAGCATCGGGAAAAGATGCACCGGCTCCTGCATTGGTAGGGTGTGGTCGACAACGATCTTGACGATCTGGTCGAGTGCGACGGCGATGACGATGAAGATCAGGATTGGCAGCGGCCGGGCAAGCAGCGTCGGTCGTTCTAGCGTCTGTTCGGTCATTTGGCCTCGTCGAGTGAGAGGAGGTGGCGGCGCGCCTCGAACAGCATGACGGCGCTGGCGACGGCAAGATTGAGCGAGTCGGCACGGCCCTGCTGCGGAATGCGGGCAAGCGCATCGGCTTCCTTGGCAAGATGCTCGGGCAGCCCGGACTGCTCGTTGCCCATCAGGATCACCACCGGCTTCTTCTTGTAGTCGATGGTACGGTAGTCAACTGACCCTGCCAGATGCGTAGCAACGACGGAAGCTCCAGCGTGCTTCTTCCAGGCAATGAATTCTTCCGCCGTGGCGCGTGCAACGGGAACGGCAAACACCGAGCCCATGGTGGCGCGCACCGTTTCGAGCGAGAAGGGATCGGTCGTCTCGCCGATAAGGATGACGCCAGAGGCGCCGGCAGCGTCGGCTGTGCGGATGATCGTGCCGAGGTTGCCGGGATCGCGCACGCGATCGAGGGCGATCCAGGTTTCACCCGGCCTTGGGTGGATCTCGCGCAATGGCTTCCAGCGGCTTTCGAAGATGCCGACCACCATCTGCGGATTGTCGCGACGGGTGATCGAGGAAATCACCTTCTCGCTGACCTCGAGCACCAGCCCACCGGAGGCGACCGTCTTTGCCGCCATCTGCTCGACCAGCGGCTTGCCCTTGGCCGCTTTGGCATAGACAAGCGTGCGGATCGTCCAGCCGAGTTCGATCGCGTCGATGACCAGCTTCAAGCCTTCGGCCATGAAGGTGCCGCTCTGCTCGCGGGTCTTCTTGTCGCTGAGCGCCTTAATGTCCTTGATGATCGGATTGGCGAGCGAGGTAACCTCTTTCACGTGCCCGACCTTATGCGGGCCGTGGCCCCTGTGTTCATGGCTCATTTGGGTACCAACGGGAGAAGAGTGAGGTGGAGAGTGCGCGGCCCGGCGCCTTGCCGTCCAGCCCGGCCTCGCGAAGGACGAGCTCGCCGGATTCGACGACACCGCCGGCCCCGCGCATGGTCTCGCGCATCAGTTCATGGATCGAATAGAAGCTGGCCCGGATCGAATAGGCCGTCAACACAAGTCCAACCGCCTTCGGAGACAGGATTTCACGGCAGATATCGAGCATCAGCGGCAGGTGCGCGAAAAGATGCCAAACCTCGCCGTTCGGGCCGCGGCCGAAACTCGGCGGATCAGTGAGGATGATGTCGTAGGTGTTGCCGCGGCGTTCTTCCCGCAGGATGAATTTCATCGCGTCTTCGCAGATCCAGCGGATCGGCGCCTTCTCCAGCCGGCTCATCGCCTGGTTTTCGCGCGCCCAGCCGATCGCCTTCTTGGAAGCATCGACATGCGTAACCTCAGCGCCTGCAGCGGCGGCAACCAGGGAGGCAACACCGGTGTAGCCAAAGAGGTTCAGAACCTTCAATGGCCGCTTGGCGGCCTCGACCTGTTGCTTCATCCAGGTCCAGTGGGCGATCTGCTCGGGAAAGACGCCGACGTGGCGGAAAGAGGTGAAGCGACCGAGGAAATCCACGCCGAGCAGATTGAGCGGCCAGGTCTCGCCGAGCGCCTCCTTGGGAAAGCGCCAGCGCCCGGTGCCTTCCTCGTCGGTATCGCCGGTGAACACTGCATCGACCTTCTCCCAAGCCTGTTTCGGCAAGGACGGCTGCCAGAACGCCTGGCCCTCCGGTCGCACGATCCGGTAGGGGCCGTATTGCTCCAGTTTCTCGCCGTTGCCGCTGTCGATCAGATGGAAGTCGCCTGCGCCAAGGGATTCGAGGATGACGGGCACACGTTCAGCCGGACGCTCGCCAGTCCGCACCATCAGCGGCCGGTCGATTGCCGTAGGCACGGAGGCAGGTTCGCGCACCCTTTCACGGGCCGGCGCCGGCTTCGCCGCGGGCTTTGCCGGGCGCGGGCCTCGATCGTCGGCGCGGCGTCCGCCGGAGGGGCCGGCGGCGGGTTTCTGGCCTGGCCGGCGTTCTTTCTGTCTCAACGTAATCTTCCGCGTGCTTCAATTCGATAGAGCCCGTGCAAATAGCATTCCGTTTCATCTTGGCAAAGCGCTTTCGGGCTGTGATAAATTGAGCCACGTCGAAAAGGGGAGGATTTTCGGATGGACTTGACCGGCGAAGAACGGATTGCCGCACCCCGGGATGTCGTATGGGCGGCACTCAATGATCCCGAGATATTGAAGCAGTGCATTCCGGGTTGTCAGAACCTGGAGATGAAGTCCCCGACGGAGCTCACGGCAGTGGTGAAGGTCAAGATCGGTCCGGTTTCGGCGACGTTCAACGGAGAGGTCCTGCTCTCCAACATTCAGGCGCCGGAAAGTTACACGATCTCGGGCGAAGGTAAGGGCGGTATTGCCGGCTTTGCCAAGGGCGGCGCTGATGTCGTATTGAAGGATGAGGGCCAGGAGACGGTCCTGCAGTATGAAGCAAAGGCCCAGGTTGGTGGCAAGATTGCCCAACTCGGCGCGCGGTTGATCGACTCAACCTCCGCTAAGCTGGCGCAGCAGTTCTTCTCCAGCTTCAACGCCGCCGTCAGTGCCAAAGCCGCAGAATAAGGGTCGGAATTGACAGATTTCTCCATTCAGACGACGTCACCATCCGTGAAGTGGACCATCAGATCGCCACTTCAATCGGAGTTGGAAAGGCTGGCCGACATATATCTGGCCGTCCGCCGCGAAACATTCAAATGGGTCGATCCGGCCAGCTTCCGCCACGAGGATTTCAGCGTCCACACACAGGGCGAAGACCTATGGATTGCAGAAGCGCCGAACGGTGAGACCGCGGGCTTCATGACCCTATGGCCGCCGGACGATTTCATTCACATGCTTTATATCAGCAAGTCCTGGCAAGGGCAGGGGGCGGGAGCCGCCTTGCTCACGGCGCTGCCGAACTGGCCGCTCAGGAAGTATCGGCTGAAATGCCTGGTCAAGAACGAGCGTGCGAACGCCTTCTATCGATCCAAGGGGTTCATCGTCACGGGATCCGGCTCATCGGCGGAAGGCGACTACGAAGAGATGAGTTTCTACCCAGCCGCCCGGGATGCGCAGGCCTATTGAAGCTGCGGCTTCTTCAGGAAAGCATTGCGATCGGCGGACCTGATGCGCAGCCACGCCTCGCGTCCATTGCGCACCACCCGCATCGGGATTTCCGCGCCGGCTGGGCCGCTGCTCCAGACCTTGCGATAGAAATCGGCAAGTCCATCGACCTCGCCGTCGCGGATCTCGGAAATGATGTCGCCTCGGCGCAGGCCGGCCTCGTCCGCAGGACTTCCGTCGGCGACGCTCATAACGATCACATCGCCGTTGCTTTCTGCGGAGAACGCGCCGAGCCATGGACGCGGTGGCTTGTTGACGCGGCCCTGGGTCATCAGGTCGTCCAGAATTGGCGGAAGCAGATTGATCGGCACGATCATGTTGATATCGACGGCGTCGCCGCCCTGACTCATCTGCAGCCGCAGTGACCCGATGCCAAGCAGCTTGCCGTCGCCATTAATGAGTGCCGCGCCTCCCCAGGAGGGATGCGCAGGCGTGGTGAAGATCGCCTCATCAAGCAGATATTCCCAATAACCCGCGAATTCCTGCTTTGCCACGATCCTGGCTTCCACGAACTGGCCGATGCCATCTGCCAGCACGACGGGATCACCGAGGTTAGCGCCGATGTCGTCGCCGAATTCCAATGCCGGCAGGCCGAGGTCACCCAGTGCTTGAAGCAGGCCGAACCCGGTCTCCTGATCGTAGGCGAGAGGATGGGCCGCGACAACGCGCCCGTCTAGCGTGGTCAGCCAGACTTCCTCGGCCTCGGTGATCAGGTAGCCGATGGTGAGGACCAGTCCGGATGGCTTGATGACGACGCCACTTCCCTCCCGGCGCGTGCCGAGTGTGCCGGCCGTAAAGGCATCATCAGGAATTGAGGAGCGAACGGCCACGACTGACCGCAGGATTTCGTCGATATTCATGGTCTCATCCTCGCAAGGCAGGGCTCGTATGCCGCGAAACGACTGTGCCTAGCAGATGTGCAGTGGGTCGCATTTTATATAGCTATGAAGCCGGATCTATGGCTGCAAGTGGTTGCATAGCTGAATTTCGGCCCGCTGTCCGCCCTTGGCGTGCGCGTCACCTCGACGGCAGATGGCCCGCAATTTCCTCGGCGTGGGTTTTGTGGCGGTCCGCCTCGGCCTGCCAGCGAACGGCCGCTTTCGCTTCGGTTCGCGCGCGCTTGCGGTATTTGCCCTGATTGAGCCAGGTGGCTGCCGAGCCGACCAGCATGCCGATGATCAGCGTGATGAAAAGAAACACGAAGAACGGCGCTGACAAGGAAAGGACTTGGTCGTCCGGCCGAAACGGGTTGAAGGCGAGCGTCACCACCTGCCTGTTGGCGACGCAGAAGATGATCAAAATGATTCCGAGTGGTAAAAAAATCAAAAGGTTGGTGATCTTCTTCGCCATGCTCGGCCTCCGTATATCAACGCCCGTCGACTTTGACGCAGCGCTTTGATCTGGTCAGCAGGATAGTGGGCTGAGAGCCAAGTTCAAGTGCGGGCTTGCCGCAGGCTGCATCAGGGAGAGGATCAATCCTCTTCGTCGGCCTGTCCCGGGTTGAGGCGCTCACGCAGCTCCTTGCCGGTCTTGAAGAAGGGAACCCACTTCTCCTCGACGAAAACGGTATCGCCGGTACGCGGGTTGCGGCCGGAGCGGGACGGGCGGTTCTTCACCGAGAAGGCGCCGAAGCCGCGCAACTCGACGCGATTGCCGGCCGCGAGCGCGTCGGTTATCTCATCGAGAACCGCGTTGACGATATTCTCGACGTCACGATGATAAAGATGCGGGTTGCGGGCTGCAACGATCTGCACCAGTTCGGACTTGATCACTTTCGTCCCCCTTAAATTATTGATTTCTTATCAATCATTGCCAACCTGCCAAACTGAAAGGAGCCCGTCAAGGAGCAACTTCTGCGGCAGGATTCCGCCGAGGTCACGCGCCTTGGCAAGATCGTCATAACCAAGCAGCGTGAGGATATGAGACGCGCTGTCCGCGAGCAGGAAAGCTGTGTTTCTTCTCTTGTCCCAATCGACCTCAGGTAGGTTCTTGCTGACCTTGCGCGTCTCAAGGTAGGTCCTGATCTCGTCATTTCCGCCGATCTGGTCGATCAGCTTGACCTTGAGCGCCTGACGGCCGGTGAATATCGAGCCGTCCGCAAGCTTCTGCACCTCATCATGCGGCAGCTTGCGCCGCTCGGCGACGAGATCGACGAACCAGCCGTAGCTGTCGAGAATCATGTTGTTGATCATGGCCTTGGCCTCTTCGCTCGCCGGATGGAATGGCGACGGTTCGGCCTTCAAGGGCGACGATTTGATTTCTTCCATCGAAACGCCGATCTTGTCGAGCAGCGGCCTGATCTGCGGATACTGGAAGATCACCCCGATCGAGCCGGTGATCGAGCTGTCGCCGGCAATAATCATGTCGCCGGCGGTCGCGATCATGTAGCCGGCGGAAGCGGCCAGCGTGCGCACGTCGGATACGACAGGCTTCTTGGCGGCAATGGCGCGGATTGCCTTGAATATCCGCTCTCCGCCATAAGTCGTGCCCCCGGGTGAGGAAATCGAGACGATGACGGCCTTCACCGCATCGCTCTTTTCGATTTTCTTCAGCCGCTCCAGCAACTCGTCATCATCGGTGATCAGCCCGGAAATGGTCACATGGGCGACGTGCGGCCGACTGGTCGCGATATCGCCGATGAGTGCCCGGTAAGCAGCGTAACCCAATAGCACGAGCAGCAGCACCGCGACGACGCGCCAGAAACCGACCTTGCGGCGAAGCCTGCGGCGATCGGCGATCATGGAACTGTCCATACATTCCTCCAGGGGGTGGGGAGCACGCGTGATCCCGCAAATCTAGGGCTCCTGCGCCGTTCGGACACGTAGATTTTGCACGCGTCGGCGCCTTTGTTGCTTGTTGCAGAAAAAAATCCATATTGGCAAGTCAGTGTAATAATGCGAAACGAACTGTGATCGAGCGCGAGAATGCTTATATACGCTGCTCCATCACCTACACGGACCAGGTTATGCTCAATACTTTGAACACCACGGGACAGGCTGACTATGTGACGCCGGAGCGAAGCGCCTATGTCGCTGCGCGCTTCCATTCGGCACGGGTGCGCCGCCTGAAGGTCATTCTTCCGATCGCGGCCGTTGTGGTGTCGCTGATCTTCATTGGTGTATCCGTGATCCGCACCTACCTGCCGGAGAACATCAAGATCGAGGGCGCCAAGATCGAGAATGGCAAGGTGGTGATGGAAAAGCCCGCCATCTCCGGCCGCAACTCGGATGGCATCAACTATTCGATGCTGGCGGAACGTGCGCTTCAGGATATCAAGAATCCCAACCTGATGACGCTTGAGAATATCAAGGCGGCCGTCCCGATGAAGGACGATCTGATCGCCCGCGTCGAGGCGACGGCCGCAGATTACGATCGTGCGACCGACAATCTCGATGTCAAATCTCCCTTTGCCATCCTTTTGAGCAATGGGCTGACGGCCAACTTCCAGAGCGCCAAGGTCGACATCAAGGGCGGGAAGCTCACCAGCGAGGATCCCGTAAGCATTCAGAAAGATGGTGCCTCTATTGTTGCGCAGTCGGTCAAGATGACGGATAAGGGGCAGACGATCACATTCGAGGGAAATGTACGCATGAACGTCGATCCCTCAGCTATTCACAAACAGGGCACTTAACAGCCGGGTCACCATGACAAACGCTTGTCGCATTTCTACCCGCAAGGCGGGAGCAGTATTTCTGAGTGGCGCGGTTGCGCTGCTTGTGTTGACCGGAGGCGCCCTGGCGCAGGCAACAACCAGTCAGATGGATGGGCTGAAGCTCAGCAGTGACGAACCGATCCAGATCGAGAGCGACAAGCTGGAGATCCACGATAAGGAGCACACGGCCGATTTCACTGGCAATGTGAAGGTCGTGCAGGGCAAGACGACGCTGCAGGCCGGCCACATGACGGTCTACTACAAGCCGAAGGCCGGCGACGCGAACGCGCCTGCCGCCGACGCCAAGGCCGCCGACACCAAGAATGCTTCGGCATCGATTTCATCCGGAAACGCCGATATTGATCACATCGTGGTGACGGACAAGGTGTACCTGACCTCGGGCACGCAGACAGCTACCGCCGACAACGGTTCGTTCGACATGGCCAAGCAGCTTTTCATCCTCAAGGGTGACAGGGTCGTCCTCACCGATGGGCCCAACGTCTTTACGGGTTGCCAGCTGACTGTGCACATGGAGACGGGACAGGCACAGCTGGAGAGCTGCGGGGGGCGCGTCCAGATTCAGCTTGATCCGAAATCGCAGAAACAGAACTGACCCCGGCCGTACCACGTGAAGTTATTCTCGCTATCGACCATGTTCGGCAGGTCCGGGCAGAAAGCTGCTGAAGCCCCCGCCGGCGACAAAAGCCGTTACCAGGGCACGCTGATTGCGCGCGGTCTGACCAAGACCTATAGCACCCGCCGTGTCGTGAACGGCGTGTCGCTGGTCGTTCGACGCGGCGAGGCCGTTGGCCTGCTGGGTCCGAACGGCGCCGGCAAGACAACCTGCTTCTATATGATCACCGGGCTTGTGCCCGTTGATGAAGGTACGATCGAGATCGACGGCAACGAAGTCACGACGATGCCGATGTACCGTCGCTCGCGGCTGGGCGTCGGATATCTGCCGCAGGAAGCGTCGATCTTTCGGGGGTTGACCGTCGAAGAGAATATTCGCGCCGTCCTGGAAGTGCACATCAACGACAAGGCTGCGCGCGAGAAGAAGCTCGACGAACTGCTCGATGAGTTTCACATTCGCAAGCTGCGCAAGAGCGCCGCCGTGTCGCTTTCCGGTGGCGAGCGTCGCCGCCTCGAAATTGCCCGCGCGCTGGCGACCGATCCGACCTTCATGCTCCTCGATGAGCCGTTTGCGGGCGTTGATCCGATCTCCGTCGCCGACATTCAGCATCTTGTGCATCATCTGACGGCGCGCGGCATCGGCGTGCTGATCACCGACCACAATGTGCGCGAGACGTTGGGCCTGATCGACCGCGCCTATATCATCCATGCCGGCGAAGTGCTGACGCACGGTCGTGCCAACGACATCGTCAACAACCCGGAAGTGCGGCGCCTTTACCTCGGCGATAATTTCAGCCTCTGACGCGCTCTCGCGCCGCGGAAATTCACCTTCTGTGACAGTTCCGCTTGACCAAATAGAATAAAAAAGCAATTTTTGGGCCAACTTGGATTTCCGTGGCCTGATCCCGTGGCAGGACGCGGTTTCCCGGAGGAGACGAACGGGAGTTTCGCGTCCGCTATGGCACTGTCGGCCAATCTTTTCCTGCGCCAGAACCAGTCGCTGGTGATGACACCGCAACTGATGCAGTCCATCCAGTTGCTGCAGATGACGCATTTCGAGCTGACGCAGTTTATTGCCCAGGAAGTCGAAAAGAACCCGCTGCTCGAGATTCCGTCAAATGATGCGGAATCGGGCAGCGAGCGCGGGGGCGCGGAGGACGAGGCCTACGCGCATCAGGCTGAAGACCCCTCCGACGACGGCTACGATAGCCGAACCGAGGTCTTGTCGGGCGATTGGTACGAGAGTGGCAACAGCGGTGGGGCAAGCCGCCTCAGCGACGAACTCGACGCCAATTATGCCAACGTGTTTCCCGATGACGGCGTCCCGCAGCGCGCCGATGCTCCGGAGCTGATCAGCCAGTGGAAGTCGATGCCCGGCAGCGGCGAAGGGGCGGAGAGCTACGATCTCGATGATTTCGTTGCCGGTCAAATCTCGCTTCGCGATCATCTTGCCCAGCAGTTGCCCTTTGTCCTGCCCGATATGGCCGATCGCCTGATCGCTCAACATCTCGTCGATCAGCTGGATGAGGCAGGCTATCTCCAGGGCGATGCGACGGAAGCAGCCGACAGGCTGGGCGCGGGTGTCGACGATGTCGAGCGTGTAATCGCCGCCTTGCAGGCGCTCGATCCGCCCGGTGTATTCGCCCGCAATCTGGCGGAGTGCCTGGCGATCCAGCTTCGGCAGAAAGACCGCTTTGACCCTGCCATGCAGGCGCTGGTCAGCAATCTCGAGCTCCTGGCCCGGCGTGACTTCGCGACGCTGAAGCGGCTGTGTGGCGTGGACGAGGAAGATCTGCTCGACATGCTGGGCGAGATCCGGCAGCTCAATCCCAAGCCAGGTGCCGGCTTCGAAACCGGAATGTCGGAAGCGATCATGCCTGACGTCGTCGTGCGGGCAGGCTCCGACGGCGGCTGGCTGATCGAGCTCAATCCCGACACGTTGCCGCGCGTTCTGGTCAACCAGGCGTATTTTTCAAAAGTCACCAAGAGTGGTGAGGATCACGCGTTTCTGTCGGAATGCCTGCAGACCGCCAACTGGCTGACCCGGAGCCTCGACCAGCGCGCCAAGACGATCATGAAGGTGGCGAGTGAGATCGTTCGGCAGCAGGACGCCTTCCTGATGCATGGGGTCGATCACCTGCGGCCGCTCAACCTCAAGACGGTGGCCGACGCCATCAAGATGCACGAATCCACCGTCAGCCGCGTCACATCCAACAAGTACATGCTGACGCCGCGGGGGCTCTTCGAGCTCAAGTATTTCTTCAGCGTTTCGATCAGCGCCGTCGAAGGCGGTGACAGCCATTCGGCCGAGGCCGTACGCCACAAGATCCGGACGCTGATTTCGCAGGAAAGCCCGGAATCCGTGCTTTCCGACGACGATATCGTGGTTATTCTCAAGAAGGGCGGCATCGACCTGGCCCGTCGCACGGTGGCTAAATACCGGGAAGCGATGAACATCGCATCCTCGGTCCAGCGCCGGCGGGAGAAGCGCGCTTTGGCCAAGGTTGCGGGTTTTTGATTGCTGCCTGGAGCTACCGATACGTGTATTTATAAATTCTAATTCATGCGTCTGTTGACATTTTGGTAACTTCTGGCTAGAAGCGCGCCGCAATTGGCGCTGTGGACAGCGTTGGAAGTTATCCCCATCATCCTCAGGGCGCCTGAAGCCGGCAACTTCGGCCGATCTTGCTTGGGATCGCGCGAAGTGCTTGGATGAGGGTGAGCCTTGGCGTAAACTGGTACCCGCAAACACTGTAAGAAGGGAAACTCCATGAGTGTGCGTGTATCCGGTAAACATATGGAAATTGGTGACTCGTTCCGTCAGCGGATCGAGGACCAAATCGGTGTCGCCGTCACGAAATACTTCGACGGAGGGTATTCTGGTCAAGTGATCGTGCATAAGGCCAACGCCCGTTTTTCCGCCGACTGCAAGCTTCATCTCGATAGCGGAGTTGTATTGCATGCCGCCGGAGAGGCGATGGACCCGCAGTTGGCCTTCGATGCCGCTTCCGAGCGGATCGAGAAGCGCCTTCGCCGCTACAAGCGCAAGCTGAAGGATCACTACGCCGGAAATCACCAGAATGGTTCTGCGGAAGTTGCCTACACCGTCATGGATGGCATGTCGGACCACGAAGACGAGATCCCGGATGACTTCGCGCCGGCGATCGTCGCCGAAAGCACCAAGCAACTAAAAACAATGTCTGTCGCGACCGCCGTGATGGCGCTCGACATGACGGATGAGCCGCTGCTGCTATTCCGCAGTCCAGGCAAGGAACAACTGAACATCGTTTATCGTCGGCACGACGGTAACATTGGCTGGATCGATGCAGCCAGTATCAAAAGCTGAGATCAAGGCGAAGGGCGGCAGTTAGGCTGCCGCTCTCCTCTCTTGGCGCAGAAGGAAAATAAAATGGCTTTGGCAGATTTGCTGCAGCAAAATGCGATCATTCCCGCCCTTAGGGTAAATTCCAAGAAACAGCTCCTCCAGGAATTGGCTGCAAAGGCGTCGAAAGTCACAGGGCTTTCGGAGCGGGAAATTTTCGATGTTGTCCTGCAGCGCGAACGCCTTGGCTCGACCGGCGTCGGTAACGGGATCGCTATTCCGCACGGTAAGTTGGCAAGCGTCCATTCCATCGTCGGCATCTTCGCGCGTCTCGATCAGCCCGTCGATTTCGAGGCCCTGGACGATCAACCCGTGGATCTGGTGTTCCTGCTCCTCGCACCGGAAGGCGCTGGCGCTGATCACCTCAAGGCCCTCTCGCGCATCGCCCGCGTGCTGCGCGACCACGATCTCGTCGCCAAGCTGCGTGCGACCGACTCCGCCTCGGCGATCTATGCGTTCCTCAATGAGGAGCAGACCTCGAACGCAGCCTGAGCATTCAACATGCCAGTAAAAAAGGCGCCTGATTGCTCAGGCGCCTTTCTTCATTCAAGCCGTCGAGTTCGGCTTAGAACTCTTCCCAGTTGTCCTGAGCGAGCGCTGCCGAGCCCTGAGTCTGCGGAACTGCGCGGCGCGGTGCCGGTGCTGCAGCTTGGCGATACGTCGGCGCGCGCATCTGCTGAGCCGTCGAGCGTAGTGCGGAAGCGTGGCTCATGCCGGATACGCGGAAGCGTGTCACGAGTTGCTTCAGCGTCTGGGCCTCGTCGTTCAGCGTGATGCTGGCTGCCGTCGTCTCCTCGACCATGGCTGCGTTCTGCTGGGTAACCTGGTCCATCTGGTTCATGGCCTGGTTGATCTCCTTCAGTCCGATCGCCTGTTCACTGGCCGATGCGGAGATCTGGCGGATAAGGCCGTTGATGCCCATGACCTGCTCGGAGATCTTATGCAGCGTATCGCCGGCGCGGCCGACCAGATCGACGCCTTCCTTGACCTGTACGGCCGAAGTGTTGATGAGCGTCTTGATCTCCTTGGCGGCGTTCGCGGAACGCTGGGCCAGCTCGCGGACTTCCTGCGCGACGACGGCAAAGCCCTTGCCGGCTTCGCCGGCGCGTGCGGCTTCAACGCCGGCATTCAGGGCCAGCAGGTTGGTCTGGAAGGCGATCTCGTCGATGACGCCGATGATGCGCGAGACCTCGGTGGAGGACTGCTCGATGCCCTGCATCGAAGCAATTGCCTTGCGCACCACTTCGCCTGACTTTTCGGCATCCTCGCAGGCGAGGTTGACGTTATCAGCCGCCGTGCGGGCGTTGTCGGCGCTGGAGTTGACCTGTGCGGTGAGCTCGTTGAGCGCGGCTGCCGTTTCTTCCAGGCTTGCTGCCTGCTGTTCCGTACGCTTGGCGAGGTCGGAGGCGCTGCCGCTGATTTCGCTTGTACCGGAGCCGATGTTCACGACGCTGAGGTTCATCGTGTTGATGGTTTCCTCGAGGCTTTCGAGAGCCGCGTTGAAGTCCTGCTTCAGCTTGGCGTATTCGCCCGGGAAGTCCTCGGTGATGCGATGGCCGAGGTTGCCCTGGGACAATTCGGACAGGCCGGAGCCGACGATCGACACGATATGACGCTGCAGCGTGATCGACTGATGCCGCTCGGCTTCCGAGCGGCCACGCTCGGTTTCGGCTGCATCGCGCTGGTTGTTTGCCTCGGCCTCAAGACGCTGCGTGTCGGCGAGTGCGAAGCGGAAGCCCTCAAGAGCCTTGGCCACGGCGCCGATCTCGTCAGCGCGATCCTGACCGGCTACCGGCTGCTCGTACTTGCCGTCGCTGAGTGCCTTGACGCTGGCGACGAGACCGCCGATCGGACGCTGGACGAGGGAACGGACGGCTAGGTAGAGGGCAATCATGACGGCTGCGAGCACGAGAATGCCGGCGACAACCATCATGGAGGTTTGATCTTGAACAGGCGCGTTGATGGCCGAGTGCGGGACGTCGACGAGGATGACCCAGGTCGTGTTCACGTCGGGCAGGGCAAAGGGATAGACGACGCGGTCGAAGGGCTCGTAGCTATCGTAGCTCAGGTCCTTGACGACGGCTGGCTGTAGCGTCGAAAGCGCGCTCTTCACGGCATCTGTGCCTTCGCCGTCATAGTCCTTCATGGAAAGCTCGGGAATCGGCGAGACAATCCATTTGCCGGTCTGCGAGAGCAGCGTAACGCGGCCAGAGCCGAAGGGGTGGAGCGTCGAAAGCTTATCGCGGAGCGATTTGAGGGAGATGTCGACGCCGCTGACGCCGATCATCTTGCCACCCGAGAACACCGGATAGGCAATGGACGTCATCGTGGTATTCTCGCCGGTCGTCGTCTCGGCATAAGGCGGCGACAGCGCGCCCTTCTTGCTTTCTGCGGCGAGCGCGTACCAGGCAGCCTTATAGTCGGAATCGAAGGTGGAGAAGCTGAAGCCGCCGTCCTTGCTCTTCGTCCAGTACGGGTTGAATGTGCCATCCTTGGCTGCGCCGAATTCGGCCTTGCCGGCCATGGACGGCGACTGGCCGTCGAAGGCGTTCGGCTCTTCGGCAAACCAGCTGCCGAAGGCAAACTGGTTCCGCTCGACGTTTGCCTTCAGCATGTCCAGAACGGCCTTGCGGTCGAGATATTTGCCCTCCTGACCATGACCGATCGTGCCGGCCATCGAGCGCGCGGCCCCTGCCAGCTCGCCGACGGATGAGGCAACCTCGTTGGCGATAGCCTTCGCCTCGAGATTAGCTTGGTCCATGGTGAGGGTCCGCACGCGGTTGCGCGTCTCGCCGATGAGGAGGAAGTTGGAAATGAGGAGGACGAGGGCGATGGCAACGCCCGTAATGAGGATAAGCTTGGCTGCAAGCGATTTCATGCGAAAGATGAACATGTATTCCTCGGGAAGCAAGGATGTGCCGTACGGGGCATTCATCGGCACAGGGGACGAAGGCGTCGCCCCCTCATGGAGCAGCCGTGACAGAAGCCGACCCCTTGGCGAAGGCCGGCGATGGCTGGAACATCGCCGGAAACCTATTAAATTCGAATGAAATCTAATGAAAACAGACGCTGCATACGGCAAACCGCCCCGATATGTCGCGGGGCGAATTGCCCTATAGCTCGTTTGCGACTTCGGCGCTTGATGGGATCGATGGCTGAGCGCCTTGCTTGAGGCAGGCGAGCGATCCTGCGACGGCGGCCCGCCGCAGCGATGCCTCGAAATCGAGGCCTTCGTCCAGGCTCGCGGCGAAATAGCCGCAGAACGTGTCGCCGGCACCGACTGTATCGACAGGCTCGATCTTCAATCCCTTCGCACGGGAGATGACGCCGTCGCGGATTGCGATGACGCCGTCTGCGCCGAGCGTCACGATCAGGGTTTGCCCCGTCTCCGCATTGAGTCGTTTCAGCGCGGCCTCGCGATCCGCCGTGCCCATGTTTTCCTGGCCGGCAAGACGCTCGAACTCGGTTTCGTTCGCGATCACGATGTCGGCAAGGCGGCCGAGGCGTGGAGCGTCTTCGATCAGTGGGGCCAGGTTGAGGATGGACGTGACACTCTTGGCGCGCGCCGCGGCCAGCGCCCGCTCGACGGCCGGAACGGGCACCTCGAGCTGCAGCATCAGGATGTCGCCCTCCTTCATCGCGTCGATCGCGACGTCGGCATCGGCCGGCGTCATCGTGCCGTTTGCGCCAGGCACAACGGCAATCATGTTCTCGCCGTCACCGCCGACGAGGATCAGTGCGGTTCCGGTCGGCTCGTCGACCTGCTTGACGGTTTCAAGTCCAGTGCCGGCGTCCTTCAAGAGAGCAACCGCCGGCTCCGCAAAGGCGTCGCGGCCGACGGCTCCCGCCATGTGAACGGTTCGGCCGGCGCGTCGCGCCGCAAGTGCCTGATTGGCGCCCTTGCCGCCTGCTGCCGTTGAGAAGCCGTTGCCGGCAACCGTTTCGCCGGGCTTCGGCAAGCGCGCGGTGGTGGCGATGAGGTCCATGTTGATGGAGCCGAAGACTGTGATCATGAGTGTCCTGTCCAATGCTTTTCTTGAGCGCGACACTGCCTGAAGGGCTTACTCGTCGTCAACCACTCTGAGCTTCAGAAGCCCGCTGCGGCTGTCGACGGATTTTGGCGCGCCATCACCGTCCCGCGCCGCGGCCTTGCTGTTGTCGCCGCCCTCGAACTCCAGAGCTTCGATTTTCGCGCCGCGCTTGGTGAGCTTATCGGTGGAGGTGAGGATCTGGTCGACATCTCTTTGCGTCATGGAAAAATGGCTCTGCAGCTTGCGAACACGCTCGTCGAGACGGCCGAGATCGTCCATCAGGTTCGCGACTTCGCCCTGGATGACGTGTGCCTGGGCCCGCATCCGCTGATCTTTCAGGACTGCCTGAATAACCTGGATGGAGAGCATCAGCAGCGAAGGCGACACGATGACGATGCGCGACCGGTGCGCCTTCTGCACGATCGCTTCGAAATTCTCGTGGATCTCCGCGAAGATCGATTCCGACGGCACGAACATGAAGGCCGTGTCCTGCGTCTCGCCCTGGATCAGATATTTCTCGGAGATATCGCGGATGTGCGTTTCCATGTCGCGGCGGAACTGCTGCGAGGCGACCTTGGCTCCGTCAGGTCCGCCGGCGTCCCGGATCGCGTTCCAGGCTTCAAGCGGGAACTTCGCGTCGACCACCAGCGGTGGTGCGCCGTTGGGCATGCGAATGGTGCAGTCCGGGCGCGAGCCATTGGAAAGCGTCTGTTGGAAGGCATAGGCCCCCATCGGAAGGCCGTCGGCGACAATCGTCTCCATGCGCGATTGGCCGAAAGCGCCGCGTGTCTGCTTGTTGGAGAGGATCGCCTGCAAACCGACGACATCTTTCGCCAGTGTCTGGATGTTGTTCTGGGCGGCATCGATGACGGCAAGACGCTCCTGCAGCCGCTGCAGGTTCTCGTGCGTCGATTTGGTCTGCTCGCTGATCGTCGAACTGACGCGCTGCGACATACCATCGAGACGCTGGTTGATCGCCTGGTTGAGCTCGGACTGCCTCGAGCCGAACACTTCGGCCATTGTCGACATGCGCCCGTGCATTTCCGCCTGGATTTTCAGAAGTTCGGCCATTCGAGCATCCGTCTCGGCGGCACGGAGGCTCGCTACCTCGGCCTGCTCGCGCCGCACCTGCCCGCTGCGGACGAGAAGGAGGATCAGCAACAAGACCAGAGCCGCGATTGCGCCTCCGGCGAGCGCCAGCGTGGCAGGACTGATACGGGAAAGGGCGAGGAGAAACGACTCAGAGCTGGTGTTCATTTCGCCACCATAACAAACTCGTGTGGGATGGCTAGATCAAAACGTGAACAACTCGCAAGCCTTCCCAAAGGATTGGCTCGTAGAGGGAACAAACGACAGTTGACAAATCTCAAGTTCATTTAACCTTTGCTCAACCATATTGCGTAAAAGGTCAGGTCAAATTCCCTTTTGCATCAATTACAAAGCAGAGAGATCATGACCAGCCAGCAGTCCGACAGCACGCTCAAGCAACGCCTCGATTTCATCGAGCTGGACGACGGAGCCCGCGCGGCGCTGCGTGAGATGCGCCCGGCAATCTCGGAGTTGCTCGGCGGCGCTCTCGACAAGTTTTACGCGAAGCTGGCAAGGACGTCTGAGGTCGCAAGCTTCTTTGCCGAAAAAGCGCATATGGGACATGCCAAGAAGCGCCAGGAAGACCACTGGGCCAATCTGGCTGGCGGCAACTTCGACGAAACCTACGTCAAAGGCGTGGTCACGGTGGGCAAGACCCATGCCCGTATTGGCCTCGAGCCTCGCTGGTATATCGGTGGCTACGCGCTGCTGATGAGCGAACTCGTGAAGGGCCTGATGGCCAAGCAGTGGCCCTCCATGTTCGCCAGGCAGCAGGGCAAGGTGCTGGCCGAGAAGCTTTCAGCGGTCATCAAGGCCGCGATGCTCGATATGGACTATTCGATCTCGGTCTATCTGGAAGCGCTCGAAGAGAAGCGACGCAAGCTGGAAGAAGAGCGCGTAAAGGCCGAGCAGGACCAGGCCGTTGCGCTCGATCATCTTCGCCGCGGTCTGGAGGCGCTGTCGAACGGCGATCTCGAGGCCACGCTGCCGCCAGATCTCCCCGGTAATTTCAAAGCCATGGCCGACGACTATAACCGCGCCGTCGCCGCTCTTCGCGCGTCCTTTGGCTCGGTGCGGGCAACCTCGGGCGAGATCCTGAGGGGTACGGACGTGATCGCCAAGGCCTCCGATGACCTTGCTTTGCGGACGGCCCAGCAGGCAGCTGGCGTCGAGGAAAGCTCGGCGGCGCTGCAACAGCTTTCGGTCAGTGTCGGACAGACTGCCGCAAACGCCGAAAAGGCATCCGGTGCGGTCCGTGAGACGCAGCAGAAGGCCAAGAACTCCGGCGAACTCGTCACCAGTGCCGTTTCCGCGATGGCCGGCATCGAAAAATCCTCGACCGAGATCGCCAAGATCATCGGCGTCATCGACGAGATTGCTTTCCAGACGAACCTGCTGGCGTTGAACGCCGGCGTGGAGGCTGCGCGTGCCGGCGAAGCGGGCAAGGGCTTTGCCGTCGTGGCGCAAGAGGTCCGCCAACTGGCGCAGCGCACCGCCGACGCCGCCAAGGAGATCAAGAACCTGATTTCGGAAAGCTCGGTCCAGGTGAACGAAGGAGTGGACATCGTCAGCAGCACCGGCGAGGCGCTGAACGACATGATCAACCGCATCGATATCATCAACAGCTTCGTTGCCGATATCGCCGCTGCCGCGCGCGATCAGGCAACCGGGGTCAACGAGGTCAGTGTCGCCATCCGCAACATGGACACGATCACGCAGCAGAACTCGGGAATGGTCGAGAACACCTCTGCCGAGACGCGGCGCCTGCGCGGCGAAGTCGATAATCTGGTTGCACTGCTGCAGCGCTTCCGTACCGGCGTCGAGCAACGTTCGATGACCACGACACGCCGCGCCGCATGACGGGAATGCGGCGAAATTCCGGGCTGGGGCGTAAAAAAGCGCTCCGCCAGCCCACCGGATAATTCCATCCTGGAAAAAGATGCGTTATGGGAACGCCATGACCATCAAGCCACTCATCATTCTCCCCGATCCGCTGCTTCGTCAGGTTTCCAAGCCGATCGAGCGCGTCGACGCCGATCTTCAGCGACTTGCCGACGACATGCTTGAAACCATGTACGACGCGCCCGGTATCGGCCTTGCTGCCATCCAGATCGGCGTGCCGCGCCGCATGCTGGTCATCGACGTTTCCCGCGAGGGCGAAGAGAAGCAGCCCCTCGTATTCGTCAATCCGGAGGTCGTGGCATCGACAGACGAGCGTTCGGTATATGAGGAGGGATGCCTTTCGATCCCTGACTATTATGCCGAAGTCGAACGCCCGGCGACCGTCACCGTCAAATATCTCGACCGTGATGGCAAGGAGCAGACGGTGCAAGCCGACGGCCTGCTCGCGACCTGCCTGCAGCACGAGATTGACCACCTGAACGGCGTACTCTTCATCGACCACATTTCTCGCCTGAAGCGGGACATGGTGATCAAGAAGTTCACAAAGGCGGCGAAGTCGGCGAAGGCGCTCTAACCGGACCTTTGCTGACGCAGCCTCGCTGGACAGGCGATTTCGCGGGCCGGATGCCTGAAGGGGCTTGATCTGAAGCTCGCAAGCCCGTTTGAAGACGTCTGACCGGAAACATGGCGGGATAGAAATGTCGCTTCGCATCATCTTCATGGGCACGCCCGAATTCTCCGTCCCGACCCTGCGAGCGCTGATCGACGCGGGTCACACGATTCTTGCCGTCTACACGCAGCCGCCACGGCCGGGCGGACGGCGCGGGTTGGACCTGCAGAAGTCGCCGGTGCACCAGGCGGCTGAGCTGCTCGGCATTCCCGTCTTTACGCCGGTGAATTTCAAGGATCCGGAAGAGCGCGAGCGCTTCAGGGCGCATAATGCAGATGTCGCTGTTGTGGTTGCCTATGGACTGCTATTGCCGGAGGCGATTCTGACCGGCACGCGCCACGGCTGCTACAATGGTCATGCCTCACTCCTGCCCCGGTGGCGGGGTGCTGCTCCGATTCAGCGGGCGATCATGGCCGGCGACGAAAAGACCGGCATGATGGTGATGAAGATGGACAAGGGGCTCGATACCGGCCCGGTGGCTCTCACCGGTGAAGTCGAGATCGGCCCCGACACCACGGCCGGGGAATTGCACGACAAGCTGATGCATGTCGGGGCCAGGGCAATGGCTGAGGCAATGGTCAAGCTCGAGATGGGCGATCTTCCCCTGACGCCGCAGCCGTCGGACGGTGTGCTCTACGCCGCCAAGATCGACAAGGGCGAGACGCGGATCGACTTCTCGCGGGACGCCGCTGACATCCATAATCACATTCGCGGTCTGGCGCCGTTTCCGGGCGCGTGGTTCGAAGTGGCAATCGGCGGCAAGCCTGAGCGCGTCAAGGTGCTGGCCTCGGAAATCGCACAAGGCCTCGGCAGCGCTGGCGAGTTGCTGACCGATGATCTGGTCGTTGCCTGTGGAACCGGCGCCGTTCGCCTGACCAGACTGCAGAAAGCCGGTGGCAAGCCGTTGTCGGCCGCTGATTTCCTGCGCGGGACACCGCTTCCATCGGGCACGAGGCTTCCCTGATGCATCGTTACCGCATGATCGTTGAATATGACGGTGGTCCTTACGTTGGCTGGCAGCGGCAGGAGAATGGACCGTCTGTCCAAGGGGCGATCGAGAAGGCGATTCTGTCGGCAAGCGGTGAGACGGTGTCGATCCGCGGCGCGGGGCGCACCGATTCCGGCGTTCATGCAATGGGCCAGGTCATCCATGCCGATCTCGCCAGGGAGTGGTCGGCCTTCAAATTGCAGAATGCGCTGAACGCCCACCTCAAGATGGCCGGGGAGCGGGTCGCGATCGTCAGCGTGGGAGCGGCGAGCGAGTTCTTCGACGCACGGTTCTCGGCGCTGCGGCGCCATTATCTTTATCGCATCATCAGCCGCCGGGCGCCGTTGGCGCTGGAGGCCGGGAAGGCATGGTGGGTCCCAAAAGCGCTTGACCATGAGGTCATGCATGCGGCGGCGCAGACGCTCGTCGGCAAGCACGATTTCTCCACCTTCCGCTCCGCACATTGCCAGGCCAACAGTCCGATTCGAACACTTGATCGGCTGGACGTGACGAGAAACGGCGAACTGATCGAGATTCGTGCTACGGCCCAAAGCTTCCTGCACAACCAGATCCGTTCTTTCGCGGGAACACTCAAGCTCGCGGGGGAGGGCAAATGGACGCCGGCCGACGTCCGCGCCGCGTTGGATGCGCGAGACCGCAAGGCCTGTGGCCCGGTCGCGCCGCCGGATGGACTCTATTTCATGCAGGTGGACTATCCCGACGTCATCGTCGACCGGCGCCCGCCGGTGGAAGGCGACGACGGCGAGGACTTCTGATTTTTTCGCTGATCAGACGGGATAAATGCCGAGAAAGCGCTGCAGGTATTCCGACAGCATCAGTGATGGCACGAGCAGCACCAGCGTGAGTGCCCCAACCATCAGGCCTTGGCCGTAAAAGATCATCCTCAGGATGCGTGCGATCGCAAAGACCTGCGCAAGCATGAAGGCCAGCAGCAGCACCGAGACGAGGCCAACCAGCTGTGGCAGGAAGAAGACGAGCGCGAGCAGCATCCCATTGACGTAGGACAGCGGCACGCCGAGCCAATTGACGCTGACGATAACAGGCCCAAAACGCTCGCCCTTCTTGAAGGCCAGCAGCAGCAAGCCTGCAAAGACCAGCGGCACGAACCAATTGGCGGCCTCGACGAGCCCGAGTCTGAAATAGAAGAGTGCGCCGACGTCGGTATGCGGCGGCATCGTTTGCAGGAAGGCCTGGCGCCACCATAGCCACGAGATGCCCATTGGCGGCAGGCACCAGAAGATCGCCCAGAACGAGCGGTTGACGCCGCGATCCGACATGTCGAGGAAGCGAAAGCCGCGCGGATCCATGCGGATCAGCAGCCAGATCCCGGCAAGATAGTACTGAACTTCCCTAAAGCCCGGCATTAGCGAACCAGCGCTCGATGAAGGTTTCATAGATTACCGTGAGTCGCTCGAGGTCGGAAATTGCGACGCGTTCATCGACCATGTGCATCGTCTGGCCGACAAGGCCGAACTCGACGACCGGGCAGTAATCCTTGATGAAGCGGGCGTCCGACGTGCCGCCCGTCGTGGAGAGCTTCGGGGACTGGCCGGTGACGCTTTCGACGGCCGAAGACAGCGAGGCGATCAGCGCGTTGTTGCGGGTCAGGAAGACGTGGCTCGGGCGCTCGGCCCAGACGATATCGTATTTGAGCGGCGCACGGCCGGGGCGCAGCACGCCTTCCGCTGCCGCGGCATCGAGGCGGCGCAGGATCTCCTGTTGCAGGCTCGCGGCGGTCCACGTGTCGTTGAAGCGAATGTTGAAGCTCGCCGTTGCCTTGGCGGGTACGACGTTCGTCGCCGGATTGCCGACGTCGATGGTCGTCACTTCCAGGTTGGACGGCTGGAAATTGTCGGTGCCAGCGTCGAAAGGTGGGTCCATCAGCGCTTGCGTGAGTTGCAGGATGCCGCGCACCGCATTGTCGGCAAGATGCGGGTAAGCGGCATGGCCCTGGACGCCATGCACGGTGATTTTGCCGGAGAGCGAGCCACGGCGGCCGATCTTGATCATGTCGCCGAGCTTGTCCGGATTGGTCGGCTCGCCGACGAGGCAGGCATCCCAGCGCTCGCCGCGCTCGGCCGCCCATTGCAGCAGCTTGATCGTGCCGTTGATCGCCGGGCCCTCCTCATCGCCGGTGATCAGGAATGAGACCGAGCCCTTCGGTGCGCCATGCTTTTCGATATAGCGGGCAATGGCCGCGACAAAGCAGGCGACCCCGCCCTTCATGTCGACAGCGCCGCGTCCGAAGAGTTCGCCGTCCGCAATCTCGGCGGCGAAGGGCGGATGCGTCCAGGCGGCTTCGTCGCCAACCGGCACGACGTCGGTATGCCCGGCAAACATCAGGTGCGGGCCTTCGCCGCCGAGCCGCGCATAGAGGTTCTCGATATCGGGCGTTCCCGGCTCGGTCGCCTTCACCTTATCCACCTTGAAGCCAAGCGGCGACAGCATTGCCTCGAGCGCCGAAAGCGCGCCGCCTTCAGCGGGCGTGACGGACGGGCAGCGAATCAGAGTCTGAAGATTGGCAACGGGATCGGTAGCGGTCATGGGAGTGGAACTATCCAGCGGTAGTGGCAAAGAAAAGGCAAGGCGGCGGTACCGCCTTGTTGAAATGTGCCGTTCATTTTGCCGGATCAAGTCCGACCGTCAGCGTTTCGGAGGCACCCATCGTTTCAGACGCGTAGACCGCCGGAACCTCAAGACTTGATCAGTCGCGAAGCAGTTCGTTGATGCCGGTCTTCGAGCGGGTCTTTTCGTCGACGCGCTTGACGATGACGGCGCAGTAGAGGTGCGGCGCCGGCTGGCCGTTGGCCATGGTGGCATTGCCCGACGGCATCGAGCCTGCAACGACGACGGAGTAGGGCGGCACTTCGCCGTACATCACTTCGCCGGTGGCGCGATCGACGATCTTGGTCGACTTGCCGATATAAACGCCCATGCCGAGGACCGAGCCCTCGCGGATGATGCAGCCTTCGACGACTTCCGAACGCGCGCCGATGAAGCAGTTGTCCTCGATGATCGTTGGGCCGGCCTGCATCGGCTCAAGAACGCCGCCAATGCCGACGCCGCCGGAGAGGTGCACATGCTTGCCGATCTGAGCGCAGGAACCGACGGTCGCCCAGGTATCGACCATCGTGCCTTCGTCGACGAAGGCGCCGAGGTTGACGAAGGACGGCATCAGCACGACGTTCTTGGCGATGTAGGCGGAGCGACGCACGACGCAGTTCGGCACGGCGCGGAAGCCGGCAGCGCGATACTGGTTTTCACCCCAGCCTTCGAACTTGGATGGCACCTTGTCCCACCAGGTCGAGTTGCCCGAACCGCCCTTGACGACTTCCATGTCGTTCAGGCGGAACGAGAGGAGGACGGCCTTCTTCAGCCATTGATTGACCTTCCAGACGCCGTCGCTGCCACGCTCGGCAACGCGTGCCTTGCCGCCATCGAGGAGTTCGAGCGCTGTTTCGACGGCGTCGCGGACTTCGCCCTTCGTCGACGTATTCACATTGTCGCGGTTGTCGAAGGCGGCTTCGATGGTCTTTTCGAGGGAGGAAAGGTCGCTGGCGCTCATGGGAATTCCTTAAACTTCGATCTTTATCGTTGGAGACCGAAGCCTCCGGAATTGTGATTGGCAGGGTGCGATCTGCTCTATCGCATGAACGGGTAAAATGGAATGATTTTTCCCGCGGCGTTTCAACGCCTCGGGACGACATACCGGCTCTGAAAGCCGGCGGTATTGAAAGGCATTAGGCATGGCAAAGGCACGAAACGGCAGACTGCGGCGCAAGGATGGCGTATGGGCCCCGCTCAAGACGAGTGCGGTCGACAAGCATCGCGCCGAGTCCGTCCCAAAGACGCCGCAGACCCTGTCACCGGCCTATCGTCTTGCCTATGTCGACGAGGATTTTTTGTGCCGCGAGGAGTTGCGGCCGATCCGGCTGCAGCTCGAACTGCTGAAGGTGGAGATGTTGCTCGCCGAGCGCGGCATCAAGTCAACGGTGGTGATGTTTGGTGGCGCCCGTATTCCTGCTCCCGGCCAGAGCGCATGGGCGGCGCGCAACGAGGTGCAGCGGGCCAATCTCGAGGCCGCGTCCGTCTACTACGACGAGGCACGCAAGTTTGCGCGGCTCTGCTCGAAGTATTCGGCGAGCTTCGATTTCCACGAATACGTTATTGTCACCGGTGGCGGGCCTGGTGTCATGGAGGCCGGCAATCGTGGTGCCGCCGATGAAGGCGCGCCGTCGATCGGTCTCAATATCGTTTTGCCGCACGAGCAGGCGCCGAACGTCTACGTCACGCCGGAGCTCAGCTTCAACTTTCACTACTTCGCCATCCGCAAGATGCACTTCATGGTGCGCGCCAAGGCGATTGCGGTCTTTCCCGGTGGTTTCGGCACGCTGGACGAATTCTTTGAGTGCCTGACGCTGATTCAGACAGGCCGCATGGAGAAGATGCCGCTCATCCTGTTCGGAGAGAAGTTCTGGCGCAGCATCATCAATTTCGAGGCACTGGCCGAGTTCGGCACGATCGCGCCTGACGACGTCGATCTGATCAGCTTCGTCGACACCGCGGATGCCGCCTGGAAGATTATCGAGGACTTCTACGAACACCACGAATAGAAAGGCCCGCCAGAACGACGGGCCTTGCGATCGATCGGTAAGTCCAAACTTACGGGAATGGACGATCCGGCATATCGTCGAGCGAGATTACCCCGTCCTTGTTGCGATCCATCCAGGTGAAGAACTTGTCGAAGGCGGCTTCGGCTTCCTGCTTGGAAATCTGGCCGTTCTCGTCGGTATCGAAGCGCTGCATCATCATCATGCCTCGCATCATTCCGCCACGCATGCCGCGGCCTTCAGGGGTGGCCTGCGGTGGTGCTGGCTGGGCGCTGTCGGCATCGGCCGGCGGTGCCATCGGCATTGCATCGTCATCCGCGGTATCATCCGCAGGTGCCTTCATCTTGGCCATCATGGCTTCGCGGTGCTTGCGGATTTCCCCTGGCGTCAGCGAGCCGTCCTTGTCGGTGTCGATCGCGACGAAGATTGCCTCCATGCCGTCCTTGGCTTCCTGCTTGGAGATCTGGCCGTCCTTGTTGGTGTCGAACTGCTTCAGCATGCGAACGAAGATGACTTCGCGGATCGCGCCCATGCGCGGGCCCATCATCATGCCCATGCTGTGCTGCGGGCGAGGCCGATGAGGCTTCTTGTCGTGAGATGCTGCAAAACTGGTGCCTGCGGCACCAACGATCAAGACGGAGGAGAGTGCGGCCAGTATCAGCTTGTTCCGAGACATTTCAGCTCCTTTCAATATGCAATCGCAATCGGATTACAGATGAGAGGGTAGGGCTGGTGTGGCAAAACGCCCAATTAAAGATCGGTAAGCTGGATAAAACTTTCGTAACCTAACCGGTAATCTTCGCAAGAAAATCAGTGAGATCGTCGGTCACGAAGTCGATATGATCGTCCTCGCCGCTGGTCTTTTCCCACCATTCGACAACCGTGTCTTCGAGATTGTTTGGCACCAGCAACACTGTCTGCATGCCAAGGGTCTTTGGAACCTTGAGATTGCGCGGCAGGTCTTCGAACATCGCCGCCTTGCCGGTCTCCACCCGCTTCAACGCTGCGAACTTGTCGTAGGTCGCCTGCGCCGGCTTCGGCACGAAGTCCGCCGCCACGATGTCGAAGATGTCGTCGAAATGCTCGAGGATGCCCAGCGCGCCCGCCGCCATCTCGGCATGCTTGACGCTTCCATTGGTGAAGATGAACTTCCGACCCGGCAGGGCCTTGATGGCCGCGCCCAGTTCGGGCTGCGCCGTCAGGCTGGAATAATCGATCGCATGCGCCTTCTCGAGGAAGTCGTTCGGATCGACACCGTGGTGGATCATCAGTCCCTGCAGCGTCGTGCCATGATCGTGATAATATTGCTTCTGCAGCTTGCGCGCCTCGTCCCGCTCCATCTGCAGCAAAGTCGAGACGTAGGCCGTCATGTTCTTGTCGATCTGCGCGAACAGGTTGACGTGATGCGGGTAGAGCGTGTTGTCGAGGTCGAAAACCCACTCGGTCACATGCGAGAAGTCCGCCTTGGTCGGCGTGCGATCTATCTTGGTCATGGGGGCGTTATGGCACGGCTTGCCGCGCAAGGAAATCGGCAAGAAAAAATAGACGCCCGATTTGCGGCGGACGCGGCATGCAAGGGATGTTAGAACGCCTCATGCTCTTCGATCTGCCCAATGACGATGCGCTCTACGACGCGCTGATTGCCCGAAGCCCTGCCTATGAGGGCCGCGCTTACGTTTGCGTCAAGACAACCGGCATTTTCTGCCGGCTGACCTGCCCGGCTCGCAAGCCGAAGCGAGAAAATACCCTCTTCTACGATTCCATCGCCACCTGCATGCAATCCGGATTTCGGCCGTGCCAGCGGTGCCGGCCATTGGAAGAGGCGGACAGGGAGCCGATTGTTGACGAACTCCTCGAGGCACTCGACAACAATCCGGCAGCGCGATGGACGGAGGACGATCTTATCGCGCGCGGCTACGACCCCTCGACCGTGCGGCGGGCTTTCAAGCGATCAACAGGCGTGACGTTCCTCGATATCGCCCGCTATCGCCGTCTTGGCGAGGCGGAGAAGCAACTGGCGAATGGCGCTCGTGTCATCGATGCTCAGATTGAGGCTGGGTATGAGTCCGGCAGCGGCTTTCGCGCCGCATTCCAGCGGCTGATCGGCAAGGCGCCTGTCATGTCGCAGAAGCGTGATCTCCTGTTTGCCGATTGGTTCGAAACGCCTCTCGGGCCCATGGTGGCGGTCGCGGACCAGACACATCTGCATCTCCTTGAATTCCACGACCGCAAGGCGCTGCCGGCCGAACTGGATAAGCTGCAGCGCAAGACGCGCTCCTCGGTTGCGGCCGGCCGCACACCTGCGATCGATCAGATCGATACTGAGGTGAAGGACTATTTCGATGGCCGGTCTGCTGCGTTCCGGACGCCGCTTGCGCTGGGCTTCGGCACAGCCTTCGAACGTCAGGTCTGGTCGAAGCTGATGGAGATACCCGTCGGCGAGACACGCGCTTATGGTGATATTGCGCGTGACATGGAGAACCCGCAGATGGTGCGGGCCGTCGGGCGCGCCAATGGCGCGAACCAGATGGCAATCGTCATCCCGTGCCATCGCCTGATTGGCGCCGACGGATCTCTGACCGGCTACGGCGGCGGGCTCTGGCGCAAGCAATGGCTTTTGCGGCACGAAGATGAGATGAAGACCAAGGGATTGTTTGTGGAGGAGATCCAATGAATCAGGCCGAGAAGGCAAAGGCATTCGGTGCGCTGCATCAGAAGGGCAACCCTGTCGTCCTTTACAACATATGGGACGCCGGAACGGCGAAGGCCGTGACCGAGGCCGGCGCCAAGGCTCTTGCGACGGGAAGCTGGTCAGTCGCCGCCGCGCAGGGTTATGGGGATGGTGAAAAGATTCCGCTCGAAGCGCTGGTTGCCACCACGCGGTCGATCACCACGGTGAATGACCTGCCGCTCTCGGTCGATTTCGAGGGCGCTTATTCGACGGAACCGGCCGGTGCCGCCGCCAATGTCGAAAAGCTGATCGACGCCGGCGCCATCGGCATCAATTTCGAAGATCAGGTGGTCGGCGGTGAAGGCTTGCACCCGGTTGAGAAGCAGGCCGCCCGCATCCGCGCCATTCGCGAGATGGCGGATCGCCGTGGCATTACCTTCTTCATCAACGCCCGCACCGATCTGTTTCTGCGCGAAGGTGATCTCTCAAAGCACGCAGGACTGGTCGATGCAGCGATCGAGCGTGGCAAGGCTTACGCCGCTGCCGGTGCCAACGGCTTCTTCGTGCCTTGGCTAATCGATGAGGGCCTGATCGAGAAAATCTCAACCGCCTCGGACTTGCCGGTCAACATCATGATGCGACCGGGCGCTCCCGATGTTAAGACGCTGGCGAGGCTTGGCGTCAGCCGCGTCAGCTATGGGCCAGGACCCTATCGGATGATGATGGAGAAGCTGAAAGAGGCAGCCACGGCGGTCTATGCCGCCGCAGGCTAAAGCACAACTCCCGGAAAAGCGCAGAGCCGCGGCTCAGGGAACGATCAGCGTTCCCGCGCCGTGCTCGGTGAAGATCTCGAGCAGCACGGAATGCGCGGTCTTGCCGTTCAGGATGACGACACCCTGGACGCCGGCCTTGATCGCATCGATGCAGGTCTCGACCTTCGGGATCATGCCGCCGGAGATCGTGCCGTCGGCGATCAGCGCGTGCGCCTGGGCAACGGACAGTTCCTTGATCAGATTGCCCTGCTTGTCGAGAACACCGGGGACGTCCGTCAGGAAGAGCAGACGGGTTGCACTCAGCGCCCCGGCGATCGCGCCGGCAAAAGTGTCGGCGTTGATGTTGTAGGTTGCGCCGTCGCGGCCGGGCGCGACCGGTGCGATGACCGGGATCATCTCGGAGCGGGCAAGCAGATCAAGCAGCGTGCGGTCGACTTCGACCACCTCGCCGACGAAGCCGAGGTCGAGCACGCGCTCGATGTTCGAGTCCGGATCCTTGACCTTCTTCTGCGCCTTTTCGGCAAAGACCATGTTGCCGTCCTTGCCGCAAAGGCCGATCGCCCATTCGCCCGTCTGGTTGATGAGCGCGACGATCTCCTTGTTGATCGAGCCGGCGAGAACCATTTCGACGATCTCGACCGTCTTGGCGTCGGTGACGCGCAGGCCGCCCTCGAACTTCGATTCGATGCCCATCTTCGTCAGCATCGCGCCGATCTGCGGGCCGCCGCCGTGGACGACAATCGGATTGACGCCCGACTGCTTCAGCAGCGCGATGTCGCTCGCGAAGGCCTTGCCCAGCTCGGGATTGCCCATGGCATGGCCGCCGTACTTCACGACGATCGTCTTGTTTTCGTAACGCTGCATGAAGGGCAGGGCCTGCGCTAGGAGGCGTGCCTGGGTTTCGCTTTCGGACTGGTTCATGGGATACCCCGTGGAATTGATCGCGGCCTTTTATCTCAAGTTTTTGACAGATGGAATAATCCAGAGGCCAATAGTTTGCCGTATGTGCTGGCAACCGCGCTCGAGAAGATCGGCGCTTTGGCTAGAGGCATGGGATGACCAGCGACGAAATCGCACATTTGATAAGCCTCGTTGCGATCGGGGACCGCAAGGCATTCGCTGTGCTCTATCGCGAGACGAGCCCGAAACTCCTTTCCATCTGCCTGCGTATCTTGAGAGACAGAACGGACGCCGAGGAGGCGACCCAGGAGGTCTACGTCAAGATCTGGCAACGCGCCGGCGTTTTTGCTGCCGGATCGGGGGCACCGTCTTCCTGGCTCGCTGCAATTGCGCGTAACCAGGCAATCGACATCATGCGCGCGCGCAAGCCAATCGCCGACGAACTGGACAGTGCATACGACCTCGCGGATGACGATCCTTCGCCCGAGATACAGACTGTGATCAAGGATGAGGGAAGGCGGATTGACACCTGCATGGAAGAGTTGGAAGCTGATCGGGCAACGGCGGTGAAGAAAGCTTACGTCGAAGGGCAGAGCTATCAGGAACTGGCCGATCAGTTTGGCGTCCCCTTGAACACGATGCGCACATGGCTGCGTCGCAGCCTCTTGAAACTGAGAGAGTGCATGGAACGATGACATCGCCGGATCAGAGCAAGGGAGGCCGCTCCCGCGACGAGGTACTCGCCGGTGAGTATGTTCTTGGTGTTCTTTCCTTCAAGGATCGGCGGGTTGTGGAAGAGCGGATGCGCCGCGACAGGCAGTTCGCAGCCATCGTCAGCCGCTGGGAGACCAACCTTTCCGCTTTCAACGACGATTACGACGTCGTCAGCCCCGGTCAGGAAACGTTCAAGCAGATCGAAGCACGTTTGTTCGGTGAGCCGGAAGCTGTCGCGGTGCCGTCGCGCGGTCTATGGAGCTCTATCGTTTTCTGGCGTTGTCTTGCGCTCGTCTCGCTGCTGATCACGGCGGGTGCACTGACAATCGCGACCGTCGCGGTCACGCCGCCTCAAACACCGGCACCGCTCGTCGCCGAGCTGACCGCTGCCAACAGCCAGGTCAACCTGCTCGCCTCCTATGAGCGGCAGAGCGGAAGGCTGAGGATCGTGCCCGTAGCTATTGGCAAGCCGCAGGAGAAGTCACTGGAGCTTTGGCTCGTTCCGGCAACCGGCACACCAAGGTCGCTTGGCGTGTTTCCTTCGGATCAGACCGGCGAGCTGGTCATACCGGTTGATATGCGCGGCAACATAGGCGAGGGCGCGTCCCTTGCCGTCAGCCTCGAGCCCTTTGGCGGCTCTCCGACAGGCCAGGCCACGGGCCCGATCGTGGCGAGCGGCACGACGCACCGCCGCTAACACATTTTTTCGGCACACCTGCGTTCGCGCTGAAACTCTTCCTGCGAGCCTTCCGTAGCTCCTCATGTCCGCAAGGGAATGCCGGCATTCGGCCGGTCTCATAAGCGGATGCTAGAGGAGAACCGTCATGATGAAGTCCACCCTGCGCTTGAGTGCGCTTGCCGTTGCCGTTTCCACATTTGCTTTCGTCGCTGAGGCCAAGAATCCGATTGTTGGTGGTGCTGCGATGTATCCGACGAAAGACATCGTGCAGAATGCGATGAACTCGAAGGATCACACGACGCTGGTTGCTGCCGTCAAGGCTGCCGGTCTCGTGTCGACACTGGAAAGCAAGGGACCCTTCACCGTATTCGCTCCCACCAATCAGGCCTTTGCCGAATTGCCCGCCGGCACGGTCGACACGCTGCTGAAGCCTGAAAACAAGGCAACGCTGACCAAGGTTCTGACTTGCCATGTCGTCGCGGCCGATGCGATGGCCAGGACCGTTGCCAAGATGATCAAGGCCGACGGCGGCGAACACGACATCAAGACCGTCGGCGGCTGCGTGCTGAAGGCCAAGGAAAGCAGGGGCAAGATCACGATCACCGATGAAAACGGCGACGTCGCCCGCGTCACGATAGCCGATGTGAAGCAATCCAACGGCGTCATTCACGTCGTTGACAAGGTTCTGCTGCCGAAGATGTAAATTAGTTCAGGCGGTCAATAGAAGGCGCCCCGTTCCACCGGGGCGTCTTCTTTCATTTCCAGTTGGCGATACCGACCGTTTGCGCGATTGCCTCGCGCAGGTCATCGAGACCCTCGCTCTTTTCCGAGGACGTGGCGATGATGGCCGGATAGGCGGCGGGCCGCTTCTTGATCTTTTCCGCGGTCTCCGCGAGCAACTTGGTCACAGCCGGTGGTTTGATCTTGTCGGTCTTGGTCAGAACGATCTGGTATGAGACGGCAGCCTTATCCAGTAGATCCAGCACCTCATCGTCGTTCTTCTTCACTCCGTGGCGGCTGTCGATCAACACGTAGACGCGCTTCAACGTCGCGCGGCCGCGCAGGTAATCGAAGACGAGCTTCGTCCAGGCGTCGACCTGGTCTTTCGGCGCCTGCGCGTAGCCGTAGCCCGGCATGTCGACTAGAGCCATCGGCGGAAGGTCGCCGCTTTCGCCCGAATAGCCTTCCGGCACGAAGTAGTTGAGCTCCTGCGTCCGGCCTGGCGTATTGGAGGTGCGCGCCAGCCCCTTGTGACTGACGAGCGCGTTGATCAAAGAAGACTTGCCAACGTTCGACCGGCCGGCAAAAGCCACTTCCAGCGGTCCTTCCGGCGGCAGGAATTTCAGGGAGGGAACACCGCGGATAAAGGTCCAGGGGCGCCCGAACAGCGGCTTGTCGTTCTTATTGTCGGTCATTCGGCCTTTTCCAGCAAAATCCAGTGTGCCTATGGCATTCAGGTTCCAGGCGATTTTGTCAACCGCACAGTCGTCGGACACCGCGGCGGGGTACAAATGAAAAGCCCCGCCGGAGCGGGGCTTTCGTCATTTCTCTGTCGGAGCCGGCTTTCGTTTGAAGAGCCCCTTCAGATTGTCGAAGAGCTCGATCTTCACGCCATGGCGGCGCATGATCACGCCCTGCTGGATGACCGAAAGCGTGTTGTTCCAGGCCCAGTAGATGACCAGGCCAGCCGGGAAGCTTGCCAGCATGAAGGTGAAGACCAGCGGCATCCAGTTGAAGATCATCGCCTGTGTCGGATCCGGCGGGGTCGGGTTCATGCGCATCTGCAGGAACATCGTCACACCCATGATCAGCGGCCAGACGCCGAGATGCAGGAAGGTCGGAGCGGCAAACGGCAACAGGCCGAAAAGGTTGATGAACGAGGTCGGATCGGGCGCCGAAAGGTCCTGGATCCAGCCGAAGAACGGCGCGTGGCGCATCTCGATGGTGATGTAGATCACCTTGTAGAGCGAGAAGAAGATCGGGATCTGCAGCGCGATCGGCCAGCAACCGGCGATCGGATTGATCTTCTCTTCCTTGTAGAGCGCCATCGTCGCCTGTTGCAGGCCCATGCGGTCGTCGCCGAACTTGGCCTTCAGCTCTTCCATCTTCGGCTGAACACGCTTCATGTTCGCCATCGAAGCGTACTGCTTGCTGGCGAGCGGGAAGAACAGCGCCTTGACGACGATGGTGGTCAGCAGGATCGCGACGCCGAAGTTGCCGAAGTAATGGAAGAAGAAGTCCATCAGCCTGAACATCGGCTTCGTCAGGAAGTAGAACCAGCCCCAGTCGATCAGGCGATCGAAGCGAGGGATCTGATACGTATGCTTGTAGTTGTCGATGACAGGAACGACCTTGGCGCCGGCAAAAATCAGGTTCTTGAGCTCAGTCGACTGGCCGGGCGCGACGGTGACCGCATTCTGCTTGTAGTCCGCCTGGAAACGCGGTTGTCCGTCCGTGAAGCGGCTGAAGCGGGCGTCGAAGGGGGTCTGCTGCGGCGGGATGAGCGTCGCTGCCCAATATTTGTCGGTGATCCCGAGCCAGCCGCCGGTTGCGTTCGCCATATTGACGGCTTCTTTTTCAACGGCGGTATACTTGCTTTCGACAAGTCCATCTTCGCCGATAACACCGATGAAACCTTCATGCAGAACATAGGTGGAGGCGACAGCCGGCTTGTTGTAGCGCGTGATGCGCCCGTAGCCGGAAAGCGCGACCGGAGCCTGACCGGCATTGGTGATCTTGTCCGTGACCGTGAACATGTAGTTCTCGTCAACGGAAATGGTGCGCGCGAAGGTGACGCCCTTGTCATTGGTGTAAGTAAGCGTGACCGGGGTCTTTTCGGTCAGCTTTGCGTCAGCCGGCGCTGTCCACACCGTCGAGGGACCCGGCACGCTGCCGGTCGCGTCGCCACCGATATAGCCGAGTTCGGCAAAGTACCCGTCCTTCGTTTCGGAGGGGCTGAGCAGGGTGATGATCGGGCTGCTGTCGTCGACTGTCTCGTGGTAGCGCTTGAGCCGGAGGTCGTCCAGACGGGCGCCGACAAGGTTGATCGAACCGGAAAGTGCCTGCGTATCGATCGTGATGCGCGGGTTCTTCGCAAGAGCATCTGCAATCGACGCCACCGCCGGAACCTGGTCGGTGGGAGCCGCCCCGTTCGGCTGCGCCGTCGTTGCGCCGCCGGGCGCAGGCGTCTGCACTTGCTCGGTGTGTTGCTGTGCCTTCTGGGCAAGCTCCGCCTTGCGCTGAGCCTCGATGCGCGGATTCATATAGAGGAACTGCCAGCCGAGAACGATCAGCACTGAGAGAGCGATCGCAATGAAATAATTGCGGTTGTTTTGCATCATACGTTCCTGGGGCGGCCGTCTCCGGACCGCTTGTGTTTCGGCTTGGTCTCGACGCGAGTTTTGAGCTCTGCGGCTAATTCTTTGAAGGATGCTTTCAGCACGTCCCTTCGCGCGACAACCACATAGTCGTGTCCGGGCTGCATTGCAAACCCTGCATGAAGTCGCACCGCCTCTTTCAGGCGCCGCCGCATGCGGTTTCGTTCGACCGCGTTGCCGTGTTTCTTGGTGACGGTGAAGCCGAAGCGGGCTTCGGTCTCCGGCTCCTTCCGGTCGAGCACCTCAAGCAGGAAGAAACCGCCTTTTCGTTTTTCGCCCTGGCGGACAGCAAGAAACTGCGGGCGGCTTTTCAGCCGCCCGGCAGTCATTTTCTTGTTATTGGTCGTCAATTCGCCCGCCATCTCTTATCGGGCAATTCGGCCTTAGGCCGAAAGACGCTTGCGACCGCGTGCGCGGCGAGCAACGATGACCTTACGGCCGCCCTTGGTGGCCATACGTGCACGGAAACCGTGGCGGCGCTTGCGGACAAGCTTGGATGGTTGGTAGGTACGCTTCATTTATTTAAACACCGCGGAGTGCGGCCCTTCTTGAATTTGCATATTGCAAGGAGCGTTGTTTTTCGAACGGGCGAGGCTAACGAAAGCCTTATATGACCGGACGTGCGGCGGCTTATACGGATGAAGGCCCCCAAAGTCAATTATCGCCGGGAATTTCCGAGTTTGCGCCCGGAGTACAAGATTTAGTGAAGCGCATTAATCATTGTGACAAGCAGTGAGCCATGCGCTGGCGTAATATTTTTCTCAAGTTTCAACTACAGCACGCATCCTGCCCAGCGTCTAACGCTTCTGCGCGCAAAAAGCGAGGCGGCGGCGATTAAGTACGGGTAATTTTTTGTAGTGCTGCAGCCAAACACCCGAAATCTAACGTTAATTTATTTGGGCCAATTTTAGCTATCGGCCGGAATGCTTTCCCGGCTTGTCATCAGTCTTTGGGGGGCTTTTCCTTTGAAAATTCGAGGTAAGATCAATCTGCTTGTTTCCGCCATGTGTGGCGTTGCATTGCTGATCGGGGCGACGGCGCTTTGGGCCGTGCATCAATACGATACTAATCTGTCGGCTTACGAAGACGCATCTGATCGCGCCTACGCCGGTGAGCGCCTTAACCGTTTTGTGACGGCGACGGTCATGGAAGCACGCGGAATTTACAGTGCGCCCACGACGAAGGAGGCCGCTACCTTCGCCAAGGGACTGCTTGCGAACCTCGACCAGATCGACAATGTGATCGCCTCCTGGACCCCGCTCGTTCCCGAAAGTCAGAAGGGTGCTTTTGCCAAGCTGGTTGAACGTGCCAAGGAATTCCGGACATTCCGCACCGAAACAGTGCGTCTCGGCACGGAAGTGAGCCCGCAGGCTGCCAGCGAGCAAGGCAACAACGATGCCAACCGCGCCAACCGCAAAGCCTTCCAGGCCGAAATCGACGCTGTCGTGGCCACCGACAAGGCGACGCTGGACGCTGTCAATGCTCTCGTCGAAAGCTCGCGCACCTCAATCTTGTGGCTCGTGATCGCGATCAGTGTTGTCGGCGTCACGGCTGGCATCGGCATGGGCTTCTACATCGGCACGATCCAGCTTAGCCGTCCGATCAACAAGGTTACCCAGGCGATCAAGGAAGTGGCTGACGGCAATTTTGATGCCGACGTGCCGTTTGCCGGCCGTCAGGATGAAATCGGTGAGATGGCTGCGGCCGTTGCCGTCTTCAAGGAAAACGGTCTCGCCGTCCGCCGCATGAACGCGCAGGAGGCCGCCATGCGTGCCAAGAGCGACGATCTGCAGTCCAGCATGTCCGTGGTCGTGGCTTCCGCAGCTGCCGGCGACTTCAGCCGCCGCATCGAAAAGGACTATGGTGACGAGAACCTCAACCAGTTCGCCACCAACATCAACCAGCTGCTCTCGAGTATCGATGCCGGTGTCGGCGAAACACGCCGCGTAATTGCAAGCCTGGCGGAAGGCGACCTGACGCAGACGATGCGCGGCAGCTTCCACGGCGCCTTCGCCGAACTGCAGCAGAACGTCAACAGCACCTTCGCCACCCTTCAGACGACCATACGCGAAGTCCGCGAAACGGCAGAAGGCTTCCACGGAAACACCAACGAGCTGCGCGCCGCAAGCGACGACCTCTCAAAGCGCACCGAGCAGCAGGCAGCGGCTCTCGAGGAAACCTCGGCAGCCCTCGATGAGATCACGGCCGTGGTCAACAATTCGACAGAGCGCGCGCAGGAGGCCAGCGTCATGGTGTCCGAGGCCAAGGACGATGCCGGCAAATCGGGCGTTGTCGTCCGCAATGCCGTCGACGCCATGGGCCGCATCGAGCAGGCCTCGCGCGAAATCAGCCAGATCATCAACGTCATCGACGAGATCGCCTTCCAGACGAACCTGCTCGCCCTCAATGCCGGTGTCGAAGCCGCGCGTGCCGGCGAGGCGGGCAAGGGCTTTGCCGTCGTCGCCCAGGAGGTCCGCGAACTGGCGCAGCGCTCGGCAACCGCCGCAAAGGACATCAAGGGCCTGATCACCAAGTCGGGGGACGAAGTCCAGGTCGGCGTGAAGCTCGTTCAGGCCACCGGCGAGGCGCTGTCCCAGATCGAAAGCCGCGTCAACGCGATCAACGACCATATTCACTCGATCGCGACTGCCGCGAAGGAGCAGTCGACCGGCCTCAAGGAGGTCAACACGGCCATCAACCAGATGGACCAGGTGACGCAACAGAACGCCGCCATGGTCGAGGAAACCTCCGCGGCAACGCACAAGCTCTCCGGCGAAGCCGACGGCCTCGTCCGCCTCATCTCGCGCTTCAAGGTTTCGAACGTGCCGGCCGCGGCTCCTGTCGCCGTTGCGCGCCAACAGGAGCATCGTCCGGTGGCCTCACCAGCGCGCCGCGCCATGGGGACCGTCGCACGCGCATTCGCCGGCAATGCCGCCGTCGCCGAGCAGAATTGGGAAGAGTTCTGATCAGCCCTCTTCCTCTTTCGACCGATCGGAAACGCCGCCTCGGGGCGGCGTTTCCTTTTGCCGCAAGCGGCGTTGCTCTCAAAGATTTGAAAGCGGACCGTCATCGGCTAATATAGAAGTCGCGAAGGGCGCCTGGCGCCGAGCGGACGAAAGACGATGCAAGCCAACGATCAAGGCGAGAATCTTCCCCAGAGCGGTGCTGCAGGGAACGAGACCAACAGGGCGGAGCACCGCCCGTCCGGAAAGTTCGGCGGGCTTTCCGGCAAGCTGCTGTGGCTGACGGTTGTCTGCATCATGCTGGCCGAGGTTCTGATCTTCTTCCCCTCGGTTGCCAGTATGCGTCTGCGCTGGCTGGATGAGCGGTTGAACGCCGCGGCCGCGGCCGCGATCGTTATCGATGGCCTGCAGCCGGTGGAGTTGCCGCGCGCCTTACAGAAGGAAACTTTGGAGGCGACCGGCACCAAGGCGATCGTCTTGCGGAAAGAGGGCACCTCGCGTCTGCTTGCGACGACGGATATGCCGACCTCCGTTGACGAACAGTATGATCTGACCGACGTGCCGCCGATGATCGCGATCCGCGATGCGCTCGATACGATGATTTTCGGCGGCAATCGCATGATCCGCGTCTATGGCCCGGTGCAGGACACCAATACCGGCGTGGAAGTGCTGATGAAGGACAAGCACCTCCGCAATGCAATGCTGGTCTATTCCCGCAACGTCTTTCTGTTGTCCATTCTGATTTCGATGTTCACCGCGACACTGGTTTTCTTCGCGATCAACCGGATCCTGATCCGGCCGATTCGCAAGCTGACGGGCAGCATGCAGCAATTCTCCTCCGATCCGGAAAATCCGCAGAACGTCTTTGTCGGCGATGGCGGGCGCGATGAGCTTGCGGTTGCCGGCCGACACCTGACCTCGATGCAGATGGAGCTGCAGAAGACGCTGAAGCAGCAGAAGAACCTTGCTGCCCTGGGGCTTGCCGTCTCCAAGATCAATCACGACATGCGCAACATCCTGGCCTCGGCGCAGCTGATGTCGGACCGCCTCGTGGACGTCGACGATCCTATGGTGAAGGCCTTCGCGCCAAAGCTGCTGCGCACGATCGACCGCGCTGTCGGCTATACGACCGAGGTCCTGTCCTATGGCCAGGCAAGCGAGGCCGCTCCGCGCAGGCGCCGCGTCCGGCTTTTCGACCTGACACAGGACGTCAAGGACATGCTCGCGGTCGATGCCCAGAGCGACATTGAATTCGTCGAACAGATGGCGCCCGACCTTGAGGTCGATGCAGACAGCGAGCAACTGTTCCGGGTTATCCACAATCTCTGCCGCAACGCCGTGCAGGCGTTGAGCGTGCCTGGCGTGGGGCGGGGACCGGATGGCATCAAGCGAATCACGGTTTCGGCCCAACGTGTCGGCAGCGTCGTCAGCATCATAGTCGACGACACTGGCCCCGGCATGCCGCAAAAAGCCAGACAGAATCTCTTCGCAGCCTTCCGCGGCTCAGCCCGCTCCGGCGGCACGGGCCTCGGCCTGGTAATCGCCCGCGAACTGGTGCTGGCCCACGGCGGCACGATCGCTCTTGTGGAAAAACCCTCGGTCGGAACGCAGTTCCGCATCGAAATTCCGGACCGCCCGGTATCCCTGGACGATTATCGCGGCCGAGCACTCCAAGAAAAGTGATGCATTTTTCGCATTTCAGCTCTGCACCACCAAAGTCGCGATTTTTTCAGAATGCCTATTGCAATCCCTCAAAGGACCCTTTAGAGAACCGCCCACGCAAGCGGTTTGACCGCTTCCGGCACGCACCCGTAGCTCAGCTGGATAGAGCACCAGACTACGAATCTGGGGGTCAGGAGTTCGAATCTCTTCGGGTGCGCCATTCCCATCATTAAGACGAAAATGCTGCGAAGCTGCGGCTTTGTTTCGACGAGAGCCTATGCGTCTCGCCGTGTGGCAGCTAGCAAGGTGGACACGCCAAACCCTTGGCGTGCGCGCAAGAGCGTCGCAAATGCTTGTCCTGCGAAGACGAGCAAGGATCGCCTACACGGTGAACTATTCGGGATAGACCTCGGAGCCTTCAGGCGTTGGCTTGTTGAAAAGGATGAATACCAAGGGGTTGCCGGGCTCGGACATTGCATCGCTGCGTTGACCCGTTATCTCGCCAGCCACACCGCTTGTATACTCCGCAACTACCTCGCCGAAGCTGTTGCGCTGTATGGCCACCTTTTGCCCGGCTTCGACCTTGTCGTTCAGCTTGACCAGATGCTCGACGATCCCGCCCGCGGTGGCAAGAATCGGGAAGGCGCTGTTTCCGACAAAGACACTTACGTCCTTGCCTGTGCGTCCCATCGACCCGGCGACGATGCCGTAATGCTTGAGGACATTCATCGTGCCTTCCACGAACAGAGAGATCATGTCGAGGTCCAGCACCCGCGCAGCGCCGATCTCCGGCGTAAAGGCCGGAATTCCCACGTCGATGAACGCGTTATGCAGGACACCGGGATAGACATGGTTGTCGAAGATCTGGCCGACCGGATAGAGCTCCAGCATTGCCTTGACCTCGGGCAGATCCATGCCGCCAATATTAAACGCTGTCACTTCGAATCCGGTTGTTCCGGTGTGGAAGTCAATCGCGAAGTCGGCGTTCGGCCGCAGCAGCCGGTTGAACAGGAGCCCGGCGTGCCGGCTGGGCGCGGTGGCGCCGTTCTCATTCCCGGGCCACTCCCTGTTCATATCGATCAGATCAATGCCTCTGCCCTGATTGGGCCATCTGCGCTGCATGCTTTCGACGGCTGGGCGGGACACGTCCGTGACCGCCATCACCGTGCCCGACATTTCCGCCGGATCGAGCTGGTTCATCACCGTCTGGACTGTATGGATAGAACTCATTTCGTCGCCATGCACACCACTGACAAGGATGGCGCGCTTACCTGGCTTTGTTCCCTTGGCAACCACCACAGAGACATGCCAGTGCTGTCCGGTGGGCATTTCAACGCCCTGAAAATAGAGGGCATGCTTCTTGCCGGGCTCCAGGTCGTTGACGTCAAGCGCGCTGACGACCTTCTTCCCGTCGATGACGTCGCCGGTGTAGGCTGTTCCTGATGACGGATTGGTAGAGGGTGCCGCTGCTTGCTGGGCATTTGCAGCACCAGCGTTGACGGCAAGGGCGGCGGATGCGCCGACCGTCGCGATGGATGCTACCAGGAAATGGCGGCGATCGAGGCCTTCTTTAGATTCGTCCGGCATGATGGAAGCCTTTGTGGTTTGAAAAGGTACATTAGAACAACGGCATAGACATCGGTTACAAAAGTCGTGCACGATTTCAAACTAGGGTGCGCTGCTGAACTCGCAAGGTTTGCGATCTCGCGATCTTGCGGCTTCACTCGGTAAGATCCGAAAGTAAGATGAAGCGGGCATGCCTGGACGTCGACAGCGATAACAATCACGTGCGAGTTCTCAGTTTCATCTCGCCCGAAGCTGCGTTCGTGTCCCTATGGCGCTACAGGCAACATACTCACAAGTTGCCGGATCCGATCCCGGCCTGTGGTCCTGGTATGGCTCGCAATTTTGTCACGGGGAGGGGTGTCGAGACGCTGCAGATCAAAGGGGAGCCACCTTCCAAAATCGGTCAAGCCTACTGTGCACGCTGATCGGGCAAGCCTGCCTACAGCGAAATGTTGCCTTCTTGGCATGCGTCCAGCGCATTGCCTTGCCGGAGAAATCGAATTGCGAGCGGCTCTTTAGATCCCGACCTTACGGCCGGTGACTGAAGCGGGCGATTTGCGCGTCCTTCATCAGGTTCCGGAAGCTGGGGCCGCTCATATGCACCAGCGTCGTGTGGTCGCCGCCCTCGAAATAGACATCACTGGCGTCGCCGAGGCTTTCGTCGAGGATCACAGGCACGTTGTAGGCCGATCCGATCGGTGGGACAGCGCCAATGTCGCAGTCGGCGAAAAGCGAGCAAACCTCATCTTCCGAGGCGAGGCCGAGGCGCCTGTCCATGACATCTTGCAGCGTGCCGAGTTCGATCCGGTGCGTGCTGGGAACGACCGCCAGGACGTAGCCCATTTCATGATGCACGACGACGGATTTCGCCAGTCGGCTGCCCGGAACATGGGCGGCTTGCGCCGATTGGCTGGTTGTCGCTGTGCGATGATGCGGGACGGTATCATACGCGATACCCTCACCGTCGATATAATCCTGAAGTTTCCTTGCTATCGTCATCGTGGGCACCCCTTATATTGCGTGGGGAGGCATAACAGGCATTCTCCTCTCATCGTCTGTGAAGTCAACGGCGAACGGGTCTGGTCGGTCGGTTGGCCGATGACCGCCACGGGACGATGGCGGTCATCTGGGCTCTTCAGAGTCAGCCCGCGTCGAATGGCGCCCGATGCCGCCCCCTCTAAGCCGTGACCCTTAATTCGCCGCGCATGGCGAGTGCCTCGTTGGTCGAGAGCACGGAGGCGTAGGCGAAGGCGAGTGCCGCCATGAAGGCCGCATGCGCTTGCGCGGCAGGGACGAGCGTGCCGTTGAATTCGAGGTCGCGCGTTGCGCAAGCGTCATGGATGACCGTCACCTGATAGCCGAAATCGTTGGCGGCCCGCGTCACGGCGTCGATGCACATGTGGCTCATGCTGCCGACGACCGTGACGTCCTCGATACCATGGCGGTCGAGTGTCGCTTTCAGATCCGTTTCACGGAACGAGTTGATATGGTTCTTGACGATGACGGACTCGCCGGGTCGGTTCAGCACCTTCGGATGAATCTGGGCGCCCTCTGAGCCGGCCAGGAAAAAGGCGGCATTCTCGCTCGCCGACTCATGTCTGACGTGAACGACAAGATCGCCTGCATCTCGAGCAGCCGCGATGGTCCGCGCCGCATTGTCGGCAGCCGCCTCGGCACCGCTCAACGGCCATTTGCCGTCCGGAAAATAGTCGTTCTGAATGTCGACGACGATGAGGGCTCGCTTGCTCATGTGCTTGTGTCCTTTCGGTTCTTCCGGGGGCGATCCCCGCCGTTGATGGACAAACTATGTCTGAATCGGCATGGTGTGGATTGGCGAAATTGACATTATCGAGGCGAAAACTGACAAATGAGCCAAACCGACGCGCCGGCCGAGATCGGCATCCTGCTTTATCCGAACGTCCAACTCGCAGCCGTCCACGGTCTGACCGATCTCTTCCACCTGGCCAATCGGTTCGCAACTGCCCGGCAGCCGTCAGGAGGCCCCGCCCTGCGCGTCAGCCATTGGCAAGGGGCAGAAACCTCGCCAGCGGTCGAGCGCGTCTTCGATACGGCACCCGGCACTCCCGGATCGCCGGCCGTGCTCATCCTGCCGCCGAGCTTCGGCGACCCGATGACGTCAGAGCAAGCCGCTCCGCTGGCGCAATGGCTTCGTGCGCGGCATGCCGAGGGAACGACGCTGAGTTCCGTCTGCGTCGGCGCCTTCCTTCTTGCTGAAACGGGCCTTCTGGCGAACCGTTTGGCGACGACCCACTGGGTCTGCGCGGACGCGCTGGCTCAGCGCTTTCCCGAGGTGAGGGTCGACGCCGACAAGCTTATCATCGACGATGGCGACGTGATTACCGCGGGCGGCCTGATGGCCTGGACCGATCTCGGCCTCAAACTCGTCGACAGATTGTTGGGATCGACGATCATGCTCGAGACCGCGCGCTATCTTCTCGTCGATCCGCCGGGCAGGGAGCAGCGCAACTACAGCAATTTCTCGCCGCGTCTCAATCATGGCGACGAGCAGATCCTGAAGGTCCAGCACTGGCTGCACGCGAGTGGTGCGCGCCAAGTGACGCTTGCGGCGATGTCGGAGCGTGCCCGCCTGGAGGAGCGCACGTTCCTGCGTCGTTTCCGCAGGGCGACCGGCCTTCGCCCGACTGAGTATTGCCAGCATCTGCGGATCGGCAAGGCGCGCGAAATGCTGGAGTTTTCCAACCGCACGGTCGAGCAGATTGCGGGTGCGGCCGGCTACGAGGATCCGGGCGCGTTCCGAAAGGTGTTCCACAAGATCACGGGGCTATCGCCCGGAGACTACCGCAACCGCTTCGGATTGACCGGGCGGGCATGAAGGCTGCTGCAGAGCTGACGCGCTAGCTTGGCGCAATATTACGACGCCATGGTGAACTTGGCGCTGCGTGCAGCGGTTCGTGGCGCATGGCCGGAGGGAATATGTTGAGGGGTATGGGGCGAGCGTTTGCGTTGTGCGTGGTGGTTGCGGCGCTTGCCGGTTGCGTCGACTCCAATGCGCCGACCCTCGTGCCCGTGGCCACGCCTTTCGATCCACCGCTCAATCCGCCGGGCATCGCGCATCACATCTGCGCCGGCGATGGCAATTTCATGTATCGCGAGGCGAAGAAGCAATACGAACTGCGCGTCGGAATGGCCGGCGCTCCGATCGATCCGGCCCAAGAGGAAGCGAATGCGACCGCTGCCGCACACCGGCAGTATATCGCGTGCCTGTCGAGCCAGGGATACCGAATCGCAAATAGATGAGTTTGCGGGCCTGCTGAGTTCCGAGGCCGGATCACTTGATCCGCCATGCCACGATCGAGTGCGCGCTGTAAAAAATCAGGACCCACACATCACGCACAGTCGCTGCCGATCACGAATGCAGGAACCCGCGTGTGATGGCGGAACTTTGCTACGGTAGAACGCATTTTTCTAAGGTAAATCCAGAAGGAGGATTTATCATGAAAATGTTCAGCTTCGCTTCCACTCTCTCGGCCGGAACTCTTCTCGCGCTGGCATCAATCACTCCCGTTCAGGCGGCACCTGTGCAGCAGGTTCCTCTCCCAGGTGCCTCGAACGTTGAGATGGTGCAGTACAATCAGCGGGCAGGTCACTTGAACGGCTATCGTGGCTCGCGCACCGAGCGCCCCGGCACCCGCCGCGGTCCGGATGGCTACTGGTATCCGCTGGCAGCCTTCGGTGTCGAGGGCGGTACGACCGGCTCGATCGGCACTCAACCGGCACGGCCGATGCAGCGGCAAACCTACTGTCAGAACACATTTGGCGGCACCAATGGCGATGGCAGCATGCCATGCGATAACGGCTATTGATGGGGTTGAGCCGAGGGAAAGGCGAGACGAATTCTCGCCTTTCCGTCATCTTCTTTCTTCAACCTTTGGTGATGTTTTTCTGTGCTGGCGGGGTCTCCGGGCCAACCAGGAGATCTGCGGTGCCCCGAGATCGTTTCGGGACGGCGTTACCCGATTGCCGTCTCTCGCCGCCGCAGGCACAATCTCACGGCCGACGTTGTTTAAGAAAAATTGATCAGTCGATCAAATATGCCGCAAAAAGAGGCTGCAAGATTGGTGGAGCTATGCGGGCACCGCAATGCTGCATTGCGGTAATCTCCCTATTCCTGATCGAAACAATGGGCTATCTATTACCTCGAAGGCAGCGCACTCCTCCTCCCAGCGCTCCTTCATCGGACTGACAACACTCCTCCTCCCAGTTGTCAGTCAGGATCAAGAGCCCGGTGCACCTCCTCCCGCACCGGGCTCTTTTCTTTTTCGGTCCTTCCTGCAAATCATCAGCGCTGTGCCGGCCCAGTTTTTCGGAGCTGCGGTACGCTGGCTTTATGCCGTCAGCCGCAGTGTCGCCTGGAAGTTTTTCACCGGCGAAGATTCCCCGTAGGCAATCGACTGCGATCTGATATATCAGGAATACTGGCTGCAACGACACTCACGCGCCTGCGGATACGCGAGATCTGAACCAAGCTCATTGGCGAAATACTGGATTGCTGCCGGAGGGTGTCGACAATATTGCCGGACAATATTCGCGTGATGGCGAGATCACGCGCTTGAGAGGAGTTGACGAATGAGATGGAAGCGCACGATCCAGCTTCTGGATGTCCACGCGGAAGGTGAAATCGGCAAGGTCGCGATCGGCGGTGTGCCGAAGATCCCCGGCAATACGGTCGCCGAACAGCTGAACTGGCTGAACACCGATCCGAAGGGCCAGGAACTGCGCCGCTTTCTCTGCCTCGAGCCGCGCGGCGCGCCGATCGGCTCCGTCAATCTGCTGTTGCCGCCGAAGCATCCGGCTGCCGATGCGGCCTTCATCATCCTGCAGCCTGACCAGGCGCATGCAAGCTCGGGCTCGAACTCGATCTGCGTCACCACCGCATTGCTGGAATCCGGCATCGTCGAGATGAAGGAGCCGGAAACCATCGTCACGCTGGAGACGGCCGCGGGCCTCGTCAAGGCGACGGCGACCTGCCGCGACGGGCGCTGCGAGAAGGTCAAGCTCACCATGGTTCCGTCCTTCGTGCATGAGCTCGACGTGGACGTCGACACCCCGCACTGGGGCAAGATCAAGGTCGATATCTGCTACGGCGGCATCTTCTACGCGCTGGTCGATGTCGGACAGATCAACCTGACGATCGAGAAGGGCAATGCCGCGGCGCTCGTGCAGGCCGGCATGGTGCTGAAGGAGCTGATCAACCGCAGCATCGAGGTTGTCCATCCGGAAATTCCAGCGATCTCGGGCGTTGCCTACGTCATGTTCCGCGACCTCGAGCCGGACGGCACCGTTCGTACCTGCACGACCATGTGGCCGGGGCGCGCCGACCGCTCGCCCTGCGGCACGGGCAATTCCGCCAACCTCACAGCACGCCATGCGCGTGGCGAGGCAAAGGTCGGCGACATCTTCAAGTCGCGCTCGATCATTGGTTCGGAGTTCGAGGTCGGTCTGCTGGCGGAAACCGAAGTCGCCGGCCGTGCCGCGATCATTCCGACGATCGCCGGGCGTGGCTTTACCTTTGGTCTTTCGCAGGTCGCGCTCGATCCCTTCGATCCGCATCCGGGTGGCTTTGCCCTAACTGATGTCTGGGGGCCATTGGCAGGGGAAATCTGACGCTCAATAGGTAAAGGGGTCGACCTCTGCCTTTTCAACGGCGTGGTCGCCCGCCTGCTCTGGGTAGATGACGCCCTTCCGCAGGATGACGTTGGCGTAAAGTCGCGGTTCGCTTGTTTGGATGACGGCGTGAGCGGCCCGAACGCGATTGTAGAAGTCAGCCCCGACCAGCGGCACGACCTGCCGGTGTGGCTCGTGGCGGGCGCAGCAATCGATTATCTCTTCATGAACAGGGTCGAGCTTGTCGCGCTCGGCCTTTACGGTCGACCGGAAAATCGCATCCGGAACGAAGTCGTCGATCGGCAGGACGCTGAGAACGGCATCGAGCACGGGTACGATACCGTGGCCATCGAGGCGGATCAGCCGCCTTGCATGTTCGACACCGGGATAGTTGCCGTCAACGATGGCGATTTCGTCGCCATGCCCCATGGCGCGTAAGGTCGAAAGCAAGTCCGGGCTCAGAAGCGGGTTAAGTCCCTTCAGCATATTCGACCTCCTTGAATAGAACGTTCTGGTCCGTAAGGTAGCGCGCGAAGATCGGCAGGCTGGCGCCGCCGATGGCGCGCGCATGAGCGCCGACCGCGCCTTCGATAATGTCCGGCATGACAACGCCCTGCAGATCGAGCATCGCTGCTTCATGGATCGTCGCTTGCACAATCCGTTCCCGTACCCATCCGGGAAAGCCACCGTCGATGACGGCCGCACTGAAGTCGATGATCGAGGCCGCGGCGACGATTGCCTGTGCGAGCGCTTTGGCGGTGTCCTGGATCCACGTCTCAAGAGGCTCACCGAAGTCGATCCAGTCGTCGGCCGAATACCAGAGCGGCTGCGGGTCAATGCCGCGCTCGCGCAGCATGTTCTCCAGCACGAAGATCGAGGCAACTTCGAGCAACTGCAGTGTTTCGCCATTCTTGCCGCGAACGGGAAGGGGGCCGATGGCTCCGGCTGTGCCCGTGCGACCGGAAAAGATTGCCGAATTGAGAACGATACCGCCGCCGATGAAGGAGCCGATGAAGAAATAAACGAAATCGGGATAGGACGGCCCGATACCGAACACGAGTTCGGCGCCGCAGGCACTTGTCGCATCGTTCTGCAGGTAAACGGGGTAGGGCACGCGGGCGGCGATTTCTGCGTGGAGATCGAAGTCGCGCCACACGTCCATCGCGCCTTTGGGCGATCCCACTTCCTCTTCCCAGTTCCAAAGCTCGAAGGGTGCTGCGATGCCGATGCCGGCAATGCGGCTGCGCTGCTGCTCGTCGAGCCGGCTTTCAAGCTCGCGGATGCCTGACGTAATGAAGTCCAGGAAAACCTCGGGCAGCGGATAGGCATAGGTTTGGTGAAGTTGCAGGCGGATATTGCCCACGAAATCCATCAGCACCAGGTCGGCGCTGCGTCGGCCCATCTTCACGCCGAACGAGTAAACAGCGTCGGCATTGAGGCGCATCGGGATCGAGGGTTGACCGACGCGCCCGCGCACCGGCTCGCCGCGAGAGAGCAGCCCTTCCTTCTCCAGTGCCCGCATGATGACCGACACCGTCTGTGCCGAAAGGCCGGTGCGGCGTGCGATATCCGCCTTCGACTGGGAGCCGTAAAGGCGCACCAGCGACAGCACAAGCCGCTCGTTATAGGCGCGGACCCTGATCTGGTTCGCGCCGCCCGCGGGACTCGATATAGGCGGTTGGGCCGGTGTGTGAACCGGACCGTCTAAAGACGACATTGGCCGCTCCTCCCGTCTCGTGGCCTATGCGCTATTTTTGCTCAGCATGCCATAGCGAATTAATAATTCAATTGGATTTATTTATTGACAAGGCGATTTCTTTCGCTCTTAATTACCCTCGTCAAACGGCACAGAACGGCTTGGAGGAGGCCCGTCGGCGAGACTGCAGCGTTCTTGTGCTCGTCAATTCCGGCACCGCCAGGGGGTGGGTCGGCTATTTCTGGGAGGATTAAATGAAGAAATCAGTGCTTTCCGCAGCGCTTGGCGCGCTCGCCCTCGGTGTCGCCTTCTCGGCGCCGGCAATGGCCGCGGATGTTTCCGCCTGCCTCATCACCAAGACCGACACCAACCCCTTCTTCGTCAAGATGAAGGAAGGCGCGACAGCGAAGGCCAAGGAACTCGGCATGACGCTGAAGGCCTACGCGGGCAAGATCGACGGCGACAGTGAAACCCAGGTTGCCGCAATCGAAACCTGCATTGCTGACGGCGCTAAAGGCATTCTGCTGACCGCCTCCGATACGCAGGGCATCGTTCCCGTGGTGAAAAAGGCGCGGGACGCAGGAATTCTGGTGATCGCGCTGGATACGCCGCTTGATCCTATCGATGCTGCCGATTCCACCTTCGCCACCGACAACTTCCTTGCCGGAAAGCTGATCGGCCAGTGGGCCCTCGCAACCCTCGGCGATGCCGCCAAGGACGCGAAAGTCGCGTTTCTCGACTTGACCCCGGCACAGCCGACAGTCGGCGTCCTCCGGGACCAGGGCTTCATGACGGGCTTTGGCATGGATACGAAGGATGTCAAAAAGATCGGTGACGAGGACGACCCGCGCATCGTCGGCCATGACGTCACCAACGGTAACGAGGAAGGCGGACGCACCGCGATGGAGAACCTTCTTCAGAAGGATCCGACCATCAATGTCGTCTATACGATCAATGAGCCAGCCGCTGCCGGCGCCTTCCAGTCCCTGAAGGCCGTCGGACGCGAAAAGGACGTCCTGATCGTCTCCGTTGACGGTGGCTGCCCGGGCGTCAAGAACGTCACGGAAGGCGTGATCGGTGCGACTTCCCAGCAGTATCCGCTGCAGATGGCTGCGCTCGGCATGGAAGCCATCAAGAAGTTCGCCGACAGCGGCGAAAAGCCTAAGCCGACCGAAGGAAAGAATTTCTTCGATACTGGCGTTTCGCTGGTGACCGACAAGCCCGCTTCGGGTGTCGAGTCGATCGACACCAAGGCCGGCATGGAAAAGTGCTGGGGCTGAGAAGCCGCAGCCGAGATGAAGGCGGGGGCGCGCGCCGCCCCCGCTGCCCGACTCATCTTTGACAGCACGCCGAACTGGGTGCAGCTTATTCGAAAGCGCTAAAATAACTCACGCTGGAAGCGGGGCAGCGATGCGCCCCCGAAAGCGCGGGTCAGGCGGGAGAAAGATCCATGAGCGAGCCTACAACAGCCGCACCGCACCACGAATACGAAAAAGTTCTCAAGGAAAGCTCGACCGAGGTCGCCTCGTTCGACACACATGACCGGACGGCCCTTCAGAAGTTTCAGCATTTCCTGCATTCCAGCCCTTCGGCCGTCTCGCTGATCGTGCTGGTACTGTCGCTGATCATCTTCGGAGCCATGCTTGGCAGCAAGTTCTTCTCAGCATTCGCGCTGACGCTGATCCTGCAGCAGGTCGCGATTACCGGCATCGTCGGCGCGGCCCAGACGCTGGTCATCATGACCGCCGGCATCGATCTGTCGGTTGGCGCCATCATGGTGCTCTCTTCCGTCGTGATGGGGCAGTTCGTCTTCCGCTACGGCTTTCCGCCGAGCATCGCCATTCTCTGCGGCTTCGCCCTCGGCGCGCTCTGCGGCTATATCAACGGGGTGCTCGTCGCACGCATGAAGCTTCCGCCGTTCATCGTCACGCTCGGCATGTGGCAGATCGTGCTGGCGACCAATTTCCTCTATTCGGCCAATGAGACGATCCGGGCGCAGGACATCGAGGCGACGGCACCGATGCTGCAGTTCTTCGGCAACACGTTCCGTTTCGGCGGTGCGGTTCTCACCTATGGCGTCATCGTCATGGTGCTGCTGGTGGCTCTGCTCTGGTACGTGCTCAACCACACAGCATGGGGCCGGCATCTCTATGCAGTCGGCGACGATCCGGAAGCGGCGCAACTATCCGGCGTCAACGTCAAGCGCATGCTGATTTCAGTCTACGTTCTTTCGGGCGTGATCTGTGCGCTCGCCGGCTGGGCCTTGATCGGCCGGCTTGGTTCCGTCTCTCCGACCGCGGGCCAGTTCGCCAATATCGAATCCATTACGGCGGTTGTCATCGGCGGTATCTCGCTCTTCGGCGGGCGCGGCTCGATCCTCGGCATGCTCTTCGGCGCGCTGATCGTCGGCGTCTTCTCGCTCGGTCTGCGCCTGCTCGGCACAGACGTGCAGTGGACTTATCTCTTGATCGGCGTGCTCATCATTGCTGCCGTCGCGATTGACCAGTGGATTAGAAAGGTAGCAGGCTGATGGCTCAGGAACCGATTCTCACCGCACGCGGCCTCGTCAAACGTTATGGCCGAGTCACGGCCCTCGACCATGCCGACTTCGATCTCTACCCAGGCGAAATCCTTGCCGTTATCGGCGACAACGGCGCCGGCAAATCCTCGCTCATCAAGGCGATCTCCGGGGCTGTCCGTCCGGACGAAGGCGAAATCCGCCTGGAAGGACAGGCGGTGCATTTCCGTTCGCCGATCGACGCCCGCAAGGCGGGTATCGAGACGGTCTATCAGAATCTGGCTCTTTCGCCGGCACTATCGATTGCCGACAACATGTTCCTTGGCCGTGAAATCCGCAAGCCGGGCTTTATGGGGCAATACCTGCGCAAGCTCGATCATAAGGCGATGGAAAAGACGGCCCGTGCCAAGCTTACCGAACTCGGCCTGATGACCATCCAGAACATAAACCAGGCGGTGGAAACGCTCTCGGGCGGCCAGCGCCAGGGTGTGGCGGTGGCGCGTGCGGCCGCCTTCGGCTCGAAGGTGGTTATCATGGACGAACCGACGGCGGCTCTCGGCGTTAAGGAAAGCCGGCGGGTTCTGGAACTGATCCTCGACGTGCGCTCGCGCGGTCTGCCGATCGTGCTGATCTCGCACAACATGCCGCATGTCTTCGAGGTTGCCGACCGTATCCATATCCACCGGCTCGGTCGTCGCCTGACGGTCATCAATCCGAAGGAATACACGATGTCCGATGCGGTCGCCTTCATGACCGGCGCCAAAGCCGCTCCGACGGAGCCGGTTGCCGCATGAGTGCAACGATCGATGAAATCGCCGGCGAGGTCATCGATCGCGCCGGTGACACCAAGCGCTTCCTGATCGCCATCGCCGGCCCGCCCGGCGCTGGCAAGTCCACCATGGCGGACAACCTCGCCGACGCCCTGAAAGCCAGGGGCGAAACGGCCGAGGTCCTGCCGATGGATGGCTTCCACATGGACAATGCCATCCTCATTGAACGCGGTCTTCTGGCGCGCAAGGGTATCCCGGAAACCTTCGACGTCAGGGGCTTTCTCGATATCATCCGGGCCGTGCGTCCCGCCGACCAGGACGTGCTGATCCCTGTCTTTGACCGGTCCAGGGAAATCGCCATCGCCTCGGCGCGTGTGGTTTCGCCGGAGCATCGCTTCATTATCGTCGAGGGCAATTACCTGCTCTTCAGCCAGGGCAAATGGGCAGAGCTCGAAGGTATCTTCGACTACTCTGTCATGCTCGCCCCGCCGATCGAGGTGCTCGAGGAACGGCTGTGGGCGCGTTGGCGCGGCTACAAGCTGACAGAGGAAGAAGCGAGCGCCAAGGTTTACGGCAACGATTTGCCTAATGGTCGATTGATCCTTGGCAATCGCCGCAGGGCCGATGTGACGCTCGAGATCGCCTGACCTGTCTGGCGGTCTGGCTGAATGCCGGGACTTGCATCGCCTGATGGAATCGTTGCAGGCTCACCTTCATACAACTTTTGCGGTTTGGCACCCTGTGTGGACATGAAGGAAGAGCGCATGAGTTTCACGGAAGCAGTCTCATCGGTCTTCTCTAAATACGCGGTTTTAAGCGGCCGCGCCGGTCGCCCGGAATTTTGGTGGTTTGCGCTCTTCAACGTCATCGCCTCGGTGATTCTGGGCGCCGTCGACTATCTTCTCTTCGGCCGCGAAATACTCGGCGCCGTCTATGGGCTTGCCGTGCTGCTTCCGGGTCTCGGCGTGGCGGTCCGCCGCCTCCATGATATCGGCCGCTCCGGCTGGTGGATTCTCGTCGGCATCATTCCGCTGGTGGGCTGGATCGTTCTGCTCGTGTGGTATCTCACCCCCGGCACGCCCGGCTCCAACGAATATGGTGCAGCACCAGCCTGAGTGTCGCGGGCAAAGTGTTTGCCATGGCCCGCTTCGGGGTGATAATGCGCAGGGCTGAACCTTATAGGCCAGCCTCCGGAGTCCAGCGCATGCAATCGATCACCATCCGTCGCCCCGATGATTGGCACCTGCACCTGCGGGACGGCGCCATGCTGGAAGGTGTGATCGGCGATACCAGCCGCGACTTTGCCCGCGCGATCATCATGCCGAACCTCGTGCCGCCGGTGGTGACCACGGCGGATGCCGAAGCTTATCGCGGCCGCATCATGGCGGCGCTGCCGAAGGGCGACATATTCCAGCCGTTGATGACGCTCTACCTGACGGAACATACGAATCCCGATGATGTCGAGGTCGGTAAGACGAGTGGGCTGATCACGGCGGTCAAGCTCTACCCGGCCGGTGCCACGACCAATTCACATGGCGGGGTGCGTGATATCGAAAAGGCGATGCCGGTGCTGGAGCGCATGGCCAAGATCGGCCTGCCGCTCTGCGTTCACGGGGAGGTGACGACGCCTGAGGTCGACATCTTTGACCGTGAAGCGGTGTTCATCGAGACGGTGCTCGATCCGATCCGCAAGCGCTTGCCCGAACTCAAGGTGACGATGGAGCACGTCACCACGAAGGACGGCATCGACTACATCAAGTCCGCGAAGGGTGGTCTCGCAGGCTCGATCACCACCCACCACCTGATCATCAACCGCAACGCCATCCTCGTCGGCGGCATTCGCCCGCATTACTATTGCCTGCCGGTGGCCAAGCGCGAAAACCATCGTCTTGCGTTGCGTGCCGCTGCAACGAGCGGCGATCCGCGCTTCTTCCTCGGTACGGATTCGGCGCCGCATGTCGATCCCTTGAAGGAGTGTGCCTGCGGCTGCGCCGGCATCTATACTTCGATCAATACGATGAGCTGCCTTGCGCATGTCTTCGAGCAGGAAAATGCGCTCGACAAGCTCGAAGCCTTCGCATCGCTGAACGGACCTACCTGGTATGACCTGCCGGTCAATGAAGAGAGAATAACGCTGGTCAAGCGTAACGAACCCGTCAGTTTTCCCGCCAAGATCGAAACCGGCGCTGGCTCCGTTACGGTTTTCGATCCGATGTTCCCGCTCCATTGGGATGTCGTGCGCTAAAGCTTTCCATTGGCAATTTTTCGCGTACTGCAGTCCCTCCCGCTTAGATGAGCATCAAGGCGCGGACGAAGGCCATGGATGCGAGCAGCGAGGCGATTGTCCTCACATGGTTCCACCACGTCCAATCCTTAAGATAGCTCGCCCAGAGCGCGGTCGCCTCGGCGCCGCCACCGCCGACTTTCGCCAGCGCGTCGTTCATCGGCACGTTGAAGACGATCGTCGAGAGGAACGATGCAAAGATATAGAGCACCGCTCCGGCCAGCATCCAGACGCTGATGCCTTCGCGCCAGTTGAAGAATGCGAAGGCAGCGATCACAAGGCAGAGGACCGCGGTCGGCACGAAAAGCAGCATGAAGGGCGAGCGCACGATCGTGACGTTGATGGAGTTCATGGCCGCTATGCCCTGTTCGGCGGGAATGCGGGCGAACGACGTCATGATGAAGGTCGAAAAGGCAAAGAAGATGCCGGCGACGAGGCCGCTACCGATCGCAGCAGCCGCCAGAACGATCCAGAGAACCAGTGTCATGTTCATATCCTCCACGGGCCATTGGCGGCAGCATCACGCAGATGGGGCCGAAAATCCTTGGCGGGGCGGTCGAAAAATTACTGGGTCCCGCGCGTCGGTGAGAATGGAATGCCGCATAAGAATACTCCTCCGGCAAAACAAGAGAAAGTCTTTCATTTGTAAAATGAGATAAGCTCTCTTATTTTCGTCGTCAAGGAAAAACGGAGAGTGGAATGGGCGAAGAGGTTTCCGTGAGCCGCAGAAGACAGCCGGAATCAACCGGCCAACCGCGCCGGATTCCGCAGCAGAAGCGCGGGCGGGAGCGCTTCGAGAAGATCCTTTCGGTGGCGCTCGAGCTCATCGAAATGAATGGCAGCGATGCGCTGAAGATGAGCGAGATCGTTGAAAAGGCAGAGCTATCCTTCGGCGCGCTCTACCAGTATTTCCCGGACAAAAGCTCGATCATCCGCACACTGGCCGAACGCTTCAACGAGCAGGGCAAAGCCTGCGTCAAAGCCGAGCTTGCGGCGGTAAGGGACGCGGCGACGCTGCGGCAGGCGCTTTGTAACATCGCCGACCAGTATTACGACTTTTTCCGGCAAGAGCCGGTGATGCGCGATATCTGGGTCGCCACCCAGGCCGATCGGCTACTGCAACAGATCGATGCCGAGGACATGGAGTTTCATGCCCAGGCGTTGCTTTCGGTTCTCGCCACGCTGGAACCAGGGCGGAGCAAGGGCGAACTTGTCGCCATTGCCAGGCTGACCATGCAGCTGCTGGCAGCCGCCGTCCGCTATGCGATCTCGCTGGATGATACCGAGGGACGGGCTGCGATTGTGCTTTACCAGCGAATGCTCCCGATCGATATCGGCCGGTTGTCGTAGTCACGGCGACTGGTGGAACTGGTCACGCCGGTCCAATTGTTCAGGCCGGCAAAAAGCTGCGCGCCGCGAAATAGCCGATGGCTCCGAGCGCGACCGCCACGACCGAAGCCAGCCCGAGCGCCATCGCGTACTCCCGCCGGCCGGCGGTGAAGGCAAGCACCACCTTTGTCACCGCGTTGACCGCGACGGCGATCAGAATGACGTCAGCCGCCTTAATCACGTCGATCGTCGAGCCGGCGAGGCGCGCGGTGGATAGCGTGATGGCATCGACGTCGACGAGGCCGGAGATCGCCGCCACGACGAAGAGCGCGGACGGGCCGACATATTCGATCGCGATCTTCGACACGAGACTGATCAGGCCGAGCAGCAGAGCAAAGGAAATGACCGTGGTGAGCTCGAAGGGGTTCTTGAGGTCGATCTCCGGCGCCTTTGTCGCGGTCTCCGAACGCCAGACCGAAAACAGCGCCGCTGCCAGGAAACCGATGATTGCAGGGACCAGCGCGGCGGCGAGGGGCGCCAGCAAGGTGAAGGAAAGCGCGCTGGCGATGACGAGAACGCGGGCGAAGGAGAGGGCGCCGGCAATGCCTGCCCCTGCCGCAAGGTGGCGTGCGCCCTCCGGCGCCTGCGCCGAATAGCGGGCGAAGGAAAGCGTCAAGGCGGTGGACGAGACAAGCCCGCCCGCGGCACCTGCCAGCAGAACGCCACGGCCCGGGCCCATCAATCGAATGGCGGCATAGCCGGCGAAGGACAGGGCTGCGATGGTGATCGTCAGCAGCCAGAGCGAGTAGGGGTTGAGCGCGCCCCAGGGATCCAACGCCCTGTTAGGCAACAGCGGCAAGGCGATGACGGTCATTGCAAGCAGCACCAGCGCCGAGCGGAGCTCCACCCACGTCAATCCTCTGAGGAAGCCATGCAGGCTATGGCGAGCCGCAAGAATGACCGTCGTTGCGACACCGCCGGCTGCCGCGGTAACGATGTCGCCGACAGCTGCCAGAAAGCCGAGCCCGAACACCACCAGGGCGGCCACGACCGAGGTGATGCTGTAGTCTTCATTTTCCTTCGTCTCCTGCCACTTGCCGGCAATGTAAATGGCCCCCAGGAGCACGGCGATCGTCGCAGGCAAAAATGGGCCGGTCATCGCTTGAAGCGTTCCGGCTATTCCGCCGAGAAAACCGGTAAGGCCGAACGTCCGGATGCCCGCCGCTCTGCCGCCAGCGCGAATGTCGCGCTCCTGCCATCCCCGCTCGACCCCGACGAGCAGGCCAATAGCAAGGGCGACGCCGAGCCGCTGAAAAACCTCAATATGCTCCATGACGTGACGATATCGCCGCCGCGCCGGCGCGCAAGCGCAAATAACTGAAAGAATTGATGCATTGCTGGCTCAGCGCAACGAAGGCGGTGCCTTCAGGCACCTCTGGACAAATGCCCGGCCGACGTCTTCAAGCGCTGTCGCGTTTTTCTCCCTCATTGACGGCGTGGAATCGCTCGCCGTTCTGGAAAACTGCCGCGCTTGCTGCTATTGGCCCATAAATTTGACCAAAGGAGAGAGCGATGATCCAGACGACATTCACCGACCGCGCCGTGATGGCGGAACTCGTGGCGAAGATGCTCTGGGAGATCAAGGCGGTGCACTTCAATGCAGCGCAGCCCTACAAATTCGCCTCCGGCATGGCGAGCCCGGTCTATATCGATTGCCGCAAGCTGCTCTCCTTTCCGCGCGTGCGCTCGACCGTGATGGATTTCGCTGCCAGCGTCGTTCTGCGCGAAGCCGGTTTCGAGCAGTTCGATTGCGTGGCCGGTGGCGAGACTGCGGGCATCCCATTTGCAGCCCTTCTCGCCGATCGCCTCAGCCTGCCGATGATCTATGTCCGTAAGCAGCCGAAGGGTCATGGCCGCAACGCGCAGATTGAAGGCAACATGCCGGAGGGCTCACGCGTCCTCGTCATCGAGGACCTGACGACGGCAGGCGGCAGCATGTTCAAGTTCATCGATGCCGTCAGGGCTGCTGGCGGCGTGGTCGATCATGGTATCGCCCTGTTCTATTACGGTATTTTCGATGAAGGCGCGCTGCGCTTTGCCGATGGCAAGGTGAAGCTGCACTACATCGCCACCTGGCGCGATGTGCTTGCGGTTGCCAAGGCGCAGAAGCTGTTCGACGAGAAAACCTTGAGCGAAGTCGAAGCCTTCCTCGATGCGCCGCTCGCCTGGTCGGGACGCAATGGCGGCATTTCATCACTTTGAATGAAGAATTGCGTCGTGGCGCTTTGCTTTTGCCACGAAATTATCTAATCGATTTGAGCATCGATGGATCGTAATGCTTGGGAGGCCGGAATGATTTTGTGCTGTGGCGAAGCGCTGATTGACATGCTGCCGCGGGAGACGACTCTGGGCGAGAAGGGCTTTGCCCCATATGCAGGGGGCGCGATCTTCAACACGGCGATCGCACTCGGACGCCTCGGCATTCCGACAGCCTTCTTCACCGGCCTCGCCGACGACATGATGGGCGAAATCCTGCGCGATACGCTGCAGGCGAGCAATGTCGACTTCAGCCTCTGCGCCATCACCCCACGCCCGTCGACGGTCGCCTTCGTCAAGCTGGTCAACGGCCAGGCAACCTATGCCTTCTACGACGAAGGCACGGCCGGGCGCATGATCACGACCGACGATCTGCCTGTCCTCGGCGACGATTGCGAGGCGTTGCATTTCGGCGCGATCAGTCTCATCCCGAGCCCCTGCGGCGAGACCTATGAGGCGCTGCTCGACCGCGAATGCGACAAGCGGGTGATTTCGCTCGATCCGAACATCCGCCCCGGCTTCATCAAGAACAAGGACGCCCATATGGCGCGCATCAAGCGCATGGCGGCGAAGTCCGACATCCTGAAATTCTCTGACGAGGATCTGGAATGGTTCGGCCTCGAAGGCAGCCATGACGACCTGGCGGCCTACTGGCTGAAGCAGGGCGCCAAGCTCGTGGTCATCACCAAGGGTGCCGAGGGCGCGTCGGGCTACACCAACGAGCGCAAGGTCACCGTGCCGAGCGAGCGCGTCACTGTCGTCGATACCGTCGGCGCTGGCGACACCTTCGATGCCGGCGTGCTTGCCTCGCTGAAGATCGACGATCTCCTGACCAAGGAAAAGGTCGCTTCGCTCAGCGAAAAGGCGCTGCAGAACGCGCTTTCGCTTGGTGCCAAGGCCGCTGCCGTCACCGTCTCGCGCGCCGGCGCCAATCCGCCCTGGGCGAAAGAAATCGGCCTCTGAGACAGGCTATAGCCGATCGAGAAAGGCGAGCACTTCGCGGTTGAAGTGCTCTGGCCGCTGCAGCGGCGCGAAATGGCTGACCTCCGGAAGCAGGATGAGTTCGGCATCGGGAATGCTGCGGGCCAGATAATCGGCGTGCTCGCGCTTGATGAACTCGTCATTGTCTCCGAGCACGACCGCGACCGGCACCTTGATGCCAGCGAGATCGGTAGCCGTATAGTTTGGCTCGCTTGCCATCATCTTCGACACATCGCCCACGAAGCTCTCGAAGGCATCGGGCGTGGCGGATAGCGCCTGATAATCCTTCCGATGACGACTGAAGCAGCGATCGATGACCGGTGTCGGCTTGAATTCAAGCGTGCCACTGGGATCCATATTGCAGGCGAAGAAAAACACACCGGGTACCCGCTCTGGCCGCTGGTCGGCGAGGATCAGCGCCGTACAGGCCCCGTCGCTCCAGCCGACAAGGGCGGACTTCGTAAGCTCAAGGCAATCCATCACCGCAAGAACGTCGCCTGCCATCTGGGCATAGTGATAGGGGCGCATGTCGCGCGTGCTGCGGCCGTGGCCGCGACTGTCGATAACGACGACCTGTCGGCCCGCGGCGACCAGTGCCGGCACCTGATAGCCCCAGTTCCCCGCATTGCCGAGCCCGCCATGCAGCAGGATCACGGCTGGGCCGGAACCGTAGGTCGCATACCAGATGCGAGCGCCGTCGTTCTCGACGAAGCCTTCGCGCTGCGGCCTTGGCAGGGGCGCTGCGCCATGTGCTTCGAAATTCAGAAGCTCGTCGTCGGTCACATCCATTCAACCTCTCCTCATAGCGATGTACCTAAGACGCATCGTGAAGCCGAATTTCGACATTGACCAAGCGCTACCACAAGACAAATGCCGGCGCATGTCATACTTAATAGACTGCTAATATTGCGGCCTGTAGCTTCAGCGTTTAACGTTGGAGGAGAAGAAATGGTTCTACGCGTTGATGGTCAAGGCTGGTCGCTCAGCAGCGTCGAAGCCGGACATTGTTCGGCGGCGACCAAAGCCGCGGTCAAGTGCGCACTGGAAGCGTCATCGGAGTTCGACAGCACGCAGATCGTTGTTTCAATGCTTGGCGATTTCGTGGTGCTTGAAGGCTTCGTCCGCTGTCGCGGAGATGACGAACTAGCCGCGGATGTCGCCGCTGCCATCGTCGGATCGACTCAGGTTCACAATCGACTGATATGTCGAGGCTTCCCGAAGAGGTCGAACTAGAGGACGGGCTTTAAGCCCTCAAGTCAATTCCCAGACTGTGTAAAGCTCCCGCGGCCAGCCGCGGGAGCTTTTTGATCTCAATGCTCTGTTACTTGGCAAGTTTTGCCAGTGCGGCAACGAGGCCCTGCGTCGAGGAGTCGTGGCCGGCAGCGCTTTCCTTGCCTTCCACGACAGGCAGCAGACCAGTCGCCAGTTCCTTGCCGAGTTCGACGCCCCACTGGTCGAAAGAGTTGATGCGGAACAGCACGCCTTCGACGAAGACTCGGTGCTCATAGAGCGCGATCAGGCGACCGAGCGCGTAGGGCGTCAGCTTGTCGTAGACGAAGGTGATCGACGGGCGGTTGCCGGTGAAGACACGGTGCGGTGCGATGAAGTCGGCCTTCTTGTCGTCCATGCCCTTGTCGGTCAGCTGCTTCTTCGCCTCGTCGAAGGTACGGCCCTTCATCAGCGCTTCGGACTGCGCAAGCACATTCGATATCAGAAGCTCGTGCTGGTGGCGCAGATTTGGCTCGAAGGCGTTCGCCGCGATCATGAATTCGGCCGGGATGACGCTCGTGCCCTGGTGGATCAGCTGGTAGAAGGCGTGCTGGCCATTGGTGCCGGGCTCGCCCCAGACAACAGGACCGGAATTACCCTCGACGGGCGTGCCGTCGATCGTAACACCCTTGCCGTTCGATTCCATGTCGAGCTGCTGCAGATAGGCCGGGAAGCGCGACAGGCGCTGGTCGTAGGGCAGGACGGCACGGGTCGGATAGCCGAGTACATTGCGGTGATAGAAGCCGATCAGGCCGAGCAGCATGGGCAAGTTCTTGGTGATCGGTGCGGTGCGGAAGTGGTTGTCGACGGCATGGGCGCCCTCGAGAAACTTGATGAAATTTTCCGGGCCGATGGCGATCATGATCTGCAGGCCGATCGCCGACCAGAGGGAGTAGCGGCCACCCACCCAGTCCCAGAAGCCGAAGACGCGTTCGCTCTCGATGCCGAAGGCCGCGACCTTGTCGAGTGCGGTCGAAACGGCAGCGAAATGATGCTGGACGGCGGCCTCGCCGAGCGCGTCGGCGATGAACTTGCGCGCCGTTTGCGCGTTCGTCATCGTCTCTACGGTCGTGAAGGTCTTGGAGGCGACGATGAACAGTGTCGTCTCGGGCTGAACGAGCTTCAACGTGTCGGCGATATGGGCGCCGTCGATGTTGGAAACGAAATGCGCGCGCGGTCCATCATGGAAGGGCGCCAGCGCCAGCGTTGCCATCACGGGGCCGAGGTCAGAGCCGCCGATGCCGATGTTGATGACGTCGGTGATGGCCTTGCCGGTCGCGCCCTTAAGACTGCCAGAGCGGATGCCATCGGCGAATTTGCCCATGGCGCCAAGCACGGCGTTGACATCAGGCATGACATCCTTGCCGTCGACAAGCACCGGCGTATTGGAGCGGTTGCGTAGCGCCGTGTGCAGAACGGCTCGGTTTTCGGTGAAGTTGATCGCCTTGCCGGCGAACATTTCGTCACGCTTGACTTCAACGCCGCCCGTCTCCGCGAGCTTGACCAGGAGAGCCAGGATCTCGTCGTTCACGGCCGTCTTGGAATAATCCATCAGGAGGTCGTCGAGCGACACGCTGAAGCGCGAGAAACGCTGCGGGTCGGCGGCAAAGGCGGCGCGCAGATCGGTTGCCTTGGTGGCGGCTGCAGTGCTCTTCAATTGTTCGACGATGGCATTCATGGGAGGCTCCTTTGCAGGGCGAGAGGGTCGCGGAAACTATTCGCTTTGTAGGGCGCAAATCAAGTTCGGCGACCTCTCGGAACGCAAAAAAGCCATCTGAACAAACGGATGGCTCATAATTTCACGCGACCGTCAAACTTAGCCGCGCAGATCCTTGCGCAGGATTTTTCCGACTGGCGTTTTTGGCAGTTCGGTGCGGAATTCCACGAAGCGCGGCCGCTTGTAGTTGGTGAGGTTTGCCGCGCAATGCGCCTTGACGTCTGCCTCCGTCAACGCCGGGTCCTTGCGAACCACGAAGAGCTTCACGGCTTCGCCGGAATGCCCGTCGGGGATGCCGACAGCCGCCGCCTCGAGGATGCCGGGATGCATCGCCGCCACTTCCTCGATCTCGTTCGGATAGACGTTGAAGCCGGAGACAAGGATCATATCCTTCTTCCGGTCGACGATCTTGGTGTAGCCGCGCGCATCCATGAAGCCCATGTCGCCGCTGCGGAAATAGCCGTCCGGCGTCATCACGCGGGCGGTCTCCTCCGGTTTGTTCCAGTAACCAGCCATCACCTGCGGGCCGCGGATACAAATCTCGCCGATCTCACCAAGCGGCAGCGAATTGCCGTCCTCGTCGCGAATGTCGAGATCGGTGGATGGAATCGGTAGCCCGATGGAACCGGTGAACTCTGCCGAATCGAAGCGGTTGGCGGTAGCGACCGGCGATGTCTCGGAGAGACCATAGCCTTCGGTGATATGGGAGCCGGTGATCTTCATCCAGCGCTCGGCGACCGGTCGCTGCACCGCCATGCCGCCACCGAGCGACATCACGATGGAGGAAAAGTCGAGCTTGGCGAAATCGGCGTTGTTCATCAGCGCGTTGAAGAGTGTGTTGAGGCCGGGGAAGATGTGGACCTTCACCCTGCCGAATTCCTTGACCAGCGCCGGAATATCGCGCGGGTTGGCGACGAGGATATTGTGGGCGCCGAGCGACATGCCCATCAGCGAATTCACCGTCAGTGCGAAGATATGATAGAGCGGCAGGGCACACAGGAAGTTCAGAACCTCTGGGCGCGGCTTCTTGTCGAAAGCCGATCGCAGCCACAGTTCGAGCTGCAGCTTGTTGGAGAGCAGGTTCCGGTGCGTCAGCACCGCGCCCTTGGCAATGCCGGTCGTGCCACCGGTATATTGCAGAAAGGCGATGTCGCCCCCCGTCAGGCTTACAAGTTTGAAAGGTTGGCCGGCACCTTCCGCGAGCACCTGCTTGAAGGTCTTGTGCTGCGGAATAGACCATGAAGGAACGAGCTTCTTGACCCTGCGCACGAGAAGATTGACGATCAGCCCCTTGGCGCCCAGCATCTCGCCGAGCGACGTGACGACGACATGGCGCACATCGGTTTTGACCAGTACCTGCTCGACCGTTCGCGCGAAGTTTTCGAGCACGAAGATGGCCTTGGCGCCCGAGTCGCGCAGCTGATGTTCCAGTTCGCGGGGTGTGTAGAGCGGATTGACATTCACGACCACGAAGCCGGCCCGCAGGATCCCGTAAACGGCGACCGGATTCTGCAGAACGTTCGGCATCATGACGGCAACGCGGTCACCCTTCTCGAGGCCGATGCTCTGCAGCCACGCTGCAATCTTGCGGGTCTGGCTCTCAAGCTCGCCATAGGTCAGCGTCTTGCCCATGCTGGAAAAGCCGATGCGATTGGCATAGCGCGCGCAGGATTTCTCGAGCAGTTCCGCAAGCGATTCGTATTCCAGCGGTGGAAGCTCTGCCGGCACGCTGTTGGGATAGGTCGCAAGCCAGGGCTTTTCGGGCTTCGCACCGCCTGGATGGACGGAAATGCTGTTCATATGGTCTCTCTCCCTGTCGCTGCCGGCCGGTCCCACCGGCAAGCCGATTGGACGATCCTCCATCTTCCAACGCGGCAGCTTATGTCATCGCCTGAATGGTTCAAGCTGAGAATAGAGCTACACTAACCTTAACGTAAACGTCAATAATCATGTATTGGCGGTTGCTGTGAGTAAATTGGGAACATCGAGTGCGGGGCAGCGTTTTTTCTCCGTGGGCCAACCACGAGGAAACAAAAGGAGGTGCACCATGCTGCATCAGGACGCTGACAAAACCCGCCGTGACCCAAATGTGAAGGACACACCGACACTGATTGCCAGCGACCGCGTGGAAGGCACCCGCGTCTATGGAGCCGATGGCAAGCATATTGGCTCTATTGAACGATTGATCCTCGGCAAGCAGGATGGCCGCGTTGCCTATGCCGTACTCGAGTTCGGCGGCTTCTTGGGCATCGGCCACGATCACTATCCGCTGCCGTGGGAAAAGTTGACCTACGATACCCAGCTGGACGGCTATCGCATCGATCTGACGAAGGATCAGATCGAGGGCGCGCCGAGCTATGCGGACGATGACGACACCTGGTACAACGATAATGGCCGCCGAGTTTACGACTACTACGGCGTGCCTCCCTACTGGATGTAACGTCGTCCGCACACGCGCGGTCCCTTGATCGCGCGTAGATGCGCTGCGCCGCACTCTGCCCACTTGGCGCGCGGCGTGGTAAAACGACCTGGATGGGCCCCGTCGCAGACGGGGCCTTTTCAGTGTGTGGCGACGAGATCGTTGGCGGAGCGCAACACGGTGCCAATGCTGATGTCGCTTACCGACATCGCTTTTGCAGTCCGTAGCGCGAATATGTGACTTTCCCCCGGCAGCAGCGTTACCAGCATCGAATCGACGACGCCATCAGGATCGAGCCGGTCGGCCATCAGGCAAAGGTCCTTCAGCAGGGTCTCCGCTGTCACCTTCACCGCATATCCATCCGTCGTGGCAGTTAGCTCGAGTGACGCCCGCGGTGCCGGGAGCTTCAAATCGATGTCCTCGACAAAATAATGGAATGCGCGCCGGTCGAGCATCTGCACGACGATCAGCTCGTCACCGGCATTGTCCGGCGTTGCGATATCCGCCGGCAGCGGAAACTCCTTCGCTTCGAAGCGGTCGCAGAGCAGCCGCCAGAACTCGAATTCGGCGAGCACCGTACCATCAAGCCGCAGGCGCTTGCCCGATATCTTCGCCCGCCAGAACAGCGTGCGCTCGTTGACGGCGACGGCTGCCAGCCCGCCATTGCGTGGCTGGATAGTCAGCAGTCTGGGATCGAATGCCTGTTGCATCGCATACCAGAGCGGTTTGCGCCGTCCGGCTGAATCGAGCGCCGCCCATGAGGTCACTGGCCAGCAGTCGTTGAACTGCCAGACGACGGCGCCCTTGCAGATGGCGCGGTGCGAGCGCATGTGCTCGATCGCGAAGCGGATGGCGCGTGCCTGGTTGAGCTGCGTCGCGAAATGCCAGTCGTCCATCGTCCGTGGCACCGGCAGATGCCCGGCGAGACCGCGGATCAGCTTGTCGTTGCCCTGTGTCGCCTTCTGATGATGGAATACGCCGTTCGAAACAGGTGTCAGCGGCGTGTCATGGACGCTTTCCTCGATCGTCGCCCAGTTCGGAGGCGCCTGCCAGCCGAATTCCGAGCAGAAGCGAGGGATGTAGTTGCGATAGACCTCGTAGCCGACATCGTTCCAGACATCCCAGATATGCTTGCAGCCGTGCTCGTCCGCGTTCGGCTCGATCTCCATTGTCCCGGAGTAGGGGCTGCCCGGATAATACGGCCGATCTGGGTCCAGCTCGGCGCAGAGCTTTGGCAGAACATCGAGATAGTAGCCGAGCCCCCAGCTTACGCCCTCCTTGATGATCGGGCGCCATCCCCATTCGTCGAAGCCCCAGATGTTCTCGTTGTTGCCGTTCCAGACAATCAGCGACGGATGTGGCATCAGGCGCACCACATTGTCGCGCACCTCCGCCTCGACCTCGCTGTGCAACGGTTGTTCTTCCGGATAGGAGGCGCAGGCAAACAGGAAGTCCTGCCAAACGAGCATCCCCGCGCGGTCGCAGGTCTCGTAGAACTCGTCTCGCTCGAAGATGCCGCCGCCCCAGACGCGCAGCAGATTGATGTTTGCAGCCTTCGCCTCCTCGATCTGGGAAGCATAGCGCTCGGCGGTTACCCGTGGCGGAAAGCAGTCGTCCGGAATCCAGTTGGCGCCGCAGAGGAAAAGCGGCACGTCGTTGATGACGAAGGTAAAGGCGGAGCCGTGTTCATCGGGTGCTGTGTCGAGTCTGACGGAGCGGAAGCCGATCTGCTTAGAGTAGCTGTCGAGTAAGTCGTCGCTTACGCTATTCCGCAATTCGACCTGCAGCGGGTAGAGTGGCTGTGCGCCAAGGTGATGCGGCCACCAGATCTGCGGCGCTGGAACAGTCAGCTGGAACTCGACCGCATCGGCTCCTTCCGCCAACTCGGCGACGTGGCTGACGCCGGCAATGCTCGCGACGATCTTCGCGCCAGCGCCGTCGCGGCGCTCGATACGAGCGCGAACCGTCACGAGCCCCTCGCCGCCTGCAAGCGTCGCCGAAACCCGCGTCTCCGCAAGCCGCGCCCGCTCCCAGCTTTCCAGCCGCACCGGGTTCCAGATCCCCGAGGTCACCAGCGTCGGACCCCAGTCCCAGCCGAAGTTGCAGGCCATCTTGCGCATCAGGTTGCCAGGGCCGGGATAGTTGTTCGGCCGGTAACCGTAATGCGCCTCCATCTCGGCGCCGTAGGCATAAGGGGAGCGGAAGGTCACAACGAGTTCATTCGCGCCCTGCTTCAGCCGCTCCGACACGTCGAAGCGATAGGTGCGGTGCATGTTGAAGGTGCGGCCTAACTCTTCGCCGTTCAGCACGATCGTCGCGACCGTATCGAGGCCTTCAAACACCAGTCCCTGGACTTTTCCGGCATCCGGCGCTGCATCGAAGCTGCAGCGATAGGTCCAGTCTTCCTTGCCGATCCAGTCGTTGGTGATCTCGTTGACGTCGAGATAGGGGTCCGGGATCAGACGGTTGGCCAGAAGGTCGAGATGTACGCAACCCGGCACCTGTGCAGGAATTTCGGCCGGCAGGTCGCGTCGACCGGCAACGTTGCAGGAGAGCGTCCAGCCACGGTTCAATTCGGTCTTTTCAATCATGTGAAGCTCTTAGAGATAACGGCCGTGACGCTGCAGGACTTCGATCTTGTAGCCGTCGGGATCTGTGATGAAAAAGAACAGCGCCAGCAACTTGCCGTCGCGATTGAGCTCGACGATCTTGCCGGGGTTCAATCCCGCCTCCGTCAGACGCTTGTGCTCCATCTCCACTTCCTGAACCGAGAGGGCAAGATGCCCGTAGCCGTTGCCGAGGTCGTAAGGCTCGATGCGCCCCTTATTGACCGTCAGCTCCAGCTCGAAGCCGGTCTCGTCATTGCTCATGTAAATCAGGGTGAAGGTGTCGAAATCGATACGATCGGCGACCTTGAGGCCGAAGACCTTGCCGTAGAACTCGACCGAGCGCGCCTCGTCGAGAACGCGGATCATGGAGTGGATCATCTTGGCCAAGGCTGCCTCCCATTGCCGATATCACGGCAGCCTTGGTAGCCGTCGCCTCATGCCTGGCGCAAGCCAATTCTTTCAGTGATGGCGTTTTCGATCAGCCCCATCGCATCATAGATCAACACCGCCATCAGGCCGACGATCAGGCCGCCTTGCAGGATGAAGGCGGTATTGTCGGAGATCAGCCCGGCAATGATGACTTCGCCCAAGCCCTTGGCGGCCACCGTCGAGCCGATCGTTGCCGTGCCGATGTTGATGACGGTCGCAACCTTCAGACCCTCGAGGATCAGCGGCAGGGCAAGCGGCAATTCCACCTGAAAGAGCCGCTGCGTGCCATTCATGCCCATGCCGTCGGCGGCATCCAGCACGGAGGGAGAGACTTGCTTGAGGCCGGAGACGGTGTTTTCGAAAATCGGCAGGAGGCCGTAGAGAAAGAGCGCGATCAACGTTGGCCCGGCGCCGAAGCCGGTTGCAGGCACGGCAAGGGCGAGCACTGCCACCGGCGGGAAGGTTTGGCCGGCATTGGCGATCGCCCGGGACAGCGGCAGGAAGTCCTCACCGCTTTTGCGGGTGACGAATATGCCGCCGAGGATCGCGAGAACGGCGCTGCCGACGATCGAGATCGCCACGAGAAACAGATGCGAGGCGGCAAGATGCGGAAGGCTGTTTTGGGTATAGACCGCCGGCGCATTGTTGCTCGTCAATGGTACGAGCAGGAAGGACAGCCACTCCGTCCGGAACAACAGGATCAGCAGCAGTACCAGTGCGGCAACACGGAAGAGGTTCGCAAGGACGAGCTTCATGCCTTCCGGCCCAGTTCGAGCAATCGCGTCATCGAGATCGAGCCGACAGGCGCCTTGTCCGCATTCTGGACGGCGGCTTCGCCAACGCCCTGCCAGATCATCTCTGCCAGGGCATCTCGCAGGCTGAGCGACTGCGGCAATGCGTAAGCGAGGCCTGACTTTGCCGGCTCCATGCTTTCCTTCAGCGGCAGCAGCGACATCAGCTTCAGCGCCCGGTCGGAGGTGCCGGTCAATTGTTGCACGAAGGGATCGGCTGGCTCGGTCAGGATCTTTTCCGGCGTCGAGCATTGCAGCAGCTTGCCGGCGCTCATCACGGCGATCTGGTTGCCGAGATGGAAGGCTTCGTCCATGTCGTGCGTGACGAGGACGACGGTCGTAGCGAACTGCTTCTGGATCGCCAGCAGATCGTCTTGCGCCTTGCCGCGGATGACTGGATCGAGCGCGCCGAAGGGCTCGTCCATCAACAGCAGTTCCGGCTCCGCCGCCAGCGCCCGCGCAACGCCGACACGTTGCTGTTGGCCACCGGACAGCTGATGCGGATATTTCTCGGCAAAGGCCGCGGGATCGAGGTTGAACAGACCGAGCAGTTCCTCGACGCGGCTCTTGATTTTCGCCGTATCCCAGCCAAGAAGCTGCGGCACCGTCGCGATGTTTTGCGAAACGGTTCGATGCGGAAAGAGGCCGTGCCCCTGGATCGCGTAACCGATCTTGCGGCGTAATTCTGTCACCGGGACGTCCATGATGTTCCGCCCGCCGACGAAGATCTCGCCCGACGTGATGGGCACGAGACGGTTGATCATCCGCATCAGCGTTGATTTGCCCGAGCCGGAGGTGCCGACAATAGCCGTGATCGAACCTTTCTCGACTTCCATCGAGACGTTGTCGACGACGGCCGCCGTGCCGTAGCGCTTGGTGACGTTCCTGATTTCGATCATACTCATGCGGCGGATCCCCGTATGCTGTCGATGACCGCATCGAGGATGACGGCCGAAGAAAAGGCGAAGAAGACGGTCGGCACGGCGCCGAGCAGAACGAGGTCCATGGCTGTTTGACCGAGCCCTTGGAAGATAAAGATGCCGAAGCCGCCACCGCCGATCAGAGCCGCGACCGTCACCAAGCCGATCGCCTGCACCAGGACGATACGAATGCCCGTCAAAATGACGGGAAAGGCAAGCGGCAAGTCGATGCCGGTCAGAATTTGGCGACGCGTCAATCCCATGCCAGCCGCTGCATCACGTACCGAGGGATCGACTCCCTGCAGACCGACGACGGTGTTGGCCACGATCGGCAACAAAGAATAAAGGACAAGCGCGATCAGCGCCGGCGCGGCGCCGATGCCGCGAATGCCGATCGAGGCGGCGGCGGGCAGGTGCGTCGCGAGATAGCCGAGCGGCAGCATCAGGATGCCGAAGAGCGCAAGGCTCGGGATCGTCTGGATGAGGCTGAGGCCCTGCAGGACGACGGCACGCAACTTTGGAACCCAGAAACACAGGATGCCGAGCGGCAGGCCAATGACGATGGCGATCGCCAGTGAGCCGAGTGCCAACAGCAAATGGGCGACCGCTTCCGTCCAGAACTGCGCGGATCGGGTCGCGAATTCCTTCATGATCGAGAGATCGTCGAGCAGTCCGGAAGCCAGGAAGATGCCGAGCAATCCGGTGTAGGCGACAAGGGCCGCAATACGCATCCACGGCGTAAGCTTGATCTTCACGAGCGCGTCCGAAACGACGAGCCCGATCACCGCAAACAGCACCCAGAACCCACCGCCCGGCGTCATGCGCGCGGCATTGCTGGCCGGTGGCGTGAATGCCGAAGCTGCAAATCCAATGGTCGCGAGCAGCGCAGCAAAACAAAGGGTGGCGATCACCAGCCGCAGCAGCGCATTTTGAAGAAAAAGTACGGCAAAGGCCGTGGCCAGCAGGAGGATCGTCAGGATGAGGGCGGAGGGTTGATTGAGTAGCTGCGTCAGCAGCATGGGCTTTCCGGCGGCGATGCGGTTTGCCTTCACATAGATGAAAGGCAGGAGCGCAGTTGCGACAACGCCTGTTGTCACCAGCACCACGCCGAGCCGGTCCAGTTTGCGGACCGCTAAGGTTTCTTCCATCGATCCATCCTGTCCGGTCGAAAGGCTGCTCCGCCCGTGGGCAGGCGGAGCATCGGGCAACGAGATTACTTCAGGAAGCCCTTTTCCTTCAGGAAGCCTTCGGCAACCGACTTCGCCGGTTCGCCGTCGACCTGGATCTTGCCGTTCAGCTTGCGCAGTTCATCGGCGTTCAGGCTCTTAAAGATCGGTGCGAGCACTTCCTCGATCTTCGGGTTTGCCTTTAGCACTTCCTCGCGGATGATCGCGGTCGGCGCATAGACTTGCTGGACGTTCTTGTCGTCCTCGAGAACCGTCAGTTCCGCGGCCTGGATCGCACCATCTGTACCATAGACCATGGCGGTGTTGGCGCCGTTCGTCTGGTCGGCTGCCGCCTTGATGGTCGCGGCCGTGTCACCGCCCGAAAGGACGATTTCCTGGTCTGGCTTCAGCGTGAAGCCGTAGGTCGACTGGAATGCCGGAAGCGCGCCAGCCGAGTTGACGAACTCGGCGGAAGCCACGAGCTTCGCCGCACCACCGCCTGCGACCCACTTGCCGAAATCCGACATGGTCTTCAGGTTGTTCGGGCCGGCGACGTCGTTGCGGACCGCGAGCGCCCAGGTGTTGTTGGCGGGGGAAGGCGTCAGCCAGACGATCTTGTTGGCATCGTAATCGAGCTTTTTGGCCAGTTCGTAGCCCTGTTCGAGGTTCTTCCAGGCCGCATCGTCGGCCTTGTTGAAGAAGAAGCCGGCATTGCCGGTATATTCCGGATAGATGTCGATTTCGCCCGATGTGATTGCCTTGCGAAGAACCGGCGTCGTCCCAAGCGCAACACGGTCCTGCGTCTTGATGCCGTTTGCGTTGAGCGCGAGCACGATCACGTTGCCGAGCAGCGTGCCTTCAGTATCGATTTTCGATGAAACGACGACGTCTGCAGCATGGGCCGCCCCTGCCGCAAAGGCGGAAAGCGTGACGGCAAGAGCGAATTTCTTCAACATGGATTGTCCCCTTGATTTACACCGTTTGACCTCGTGGCGAGCCCTGGCGGGAGCCTTCCACGTATAAAATCACCGGCGAAAGCAGCCTGGCTGCGATCATGCCGGAAATACGTGCGTCATGGAAATAGCGTTCGCGTTCGAAAAATCGATGCAAGCCTCTCCAGTTTTGCGGTCGCGGCGCGATTATGGCGGTGAATGCAAATGCTTGCGTGAAAATGCATTTCCTTTTCCATCGCTGCCGCGATTTGTTTTTGTTCCCTTGCGTGTTTCCGCAGATGTCCGGTGCTCTTCAGTGCTTCTACTGTCCAACCCGGTTTTGTTCTTGGCGGGAACGATAGCCGCCGGATTCCCCGACAGGGATATCTTTTTTCGCGAACACATCATATCGTTCGATTTTTCATACTGTTACGGAGAAAGCGATTGCAGCTCGGCACGTTGTTTGTCGCCAGTCACGTGCTCACATCGGGTTCGGTCAGAGAGACGGCGCGAAGCCTTTCGCTTGCAGCATCGACGGTCTCGACCGCCGTCCGCAATCTCGAAACGGAGCTTGCCCTGAAGCTGACAGAGCGCAGCTCCGGCGAGCTTGCGACGCTCCTCGCCAGCAACGACGTGCGCGAAAAGCTCGCCCCGATCGTGCGGGCAGCTGAAGAGCTCGCGAACTGGATGGGGACCAACGAACCGTCGCGTCTGCCGATCAAGATCACCACGATGGAGCGGTTCCTTGAGGTCGCTGACCAAGGCAGCATCAACCGGGCGGCGCGACGGCTGAAGCTCGGTCAGCCGCAGCTTTCGCTTCAGATCGCGACTTTGGAGAAGGCGCTCGGTCATCGCCTCTTCGAGCGGCAGGCTAATGGCTCCGCGCTGACAGAGCAGGGTAGCCGGATCTATGCCATCTTGCAGGCCATCACGCAGGAGTGGAATGATCTGAAAGCGTCCGCTGACGAACGCTATCAGCGCACGGCGCGGGCGCTGCGCATCGGTTCGATCATTCCGACAGGATCGGAAAGTTGGGTTGCACGATGCCTTGGCGCTCTCGTCGCCGAATGGAACGCCCGCCGCAGCAAGAATGCCCTGTCTCTGGTGTTGATGACGGCGGATGACTTGCGGGAAGCTTTGAAATCCGGCCGGATCGACGTTGCCATTCTCGACTCCGTTTTTGGTCTTGAGCGCTTCCAGCATCGCGAGTTGCTGAAGACCGAGATGGTCCTGATAGCACCGCTGCAAAGCCGAGAGCGGACGGTGGCCGAGCTTGTCGAAGGTCACGCGATCTGCACGCCGAGTTCGAGGACGGGGCTTGGACACGCCACGATGGCGCTAAGCCACGAGCGCACTGCCAATCGCAGGCACCGCAACCAGGATATCACTGCCGCCGACTCTCTGCCTGTGATCGTCGACCTTGTCGCCAACCATGGCTATATCTCGTTTCTTGGCCGCGTCAGCGCCATGCCCATTGCCGACAAGGTTCGCATCGTCGAACTTGAGGAGTCCATCCCGATGTCCTATCACGTCGCCTTCAACCATCGGAAAGCCTCGGCTGACGCAAGTGCCGTGATTGTCGCCGCCGTTGCCGAAATAATTGCCGAACCCGTCGCGCAAGAAAACGCTTTCGCTTAAATGGACGGCGCGGCGGACAAGGAGATTCGAGCGTGAGCGTTTTGCTGGAAGTGTGCGTGGACAGCCCGCAGGGGCTTGCGGCTGCAATTGCCGGCGGTGCGGGCCGTATCGAACTCTGCTCGGCGCTGGAGCTTGGCGGGCTGACGCCGGTCGCCGGGCTGATGAAAGCTGCCGCGGCTGCGCCCATTCCGGTCTATGCAATGATCCGCCCGCACGCCGGCCCTTTCGTGTTCGATGCGGCTGACGAAGAGGCGATGATGGCCGATATCGATGCCGTGCGCGCCTTCGGCCTTGCCGGCGTCGTCATCGGCGCCAATCGCCAGGACGGCAGGCTGGACATGCCTCTGATCAGCCGGCTAAGGGCGCGTGCCGAGGGACTTGGATCGACCCTCCACCGTGCCTTCGATCTCGTCCCTGATCCCGGCGCAGCACTGGAACAGGCGATCGAACTCGGCTGCGAGCGCATCCTGACGTCAGGCTGTGTGCCGAAGGCGATCGACGGCCTGGAAACGCTGAGCCGTCTCTCCCGCAAGGCGGCTCGCCGTATCTCGATCATGCCCGGCAGTGGCGTGCGTCCAGGCAACGTCGCTGAGATACTGCGGGCCACCGGCACAAGCGAGGTTCACGCCTCCTGCAGCTCACGGGTCGACAGCATCGACCCACGGGCGGTTACCTTCGGCTTCGAAGCAGCGACAACGAACCGGACGGATGCCGACGTCGTTCGCCGGATGCGGGCGGCGATCGACGCGCTTTAAGCGCCGACCTTGATGACCGCTTTGATCAGGCCGCTCTTTTCATGAGCCCAGCGTGCCAGGTCCCGTGGCGCATTCTCCAAAGTCGTACGGTGGGTGATCAACTGCTCGACCGGTACGAGGCCCTTGGCGATCGAATCCGCGACATGTTCGAAGTCCACGCGGGTCGCGTTGCGGCTGCCGATGACCATCATTTCGCGCTTGTGGAACTCCGGATCGGAGAAGCGAATATCGTCCTTCACGACGCTGACCAGCACCAGCGCGCCGCCATGGGCGACGAAGCCGAAGGCTTTCTCCATCGATGGGCCATAGCCGGTGGCATCGAAAACGACGTCAAAACCGTCGCCGCCAGTCATCGCCCTGACAGCATCGGCGGCACCTTCGCCTGCAACGATGCTAGAGGAAAAGCCGAACCGATCAACGGCCATCTGCAGTCGTTCCTGACTGGTGTCGAGCAATGTCACCTCATGCCCTGATATCCGCGAGAAGATTGCGGCCCCAAGCCCGATCGGGCCGGCACCGATGACGAGCGAGCGTGATCCGGTCGGCGCCATCGAACGGCGAACGGCATGGGCGCCGATTGCCAGAAACTCCGTTGTGGCTGCAGCTTCCAGGCTCACGCCCTTCATCGCATAGAGATTGCCGGCAGGCACCGCGATTTCGTCGCAGAAAGCACCGTCGGTATGAACGCCAAGCACCTTGATATTGGTGCAGCAATTCGGCTTGTTTTGGCGGCAGGCGACGCAGGTGCCACAAGAGAGATACGGGTTGACGACCACAGGCGTTCCGACCGCCATGGCAACGCCTTCGCCCGCTTCGACAACCGTCGCCGAGATCTCGTGCCCCATCACGCGGGGATATTCCAGGAACGGGTGCTTGCCCTCGAAAATGTGGTAGTCCGTGCCGCAGATTCCGACATGGCTCACCGCAAGCCGTACCCAGCCGGATTCAGGCGCGCCGGGTGAGGGACGTTCCACGAGTTCGAGGACGCCAGGTTCTTGGCAGAGCACTGCTTTCATAATGATCTCGCATTCCCTAGATGGAAGAAGCCGGCCTTTGGGCCGGCTCCCTATCTCGCTGCCGGCTTACGGCGTGCGGCGGCGGCGCAGCTGGTCGAAGTAGACGATGACGATGATCAGCAGGCCGGTGATGATGCGCTGCCAGAACGAATTGACGTTCAGCAGGTTCGCACCGTTGTTGATGGTCGCCAGAATGAAAGCGCCGATGAGCGGTCCGTGCACGGAGCCGATGGCGCCGAACAGGCTGGTGCCGCCGATAACGGACGAAGCGATCGCCTGCAGTTCCCATCCGTCGGCCTGTGTGGCGTTGCCGATCGCGATACGGGAGGCAAGCAGAACACCAACGAAGGCGGCAAATGTCGCCGAGAGAATATAGGCGAGATAGATGATGCCGTTCACCCGGACACCCGACAGACGGGCCGCTTCGCGGTTCGAACCGACGGCGAAAAGATAGCGCCCCCAACGGCTGAGATGCAGGAAGACGTAGGACGGGACTGCAACAAGAATAACCATCCAGAACAGGCTCGGCACGCCAAGGAAGTCGGCGCGGGCAAAGTTCGTGAAGGGCTCGTTGACGATGTTGATCGTCGAACCATTGGTGATCAAAAGTCCGATGCCGCGCAGCGAGGTCAGCGTTGCCAGCGTGATAATGAAGGGCGGCAGTCCCATCTTGACGATGCCGAAGCCGTGGAATACCCCGATGCCGACGCCGATCAGCAGTGTGATCAGGATGGACGCCCAGACCGGCACGCCTGCTTGCAGCAGCCAAGCCAGGATAACGGTGCAGAATCCGACGATCGCGCCGACCGAAAGGTCGATGCCGGCGGTGATGATTACGAACGTCTGGCCGAGCGCCAGAATGGCCGTCATTGCGCCCTGCCGCAGCAGGTTGGAAATGTTCAGCGGCGTCCAGAAGCTGGCTGTGACGAAGCCGAGAACGATCCAGAGGAAGGCCAGGAGACCGATGAGGGTCAGGCCGAATAGGATATTGACTTTTCGGCGCGGCGGCGGCGCGGCGATATCGGTGGGGGTTACGGTCATTGGTTCTCTCTCCCTCTTTTTCTTTTAGACACCGATCGCTTCGCTGAGCACTTCTTCATGTGTCGCCGCGTGGAAGTCGTGGCTTGCAACAAGCTGGCCGCGGCGGAAGACGTGCAGCCTGTCGGCGAGCTCATAAACCTCAGGCAGATAGGAGGAGATCAGGATGATACCCGCGCCTTGCTTGAGAAGCTTTGCAAACAGCCGGTAGATTTCCGCCTTCGTACCGACGTCGACGCCCACCGTCGGCTCATCGAAGATGAAGAGGCGAGCGCCGTAGCTCAGCCATTTGCCGATGACGACTTTCTGCTGGTTCCCGCCCGACATGGCCGAAACCAGGACACGCCGGCTCGGCGTCTTGATCGCCAGGTCACGGATCTGTTGGTCGGCATTCTGCGATTCCTCGCTGTGGCTGATGACAGGGCCCTTGCTCAGCCGTTTGAAGACCGGAAGATTGATATTCAGTCCGATCGGCAGGTTGAGGCAAAGTCCCTGGTCGCGGCGGCTTTCCGGCGCCAGCGCGATCCCGAGTTCCATTGCAGTGCGCTCGTTGGTGATATCGACCTTCTTGCCCATCCAGTGGATCTCGCCGGCCGTGGTCTTTTCCCGCCCGAACAGGCCAAGAGCGAATTCGCTGCGCCCTGCGCCGATCAGGCCATAGAGGCCCACGATCTGGCCGGCCTTGACCGAGAGCGAGACGTTCTCGAAGCCCGGTCCGGAAAGCCCGCGCACGTCAAGGATCGTGTCTCCGATCGGGATCTCTTCCTTGTGATAAATCTGCTCGATCGAGCGGTTGATCATCAACGCGATCAGCTCGGCTTCATTCGTCTCGCCGATGGTGCGTGTGCCGACATGCGTGCCGTCGCGCAGCACCGAAACGCGGTCCGCGAGTTCGAACACTTCTTCCATGCGATGACTGATGTAGACGATCGTGACGCCTTCGCTTTGAAGGCGGCGGATCAGCTTGAAAAGCTGCGCCGATTCCTGGCGGGTCAGGTAGGCTGTTGGCTCGTCGAAGATCAGGAATTGCGTGCCGCGCATGGCCGCGCGCGCAGTCGCAACGAGTTGTTGTTGGCCGATCGTCAAATCGGCGAGAGGCACGCCGGCAGGCAATCCGAAGCCAAGATCGTCGAGGACGGCCTGCGCCATCTTCTCCATCTCTTTCTTGCGCATCAGCCCGTATTGATTGACCTCGTCGCCGAGAAAGAGGTTGGCCGCTACCGTCAAGTGCGGGCAGAGAACGACTTCCTGGTGGACGGCGTTGATGCCGCGCGCTATCGCTTCGTTGGGCGTTGCCAGGGCGACGGGGTGGCCGCACCAGAGAATCTCGCCCGCCGTTCTGGCAATCACACCGGTCAGAAGCTTGATCAGGGTCGACTTGCCAGCCCCATTCTCGCCGACGATCGCGTGGATCTCGCCGGCCAGGAACGTCATCGTCGCCGGCTTCAGCGCCTGGACGTAGCCGTAATTCTTTTGAAGTCCTTTAAGTTCGAGGATCGGGGCGCCCGCAGGAATGCGGCTTGCCTCCGTCAGCGTGGCGCTGTCATCGTGGCGATGACTGACCTCTTCCAGGCTCATGGGCGTCTCCTCCTCGCGAATTGCCGTCTCTCCACCAGCAGTCCGCGCTCCTCATGCGGACGATAACACAGGTGAAGGAAAGGCCGCGCGGGATTTCTCTCGCGCGGCCACGTCGTGTGATTTACTTGATCTTGGGGTTCAGCAGAGCGTCGATCTTCGGGTCGCTCATGTTGGCCTTGGTGACCAGGTTTGCGCCGGTGTCGACGTTGGCCTCGACCTTCTCGCCCTTGGATACGGCGAGCGCCGTCTTCACGCCGTCATAGCCCATGCGGTAGGGATCCTGCACGACGAGACCTGCGAGCGAGCCGTCCTTGAGGAAGCCGACCGTCTTGTCGTCGCTATCGAAAGCGATGACCTTGATCTTGTCGCCGAGCTTGTTCTCCGCGATTGCCTGGCCGACGCCCTGTCCCAAGATGAGGTTCGAGGCGAAGGCGCCAACAAGGTTCGGGTTAGCCGTGATCAGATCGGTCATCATGTTGAGACCGGTCGTGGCCTGGCCGTCGCCGTACTTGTCAGCAATGACCTTAAGGCCGGGATGCTTCGTCTTGATCTGATCCAGGAAACCTTCACGGCGCTGCTCGAGCGAGCCGACGCCCGGCAGGTTGGTGAGGATGACGACTTCGCCCTCCTCCTTGCCGGTCATTTCCTTAATGGCGGCAGCAAGGCCGTCAGCCGCGATGCGGCCGCCCTGGACGTTGTCAGTCGTCAGGAACGACTTGAAAGCCTTGGAATCGGCGGCCGAGTCGATGCCGATGATCGGAACGGACTTTGCAGCTTCATCGATCGGCTTGCCAAGCGCCTTGAACTCGGTCGGCGAGATCACGATTGCAGCCGGCTTACCGGCAACGGCGTTTTCAAGAATGCTGATCTGGCCGTTGATGTCGGATTCGGCCTGTGCGCCGAGTTCCGGAACGTTGACACCTAGATCCTTACCGGCAGCGCGGGCGCCGGCCAGAACGATCTGCCAGTAGAAAGAGGTCGTGTCCTTGACGATGATCGGAATCGTCACGTCAGCTGCAAACGACGTTACCGGCATTGCGGTGGCGATAGCGGCAGCACCCGCGAGAGCCGTGAAGGCTCGGCGCGACAGAATGGATTTCATGCGCATGTAGTTCTCCTCCTAGGTGCGTTCTCCTCCAAGAAACCGTACCGCTGAACGCAGGCGGGCGATTTTTATCGATAAAAAACAGTTACCACGAGAAGCTAGCCGAGCGAAAGTCAAATTGCAAGTACTGCAAGCGGCTCGCTCATTGTTTCTTTATCTATCGCAAGTAATTGTTTTTCCAATCGTTCATCCGCAGTCTAAAGTGTTGTCAGCCGCGATAGACTTCGTCCGGGCGAACAACACCTTTCTTCAAAATCAGGTTACCGTACAGCCGGAATTCTGTCGTCGCGACAATATAGGCGGCCGTGCGGGCACGCTCATAAAAGGCGAAGCGTTCGAGGGATGCGATCTTGAAGTCGCCGGCGCGCCTCGAAACGATTTCCTGAAATTCGGCGCAAACGTCGGGCACTGCGGTCGGGTCGCCGACAACTTGCATGCGCCACGCCGTTTCCGGCACGAACGTATCGAGCGGAAAATGCGTCAGGATCGCCTCGGCCATGTCGGTGGCGCTGACGCCATCGGCACGAATGACTTCCGGACCCATTGTGCTCGAGGGAAAGTTGGCGTCGGCGATGACGATATCGTCGCCGTGCCCCATGCGGGCGATCGCACGCAGCAGGTCGGGATTGAGGATGGGGTGGATACCTCTAAGCATGGTCCGTCCTTATACACGCACGGCGTCTTCGCCGAGCGGCGGTGCGACGAGCGTCAGAGAGTCGAATTCCGGAAAGATCGAGTCCGGCAAGGCTGGCTCGAAAAGCTCCATGTTGCGTGTCAGGCTCGAAGCCTTGGCCGTGCCGATCAGTACCGAGGAGACGAGCGGATCGCGGAGCGGGAACTGGAGCGCCGGGGCAGCCAGCGACACGCCATGTTTGGCAGCGATCTTCTCCATGCCCCCGACCTTGGCGAGGACATCGTCCGTCGCCGGCATGTAGTCGAAATGCGAGCCGGGCACGGGGCCCGTCGCAAGGATGCCGGAATTGAAGACGCCGCCAACAACGAGCGAGGTGCCCTTTTTCCGGCAAAGCGGCAGCAGTTCGGCAACCGCCGACCGGTCGAGCAGCGTATAGCGCCCGGCCATCAGGATGCAGTCGATGTCGGCATTGCGCATCACGTCGAGGCAGACCGGAATCTCGTTGACACCGAGTCCGAAGGCATTGATCGCTCCGGAGGACTTCAGTTCCTCGAGCGCCTTGATGCCGGTGTCCAGGAAGTGCTTCTGAAGGACAGCGTTCTTCGCCGCGCCGTGGGTGTATCCGCCAAGGTCGTGAACGTAGAGTATGTCGATCCGGTTCAGTCCGAGACGGGCATAGCTGAATTCCACCGAGCGCATGATGCCATCGTAGGAATAGTCGTAGTCGGCATCGAAGGAGAGCGGGTCGACATAGCTATAGTCTGGAACGGTTCCCGTCGGCACCGGGCGCAGCAGCCGACCAACCTTGGTCGAGAGCACCCATTCCTTTTCCGGCTTGTCGCGCAGGAAGTCGCCGAAACGACGCTCAGCGAGACCGAGGCCATACCACGGTGCGACATCGAAATAGCGAATGCCGCTGTCCCATGCAGCCTCAAGCGTCTCCATAGCCTGTTCGCGCGGGCAGGCGCGATACAGGCCACCGAGAGCGGCGCCGCCGAAGCTTACTTCGGTCACCTCCAGCGCCGTGCTGCCGATCCTCCTCGTCTTCATTATTCCTCCCCTGAAGACTTGATATGCATCTGATTTAGAGTGTCGCACCCAAATGCCACGGCACAAACTCATTGTCGCCGTAGCCGAATTCCTCGCTCTTCGTCTTCTTGCCGGATGCCGTGTCGATGATCAGGTCGAAGATCTCGCGGCCCTTGGCGCTGATCGTCGCATCGCCTGTCGCGATCGTGCCGCAGTCGATATCCATGTCCTCTTCCATCGAGGCATAGAGAGCCGAATTGCTGGAAAGCTTGATCGAGGGCGCCGGGCGGCAGCCGAAGCAGCTGCCGCGGCCGGTGGTGAAGGCGATCATGTTCGCGCCGCCGGCTACCTGACCAGTTGCGGAGACGGGGTCGTAACCGGGGGTGTCCATGAAGACGAGGCCCGGTGCGCTGACGCGCTCGGCATAACCATAGACGGCTGTCAGAGGCGAGCGTCCGCCCTTGGCGACGGCTCCGAGTGATTTTTCAAGGATCGTCGTCAGGCCCCCGCGCTTGTTGCCGGGCGACGGATTATTGTCGAGCGATGCCCCGTGCATCGCCACGTACTTCTCCCACCAGGCGATCTTGTCGTCGAGCTTGCGGGCAACCTCGTCGCTGACGGCGCGGCTGCGCAGAAGGTGCTCGGCACCGTAGATCTCGGAGGTTTCGGAGAGGATCGCCGTGCCGCCGGCAGCTGCCAGCAGGTCGGCTGCAACGCCGAGCGCGGGGTTGGCGGTGATGCCGGAAAAGCCGTCCGAGCCGCCGCACTGCAGGCCGATGATGATATCGCTGATCGGCAGCGCCACGCGCTTTTCCTTGCCGACATCCTGCGCAATTTCACGCAGCATGCCCATGGCGCGCTCGACGGCGCGTCGCGAGCCGCCGGCATCCTGAATGTTGAAGTGACGCTTGGAGTTCCCCGCGCCGCTTTGGCCGTAGAGTGTCAGCTGGTTGACTTCGCAACCGAGGCCGATCATCAGCACGCCGCCGAAGTTCACATGCCTGGTGTAGCCGGCAAGGGTCCGGTGCAACACGGCCATGCCGTCACCTGTGGAACTCATGCCGCAGCCCTGGTCATGGACGATCGGCACGAAACCGTCAATACCGTCGAAATGCGGCAGGATCGTCTTGTTGGCCTCGTCGGCGATCGCCCGACAAACCGTGGTGGAACAGTTCACGCTGGCAATGATGCCGATGTAGTTGCGCGTCGCCGAGCGGCCGTCGGCACGACGATAGCCCATAAACGTGCGCGCACGATCCGCTGCAGTTGCTTCCTCAGGCGCCGAGTTGGCGGTCGCGGCAAGACGGTCGTTCTCGAAGTGCAGATTGTGACTGTGAATATGGTCGCCGGCCTTCACGTCCGCCGTCGTCCGCCCGATCGCCTGCCCGTATTTGATGATGGGCTGGCCAAGCGGAATATCGGCGAGTGCGATCTTGTGACCGGGGTCGATCTTCTCGCGGGTCTGGATGCCGGCGACCGTCGCGCCGGATGGGATCGCCGCCGTCGCAACCGCAACGTTGTCGCCGGCAGACAGGATGATCCAGGGGTCCTTGGTCAACATTCTTCTCCCTAGGGGAACACTCGCTTCGTCAGCGAATGTTCATTGATTTTGTTTTTTATCTACAATAAACATTTTCAAGTCAACGGGATTATTCATCCTGTGGACGAGGGAGGCAAACAGCCGCATGCAATCCAAAATAAGATAAGGATTGCTGACAGATAAGCTTCTGCCACGCTTCGCGCCGCAACTTCGTGGCCGTCCGATCCGTGTTGCCGAGGCAAAAGGGCGGGGTGTGCATGGCAAGGCAGAATACAGTCTTCAAGGAAGCGTACAACCGCTATGCCGCCGCTTTGCGGACGGATGCGGCATTGCCCTCGGAGCCCGAAATAGCGGCGCAGCTCGGCATCAGTCGCAGCACTGCGCGCGCGATTCTGACACGGCTCAGCGATGCCGGCATTATTCGTTGGAACAAGCGTCAGAAGATCGTCCTCAGGCAGCCGACCGAAGCCGATTTCTTTCCATCAGAAGAGACCAACTCACTTCACGACATCATCGAGCGAAGCTTCATGCAGCGCATCTTGTCGGATGATGCCGCACCGGGCATGCAGATCAACGAATTGGAGCTCGCGCGCGAGATCGGTACCGGCACCACGAGTGTCCGCGAATTCTTGATCCGCTTCTCGCGGTTTGGCTTGATCGAGAAACGGCCGAACAGCCACTGGATTCTTAAGGGCTTCACACGCGATTTTGCGCTTGAGCTCGCAGACGTGCGCGAGATGTTCGAGCTGCATTCGGCGGCGGAATTCGGCAAACTTCCGCCAGAGAGCGACGCGTGGCGCGCGCTGTCTGACATCAAGGCGGATCATCAGGCGATGCTGCGTGATCTCGACACGCGCTACAAGGATTTCTCCACTCTCGACGAGCGCTTCCATCTGCTCATCCACGCGGCTTCGCGGAACCGCTTCATTGCCGATTTCTACGATGCTATCGCGATCATCTTTCACTATCACTACCAGTGGAACAAGGCTTTCGCTCGCGAGCGCAACGAACGTGCCATTCATGAGCATCTGGATTATATCGCCGCGCTGGAGTCTCGTGATCAGGCAGCGATCGATTCCGCCTGCCGTCTGCACTTGCGCTCGGCGCGCCAGACCCTGCTGCAATCAATTCCACTGACGCCCTCCGACGAGGTTCTGGCGGAAGGCCAATCTTGAGAGAAAACCCGGCCGGAACCGGGCTAAATTCTATTTCACGCCTGCTTTCTATCAGGCGCGACTTTTGCTCCTCTACCGGCGAAGGGGAGCGCACGTTCCGCAGGCAGTCATTTGCGTCGTCAGCGACAAAATCCTCCTCTTCACCTCGATAGAGGCAATTCCTTCGCGTGTTATTTTGGGGCTTAGAAAGGCCTGCTCACCATTCGACGTTATCGGCAGCGGCGTACTGTCTTGGTGACCTCATCGCCATCGTCGGTCATCGTTCTGACGGTCTTGGTGTAGCAGCCATCGCGATAATAGCGGTCACGATCGCGAACCGCGCCAACTCTGATGAAAGACAAACGAAGGAGAACAGACCTGGTTCCTTAAGAAATGACGCCCTGGTTGGCCTGACGACCCTCTTTCGAGCATCACATGTGGTCCAGGTTGAAGGTTTAGTGCGACGCTTCGCTGGCGGCTGACGTCACCGATGCCCGGCCTTGCTCGCGTCCCACAGGAATGAGCCAGGCCGACAGGAACGTGAGAACGGCAACCACCGCCACGCCCCAGAACGTCCAGTGAAGCGATGCATCGAAGACGGTGCGGATTGCGGGATCGGCGGCCAATTCGGAAAGCCCGGTTGGCTGGTTCAGAACATCATGCAGCGAGCTTGCTGCGTCCCCGGCGGCATAGTGGCTGATGCCGGCGTTGAGAATGGCACCGAGCACGGTTGCTCCGAGGGTATTGCCGAGGCTGCGGGCGAAGATGATCGACGCTGTGGCGCTACCGCGCATCGACCATTCGACACTGTCCTGTACAAGCGCGATACTGGTGAGGCTGATCAGCCCCATGCCGAAGCCCATGAAGAACGAGCCTGCTCCCGCGAGCGCGGGGTGGCTGTCCGGTGTCAGGAAGAGCAGGAAGGAAGCTCCGAAGGGAAACATCAGGCTTCCAACCCGTAGCGTGCGTCGGATGCCGAACGCCCTGAACAAGCGGCTGGAGAGCATCACAGCCAGTGGCCACCCGACGACCAGCATGGTCAACGTGAAGCCCGCGACGATCGACGACCGTCCGAGGACGCCTTGGACGTACATGGGCAATACGGTCGAAAGCCCGATCAGCGCCATGCCGGCAAGCAGTGTTGCGGCGTTGCTGGTCGCGACCAGCCGGCGGCTCCAGAGAGCAATGGAAATGATCGGCTCGGCCGCCCGCTTCTCCTGCAGCAGGAAAAGGACGGCGGCGACGGCGAACACCAGGGCGAGCAACGCCAATACCCACGCCTTGGCATCCGCGGCTTCAGTCAGGATGACGAGTAGCGCAATGACGGCGATCGAAAACAGGATGGCGCCGAGATAATCGATCTTCGCCTGCTTGTGCGCGACCGATTCCTTGAGGAAGAGGGAGAAAGCGGCGATTGACACGATTCCGATCGGCAGGTTGATCCAGAAAATCCAGGCCCAGGAGATGGTATCGACGATCACACCCCCGGCGAGCGGCCCGACAACCGCCGATGTGGCCCACACTGTCGCCATGACACCCTGCACGCGGCCTCGCTCCTCGAGCGTGAAGAGGTCGCCGATGATTGTCATTGTTACCGGCTGGATAGCCCCGGCGCCAAGCCCTTGCAGCAGGCGGAAAACGATCAGCGAAGCCATCGACCATGCCAGCCCGCAGAGTAGGGAACCAAAGAGAAAGATCAGGATGCCCGAAATCAGCACCGGTTTGCGCCCGAAGATGTCCGAAAGCTTGCCGTAAATGACGGTTGTCGTCGACTGGGCCAGAAGAAAAGCCGAGAAGACCCAGCTGTAATAGGTAAAGCCACCCAACTGCCCAACGATCTTCGGCATGGCGGTCGCGACGATCGTGGCCTCGATCGCGACCATGAAAGTCGCGAGCATGATAATGGCGACGACGAGCGCGCGGTTCGAGCGCAGAGCTGTGTGGGACATGAGATCTTCTCCGGGTGCTCCGCGAAGTGCCAAAAAATGACCGGCAAGTCGGCTAGGCGGGCTGGCGCGGAGTGTAGCAGCGGTTCTAGGCCGCCGACCGGAAGGCGTCAATTATTATCCGTTTGGTTACGAGTGCGGCTTCCGCGCGGGAGTCGCATCTGGATGGCGCACGCTTAGGGCGAGTTGGGGCGCCAAGAAAGCAAGACGACATATGCGGTATGCGCGGCGCCTCTGCCACCTCAATTGGCTTGAAGTTCAATTACCGGATGTTAATAGTCTCTCCATCGGTTGCAATAATATATACCCCTATTGTTGTAATAAACTCGCGTCATTTTACATTTTACAACAAGAGAGCGCATGCTATTCTTAGAATCTCTAGTTTAGGGACACGTGGCGAGACTATTCTCGGCACGGCGTGCATTTTCAGCGCTGTTTGGTGCTTGAAAGGCCAAATGAGCGCTTTTGGCTTGTGATCGGCATCGGCCGAGCAAGTTGAGGACAAAAAGACTCAATCTTGAGGAGGCATCCGATGTTTCATAAAGAGCCTTGGCTTTTCATCGGCTTCTCTTGAGGCCGCTGAGGGCGTGAAGCCGACAGGCAAGTGGCTGGGAACCACCTTCGACCGCATGGTCGGACCGGGATCAAGGTAGCCTGAAAACACTCATGAGGCGAATGCGCGGCAATGGTGCCGCAGTAGGCGATATCGAGCGGCAGCGTTCTGAAACGACGCGGCCGGGCCTAAAAATCTTAGAAATTCGCCAAGCGTTGGAGTGGGTCCGATGATCAATAGCTTTGGTGAAGACATTTACTTGCCTTTGGTACAACTAATCTACGAAACCGTGGTAAGCCCTCCCGAATGGGAGAAGGTCATAGCGGAGCTGATCAATGCCACCAAGGCTGCCGCCGGGGCAGTCGTGGGCTTCAAGGGGGCAGAGGATCGGCGCGCGAGCGTGTTTGCAAAGGGCGTCCCGAAAGCCGCGCTCTGCAATCCGCAGATGATCGCTGCACTGCACGCGGCGACGCTTACCTTGGGACAGGGGGCGTTCCTGACGATCGACCTGAAGGCCAAGCTCAATCCGCAATGGGACAAGCCCGTGCACGAGTGCTTTGGTGTCGAGGGCAGCCTTCTGATACTCGTTCTCGTCAAGGAAGGCGGACGCAGGATTGCACTGATGCTTCATTTCGATCGCCCGGGTCGGAGTGAAACAGATAGAGCGGCCGAAGCGCTGATGAAATTGCTGCCGCACTTTCAGACGGCCTTTGCAATCCAGAAGACCACGCTCTTGGAGCGTGAGAAATCCGCACATATGGAGAGCGCCTTCTTCAGTTCGTCCGCACCCTCTGCGATCATTACGGAAGACTATCAGGTTCGCCTGGCGAATGGGAGCTTCGAGAAATTTGTCGAAGCGTCGCATCTGCTAGTCGAATATAGCGACTCCGTGATCGATTTCGTCGACACGGCACTTCAGGACGAGGTTGCCCGGCTGATCGGTATGGCGTCGTCGCATGGACGTGTTCGACACGTTGCCTGGGTTGAAGACAAGGTGAAGAACGTCAAATGGCTCATCAGCGTCGATGCGCTGTCGGGACGTGTCGGCCTTGGCTCGCAGTTCAAGAACGTCTTTGCGACCAACGAGCGCGTTTACATGCTCACGATACGCGAGCTCGGCGGAAACAGTCTGTTGGCGCCTGACACCATCAAGTCCATCTTCGGCCTGACACCGACGGAGGCCGATCTTGCCTATTGCCTCTTGCGGGGGGAAACGGCATCCGAAATCGCGCGGCAACGTGGTGTCTCGAAAAATACAGTCCATAATCAGCTTGCCTCTGCGATGGCACGCGTGGGCGTGAACCGGCAGACGCAGTTTCTGCACTGCCTTTCCATGCTCTCCGCGATGTGCTGATCGTGCTGCTTAGAACCGCCAGGTAACGCTGACGGAGACGTTGTAATCGATGGCATGACTCATGCCTATCGTGGGCGATACGCCGCCCGCATCTGCGACATAGTTGATCGTCGGTACCTTGTTAATGTAGTTCACGCCGGCGTCCAGGCCGACCTGCAGATTCTCCGTGGGCGCGTAGCGCAGCCCGGCGCCAACGCCGGCAAGCAAGCTGGCGTCGTCGCGCGTCTGGGAGACAAAGTCGAAGGCGCCCGTCGATACGCTCGGCAGAACTGCGGAATAATGGCTTCGATAGTGGGAATGCAGGTAGGCCCCGCCAAATCTCGCATCGAACGAGACGCTGAGATCCGGCTGCAATGCCTTGGCGACCGAGAGCTCAGCCAACGCCCCGACATAGCGTGCATCGAGTTCGTCGTCCTGCGCGACGCTGACCTGCGGTACCACCACGCCCGGGTAGTTCGCGGTAATTTGGAGCGTCCGACGAAAATCCACGTGGCGATCGATGGACCTATACATCGGGCCAAACTTGGGCGTGATCGTCCAGCCGCCTTGAAGGTCGATCGGAGCGCCAAGCAGTAGTGTCTGATCGATGACCGTGGCGTCCTCGCTGCGCTCATCGACGATTGAGCTGTTACTGAGGTCGCCGGTAGCTCGAAGGGTCATCCCAGTGTTGTCGGCATAGGCAGCATAGGCCGCGGCGCTTTGTGTATCGCCGTTCGTGAGGAGCGCGGCAAAGGTGCCGCCGGTTATCGCGCTATTCGAGGCAAACTGAGTCACACGTCCGCCCACCGGTGAGGAGCTTGAAATAAGTGTGCCGACTGTCCCGCCTGCGCTGTCGTTGACTGTAACATTAACCGTTGCAACCGCTGGTAGGGTGCCGGCAGGTGACGCGAATAGCGTGCTGATGTTGCCGTTTGCGGAATTACCATAGACCAGGTTCAGGGAATTTTGCCCGGAAAGGCTCGTACGGTCCGTGGAATTGGAAGAAAGGTCTGAGATGCTGCCGTTCCACTCCAGGATCAGCGGCTGTGATCCTATCTGCCCGAGCGGCACATCCAGGCTGATGCCAAAATTCGGGCCGTCGTCAACGACCCTGCTGTCCCCGCTTCCGAAGAAATCGGGTCGATGCGAACCCCAGCTTGGCAAGCTCAGCCAGTTGATGCCGGCCCCGATCTGCAAGGTTAGTGCAGCTTCCTCGTTCTGCGCTACGAGCGCAGGCTTGGTGTCATCCGCAGCCGCAATGGATGTCGTAGTTGCAAGGTTTGCCAAGGCCACAGCGAGGACAGCAGGCAGCTTGTGCGACCGAACAGCCAGGCAGATCCCCATTCCCTCGTCACCCCAAGATAGCCGCTAACACACGCCGACGCGACGCACCGAGGTCTATTACTATTATAATTTAGTGTACAATCAATTAGCGGCCGTTTTGCGTGCGGGGAAGATCGCACCAACGGTGCATAAATGTCACGGCACCGACACCACGCAGAGCTTCTCGCCATTCGGACCATAGACAGTCAGGCGGGCGCTCCATCCGTTTGGCGACGCGGAGACTGTTGATCGCGAAAGCGCGAGCCGTCCCGGGTCATCCTTCTGGAAATCGCCGCCTTGAACGTTGCTTGAGGTGTTGCCATTGGAGTTCGAGAAAATCTCGAACTGATAGCTACCTCGGCCACGGCCGTCGCTTTCGATCGTCGGGACGAGGGTCATGGCGCCCGCTTTCTCATGATGCTCGATGATGCAGTGAACGGGTGGCAGGGCAGCAATCATTGTGGGACTCCAGAGCAAAAGAGGTCAGCGGCACCGCCGCTGACCTTCAAGGATACTCGACTAATGCTGAATGGTCACAGAGTTGTTGCCAACGCCGGACTGATAGGTCTGCGAGTTGTTTCCGCGGCCAAACTGCAGCGTACCAGAGACGTTTCCTAGGCCCTGTTGTACGGTAAGTGAGTCATTGCGGCGACCGAATTGGGCCGTTCCGGATTCATTGAATGCGCCATGTTGAATGGTCGTCGAGCTGTTTCGAATGCCGACTTGGCCTGTGCCGCTGAAGTTACGGAAGCCACTCTGGAACGTGCCGGCGCTGTTTCCCCAACCGGTTTGATCCGTGATGGCTTCATTATCCGCAGCGAATACGCCGGAGATCGACGAAAGAGCAAACACGGTTGCAATTACTAGGCCCTTGATTTTCATTGTATCTCTCCTCTTCCTCCCGCCGGAATTGACGGTTGAGAGACACTACCGCATCGCCATTCGCGCGAGGGTTTCAAAGCTTGCCTAACGGAATGGGGAATTTCCCTGCTTCAGCCAAGGAACATGGTGTCGCTTAGTGATGTGGGAGGTGGCAAGTGTATTCGTAGCTATGTCAATAGTGATATTTGCCAGAAAAATAGGTTGGAGAACTATAGTTCCGAAGAGGTTCGGCTCGTGCGACAAATCGCGCGACGACATACGCTTTACAATGGTTCGATACAAGCGATTTGTAAAGAACGGCACGGATGCGAGATCCTCCATCTCTTCCATCCGACAGTTGCTGCCTGCTCCGCCAGGCGGTTGATGAAGGCGATGATCTCGGGGTTGTGTGTGGCTTTTGCATTTTTCCAATCCTTTCAAGCCAGGGTCATGCCGCCGTCGACGTGAAGCTCGATCCCATTGACGAAGCTTCCTGCATCGGAGGCGAGAAACAGTGCGGCGCGCGCCAGCTCCTCCGTCCGCCCCAGCCGGCCTGCGGGGATAAGCGAGGCCATGTAGTCTTCGAATGCCGGGCGTTCTGCTTCCGATACGCCGAGCTTGCCGAGGATTTCGGTCTCGACTGGCCCCGGGCTCAGGATGTTGACGCGGATCCGCCGCGACTTGAATTCGATCGCCCAGTTCCTGGCAAAGGCGGCGACGGCGGCCTTCGACCCGGCATAGACCGTATGATTTGGGAGGATCTTCGTGGCCGCGAGCGAGCTCGTCACGATGATGCTGCCGCCGTCGCGGATCAGCGGCGAGATTGTCTGCACGCCGAAGAATACGCCGCGCGTATTGATGGCGAAGTGCCGATCATAGTCTTCGGGCGTGACATCGGCGGACGCGGTAAGGTTGATAACACCGGCATTGGCCACGTAGATGTCGATTCCGCCGAAGCTCCTCTTTACGATATCCGCCAACTTGCTGTGATCTTCGAGATCGGCAACATCGCCCACGAAACCAATGGCTGAATAGCCGATGTTCTTCACGGCCCGATCGACGACATCCTGCCGCCGGCCGGTGATGATGATCTGCGCTCCCTCTTCCGCGAAGAGCTGTGCGGTCGCTTTGCCGATGCCGCTATTGCCACCGGTGATGATGGCGACCTTGTCTTTAAGGCGTTGCATTGCTTATCTCCTTTTCAACAAGAGATGAGATAAGCGTTGCCTCCCGGCGTCATTAGATCATGGGCGGGCACATGATCTGTGCCGCGGAGGTGCAAGTGGCAAACCTGCTGAACGAGACGTCGGGATTGATGGCTTTCGTAAGGACCGTGGAGGCCGGTTCGTTCAGCGCGGCCGCGCGTGACCTGGACACGACGCCGTCCGCCGTGTCGAAGAGCGTGGCGCGGCTGGAAAAGAAGATCGGCGCGCGCCTATTCCTGCGCTCCACCCGTGCCCTCACGCTGACCCAGGACGGTCAGGTTTTCTTCGACCGCGTTGCGCCGCTATTGCGGGATCTGGATTCGAGTGACGAGGCGATCAGGTCCGATGCCTCGCCGTCGGGCCGCTTGCGCATCAGCATGCCGAGCGAACTGGCGCCTCTTCTGCTCCCGCGTCTCTTTTCGAGCTTTGCCGCCGACCATCCGAACCTTCATCTCGATATCGGTCTCACGGATCGGTTCGTCGATCTGATCAGGGAGGACTATGACGTCGTGCTGCGTACAGGTAGATCCCTGGAGGGTGATCTGATCGTGCGCCGCCTGGCCGACCTGCGGATGGCGATCGTCGCATCTCCGGCTTTTCTTGAAGCCTGGGGCAATCCCACCAGCGACGAAGCCCTGGCAGCGTTGCCCTTTGCCCGATATGCGCCGGGCGGCGTGATACAGCCTTTGCCCCTGGCGGATGGGAAGAGCTTCATTCCGTCAGGGCGCGTGGATTGCGACTCGGGAGCAGCGCTCATTCAAGCTGCGCTCGGCGGGTTGGGGGCCGCCTATGTTCTGCGATGCCTGGTCGCCAAAGAACTAGAATCCGGTGCGCTTGTCGCCGTCGAGTCGGGGATAGGGTTTCCCAAGCTTCCATTCAACGTGCTGCACGCGTTTGGCCGCACGGTGCCGCTGCGCGTAAAGTTATTCTGTGACTTCATGGCCCGCGAGGCAAAAGCCATCGAAGCGATCTAACCAACGGCGCATCATCGCCAATGCCGGCATCTGTTCAGCCAACTCAAAATTTCGAGCCACCCGCCTCCCGCATCGCAGTCGGCAACGTTTCCCATGCCCTGATCAACTCTCCGATCGAGCCGGCGCCCATCTTGCGCATGACGTTGGCGCGATGCAGCTTCACCGTCACTTCGCTGATGCTGAGGTCGAAGGCGATCTGCTTGTTCAGTCGCCCGCGTGCGACTTCGCGTAGGATTTCGCGCTCCCGGTGCGTCAGTGTCTCCAAGCGCTCGAGATTGCGCTTGACGACAACAGCCTCCGCGCGCCGCGCCACATCGAGCTCAATCCCGGCGATCACCGCATCGAGCAGCGTCTGATCCCGCACCGGTTTGGTGAGAAAGTCCACCGCGCCGGCCTTCATGGCCTGCACCGTCATCGGGATGTCGCCGTGTCCGGTGAGGAAAATGATTGGCTTGAAATTGCCGTTTTGCGCCAGATGGTGCTGCAGATGAAGCCCGCTTGCTCCCGGCATGCGCACATCGAGGATCAGGCAACCTGGGCTGTCCAATATGTCGGCGTCGAGCACTTCTTGGGTTGAGGCGAAATCGACTGACCGGAAACCCGCCGAAAGAATCAACTCAGACAAAGCCTCGCGGACAGCCGCGTCGTCATCGACGATGATGACGATTGGCTGCTCGGCATCATTCTTGTGCTGTGGTAACAGCGGCGCCGATCTCCGCGGCAGTTGTTCAACTCTCATGTCACCCTCCATTTTTCGATTTTTGCAAAGCGTCTGCGATGGCTACGAGCAGGGCAGGGGCGTCGAAAGGCTTGCGGAAGAAACCGCTGATGCCTTGGGCGCGGCCGTGGTCCGCGATTTCATGGCGGCCGGTGATCAGGAAAACCGGCAGTTCCGGACGCGCCTTCTTCACGATGTCGCGAAGTTCGAAACCGTCCGTGCTGGGCATGCCGATGTCCGTTATGAGAAGGTCGAGGTCCGAGAGTCCGCGAACGAGCAAGTGCCCGGCCGAGCGGAAGCAGCAAGCCGTATAGCCGGCGGATTCCAGCAGTTCCTCCAGCGATTCGAGCAACCTCGGATCGTCATCGATGACCGCGATGGTCGGTCTTGTTCTCTCCATGACTAATTTCCTCCCGCGCGGCGCGAGTGGGTGATCGGTATCTCCAACCTCTCCGCAATTCGCACGAGATCGGCGAGCGATGCTGTTCCCATTTTCTGCATTACATTCCTTCGATGAATTTGCAGCGTGACTTCGCTGATCCCCAGTTCCGATGCTGCCTGCTTGTTGAGGAGACCACTGACCACGAGCGGCAGCACCTCGCGCTCCCGTGGGGTCAGCTCCAGATATCGCTGCCTGAGCAGGCTCAGTTCGGCCCGCTCCGATCGCTTTTCCCGATCCTGGGAAATCGCCGTGTGGACCGCTGCCATGAGGTCCGCATCGCTGAAGGGCTTGGTGAGGAAGTCCACCGCGCCATGCTTGATCGCCCGCACCGACGACGGAATATCGCCGTGTCCGGTGATGAAAACGATCGGCGGATGATCGCCTTCGGCGATCTGCCGCTGCAGTTCGAGGCCGTTGATATCAGGCAGTTCGACGTCGAGGATAAGGCAGGCAGGGACATCCGGTTTCTTACCGCCGACATATTCGCCCGCCGACCCGAAGGCGATGGTGTGTATGCCGTGGGTCTCGAGGAGTTCGCCGAGCGCCTCCCGAATGCTTTCATCATCGTCCACGATGAAAACAACATGGTCGTCCGTCGTCATGAGGTCTCTTTCGCTGCAATTGGTAAGGTGAAAATGAACCGCGCGCCGCACGGTTCATTCTTCTCGGTCCACAAACGCCCGCCATGCGCCTCGACGATCGATCGACTGATGGCCAGTCCCATACCCATCCCGTGCTGCTTCGTCGTGAAGAAGGGCTCGAACACACGATCGGGAGATTCGACGCCGCGTCCACGATCGCTGATTTCCGTCTGAACCTCGCTGCCCGCGCGATGCGCATGCACCTCAAGGACTTTTTCGCCTTCAACGAGATCCATCGCATCCATGCCGTTGCGGAAGAGATTGATGAGGACCTGTTGAATTTGGATGGAATCCAGTGTGACGGCAGGAAGGTCGGCATCGACATGAAAGTCCATGCGAATGCGGCGTCGGGCGGCCTCCTCGGCCATCAGGCCACGCGCTTCGGCTATGACGCTCGAGAGCGTCGCGCGGCTCCTCGTCTCCGTGGATTGCTTGAACAGGGCCCGAATGCGGCTCACGACATCGGCGGCGGCGTTCGCGTCACGGATCAGGCGCTCGATCACGGTGTTGGCGCGTGCCACGTTCGGAGGCTCGAACGACAGCCAACGATGGCAGGCATGCGAGTTGGCGACGATGGCGGCCAGCGGTTGGTTCACCTCATGGGCGATGGATGCCGAGAGCTCCGCAAGGCTTGCCGCCTGCGAAGCGACCGCTAGCCTTTCCTGCGTCCGGCGCAATTCCTCTTGGGTGCGCACGTCGTCATCGATGTCGAAGCTCACGCCGTACCATTGCAATATGTTGCCGTTTGCATCGCGAAGTGGCTCGGCTCGCCCGTTGATCCAGCGATAGACGCCGTCGGCCCGTCGTTGCCGGTATTTCATCGTGAAGGTGCTGCCCGTTGTAAACGAGTGCATGAGAGCTTGCCCGACTGCGGAGGCATCGTCCGGATGGACGGAATTCTGGATCGCCATCTGCAACCGGGTGGCTTCAGGAGAACTGAGATCGGTCAATGTCAGGCCGACATACTCGGCCAATCGCCTGTTCAGGTAAGACGGCTCGCCATCGGCCGCCGCTGCCCAGATCTGTACCGGGAGGGCATCCACGAGCCGCCTCAGCTGCGACTCGCTCTCCCGAAGAGCTTCCTGTGCCCGCATCTCATCTTCGATATCGATCGAAACCTGGTACCATTGCACGATCGCGCCAGACGCATCGCGCAAAGGCTGCGCGCGGGCCTCGATCCAGGGATAGGCGCCGTCCTTGGTACGCCGCCGAAAACGATTAACGAAAGGCGTTCCTGTCGCAAAGCCATCCAACGCCCTCCGCAGCATGACCGGGAGATCGTCAGGGTGAGCCAGATGCCGGGCCAGCCCCTCAAAATCCGTGACGTGATCCGGCACCGCTCCAACATTGTCCAGATATCGCTTGCTGGCGGAGGTGAGCTTGCCCTCGGGATCGTAGCTCAGGATGTTGATCGGCACTGCGTCGATCATCTGCTCCAGTTGCCGCTTGCTGTTGCGCAACGCCTCTTCACTCTGCAATTGATCATCGATGTCGTGGCAGAGGCCGTACCATTGGGCGATGCTACCGTCCTGATCTCGCATCGCTTCGGCGCTTGTCGCCATCCACCGATACGTGCCGTCAGCTCGACGCATCCGCCATTTCATGGAAAGTGGCTCACCACTCGCCAGGGAGCGTTGGAACGCGTCCGCAACCTCAACGGCATCATCGGGATGAATCGCGGTCTCGATAAATGCGTCGAGCCGGCTCATGTCCGGCTTGTCCAGGCCCGCAACATCCAGGCCCAGGTAGTCGACAAGTCTTTTGTTGAAAAAGACGGGCTGGCCGTCTGGTGAGATCCGCCAGAGATAACTCGGGACCATGTCCACGAGGAGCGACAGTTCCTGTTCCCGGCTGCGCAATGCAGCTTCCGCACGCTTGTGTTCGGTCAGATCGAGAATGTACGCAACCCCTTGTCGAGACTGCCCTTCGAAGCAGGCCGCCCCGATCAAGACCGGCACTCGACTGCCATCCTTCCTGAAATACTCCTTCTCCCGGGCTTGCATCTTGCCCGTCGCCGCAAGTTCTTCCGCCTCTTCGCGGGCATGCACGGTCTGCCATTTGGGAGGCGTTATATCGAACCACCGAAGGCCGGCCTGCACATCCTCCCGTTCGTACTGGATCATACGGAGAAACGCGTCATTGGCGTCGATGACTGTTCCGTCCAGATCCCATATGACGATCCCGATAATGTCTGAATCTATCAGTCGCCGGATTCTGGCTTCGCGCTCGGCTATGTCGCTGTAGAGGCGCGTCTGATCGTCTATGTCGTGCGAAAGGCCGTACCACTGGATGATCTGCCCCTTTTCGTCCCGCATCGGCTCCGCCCGGCCTGACATCCATCGATAGACGCCGTCTGCGCGACGCAGGCGGTAGTCCATCGCGAAATGCTTGCCGGTCGCAAGGCTGTCACGGAGTGACTTGGCGAGCCCCGGTGTGTCATCGGGGTGGATAGCGGCGTTGAGGATCGCTGCCATCTGGCTCGTATCCAGCTTGCCGGCGTCGGGCCTATCCACACCGAGGAAATCCATCATGCGCTTGTTGAAGTAACTCGGCTCGCCGCTTGGATTAAGTCTCCAAAGCAGGCTCGGCACCATGTCGACGAGCTGCGAGAGTTCCCGTTCCCGGTCGCGCAATGCCTCTCGCGCGGTCACCAGGTCATGTATGTCGACGCTTACCGCGTACCAAGCGAGGATGGCGCCTGACTCATCGCGCAAAGGCTCTGCGCGACTCTCGGTCCAGCGATAGGAGCCGTCGCGCCGTATGTGGCGATAGTGCACGAAATAGGGCGTGCCGGTCTCGAATGCGTGGGTGCGCACCTGCGCCCTCATGGCCCTGTCGTCTGGATGGATGACGTTTAAAGGGAACGCCGGCGTCCCGCCGTTGGCGGTAAAGTCCTCAAGAGTGGCGCCAGTTACGTCCGTGTACCACTTGTTGAGGTAGGTCGGCGTTCCTTCAGGGGTCGTGGTCCAAATCATGGCGGGCACGGCGTCGATCAGCTGCTGCAGCTGCCGCTCCCTGCGCCGCAACGCCTCTTGGGCGCGCACTTCGTCATCGATGTCGATGGAGATGGCGAACCATTGCACAATCGCGCCGTTTTCGTCGCGTAGCGGTTCTGCTCGACCATCGACCCAGCGATAGACGCCATCCGCACGGCGCATGCGATACTTCAAAGAATAGGGCTCTCCGGTGGCGACGGAACGACGGACCGCTTGCAGTAGGACGGGTGCATCATCCTTGTGGACCAGGGTTTCTATGTTCGTCGCCAGCCGGCTCGTGCCCGGCTTGTTCAACTGATCCAGGTCAATCCCGAAAAAATCCACCAGACGCTTATTGAAGAAGGTCGGTTCGCCTTCCGGCGTCAGCCGCCTGATGTGGACCGGGACCATGTTCACGATTTGCAAGAGCTCCCGCTCCCGGTCGCGCAGGGTCTGTAGCGTCAGCTGATGCTGCCGGGATATGGCAGCAACGATGAGCGCGGAAAATGCCGAGATCGCCAGGAAGAGCTGCAGCATGATCTGGTTGTGGCGCTGGGTCTCGGCATCGCCGGCAAATTGGCTGGCGCCAGATATCGTGAATGTCGCCGTGATCAGTGCAAGAAGGGCCAGCGTAACGGCGGCACCCTTGAATTCGAAGCGCACCGAGGCCCAAAGAAGTGGCGGCATGATGATGTAGGCGAAGGGCAGAAAGCCACTCAGCGAAAGGGTGGCGACGCCGAGCAGGATTACCCCCAGAACGCAAGCCTCCGCCCACCGCGCTGCCGAAAACTCGGCCTTGCCACCCCAACTCTGGAACACGACAAGTGCGAGCGGCGCCACGATCAGGACCCCGGTGGCATCCCCGATCCACCACAGAGCCCAGGCGTCCAGCAAGGTTTGCGAAGACATGCCGAACCAGACAAGCGTCGCACTTCCGACCGTTGCGCTCAGCATAGGTGCAATTCCTGCGCCGACGACAACGAATGTGACAACTTCCTGCAAGGTTTCCAATCGAACCGACCCCTTCAAGGTTCGGTTCACGAGCCATGCGCCGAGCGTGGCTTCGAGCGCGTTGCCCGAATAAATAAGGAAGGCCACAGGCAGCGGACTATGGAACCACAGGACATTGCCAAGCAGTTCCGCCAGACCGCCCGCCAGCACCCACCACGGCCAGCTCCACATGGGAGCGAGGATCAGAGTCGCAATGAACAGTCCGCTCGGAGGCCAGATGGAGATGCCCGTTCCGGGCACGATTGCGAGCGCCTGAGCGAACCCGCAGCCTAGGACATAAGCCAGAATAAACAGGCCGAGATGCAGGAGTTGCGGGCGATACGACCAGACGCGCGTCATTGGGGCTCCTGCAAGGTAAAATAGTCCGGGATCGTCAGCCTTTTGTATTGAACTTGTTGTCAATCCCGGTGCTGGCGAAGCTATGCCGCACCCTAATCGCGCCACCGCACCGCCGCAACTTATGGAAATCCATATGTTGGTGGCGATGCTGCCGCGGAGCCGAAGGAAACCAGGCCCAGAAGAATGCACCCGACCTGAGGGCCGGCAGCAAGATGTGCCAGCCGAGCCCCCCAGGCAAATCCTATGCGGGAAGGAAATGCCGCATCGAAAACCCTGTAACGGTTCCTGTCTCAGTCCAGAAGTGGGAGGGGAGTGGTCGGCTCGTCGAAGTCCGTCGACCGGCTGATCTTGTCCCAATAGAGAGCGGCTGCGGATCGAACCGCATCGCTTTGGGCAATCCGTCCCAGGGCATCGCTTCCGAGGACGAGTTGTTCAGGCAGATCATCCTGGCGCGAAAGATCGAAGATGACGACGGCCACCTTGTCGGGGTCGCCGGGCTCGGTGCCGGCATAGCCCTCGGTCATCCTCATGATCGCGCCGATGGTCGGTTCGTATTCCCGCAGCAGCGGCGGGACGTGGCCACGGGCAACCCGCGTCCAGTTCGTGCGGATGCTGCCAGGTTCGATGGCGATGGCCTTGACGCCGAACGGCTTGACCTCCTTGGCGAGCGAAGCGGTGAAACCGCTCACCGCCCATTTGGCGGCAGTATAGGCGGTCGATCCGGGACTGCCGAAGCGCGCCGAGCTGGACGAAATATTGATGATATGCCCTGATTTTTGCCGGCGCATCACGGGGAGCGCCGCGCGCGTCAGATTGACCACACCGTAGAAATTGGTGTCGATCTCCGCCTTGAAATCATCTTCCGAGACCTGTTCGAAGGGACTGAGATGCGCGTAACCGGCATTGTTCAGCAGCACGTCGAGGCGACCGAACCGTTCCATCGCGGTGTCGACTGCTCCGCGTGCTGCTGGCGCATCCGTCACATCGAGTTCGATGAGTTCCACCTGCTTGCCGTAGCGGCGCACAAGGTTGAGAAGGCGGTCGACGTTTCGGGCCGTCGCGACGAGGTTTTCGCCGCGCGCGAGCACGAGTTCGGCCGTGCTCAGGCCGATCCCGCTGACGCTGCCGGTTATGAGCCAGGTCTTCGACATGTTGGATTTCCTTAAAGGGCGATGATGGAAAGGGCTTGAATGGAAACGGCGCGGCCTTGCCGCGCCACCGATCGTCCAAGTTACGAGCGTCAGGCCTTGAGGAAGGCGAGCAGGTCGGCGTTGACCTGGTCCTGATGTGTGGCGGTGATGCCGTGCGGCGCGCCGGGATAGTAGATGTCCTTGGCGCCCTTGATCAGCCGGGCGGACTTGACGGCGGAATCCTTGACCGGAACGATCTGGTCATCCTCCCCGTGCAGGACGAGCGTCGGCACGTCGAACTTCTTCAGGTCTTCGGTGAAGTCGGTTTCCGAGAATGCCTTGACGCATTCATAGGCGTTCAGCAGGCCGGCCTGCATGCTCCAGAGCCAGAACTGGTCGAGTGTGCCCTGGGAGACGTTTGAGCCCGGTCGATTGGCGCCATAAAATTGCGGGGCAAGGTCGCGGTAGAATTGCGAGCGATCCTTGACGAGGCCGGCGCGGATCGCGTCGAACGCTTCGATCGGCAGGCCTTCCGGATTGGCCTCTGATTTCACCATGACCGGCGGCACGGCGGCGATGAGCACAGCCTTGGCGACACGCTTCGTGCCGTGCCGGCCGATATAGCGGGCGACTTCGCCGCCGCCGGTGGAGTGGCCGACCAGCGTCACGTCCTTGAGGTCAAGCGCCTCGATCAGGGCGGCCAGATCGTCGGCGTATCCGTTCATGTCGTTTCCGGATGTCGGCTGGCTGGATCGTCCGTGGCCGCGGCGATCGTGCGCCACGACGCGGAAGCCGTGCTGGGCGAGAAAGAGCATCTGGCCGTCCCAGGCGTCGGAGTTCAACGGCCAGCCATGCGAGAAGGTGACGACTGGACCGGTGCCCCAATCCTTGTAGTAGATTTCCGTGCCGTCCTTGGTGGTGATCGTTCTCATGGCTTGCTTTCCGTGGTTGCTGGTGGCGGGGAGAGGCTGCTTCGACGTCTTTGCGGAGGCAACCGCCGGCAAGCCCACGGCGATCCCGGCGGTGAGGCTGCCGAGCAGGGCGTCGCGACGTGAGACACTGACAGTCGATGGGTTTGAAATATCGCGCATTTTCTATCCTTCGCGGTGATTGACATGCGACAGAGGATGGCGACCGGCGGCCCGGAAAACCATTGGGCGGAAGCATCTGGGGACTGTGCGAAAGTCTAGGTGACCGCATCGAACGATTAGGGCGGTTGCTCGCACCGAGGCGTTCACGACGCAAAACACGCGCTGATGAAGCGCGCGTTTTCTTGCTTGTCTATGTGCGGTGTGGGTTACCGATAGGGGGCCTGCGATGTAGTGGTGAGTGCAGGCCCTTGCAGCTCTTCCTGTTCGAAGTGCACGTCCATCGCATCGAACATGGCGATCATTCATCGAAGGGCGCATTTGCCACCAGATCGACCGAGGAGGTCGGCACTTTATAGCCAGGAACCAGGCGCTCCCCGAAATCCCGCGCGAAGTTGTCGTAAGTCGTTTCCGGCTGTGTCGCGGCGATGTGGCAAAAGCACAGGGTCATCTGCCGCTTCATCCCAAGCCGCGGAAATTCGGCGACGATCGCCTTCATCTCAGCCGAGGGAATGGAACTGTATTGCAGGCCGACGACGTCGAGGCAGATGCCGGCGGTGCAGAGTGCGACCTCGGCTTCCTTGTGGAGGCCGATCGACGGCGTCGAGTTGAGCGCGACGCAATCCCAGATCTGTTGGGCGCGATACTTGTCGAGCCCGGCTTCCGTCGCAAATCCGCGCGCCAGATCCGCGGCCTCCACCTCGAAGCGCCGCGGCCCCGCAAATCTCTCGTTCAGCGTTATGTCATGCAGCAGCGTGCCGACGGCCAAGACTTCCGCGTCGTGCTCGATGGCATGAAGCTGCCCGATCCGCTCGGCAAACAGCCAGGAGCGGACAACGTGGTTGAAGAGATAGGGCTCGCATGCCATTCGCGCATGCTCAAGCGCGCGATCGACGATCGGCGTCTGGGGGACCGAAATTCCGGCAAGTGTTCGCATTGCTGTCGCGCTCATGGGTCCAAGCCTTGTTGATCTGAGTCTCTCGAAATATCGGCGGGTGAGGGCTGCGATGTCAGGCATTGGCGGGACATCGCAGAGGTTTGTCTCACTTGTCGTCGATCGTTATGTTCTTCTCGTCGGTATCGACGACGAAGACCGCAAGCAGGCGCGCCGGCTCGGTCTTGCTTGCATTCTCGCTGACGGCGTGGTGATCGCCCGGAAACTCCGAGAAGCTTTCGCCGGCATGGTAGGTCGTGACCGCGCCGCTATTGACCTGACTGCGGATTGCGCCTTCGAGGACCGTTGCATAGATGAAGGCTGAGTTCGGATGCGTGTGGGCAGGCGAGGTGCCGCCCGGCGCATACTCGACCAGCACGCCCTTCATGCTCTTGCCGGGCACGTTGGGAAGCTTCTGGTCGTAAACGATGGTGACTTTCGCGTCACCGGAGGAAGTGTCATGCGCGACGGCGGCGCCGCCGAGGACGGCCGTCAATGCGGTTGCCGCCATAAAGGTCCGGAACATGCTGGTTCTCCTGTCGTGATTGTGCATGGAAGGGACAGCCTGGGTCTTGCCGGATGCGCCGCGCCCCTCCGAAGGGGTTACGTTCTCGGCTGGTAGTGGCTGAGCCAGTCCTGGAAGCTGACGCGGCCAAGCCGGGCGTCGCCGATCGGCACGAGCGAGCCCTCGGCGAGCTCGGTGCCGAAATAAGGCGCATGCGGATCAGCGACGACCTGGCGGGAATCGCCGGTCGACTTCAGGAACTGCGCCGCGATCTCGTTGAGGCGAAATTTCTCCGGACCGGCAATCTCGATGATGCCATTCAGGGGTCTACCGAGGGCCACGTCGGCCATGGCGTCGGCGACATCCTCCGACGAGATCGGCTGCACATAGGCGGAGGACAGATGCACCGTCTGGTCGACCGTGCCTGACTGCACGATGCCCGGAATGAATTCCAGGAACTGCGTCGAATGCACGATCGTGTAGGGAATGCCAGAAGCACGGATCAGCGCTTCCTGGGCCATCTTGGCGCGCATGTAGCCGCTGCCCTCGAGCCGCTCCACGCCGACAATGGAAAGGGCGATATGATGTTCGACGCCTGCCACGACGGCTGCCTTGAGGAGGTTACGTCCCGCGGTCTGAAAGAATTCCATCACCGCCTTGTCCTCGAACGAGGGCGAATTGGCGAGGTCGATCACCACCTTCGCGCCAGCCAGCGCGTCGTCCAGGCCCTTGCCGGTCAGAGTGTCGACACCCGTATTTGGGGATGCTGCGAGGACGTCGTGGCCCTTTTTCCGCAGCCGTTCGACGGTCTTCGAGCCGATCAGTCCGGTGCCGCCAATGACAACGATTTTCATGCCTAGTCTCCTTCTTGGGTCATGTGCCCGGATCTTGATTGAAACCCGCCAGTGTCAGCATTCCGTGTGTGGGATCAGCGAAAGCCACGCCCGGATGCGGCTCCGATGGCGGGACAATGCGTTGGATCCCCGTCTTGAACCATTCTACCGGGGACGCGCTCATCTCCTGCCGAAGTATAGGAAGGGGTGTCCCGAACGGTGGAAGGCCTGATCGATCGGTGGGCGTCTGCTGAATTCCGCGTTAGGCCGGGCGCATCGACCGGCCAGATGGATGATCCACGATGTCGGGGATACCTCCTGTCCGGGCGCAACGTCCCGATCACTCATGTCACGGAGAGCATGATGACCAAGCGTTTGAACATACTGGCCAGGAAGAACGGAGGCATAGAAGGCCTCGTTGCCGTGGAGGCGTGGATTGCCAAGAGCTTCGATCCCAAGCTGATGGAGCTCGTCAAGGTGCGCGTGTCCCAGATAAACGGATGCGCCAATTGCCTGCACATGCATCGCCAGGACGCGTTGAAGCTGGGCGAGACAGAAGAGCGGATGCTCTTGTTAAACACCTGGCATGAATCGGAGCTCTATACGGATCGCGAACGGGCGGCACTGACATGGGCCGAGGCGCTGACCAATGTCGCTGAAGGCCATGCGCCGGATTCGGATTATGAGGTCGCGCAAAACGCCTTCTCGAAGGATGAACTCGTGGCGCTCTCGATCGGCATCGCAATGATCAATGCCTGGAACCGCCTGGCAATCGGCTTTCGGCTGCAGCATCCAGCGGATCGCAAGCGCGCCGCCTGACCCAAGCGTTCGCCGGGCAAATCCGTTCGCCCGGCGACTGCGGCGTCCGCGCCGCCATGCAACCCAACTTCTTGTGCGCGTTACCGACGGGTCGCTGCGTCTTTCAACGCGGGCGTAGAGCGAATGACGAGTTTTTCGATCTCCACGACGAGGAAGAAGGCGAGCCCGCCCAAGATGAGCCAGAGCCAGACTGAAGGGGGCAAGGCCTCGGTGTCGAACACGGCGTGGAGCGGCGGTGCATAAGTGAAGAGGATCTGCAGCACCACGACCGTGGCTAGGCCGTACCAAAGATAGGGATTGTCCAGATGGGCACGCACGGACAAAGACGAATCGAGCAGGTAACGGCTGTTGAAAAGGTAGTAGACCTGCCCGAGCGTGATCGCGTTGACGGCAGCCGTGCGCGCCATCTGGTCCGAAGCGCCTTGCCCCTTCATCCAGAAGAAGACCACCAGCGTATAAAGGACAAGCGCCGCGCCCACGAAGAGAATGCGCCAGATCCCGAAACCGGTGACGATCGGCCGGTCGATCGAGCGGGGAGGGCGCGTCATCACGTCCGCCTCATGGGGCTCGAACGAAATGACAAGACCGAGCGCGACCGACGTGACCATGTTCACCCACAGCACCTGCGGCGCCGTGATCGGCAGCGTGAAGGCGAACAGAATTGCGATCGCGATCACCGCGCCCTGGGCGATATTGGTGGGCAGCAGGAAGAGCATCGCCTTCTCGATGTTGTTGTAGACCGTGCGGCCTTCCTTTACGGCCGCCGAGATCGAGGCGAAATTGTCGTCGGCGAGGATCATCTCCGCGGCCTCTTTCGTCACCTCCGTGCCCTTGATGCCCATCGCCACTCCAATATCGGCCTTCTTCAGCGCCGGCGCATCGTTGACGCCGTCTCCGGTCATGGCGACGATCTGACGATTGGCTTGGATTGCCTTCACGAGCCTGAGCTTGTGCTCGGGGCTGGCGCGGGCGAAGACATCGACGTCGCGCACGCATTCCTGCAGCGCCGCATCGTTCATCGCCTCGATCTCAGTGCCCGCCACGGCCGTCTTCCCGTCGCCGATGCCGAGCATCTTCGCGATTGCCGCCGCGGTGATCTTGTGGTCGCCCGTGATCATTGTCACCCGGATACCGCCGCCATGACATTCCTGCACGGCATCGATCGCCTCCTTGCGGGGTGGATCCATGAGGCCCACGAAGCCCAGTAACACCAGGGTCTTCGGCAGATCCGCCGGCCCGAGGCTGCCGGCGCGGAGATCCGGGTTCGGCAGCCATGCCAGGCCCAAGACGCGCTCCCCCTGCGCAGCCAGCCGGTCACCTTCCCGAACAAACCAGTCACGATCGAGCGGCTCCGGACCGGTCGCGGCCTGCTGCCGGTCGCAATGATCGAGGATCACCTCAGGGGCGCCCTTGACCAAAAGCATTTCGCCGTCGGCCGAACGATTGAGGGTTGCCATGAATTTGTGCTCCGACTCGAAGGGGATCGCATCGATACGGGGCGCGGCTGCCTCCTCCGCGGCACGCTCGATGCCAACCTTTGTGGCGAAGGGATAGAGTGCGCCCTCGGTCGGGTCTCCCTCCACTTTCCACTTTCCAACCTCATCGAAGAGTTCGGCATCGTTGCACAGCACGGAGACGCGGCCCATCAGCGTGAGCACGTCCGGCAAAGCACCGACCGGCTTGCCGCCGGTCTTGATCTCGCCTTCGGGCGCATAGCCGTCGCCGCTGACCTCATAGGCCGCATCCGCCGTCACGACGGAGGCCACCATCATTTCCATCAGGGTCAGCGTTCCGGTCTTGTCCGAGCAGATGCGCGAGACGGACCCCAGCGTTTCGACCGCCGGCAGACGGCGGATGATCGCGTTGCGCTGGGCCATGCGCTGCACGCCGATGGCGAGCGTTATCGTGATCAGCGCGGGCAGACCTTCAGGGATCATCGACACCGCGATGCCGACAATCGCCTGGAATAGCTCGACAAAGGACATATGTCCGAGCCAGTGGCCCCAGGAGAAGAGCAACACGCTGATGATGCCGATGGCCGCCGTGATGACGTAGCCGAATTTCTTGATCTGGCGCAGCAGCGGCGTCTCAAGAGCACTGACGTCCGCGAGCATCTGGTTGATGCGGCCGAGTTCCGTCTGGCTGCCGGTCGCGATAACGATGCCGGTCGCCCGGCCCGAAACCACCATGGTCCCGGAAAACGCCATGTTTCCCCGGTCGCCGACGGTTGCCTTGTCGGGTACCAGGGCCGTGGTCTTTTCTGCCGGGACAGATTCGCCCGTGAGGGCTGCCTCCTCCGTGCGCAGGTTCTTGGCATCGATGAGGCGCATGTCCGCCGGGATCTTGTCGCCCGATTCCAGGAGGACGATGTCGCCTGGAACAAGTTCTGTAGCCGAAATGAGGCGCGTCGCTCCGCCTCGCAGAACGCGCGCCTCCGCCGACAGCATGTCGCGGATTGCGTCGAGCGCTTTTTCCGCCCGTCCCTCCTGCAGGAAGCCCAAGAGCGAATTCAGAATGACGACGGCAAAGATGATCGAGGCGTCGAGCCACAGGTTAAGCATCAGTTTGATGAAGCCGGCCGCGAGGAGGACATAGATGAGAATATTGTTGAACTGGGCGAGAAACCGCATCAGCGGCCCCTTCTTCCTGCCCTGCGGCAGGCGGTTCGGCCCGTAAGCCCCCAGCCTCTCGGCGGCCTCGTCGGCATCGAGGCCGCGCCCGGGATCCGTGCGAAGCTGGCTTTCCACCTGTTCCGCCGGCATCGCATGCCACGACACCGGATCCGTACCCAAAGCCGAGGTGTCATCCGCTCTCATTTTTGTTCCTCCTGGTGCTTTTAGCCCCCGTCGAGCCTTCCGCTTCGAGCTCTTGGCGCGCCCCCGCTAGATCCTTCATCTGCTTCGACGTGACTTTGGGATATTCGAGGTCGAGCTTCTCCACCGCCTCCACAATCGCGGCCGCGACGACGAGGCGCGTGAACCATTTGGTGTCGGCGGGCACGACGAACCACGGCGCCCCCTCGGAGGCCGTGGCGCGGATCGCGTCGTCATAGGCCTGCATGTAGTCATCCCAGTATCGTCGCTCGCGAACATCGGACGCGGAGAACTTCCAGTGCTTTTCGGGCTTGTCGAGGCGGCGCATGAACCGTTTTTTCTGTTCCTCGTATGAGACGTTCAGATAGAACTTGAGGATGACCACGCCTTGGCGCGTCAGATAGTCTTCAAAGCGCGCGATGTCGGCGAGCCGCTCTTCCCACAGATTTTTGCCGACAAGGTTTGGCGGGATCTTTTGCGCTTCGAGCAGTTCCTGGTGCACGCGCACCACAAGCACCTCCTCGTAATAAGAGCGGTTGAAGATGCCAATTCGCCCGCGCTCCGGAACGGCCTTGGCATGGCGCCATAGGAAATCGTGGGAGATCTCCTTGTCCGAGGGTTGCTTGAACGAGATGACATCGCATCCCTGCGGATTGACCCGCGACATGACGTGCTTAATCGTACCGTCCTTTCCCGCCGCGTCCATCGCCTGGAACACAAGCAGCAGGGACCAGGAATCCTGCGCATAGAGAATATCCTGTTCCATCGCGAGCCATTCCGAACCGCGATCGAGAAGTTGCGCCGCTTCCTGCTTGCCCATCTTGAGCCCCAGCGTATCGCCGGGATCGAAGTCCCGCAGGCGAAAATCCTTGCCGTTGGTGACACGAAACGGATCCGTGTATTTCTTCACGGCGTCTACGATTTCTTTCCGAGCCATTGACGCTTCTCCGGAAGAACGATCGTTACAGGAGAAGAAGGCTCGCGCTTGCAACCAATGTCAATCGGGGAGCGTCGCCACACGTTGTCGCTGAACGGAAACATGGTGCTGTGTGGGGCTTGGCGACCCAACGACATTTTTTCGGATCACTACCGCGGTCCCCTATTCCAGGCCGGCATACAATTGATTTGTCTGAGAGAAATGGTGCCGCTTACGCTCGAAGCGATGCTCAGAGCGGTGGCCCATGTCCATTGGTCGGAAGGATCGGCCACGGGCTACGCGGTGCTCTTGTTGGCCCTGTTTCCTGCGTTACCTTGAGTGGGTGTGGAATTGCCGGCTACCGCGAGCTTATCGTTGAGAGAGTTCGTGGAGAGTGACTTCTCCTCGATTTGCTGTTGCTGGCGCTGCTTTTGGTCCTGCCCCGCTGCCGCTGATCCACCTGCTGCTGTCTCGGGTAGTTGTCGCGTGAGTGATTGGACATGTGACCATCCCTCCGGTTCACCGTCGGCAGAATACGGCAGGTGTTAGAACCTCGCTGGGCTTTGATCGCCAGCGACGTCAGTAATGACAGTTTGAAGGGGCGCCGGGTTTAAACCCATGGTCACAGACCGGGTTCATCGGGCGCTTGCGGTCCATCATTCGGGGAGTAAGAAAGCGATTGGTCGGCTGCGTGGTGGGCGCGGCGTTTTGGTTGCTCACGGCCTTCGGGTCGGGTTGCTTTGAAGCAGCCGATGAAACAGGGGCGGCCGTACCTGGCGCGAAGGTCGAAAGACATGCGGCTGTCGTTGCAGCCATGAGAGTGCGGTTCATTGGCATTCTCCCTCGGATTGCGGTTGTCAGCAACGGCGACCACCACATACACGCAGTTAGGCCGCTATAAACGGACCACCCATAGTGCCAGCGGTGTATGAACTGATGATGTCAGACCGAGCGGCATGGGAGGTTCCGCGAAGGGGCCATCCAGCCAGCCACGGAAACCTCCTGGCCGCTCCATGGGAGGCGCCAGCGACTTTACAGCAACCACTAATATTAGTCAGCAGAAAAATGCACGCCGTCGGATCTCTCAAAGGAGTTGACGTCTCATCCTCCAAACACCCACGCTCCCAGCATCCAGAAGGCTATCCAGATCAAGGCTAAAGCGCCGACGACGAGGAGGAAGGCGAATATCATGCTGGGGATCTCGAAGCGGTTCACGGCTCTTCCTCACTGCGTATTGCCCGAACAGCATTTCCCCGCCATTCGCTCCACACACGGAGCACTTCAACCGAGGTTGGATCTCATCAATATACGCCTGCCTCAATCGATCCGGCAGGCCTGTTTCTGTCGAATGGTCGCTGTGTCCCGCAGCCATGGCACTTTACCTGAATATCGACGTGGTACGGGGCGTAGTGGAGAGATCCGGGGTTCTATCCCCCTGGAAACGAGTCACGGCATCATGGTCGATTTCGATGACAGCTCGGACAAGAGCATTGAGGGCGCGCGGTCGAAGCAAATTCGCCTTGAGCCCCAACCGCACACCCCATTGCTCTGGAGGGGCTGGGTCCTGGCTCCAAAAGCAACGTGCCGGAAGCTAAGAGTTCAGGGTTAATTTAGTATTTAGGAATGACTAATATTAAAGAAAAGGGCCCCACTGCTGGTTCGACACTCAGCGAAGACCCTGGGGCCGTGCTGGTGGGCTGCCATAAACCTCAGGGCCACCGCCGAGCAACCCGCCGGTGTACGCTCCCACGGGTAACACGATTATCATACGCCCGCCGCGGGACGGTTGCCAGTTGATCTTCGGTCAGCCGACGTCGTCCGCGAACTTAATGCTTTGCAGGGTAGCGGGTCATTCCGAGTGTTTGCCGCGATATGTGGTCGGCGGAGGAAGCGCCTCGTGAGCTTGAGCAAGCGTTTCGAGCCACGAGGCCAAGCCAGCTGGAACTTCAGCGTTCCCGGCCTCCAGCGCTTCCACCCATGAAAGGTCGCATTGCAGGGCCGATGCCAGATTGATCGGCGTCCACCGGATATGAAGAAGGCATTCCGTGAAACGGGCAGGGGTCATTGCTCACATCCTCGTAAAGCACCGACAAACATGGCCTATGATGTACTGCCAGTTCGGCAGGTCAACCATATCTTCAGCCTCCTCGATTTGGCCGTGCGTCAACCTCCGCCGTCACTGCCGTAGGAGTCGTCCTTCACGCACCTCAGAAACTTGTTTCAATTATTTCCGGGATCGCTAATGTTCCCGCATGGCAAACCGAACGGTGCGGCTTAAACAGGGCGCAGCGGGGACCGAGCATCCTGTACAGGACGAAATCTCGAATGCCAGAGGGAGAGAAGCTTAGCTCTTCGGAGGCAACGCCTGAGCTTCTCTCCCGATCCTGCGGCTTCGGCCCAGCTATGCCGCCCATTTGAGGCCAGCTAGACCATTGTTGGTTCTGGATCTGGATCTGGATCAATCTCGTCAAGGCGTCGGGCGTGTCGTTCCTCGGCAAGCCGACCTTTCTGCCGACGGGCCACATCTTCATGACTCCGGCCGGAAAGGGCTTCATAAGGTCGACGGGATCGGGTTCCGGCGGTGCGGGGATCGGCGGGCAAGCCGATTTGCTCGGCCTCAACCTCCGTGAGCTGTGCCCAAGTCTTTGCGTCTTCGAGGCGGCTGTATGTCTTGGAGAGTGGGGCGCAGCCCTGAACGCGGACCTGCACCTGATACTTTCCATTGCGCCTACGGATGGTCGCCATTGCAAAACCTCATGCTGTGACCGTGGTGTGACAGTGATGAATTGCAACGGGCTTGGTGGAGCGCGACCCTTGATAACTATTTGATTTATCAAGGAAAGAATGGTGCCGCTTACGTGACTCGAACACGTGACCCCATCATTACGAATGATGTGCTCTACCGACTGAGCTAAAGCGGCAATCCCTGCGGCCGAACCATGCGGCCCGCGATTTGCATGGGCTGATACAGGCATTGTTTGAAGATTTCAAGCGCCCTGTCGGCTCTTCGGCAAAAAAGAACGGTGCTGTGGAAATCCGCCGCCGATCTCTAGAGTGACAGCCGCGTCCGGGCAGCCGCATATTCGGCTTCCAGCCGGTCGACGAGCTTGCCGACTGGTTCGATCGCCTTGATGACGCCGATGCCTTGTCCGCTGCCCCAAATGTCCTTCCATGCCTTGGCACCGCCGACGGCCTGTTCGAAATCCATTTTCGAGGGATCGGCGACCGGCAGATTGTCGGGGTCGAGGCCGACGGCCTTCACCGACGGTTTGAGATAATTGCCATGCACGCCGGTGAAGTAGTTGGAATAGACGATGTCGTTCGCCATGCCGTCGACAATCGCCTGCTTGTAGGCGTCTGAGGCGCGGGCCTCTTCGGTCGCGATGAAGGGCGTGCCGATATAGGCCATGTCGGCGCCCATCGCTTGCGCCGCGAGGATGGCACCGCCATTGGCTATCGCGCCGGCAAGCAGCAGCGGCCCGTCGAACCATTCGCGGATTTCCTGGACAAGCGCGAACGGCGAAAGCGTGCCGGCATGGCCGCCGGCACCGGCTGCGACGGCAATCAGCCCGTCCGCGCCCTTGCGGATGGCTGAGTTCGCATGGCGATTGTTGATGACGTCGTGAAGCACGATGCCGCCGTAGGAGTGCACCGCGGCGTTCACTTCCGGCACGGCGCCGAGTGACGAGATGACAACCGGCACCTTATATTTGACGCAGAGCCTCAGATCGTGCTCCAGCCGCTTGTTCGACATATGGACGATCTGGTTGACGGCAAACGGAGCCGCTGGCCGTTCGGGGTTCGCGGCGTTGTGCGCGGCGAGATCCTCGGTGATAATGGCGAGCCATTCGTCGAGCTGGCTTTCCGGCCGCGCATTCAGGGCCGGGAAGGCGCCAACGATCCCAGCCTTGCACTGCGCCAGCGTCAGTGCCGGGTGCGAAATGATGAAGAGCGGGGAGGCGACGACCGGCAATCTGAGATTCTGGGTCAGGATCGGAGGCAGGGCCATGGGACACCGTAGGAATTGACGTTTACGAAAACGTCAATGTGATAGCAGAGACTTTGACAGAGGAAAAGTGCGCTCTATCGATTCCTCAAATATCGGCTATTGTTGCAAGGACATAGGACGGTCAGGGTCTCCTGCGTTATCCCCTGCCGATGCGAACCCGGACACCGGGTGAGGCTTGCGATTTGCGGCGGCAGCGGCTACCGCATTTACGAATTGTTAAGTACAAAGCCCAGTCTCAGAGTAAAGGACCGGACGTGAGCGGATTAGAAACGGCTATCAAAACGGCGCTCAGCAATGCCGATCGCGACAATCCCGAAGTCCGTGCAAAGATTTATCAGTCCGCGCGTCAGGCTCTTGAAGCCGGTCTCCGCAAGCAGGACATCACCGAGACGGAAGCGGTCGCCTATCATCGCCACAGGCTCGAAACGACGATCCATATGATCGAAGCGGAGGAGCGCGAACGCCTTCATCCGCGCCAGGGGCCGCCGGAAGTTGCTGTTCCCCCCGTGGTGGAAGTACCAAGGCCGGCTGATCATGTGGCAGAGGAAGAAGTCGCGAACGTTTCGATTGGCGGCGAAACCCGTGAGCATTCGGTTACCGACCCACGCTTCGACGATGAATCCAGCCTCGCCGGCGTCCATGCCGGGAGCGGCAATCATCTTGGCGCCGAGCCGGTCGCTGAATCGCCAGCGGCGGAGCGAAAGCCCACGCAGATGGATTTCCGGCCGGAGCGCGCCGCGGTTCGACGCAAGCCGCGCAAGTTTTTCTCCCGACTGCTTGTCGCCTGCGTGCTCCTTGCCTTCATCGGCATGGGTGCGTGGTGGGTATACACCTCGGGCGTGCTTAAGACCGCTGCGGAACGAGATACAAGCGTTGCCAATCCGCCGGCGAGCACTCAGCCGGAAGACTTCGACGGCGCGGACAACAGTGGCGACAGCGGTGCCGCAGGCGGCAATGCGGCGCCGGTTGCGATCGACCCGCAGAACTCCTTCTCCGCCGACTGGATTGAGGTTTTCAAGCCGTCCAATGCGGACAAGATCAAGACCGGTGCACGGGCGGAAATTCAGAATGTTGCGGAAAACGAGGGCACCGCGGTCCGCCTGATCTCGCAGAGCAACGACAGCGACGGCAATATCAGCATCAGCGTTCCCGCCGATGTCCTTCAGCAGTTGGCCGGCAAGTCCTCGACGATTGCAATCACGCTGCAATCGACGTCCGACGAACCAACTCAGGTTACGGTGGAATGCGATTTCCAGTCGCTCGGCGACTGCGCCCGTCACCGTTTCTCGGTCACCCGGCAGAAGTCGGATGTGCTTCTCCAGGTCCGCTTCGATCGCTCGCTGGCGCCGAACGCCGCCGGACGTCTGATCATCAACAGCGATGTCGACGGCAAGGCGCGCGGCATCAACCTCTACGCTATCCGAATCCTGCCGGGGCAATAGGCTATTTCAGGAAATGCGGACCCGAGCCGATGATCTTGTCATCGAGTTTGCCGATGGCATCCTTGTCCTTGCCGTCATAATCCATCGTCTTCAGCATGTGCCGGATCAGGTTTAGCCGGGCGCGACGCTTGTCATTGGCACGAATGACCGTCCAGGGCGCGAATTCCGTATGTGTCTCTTTCAGCATCCGGTCGCGTTTCTCGCTGTAGTCGCCCCATTTCGTCAGCGCTGCGATGTCCATCGACGACAGTTTCCAGACCTTGAGCGGGTCGTGGCGCCGATCGTGGAACCGCTTCAGTTGCATCTCGCGGCCGATATCGAGATAGAACTTGAAGAAGAAGATACCCTCGTGCGCGATGACCTTCTCAAGCTGAGGCGCCTGGTTCAGGAAATCTTCGTATTGCTTGTGCGTGCAGAAGCCCATGACGGGCTCGACGCCGGCACGATTGTACCAGGACCGGTCGAAGAGTACGAACTCGCCCGCGGTCGGGAATTGCGCGACATAGCGCTGGAAATACCATTGCCCGGCCTCACGATCGGTGGGCTTGGCCAATGCGACCGCCCGGGCAAGGCGGGGATTCATGTGCGCCGATGAGGCGGAAATCGCGCCGCCCTTGCCCGCCGCATCCCGTCCCTCGAAAAGCGCCATGACCCGCTTGCCGGTGGCCTGCAGCCAGAACTGCACCTTGACCAACTCGATTTGCAGCTTTTTGAGTTCTTCAAGGTATTGTTCTTCCTTGAGGTGTTTGTCGTATGGATAGCCGCCGGATTCCAAAGCCGCCTTGTCAACCCAGTCCGGCAGCACGGCATTGTCGACATCAAAGACGCGCTTCTCTCCGCGGATGTCCAGTTCGACGGCTCTGCTTTCGACATCATCGGCCATGGCTTCTTCTCCGGTGAACTTCGTCGCATACAGGCGACCATATTTCCTGTTGAAAATCAAATGTCTTGCGGATCGTGGAAATTTCTGTGTGTTCGCACCAAAGCCTTTCCGCGTGTCGTGTGCAGGCGAAAACTTCTGTCATGAATCACGGCTATCAGGCAGAGTTTGAAGATAAGAGTACGAGCCGAAACCGCGAGGGGCAGTTGGAAGACAAAGCGCCATGGACACGAAGCCTGATTGCACGCATTCGGCAGGAGCGTCCCGTCCTGCTCGTGGCTCTGCTGATTGCCCTGATTGCTCTGGCTGCAGGCGCAAACAAGTGGGTCGTGCTCGGTCTTCTGTTGCTAATGATCATCACGGCGTTGTGGCACGCGGTTCCGGCCGCCCTCCCGAAAGTCCAGCTGGAACCAGTTCCCGAGACTATCAAAGCGCCCGGCAACCGCTTGGCCCAGGTTGCCGCGACGCTTGCCGCGCTCGACATCCCCGTCATGGTGCTTTCCGGTGATGCCTCGGTGCTTTACCAGAACCGCGCGGCCGAAAAGGCTTTCGGCGAGGCCGCCATTGGTGCGCATATTTCCGCTCGCCTGCGCTCGCCTGGCATCCTCGACATGGTCGGCGAAACGATTGCAACCAACGCGCCGAACCAGATCGAGCACTCCGAACGCCTGCCATCCGAGCGCGTTTACATCGTCCGCAGCGCCCCCGTGGAGTTTGACGAACAGCAGCCGGCTGATGAGCGTTTCTTCGTGCTTTCCTTCCGGGACATTTCCGAGGTTCGCCGCATCGACCGCATGCGCTCCGATTTCGTCGCCAATGCCAGCCACGAGTTGCGCACGCCACTCGCGTCCCTGCGCGGCTTCATAGAGACTATCCAGGGTCCGGCGAAGAATGACGGCAAGGCGCAGGAGCGCTTTCTCGGCATCATGCTGGATCAGGCCACTCGTATGAGCCGTCTTGTCGACGACCTCCTGTCCTTGTCGCGGCTGGAACTCAAGTCACATATCGCCCCGGATCAGAAGGTCGATCTCGTTCCACTTCTCGGCCATGTGAGGGACTCGCTGGCACCGCTCGCAAACGATGTCGGCGTTGAGATCGTGCTGCATCTTCCGCTGCGCAAGGCAGAGGTGCTTGGCGATCGCGACGAACTGGTCCAGGTTTTTGAAAACCTGATGGAAAATGCCTGCAAATATGGGCAGGAGGGCAAGACCGTCGATGTGTTCCTGAAGAATGCGCCGGGCGAGCCGGTGGAGGTCACGGTTGTCGACAAGGGACCGGGAATTCCGGCCGAGCATGTGCCGCGACTGACCGAGCGTTTCTACCGTGTGAGCATCGAGGACAGCCGCTCGAAGAAAGGCACGGGGTTGGGCCTTGCCATCGTCAAGCATATCCTGACGCGGCACCGCGCGCGCTTGATCGTCAAGTCGGAAGTCGGCAAGGGAACGAGCTTCACCGTGCGGTTTTGACATAAAACTGCGATCAATCGTGCGGGATCGCATTCTTTGTATAATGATTTCATATATTTAATCTGTCACAAATGTTTCGTGAAAATGACATAAAAGCTCCGGGCATCAGGGGCTAAAGAGAGCGGGCCGCTGATGAAGACGGCACTGCAAAGGCCGCTCGAGGCCGCACTCAGACCGCTATATGCCCGGGAGATTGTTATGAACGCTTTTAAACTCACGGTCGCAGCACTTGCCGCTTCCGCCGCTTTCGCTGGCGCGGCCGTTGCTCGCGACCAGGTTCAGGTTGCTGGCTCGTCCACCGTCCTGCCTTACGCCAAGATCGTAGCCGAAACCTTCGGCGAAACCTTCAAGGACTTCAAGACGCCGGTCGTTGAATCCGGCGGCACGGGCGCTGGCCTCAAGGAATTCTGCAAGGGCGTCGGCCCGGACACCATCGACGTTGCCAACGCTTCGCGTCCGATCAACGCCAAGGAACTGGACGCCTGCAAGGCAGCCGGCGTGACCGACATCCAGGAAGTGAAGATCGGCTATGACGGCATCGTCTTCGCGACCGACTCGTCAAACCCTGATGTCGCCTACGTCCCGGCCGACATCTATAAGGCTCTGGCTGCCCAGGTCGTTGTTGACGGCAAGCTCGTCGCCAACCCTTACAAGAAGTGGTCGGAAGTCAACCCGGCACTCCCGGCTGTTGACATTGCTGCCTACATCCCGGGCGAAAAGCACGGCACCCGCGAAGTCTTCGAACAGAACGTTCTTGCTGCTGGCTGCAAGGCTTCCGGCGCTCTCGACGTCATCAAGGCTTCGATCTCTGACGCCGCCGCTCAGACCAAGGCTTGCGTCGCAGTCCGTAAGGACGGCGCTGCTGTCGACATCGACGGTGACTATCCGGAAACGCTGGCACGCATCGCTGCCAACAAGACCGGCGTTGGCGTCTTCGGCCTTTCCTTCTATGAAAACAACGCCGACAAGCTGAAGGTTGCGACCGTCAACGGTATCGTTCCGTCGACCGAAACCATCTCCGACGGCACGTACCCGGTTTCCCGTCCGCTGTTCTTCTACGTCAAGAAGGCACACCTCGGCGTCATCCCGGGCCTGAAGGAATACGTCAACTTCTTCGTATCCGAACAGATGATCGGACCGGACAGCCCGCTCGTCGAGTACGGCCTCGTTGCCGCTCCGGACGGTGAGCGCGACGCGATCCGCAAGGGCGTTGAAGACGGCAAGACTATGTAAGGACTTTGCCGGCGCGATCACCAGATCGCGCCGGCTTTGCCTTGTTCCGCCAAGTCGGGACGGGGTCTGAACTTCTGCAAGTTTGAGAGCCGGATCGGTCCGCCTGCCGTTTCCGCTTTTGGGGTCAAAGGGCCTGGGACCTAAACGAATGGGTACATCCATCATACTCTTGTGTCTCGTGGTGCTTGGCGCCGTTGCTTTCATCGCAGCGCGCAGCCGTGCTACGGCACTTGCCGGGGGCAAGTCCTCCGCGCTGCATTCGCGACCGGGCTACTATGGCGCCTATGCCGCCATCTGGGCGGTGCTGCCGGCACTTATCGTGCTGTGCGCCTGGCTGCTGATCAGCCCTTCGATCATTGAGTCTTCTGTCCGTGGCACTTTCCCGGATGACGTCAAGGCGCAGCCGGCCGCGCAGCAGAACCTGAATTACGGGATGGTCAGCGCGATTGCGCGCGGCTTGCCGCTCCTCACCCCGGAGGAGATCAGCGGTGCTGCCAGCGATCCGGCTGGCCTCCAGGCAAAGCTTGCTGCAAAGGGCGTTCCGCTGGCCGGCCAGCCGCAGCCATACATGATCGACGCAGCGCAAAAGCTGAACGAAGAATCGGCTTCCAGCCGCCTCGTCATGACGGCGGTCGTCCTCATCCTTGCCGTTGCCGGCGCATTCTATGCGCTTCGTGAAGTCGCTCCGCGATTCCGTGCACGCAACCGCGTCGAACGTGTCATGCTTTGGGGCCTGCTCCTGGCGTCCTCGATCGCCATCCTGACGACGATCGGTATCGTTCTGTCAATGCTGACGGAAGCCGCGCATTTCTTCGCGGTCGTTCCTGCTGCAGACTTCTTCTTCGGTACGGTCTGGGATCCGCGCTTTGCTGGTGCCGGCGGCTCGTCCTTCGGGCAATTCGGCCTGATACCGCTGCTGCTAGGCACGCTTTACATCGGCTTCGTTGCGATGCTGGTGGCGGTGCCTGTCGGCCTGTTCGCGGCGATCTACATGGCGGAATACGCGGCCCCCGCGGTGCGATCGATCGCAAAGCCGCTGCTCGAAGTGCTCGCTGGTATTCCGACGATTGTTTACGGCTTTTTCGCCCTCGTCACGGTCGGCCCCTTCCTCCGCGACCTGTCTTCGCAGGTAAACGGCCTCCTTACCGGCAATTATGCGAACTTTATTCAGGCGCAGAGCGTTCTGACAGCGGGTATCGTCATGGGCATCATGCTGATCCCATACGTTTCGTCGCTCTCCGACGATATCATCACCGCTGTGCCGCGTGCGCTCCGCGATGGTTCGCTCGGTCTCGGTGCGACGCGTTCGGAGACAATCAAGAAGGTGGTGCTTCCCGCGGCGCTGCCCGGCATCGTCGGCGCGCTTCTGATGACTGCATCGCGCGCCATCGGCGAAACCATGATCGTAGTGCTGGCGGCGGGTGTCGCAGCGCGCATCCAGGTCAACCCGTTCGAGCCAATGACGACAGTCACTGTCAAGATAGTCAATCAGCTCACTGGTGATCTGGAGTTCACCTCGCCGCAGACGCTGGTTGCCTTCGCGCTTGGTATCACGCTGTTCTTCATCACGCTTTGCCTCAACATCTACGCGCTCTATATCGTGCGCAAATACCGGGAGCAGTACGAATGACGGATATTGTTTCTCCGGGTCAGGGCGTTGTCGTTTCGAAGGCGCCTGAACGTCGCGACATCGGCCTCAAGCGCCGCTATGCCGCCGAGCGCCGGTTCCGCATCTATGGCATCGCTGCGATCTCCTTTGGCTTGATCTTCCTGGCGGTTTTGCTGACGAGCGTCGTCAGCAAGGGCTACACGGCCTTCCTGCAGACGGCGATCACGCTGCCGATCGAGTTCAGCGAGAAAACCATCGACCCGAACAACAAGCGCGCAACGGATCCGTCCGTGCTGATCGCGGCCAATTATTCGGTTCTCATCCGCGACGCGATGGTCAAGACGCTGAACCTCAATGCATCGAGCCGTCCCGAGGTGCGTGACGCGACCGCTATGATCTCCAAGGGCGCGCCGATCCAGCTGCGCGACATGGTCGTTGCCGATCCGTCGCTCATCGGCAGGACAGTCAACATCACCCTGCTTGCAGACGCCAACGTTGACTCCGCCAACAAGGGTCAGATTGACCTCAAGGTCGACGAGAAGAACCGCAAGGTGAACGACAGGCAGGTTGGCTGGATGAACCAGCTGGCGGAAACCGGTGCGCTGCACAAGAAATTCAACACCGGGCTCTTCGTCAACGGCAACTCCAGCCGTCCCGAGGCCGCCGGTCTTGGTGTCGCCCTGGTTGGCTCGCTTTATCTGATGTTGATCGTGCTCGTCCTTTCCCTGCCGATCGGCGTTGCCGCTTCGATTTACCTCGAGGAATTTGCACCGAAGAACAAGCTGACGGACCTGATCGAGGTCAACATCAACAACCTCGCGGCGGTTCCCTCCATCGTCTACGGTCTGCTCGGTCTTGCTGTTTTCATCAACTTCGCCGGCTTGCCGCGTTCAGCGTCGCTGGTTGGTGGTCTGGTACTGACCCTGATGACCTTGCCCACGATCATCATCGCGACCCGCGCAGCGCTTCGCGCCGTCCCGCCATCGATCCGCTCGGCCGCGCTCGGCCTCGGCGCCTCCAAGATGCAGATGGTCTTCCACCACGTCCTGCCGCTTGCGATGCCCGGCATCCTGACCGGCACGATTATCGGTCTGGCGCACGCGCTCGGGGAGACGGCGCCGCTGCTTTTGATCGGCATGGTCGCTTTCGTCGCGAATGCTCCGGCGACGCCCATGGAGCCTTCGACGGCCCTGCCGGTGCAGGTCTACATGTGGGCCAATGAAGCCGAGCGCGCCTTCGTCGAGCGGACCTCCGGCGCCATTATCGTCCTGCTCCTATTCCTGATCCTCATGAACCTCGGAGCCATCCTCTTGCGTCGTCGCTTTGAGCGCCGCTGGTAAACGGAGTAAACATTATGAACATGTTGACGGAAGCAGCAGTTGAGAAAGCGGTTGATCAGAAGATGAACACCATTCCCTACAAGATGATCGGCCAGGACGTCTCCGTTTACTACGGCGAGAAGCGCGCGCTGTTCGACGTGAAGCTGAACATCCGTGAAAACACGGTGACCGCCCTGATTGGCCCATCCGGTTGCGGCAAGTCCACCTTCCTGCGCAGCCTGAACCGCATGAACGACACGATCGACGGTTGCCGCGTCACTGGCAAGATCACGCTCGATGGCGAAGATATCTACGATCCGGATATCGACGTTGTGGAGCTTCGCGCGCGTGTAGGCATGGTGTTCCAGAAGCCCAACCCGTTCCCGAAGACGATCTACGAAAACGTCGCCTACGGTCCGCGTATCCATGGGCTCGCCAAGTCGAAGGCCGACATGGACCAGATCGTCGAACACAGCCTGCAGCGCGCCGGCCTCTGGAATGAGGTGAAGGATCGCGTTCACGAAGCTGGCACCGGTCTTTCCGGTGGTCAGCAGCAGCGCCTCTGCATCGCCCGCGCCGTCGCCGTCAGCCCCGAAGTCATCCTGATGGACGAGCCATGCTCGGCACTCGATCCGATTGCAACGGCCAAGGTCGAGGAGCTCATCCACGAGCTCCGCGAGAACTACACGATTGTCATCGTGACGCACTCGATGCAGCAGGCCGCCCGTGTTTCGCAGCGCACAGCCATGTTCCACCTTGGCAACCTCGTCGAGGAGAATGACACCGACAAGATGTTCACCAACCCGGACGATCCGCGCACCCAGGACTACATCATGGGCCGCTTCGGTTGATCGGCCGTCTCGGTAGCACTTACGATATTCAAGGATGAGCCCTATGGCATCGACACATATCTTTTCTGCCTACGACGATGATTTGAAGTTCCTGTCCCGCCGTATCTCGGAAATGGGCGGCTTGGCCGAGCAGATGGTCTCGGATGCCGTACGCGCGCTCGTAAACGGCGATACGGCTCTTGCCCAGAAGGTCATCTCGGACGATGTGATCCTCGACCACGCGGAGCGCGAGATCGGCGACAAGGCGATCGTCACGATCGCCCGCCGCCAGCCCATGGCGGCCGATCTTCGCGAGATCATGGGCTCCATCCGCATCGCGGCAGACCTGGAGCGCGTCGGCGACCTGGGCAAGAACACTGCCAAGCGCGTCATTGCCGTACAGAGCGCCGGCGTGCCGCGCAAGCTCGCCCGCGGCCTCGAGCACCTGTCCGAGCTCGCCCTCGTCCAACTCAAGGAAGTCCTCGACGTCTACACGAGCCGTGCTGCCGACAAAGCAAAATCGGTCCGTGAGCGCGACGAGGAAATCGACGCGATGTACACCTCGCTGTTCCGTGAAATGCTCACCTACATGATGGAAGATCCGCGCAACATCACCAGCTGCACGCATCTTCTGTTCTGCGCCAAGAACATCGAGCGCATCGGCGACCACGCCACCAACATTGCCGAAACGATCTACTACATGGCCACCGGTGCCCAGCCGGAAGGCGAACGTCCGAAGGACGATACCGCCAACACCGTCGGCGCAGTCACTGAATAGTCATTCCGCGACCGCGCCCCCAGGAGACCGAAACGAATGATCCCTAAAGTAGCTGTCGTTGAAGACGAAGAAGCGCTGAGCGTGCTTCTCCGCTATAACCTTGAGGCCGAAGGCTTTGAGGTCGATACCATCCTGCGCGGCGACGAGGCCGAGATCCGGCTTCAGGAACGCACGCCGGACCTTCTCATCCTCGATTGGATGTTGCCGGGCGTGTCTGGCATCGAGCTCTGCCGCCGCCTGCGCATGCGGCCGGAAACCGAGCGCCTGCCGATCATCATGCTGACCGCCCGTGGCGAGGAAAGCGAACGGGTTCGCGGCCTCTCGACCGGTGCTGACGATTACGTCGTCAAGCCGTTCTCGACGCCGGAGCTTGTCGCTCGCGTCAAGGCGATGCTGCGTCGTGCCAAGCCCGAGGTGCTCTCGACGCTGCTGAAGTGCGGCGATATCGAGCTGGATCGCGAGACGCACCGCGTTCACCGCAAGAGCCGCGAAGTCCGCCTCGGCCCGACCGAATTCCGCCTTCTCGAGTTCTTGATGGCATCGCCCGGCCGCGTCTTCTCGCGCTCGCAGTTGCTCGACGGCGTCTGGGGTCACGACATCTATGTCGACGAGCGTACTGTTGACGTCCATGTCGGCCGCCTGCGCAAGGCTTTGAACTTGCCCAACATGCAGGACGTCATCCGCACCGTGCGCGGTGCCGGCTATTCGATGGAAGCCTGATCCTTTCAGGCGAGAGCCTGAGAGGTCTTTCCCTTACAACGAAAAACGGGCCCGCGAGGGCCCGTTTTCTTTATTCCTTATCCGGCTTCCGGGTCAGGCGACCCGGTTAGCGGCCTTGCGGCGCTCGTTGACCGGCTGGTAGGCCATGCGCTGATGATACGTGCAATACGGGGAAGAGTCCGGGGACTCGCAACCGCAGAAGTGGAAGTCGTCATTGAGCGGATCGCCGACCGGCCACTTGCAGGTGCGCTCGGTGAGCTCGGTGAGGCCAAGGCGGCGAGAAATCGGAACGATTACATTTGCGGCCGGACGGAAGCGGACTTCCTCCACCGTATCGATTTCGATCTCTTCCTTGAGCATCGTCGCGCCCTGTTGGCGGGTAACGGTGCGTGTGGTGATCCGCGAGGCGTAGTTCGTGGCGCGGGGCGCCGAAGTCGTGCGCTTGGGGGTTCTGACGGTGGTCGTCGAACCGCCGGCCTTGGCACGGCCGGGCAGACTCAAACGATGGACTTTACCAATGACGGCGTTACGACTTACACCGCCAAGTTGTGCTGCGATCTGGCTGGCGCTCAGGCCTTCGGACCACAGCTTCTTCAGTTTTTCAACGCGCTCGTCTGTCCAGTTCATGCCCCTGTCTCCGCCTTATTAGCGTTGGTGTAGGCAGAATCCTTCACCGTTGCCACGGACGTATCCGAGGCAAGAAACGCTTACTCAAATTTTGGTGACTAGTTCCGCCGCATGCAGCCTAGTAATTGAGTTTTAACCTAGTGTGAGGCCGACTCCGTGACAAGAGTCGGTTGAATCTCGGGGAATCGATTTTCAAGTTTTCCCCAACTTGCTGGGCGTGAGAGTCATTTATGCAACATAGTTGTTGATAGGTCGAGCGCCTCGGGATGGCTGCTTGACGCATGCAGCGAAACCTCAGTTTTGTTGACATTGCAGTGCGAAAAGTAAATAGTGCTGCTCGCCGCCGAAAGGCGGCATTTTTAATTTTCCGGACCTGCTTTCCTTAGCCGGAGTCCGGCTGCTGATGATTGCTGATAGGAGATCGCGCCATGGCTGAAGCCGCGCTTTACGACACCTACTCTCGTGCCCCGCTGCGGTTCGAGCGAGGAGAAGGCGTGTGGCTGATCAGCGAAACGGGCGAGCGATATCTTGATTTCGGCGCGGGCGTTGCCGTCACCTCCGTTGGCCACAGCCATCCGCATGTGGTTGGCGCGCTGAAGGAGCAGGCCGACAAGGTCTGGCATCTGTCCAACATCTATGAGATCCCGGGTCAGGAAACACTGGCAAAGCGGCTGACCGATGCGACCTTCGCCGATAAGGTGTTCTTCACGAACTCCGGCGCGGAAGCCTTGGAATGCGCGATCAAGACCGCGCGCCGCTATCAGTTTTCCAAGGGCCATCCCGAGCGGTTCCATATTATCACCTTTGAAGGCGCCTTCCATGGCCGTACGCTGGCGACGATTGCCGCCGGTGGCCAGGAGAAATACCTCGAAGGCTTCGGTCCCAAGGCGCCTGGCTTCGATCAGGTGCCGTTCGGTGATCTCGATGCAGTCCGCAGCGCCATCACAAATGAAACGGCCGCGATCCTCATCGAACCTATTCAGGGGGAAGGCGGCGTCCGCCCGGCGACGAACGAGTTCCTGAAGGCACTTCGCGCGATCTGCGACGAGCATGGTCTGCTGCTGATTTTCGATGAAGTGCAGACCGGCATGGGCCGCACGGGCAAGCTCTTTGCGCATGAGTGGTCAGGCGCTACCCCCGATATCATGGCGGTTGCCAAGGGCATCGGCGGCGGCTTCCCGCTCGGAGCCTGCCTTGCCACGGCAGAGGCCGCTTCCGGCATGAAGGCCGGCACGCATGGCTCCACTTATGGCGGCAATCCGCTCGCCATGGCAGTTGGCAGTGCCGTGCTCGACGTGATCCTCGCGGAGGGCTTCCTGCAGCAGGTGCGTGACGTCTCGCTGGTATTCCGCCAAGGGCTGGCCTCGCTCAAGGATCGCTATCCTGATATCATCGAGGATATCAAGGGCGAGGGGCTGCTGCTCGGCGTCAAGGCCGCCGTGCCGTCCTCCGAACTGCTGCAGGCGATCCGTGACGCCCATCTGCTCGGCGTACCCGCTGGCGACAATGTCATTCGTCTTCTGCCGCCTCTGGTCGTCACTGCTGACGAAGCCCGCGAGGGCCTTGCCCGCCTCGAACGCGCCGCCGAAAGCGTGCGCGCTGCGAAGGTCAAGAAGACGGCTTAATGAGTAGTGCCTGTCGGAAGGCGGGCGTGATAGGTAACGATAATGGCTTCCCCCAAACACTTCCTCGATCTCTCCGCCGTCGCGGCATCCGACCTACGGCTCATCATGGATGACGCAATCTCGCGCAAGCAGGCCTTCAAGGCCGGGCAGGGCGACAAGCCGCTATCAGGCAAGATGCTGGCGATGATCTTCGAAAAGCCCTCGACGCGCACCCGCGTGTCCTTCGACGTTGGCATGCGCCAGCTCGGGGGCGAGACGCTGTTCCTGTCGGGCACAGAAATGCAGCTCGGCCGCGCCGAGACGATCGGTGACACGGCCAAGGTGCTGTCGCGCTATGTCGACGCGATCATGATCCGCACGACTGATCATGCCCGCATGCTGGAGCTCGCCGAGCATGCAACCGTTCCTGTCATCAACGCATTGACGGATGATACGCACCCCTGCCAGATCATGGCTGATGTCATGACCTTCGAAGAGCACCGCGGCCCGATCAAGGGCAAGACGATCGCCTGGACCGGTGACGGCAACAACGTGCTGCATTCGTTGGTCGAAGGAGCCGCGCGTTTTGGCTACCGCATGAATATGGCGGTGCCCCTTGGTTCCGAGCCAAAGGATCACTATCTGAACTGGGCCCGCAATGAGGGCGCCGAAATCATGCTTTACCATGATGCAGACCGTGCGGTCGCCGGCGTCGATTGTGTGGTGACCGATACCTGGGTCTCCATGAATCAGGAACATCGGGCCCGTGGTCACAACGTATTCCAGCCTTATCAGGTCAATTCGGCTTTGATGGCGCAGGCCGACAAGGATGCATTGTTCATGCATTGCCTGCCCGCCCATCGTGGTGAGGAAGTTACGGACGAGGTGATCGACGGCCCGCAATCCGTGGTCTTCGATGAAGCGGAAAACCGTCTTCATGCGCAGAAGTCGATTCTTGCTTGGTGCCTGGGCGCGATCTGAACCATACTGGACGCCACGTTTGGCCGGAAGGCCCGGTGGCCGTGCGAGCGGATGGACACCCTTGTCTGCCGCTCTCAGACTAGGAGAAGACCATGGCAGAACCTGCAGCCACCCTCGGCGAATTCAATTTCGCCGGCGATGATCATGTCGTTCCGTTTCAGGTTGAGGGACTGGATGTGCGCGGTCGCGCCGTCCAGCTCGGGCCGATGCTGGACGCGATCCTCGAGCGCCATCGCTATCCTGCGCCCGTCGCGCGGCTTCTTGCCGAAGTCGTTGTGCTGACGGTGCTGCTCGGCACGTCGCTGAAATTTGAAGGCAAGTTCACGGTCCAGACCAAGGGCGACGGCCCGGTGGACCTGCTTGTTTGCGATTTCTCGACGCCTGAGAACGTGCGTGCCTACGCACGCTTCAACCAGGGCCTCCTCGACAGGGCCGTTGCGGCAGGGCAGATCGAGCCCGAACAGCTTCTCGGCAAGGGCATGCTGGCCTTTACGATCGATCAGGGCAAGTTTTCCCAACCCTACCAGGGTATCGTTGCGCTCGACGGTGCGACCCTTGAAGAGATTGCCGGCACCTATTTCCGCCAGTCTGAGCAGATCCCGACGCGGGTGCGTCTTGCTGCTGCCGAACTCTTCGATCGCGACGACGCGGGCAAGCCGCGCCACCGCTGGCGGGCTGGCGGTCTTGTCGCCCAGTTCCTGCCGGAAGCGCCGGAGCGCATGCGCCAGCCGGATCTTCACGGCGGCGACGGCGATAGGACTGGCGGCACCCACAAGGAAGACGATGCCTGGATGGAAGCCCGCTCGCTCGTCGACACGATCGACGCCGACGAACTGACGGATCCGCAAGTCGGCACCGAGCGGCTGCTATATCGTCTGTTCCACGAGCGTGGGGTTCGCGTCTACGAACCGCGCGAGGTCTTCGATCGGTGCAGCTGTTCCCGCGAAAAGATCAAGGGGGTGCTGAAGGGCTTCTCGGCGGAGGAAATTGATGCCAGTCAGGAAGACGGCGCAATTTCGGTCACCTGCGAATTCTGCTCGACGACCTATCGTTTCGAAGTGGAAGAGGTGGCAGAGCCTGCTGAGTGATCAGTTCAGGACTCTCAGCAGCCCTGGCGAATCCAGTGAGAAGGCGGGTATTTCGACATTGAAAAGCTCGCCTTCGTCCGTTTCCATCTGGTAGTGGCCGAACATCAGCCCCGACGGCGTATCCAGCGGGCAGCCCGAGGAATATTCATAGGTATCGCCGGGCGCGAGCCGCGGCTGTTCGCCCACGACGCCGGCGCCCGTGACCTCATCGACGAGGCCGTTCTGGTCGGTGATGTTCCAATAGCGGTTCACCAGTCGCACGGACTTGTCGGAATTGTTGCTGATGACGATCCGGTAGCCCCAGACATAGCGATCGTCTTCCGGATCGGATTGCTCCTCCAGATAAAAAGGTTCGACGACGACTTCAATGTCTCGTGTAAGGGCGCGGTACATGCCTACACCATAGTCAATATACGTTACCGGTATCTTATACGACAGCCGATCCGTCAATAAACCGATAGTCGATCACGTCCGTAATGCCTGTAAAGGCAAGAAGTTTCGCCACTTAAGCCTGACTTTGACCTGTCTTGGGTGGGGCAAAGCAGCATGTGGCGGTCGGCCGGATTTGCGTCGATCCGGCCGATGTCGGCTGATCAGGCGTTCACTTTTGCGAGAGCCTGGGCGAAGTCCTCGATCAGGTCGTCCGTGTCCTCGATGCCGGCGGAAAGACGAACGGTACCGCCGGAAATGCCGAGCTCCGCCCGTGCTTCGTCGGTCAGGTTCTTGTGCGTCGTCGTAGCCGGATGCGTGATCAGGCTCTTGGCGTCGCCCAGATTGTTGGAGATCTTGACGACCTGCAAGGCGTTTTGGAGCGCGAAAGCTGCTTCCTTGCCGCCCTTGAGTTCGATGGCGACCAGTGTCGAGCCACCCTTCATCTGCTTGGCGACGATGTCGGCCTGCGGATGATCGTTGCGGCCGGGATAGATGACCTTGGCGACCTTCGGCTGATCGGCCAGGAAGTCGGCGATCTTCGATGCGTTTTCGGTCTGCTGCTTGACGCGCAGCGGCAGCGTCTCGAGTCCCTTCAGCAGCGTCCATGCCGTGAACGGCGACATGGCCGGGCCGGTGTGGCGGTAGTAGTCCTGAAGGTTCTCGTTGACCCATTCCCGGTCGGAGAGGATGACGCCACCGAGGCTGCGGCCCTGGCCGTCGATGTGCTTGGTGGCCGAATAGACGACGATATGGGCGCCGAGCTCGAGCGGCTTCTGGAAGATCGGCGTGGCGAAGACGTTGTCGACCACGACCTTGGCGCCGATCTGGTTGGCGAGCTTGGCGACGCCGGCAATGTCTATCACCTCGAGTGTCGGATTGGTCGGGCTTTCCAGGAAGAACACCTTGGTGTTCGGGCGGATCGCCTTTTCCCAGTTTTCCAGATGGCGACCGTCGACCAGCGTGCATTCGATACCGTATTTCGGGGCGAGCGTCTCGACGACCCAGCGGCAGGAGCCGAAGAGGGCGCGGGCGGCAACGATGTGGTCGCCGGCCTTCACCTGGCAGAGGATTGCGGCGGTGACGGCTGCCATGCCGGAGGCCGTGGCGCGGGCTTCCTCTGCGCCTTCCAGTGCGCACATGCGCTTCTCGAACATGTCGTTTGTCGGGCTGCCGTAGCGAGCGTAGATATAGCCTTCCGTTTCGCCCTTGAAGCGCGCTTCGGCCGCTTCCGCGCTCTCATAGACGAAGCCCTGCGTGAGGTAGATGGCTTCCGAGGTCTCGCCATATTGCGAGCGCAAAGAGCCGTCGTGAACGAGTTGGGTTGCGGGGCGCCAAGTCTTGCTCATGAATCACCACTTTCAAACAACAAAAAAACCGGCCGCGAAAGCAGACCGGTTTTGCACCCGGTCCTTTTAGCCACTTGTTTAACGTGGCTGCAAGCCGACCGGCCAAATCACCACGGGATAAAAGTGCAATACTGCCGTTCTATGCTTGCGTCAATTCCTTGAGTTTGGTTTTGTCTCCCGCGAATATGGATGGGGCATGATGGCTCGCGAAACAGGAATTTTGGCGGATCGCGCGATAGCCGCGCTCTTTGAGGCGGGACGTCTCACCAGCGAGCGCGATTTGGACCACGACCAGATCCAACCGGCAAGCCTTGACCTCAGGCTTGGCGCGAAGGCATTCCGCGTTCGCGCGAGCTTCATGCCGGGTCCTTCCCATTTGGTGTCCGATAAGCTCGATCGCCTCAGCCTCCACGTCGTCGACCTCAGCGAAGGCGCCGTGCTGGAGACCGGCTGTGTCTATATCGTTCCCTTGATGGAGCGCCTCGACCTGTCGGCCGACATGTCGGCCTCGGCCAATCCCAAAAGCTCGACCGGACGTCTCGATATCTTCACCCGCGTCATCACCGACTACGCGCAGGAGTTCGACAAAATCCCGGCTGGCTACTCCGGCCCGCTCTATCTCGAAATCAGTCCGCGTACTTTCCCGATCGTCGTGCGTCGAGGCTCGCGCCTGTCGCAGATCCGTTTCCGGGTCGGCCATTCGATACTTGGGGAGCCGGAATTGCTCGCGCTCCACGATGCCGAAACGCTGGTCGCCAGCAAGCTGCCGAACGTCTCCGGCGGCGGCATTGCCCTGTCGATTGATTTGGCCGGCGACAAGGATGGACTGATCGGCTACCGCGGTAAGCACCACACTGCAGTCGTCGATGTCGACAAGAAGGCGCAGCACGACATCTATGACTTCTGGGAACCTCTCTATAGCCGCGGTCGCAACGAACTGATCCTGGATCCGGACGAGTTTTATATTCTCGTCTCGCGCGAAGCCATCCATGTGCCACCGCACTACGCGGCAGAGATGACCCCCTTCGATCCGTTGGTTGGCGAATTTCGCGTGCATTATGCAGGCTTCTTCGACCCCGGCTTCGGCCACGTCCCCGCCGGCGGCCGCGGCAGCCGCGCCGTGCTCGAGGTCCGCAGCCACGAGGTTCCCTTCATCCTCGAGGACGGCCAGATCGTCGGTCGCCTCGTCTATGAGCATATGCAGGAGCACCCCGAGAGCCTCTACGGCTCCGGCCTCGGCTCCAACTATCAGGCCCAGGGCCTGAAACTCTCGAAGCACTTCCGCATCTGACAACGCCAATGCCCGCTTGACAGCGGCACCCATCTATTGGAAATCTCGCTCCAACGCGGGTGTAGCTCAATGGTAGAGCAGCAGCTTCCCAAGCTGAATACGAGGGTTCGATTCCCTTCACCCGCTCCAAGTTCAGATGGTTTTGCTGGGACTGAGCGGATTTCATCCGCACTGTGGTCTGAGCGTGGTGCCACGTGGGCCGCCGTCGTTCGCTGTCTTACTCCACGAGGAAAGAACGCCCTTAAGAGGTAGCCTCGAAGGAAATTGAAATAGTTGACAATCCTCTAATAAACATGGTTAATTTTTAACTATTCTCCGATATCACGGGAACGCAGGCGACCCCTTGGTCGTTGTCGGCATGATCAGGAGGAGTTGCAGAATGCTTTTGAAGATTTTCACGGCGAAGCGCGAGATCCGGGAGAATGGCGATACCGGCACTTACGCTGACGGCTACTATGCGCCGGAAGTGGTTCTTGCGTCTGCGCGCGATGACGATCGTGCTTCCTATGAGCGCGATTATGGTCGCGGCCGCAAGGTCGAGCAAATTCCGCTCGGGTTTGCCTGAGCACCCTTTTTAGCTTCCGTCTTGTGCGGCAGCCGGGCCATGGCTCGCTGTTTGAAGTCGAAAGTCTATAATCGAAAAGGGCGGCATTGAGCCGCCCTTTGCTTTTGTACCGTTTTGCTGGGATCAGAATTCCGTCCAATCGGCGTCGTCGCGTGGGCTCGAAGAGGCGCTGCTTGCACCAAATGCGCTTGCAAGTTTCTGCCCAAGCGCCCGAGCCGGCGAGCTAGAGGGGCGGGTGACACCCGGAGTGGCGATGCGGACGGGTGCCTTTCTGGCTGCGACCGGCGGCGCGGCCGGCCGTGGCGCCGAATGGATGTGAGTGCCCTGCAGCGGCGCTGCCGCGGCAATGTTAGCGCTGAAACTGCCAGTGCCGGTCAGCTTGAACTGGTCGAGCAGGTTGTTGAGTGTCGCCGCTTCCGTCGCGAGCTTGTGGCTCGCCGCCGTGCTTTCCTCGACCATGGCCGCATTCTTCTGCGTTCCCTGGTCCATCGAGTTCACCGCCGTGTTGATCTCCTGCAGGCCGGTCGATTGCTCGCGGGCGGCCTCGGCGATCGCGTCGACGTGCTGGTTGATCTCCTGAACCTCGTGAACGATCGCATCAAGCGCCTTGCCGGTTTCGCCGACAAGCGACACGCCCGTCTGCACATGGTCGCCCGATGTGGTGATCAGCGACTTGATCTCCCTGGCGGCATTGGCCGAGCGCTGTGCAAGTTCACGCACCTCCTGGGCAACGACGGCAAAGCCCTTGCCGGCTTCACCGGCGCGCGCGGCCTCGACGCCGGCGTTGAGGGCCAGAAGATTGGTCTGGAAGGCGATGTCGTCGATGACGCCGATGATGTTGCCGATCTCCGCGGAGGATTGCGCGATCTGCTGCATGGCGTTGACGGCCTTGCTGACCACTTCGCCGGACTTTTCTGCACCGGCGCGCGTGCGTGCCACGAGCCCACGTGCTTCCTCGGCACGCTTGGCGGCATCCTTCACGGTGGTGGTGATCTCCTCGAGGGCCGCTGCCGTCTCCTCGACGGACGCTGCCTGCTGCTCGGTGCGCTTCGAAAGCTCGTCCGCCGAGGCGCGGATCTCGGTTGCGCCGGCAGTGATGGCGCGGGCGTTGGCGCCGACCGTCTGCATAGTGTCGTTCAAGCGCAGGATCGAGTTGTTGAAATCCTGTCGCAGACTATCGAGGTCGCCGACAAACGCCGTATCGATTCGAGATGCGAGGTCGCCTGCGGCCAGCCGGCGTAAGCCGTCGCCAAGCGCGCTGACCGCGCGCGAGAGATCGGCAGCCTCGGTTGCGCGCTGAGCTTCACGTTCTCGGCGTTCGCTGTCGCTGAGATTGCGGCTCTTTTCGGCCTCGCCCTCAAGCCGGATACGATCGACGGCATTGTCGCGGAAGACGGCAACGGCGCCGGCCATCTGGCCAACCTCGTCACGACGGTCGAGGCCGTCGATGGCGCCGTGCGTATCTCCCTCGGCAAGCTGAGCCATCCGGTCACGCAGACGAACCATGGGCGTGGTGATCCCCGATTGCGCGACCCACACAGAAAGGCCGATCGCGCCCATGACAGCGAGCCCGATCAGTACGAAACTGAGAGTGATGCGCTGGTTGACGCTAATGGAGAGCGCGTCGCCGCCATCGTTCAGCAATGCCATCAGCGCATCATTGTTGGCGATCATTTTCGGAGTGACCGTGTTCAGCTTCGCATTGAGCATGCTTGCTGCAAGCTGCGCGCCGGCACTGTCCTTTGCCTTGGCGAGGTCGATGACCTTGCTGGAAAGCGCTTCCATCTCGGCGATGCCGACGAGGATGTCGTCAATCGCCGGCTTGCGGCTAGGTACCAAGGCCGCCGCCTGTTCCAGGCGTTCGCGCGCTTGAGGCATCTTGCTTGGCGTCGTGAGCGCCGTATTGAAAGCCGGCGTCTCCGGCTTGAGGCCGGCGATAAGCGTGACCTGCAGCACGGCAGCGGTTGCCGAGGCGCTGGCGCGGGATGCCTGCATGGCTGCCAGTGCCTCGTTATCGATGAAGGCGCTGTAGGTGGCATCGGCACCGCGGAATTCGGTGATGACATAAACGAGGCCCCCGAGCGCGATCGCCCCGAGAAGCGCGACGACAGAAATGATCTTCGTCCGGATTTTCAAGTTCTTCAGCATGGCTATGTCCAGTCGCTTGACCCGACCGCGGGCGGGCCGACTATTGAAGCATTTTATGTCGCGGGATACGGCATGGTGGGATGCCCGGAAGGCTCGACATGCGCATCATGCATTCGGCCCGTGAGCCGGCGTCGTCCTGGCGAATAGAATGGGACATTGCTTAATGTGGCCCTAACGCTTGGGATCTGTCCCCGGAAATAATTTCGGGTCCCGCCGCCTAGGGACGAGTCATGCTAAGCGGGGCGCAACTTCTCACTGGTGCTGACAGGGACATGAGGCGTCTTGTCCCAGAAGAAGGGCTTTCTCGGCAGCTCGAGAAGGGCGCGCCATGCCGCCACCGAGATCATCAGGCAATAGAGCGGGACATAGATCCAGCGCCAGCCGATGCTGCGTTTTTCCTCACGCAGCATCGCGACCCTGCCGAGCAACAGAAAGAGGCCGTAGCTTGCCGCCATATTGGCAAGATCGAGGAGCAAGAGCGCGCCTTCGCTGCTGCCGGCGGGCGGCAAGCCGAGCGCTAGGTAGCCGGCGGTGGTGACAAGGAGCATGATCAGCCAGGGATGGGTGAGAGAGGAAAACAGCATTCCTCCGATCAGCAACTGGAACACCAGAAAGCCGCCCACGCCCATCTCGCGCGGGAGGCGCGCTGGCTCGCGCATCACCAGGTTTCGGGCTTCCGGCACGATCGCCAGCATGCCTTTGCTGATGTAGTTCAGCCGGACGCAGCGAGCCTGCAGAAGCTGGCTGTCGAGTGCCTTGTCATCGTTGACGAGGGAGCTGTCGATTGCCGAAAGGAAGGGAAGCCGGAGCCCGCGCGCCAGGGATGCGTAGTAGCTGTCGGCATCGATGGAGCCGCTTGCAATGAGTTCCTGTTCGATGCTCGCGTCGTTGCGGCGTGCGACCTGCATCGGGCGGGCGATTGTCGGCCTGCCGATGCCGAGTTGCAGCAGAACCTCTGGTAGGAATCGTTTACCGCGCGCGCAGGCGGCGCGCCGTGGCGTATTGAACCATCATCCAAGAGCGTGCGGTCTTCGATCCCGCCCGACGCATATTCCCCGACACGCATGACTCTGATACACCGTTTCCAGAATGGCAGTGCATGCTTTCCCCGAGGCCGATCATAATGATGCAATTTAAACTGGCATCCCTGAATCTTAAGGGGCTATGCAGCTTTTGGCTGTCTTTGATTGTGTTTTTCTGCCCGCTCTCGTTGTCGGCGCAGGAGGCGATGCCAGGCTTGCCGCTGCTTTTCGATTCCAGGGAGCGCCTTGCCAAACCGGATCTTTCGTCGCTCGTCCGCCTTCGTTTCCTGACGACGATCGACTTTCCACCGTTCAATTTTACCGATCAGAATGGCAAGCTTTCCGGTTTCAACGTCGATCTCGCCCGCGAGATCTGTAACGAGCTGGAGATTGCCAGCAAATGCCAGATCCAGGCGCTGCCGTTCGCTGACCTGAATGCCGCGCTCGCGGCCTCGCAGGGCGATGCCGTGATTGCCGGTGTCGCCGTCAGCGAGGAGCTGCGGCGACAGTTCGCCTTTTCGCGCCCCTATCTCATGCTGCCCGCCCGCTTCGTTCGAAACTTAAAGGCTTCCATCAAGGGCGAGAATGCCAGCGCTCTAGCCGATCATCCGGTCGGCGTCGTCAAGGCGACGGCGCACGAAGCCATGCTGGCGGCCTATTTCCCGAAGGTGAAGGCCGTACCCTTCGACAGCAAGGACGCCCTTCTTGCAGCACTCAAGGATGGCAAGCTGGAGGCCGTCTTCGCGGATTCCCTCCAGCTCTCCTTCTGGGTTTCGTCGGAGGCCTCGGCGAAATGCTGCGCGCTGTTCGACGGGCCTTATCTCTCCGAGCAGTTTCTCGGCGAAGGCATGACGATCATGCTCCGTCAGAAGGACGATGTCCTTACGGCAGCGCTCGATCACGCGCTGGCAGCGCTGTCGCGCAGTGGCCGCCTGCAGGAAATCTACCTGCGCTACTTCCCTTACGGCCTGTATTAAACCTGAAAGGCTCTAGCCCTTGCGAAAGCGCGCGATCGCGCTGCGCTCGATGGCGGCGCAAGTGAGCTTATCGAGGCCGAGGCGGTCGCGAAGCAGGCTGAGAAGGCGCAGCTCTTCCGCCTTCACCGAGAGATCGGCGGAAGCAATTTCGACCGCGAGCGCATAGGCCGTGTCGTAGAGGCGCGACGGCAGCGTGTCCTTGACGGTTTCGAGCACGATGTCGAGCCCTTCGGGACCAGCCAGCAGTCCCGCGCAATCGCGCGCGATGGAAATCAGCTTTTCGTCGTCGAAATCACGGAAGACCGGCAGGAAGCCGATCAGTTGGCCGATGCGCTCCATCTCGCGATCGTTCATCGTGCTGTCGACGGCGGATGCCATCACCATCACGTAGATCAAGGCGTCATGGGCGGAAAGCGGCTTGTTCATGTCTCGATGATCCCTTCGAAGTGAGGCCAGAGTCTAGGAGTTGCCCAGCGACATTACAAGCCGTCGGGCGGCAGATCGGAAGGCAGATCCTCAGGACCGCTGGTTTCTGCGAGGCTGCGAGGGTCGTTGCCATGGATGCCTTTGCCCGCCTGTTTCGCCTTCTCGCCGGCCTCGGCGAGCGCAGATCCCTTCGCCGCCTCTGCCCAGCCGTTTTCGACGAGCCACTGTGAAATGTCCTGCGTGCCGATCCTGCAGTCGGCCGTGACGGTACCGGTCCATTCCGCAATGTCGAGATCGCAGCGGACGGCCCTGAGGCGCAGCAGCAGCCGCAGATTGGTCTTTGCCAGCATCCCGCATGGCCACTCACGGCCCCCGCTGTCGATGCATGTCTTGTCCGCCGGCGTGGGGTCGATGCCGGCAAGCTGCAGGCGACGGTCGCCAAACGCCAGGACACCGGCGCTTTCCGCGATCGGGCGAACAAGGTTCACGCCCCTGTCTTTGGCAGGGTTTGCCGGTTGCTCCGGCACAACGGCCGCGATGCGCTCGAGTGGCTTGCCGTCGATGACCGCAGGGTAGAACTGGCTGGCCTCGTCGACACGCCGCGCATTCATGCTGGCTTCGGGATTTGAGGTCGGTTGAGCCGTCGGAGCGGGGGGCGGCACTTGCGCTTCCATCGGCGCTGCCGTTTCCGCCGGATCAATGGCCGAGCCAAGCCGCTGTCCGCCGGCCGCAATCAGGTCGGCAACAATTCCGATCCCTGCAACAGCGGTCAGAATTGCCGCAGGACGCATGGAATATCTTCCTACTGGCTGGCCCAGATGATGCGGGCGATCCAATCCACGTCGGAAAGTTCAATTGTTCGGTTGGGATGCTCCGGGTTGAGCGACATCAATTCGATCGATCGCGGGCTCTGGCGCAACAGCACCTTCGCCATCACTTCGCCTTCGCGCGTCTTGACGACGACGCGATCATTGCGTCGCACCTGCGCGCCAGGCTCGACGATCAAGACGTCGCCGTCGCGGTAGAGCGGCATCATGCTCTCGCCCTGGACTTCGAGCGCATAGACGCCTGCCTTCTGCGAGGGTGCGGCCGGGAACTCCACAACGTCCCAGCCTTGCCCAGCCGGAAAGCCGCCATCATCGAAGAAGCCGCCGGCACCGGCCTGCGCAAAGCCGAGCAGCGGAATCGAGCTGCCCTGCCGCGGGAAGTCGCCTTCCGGAAGACTGGAAAAGCTCCCTGCCGGCCGCATGAACGTCAGGAACTGCTCCATGCTGGCGCCCGTTGCATCCAGCACCTTGGCGATCGATTCCGTCGACGGCCAGCGCAACCGCCCATCGGCGGAGAGCCGCTTGGACTTGTTGAAGGAGGTTGGATCGAGCCCCGCGCGCCGGGCAAGACCTGAAGGCGTCAGGTCATGCCGTTCGGCAAGCCTGTCGATCGCCCCCCAAATCTGCTCGTGTGACAGCATGTCGCCTGATTCCTGCGCGCCTGCGCCATCGTTCAACGACGAAATATTAACCGCAAGCCCAGCGGGAGTAAAGAGAGGAAAGGAATAAAATCCTGTCTCGCCTCAGGCGACCAAGGCCATGTTGATCTTGCCGAGCTGGATCACCGCCTGCGTACGGCTGTCGACATCGAGCTTGAGCAGGATCGCCGAGACATGCGCCTTGATCGTCGCCTCGGAAACGCCGAGCTCATAGGCGATCTGCTTGTTGAGAAGACCTTCCGCCAGCATCGTCAGCACACGGCTCTGCTGCGGTGTCAGCGTGTGCAGCCGGTGGATCAGGTCGGCGACGTCAGGATCCTGTTCCTGCCCGTCCCGATAAGTCTCGGGGGTCGCGATGTCGCCGGCAAGGACCGTCTGGATACCGCGGCGAATGTCGTCGATCCCGGAGGATTTGGAGATGAAGCCGGATGCGCCGAGTTCGAGCGCGCGACGGATCGTCGTGGCGTCATCCGTCGCGGAAATGATGACGATCGGCAGCCCGGCGAATTCGGAGCGAAGCGCCATCAGGCCGGAAAAGCCGCTGACACCAGGCATCGATAGATCGAGCAGCATCAGGTCCGCTTCGGGATGTGCTCCAGCCGCCATGCGCGCTGCGGCAAAATCGCCGGCCTCGACGATCTCGGGATGGCCTTCCATACCAATCACTGCCTGGCGCAGCGCATCCCGGAAAAGCGGGTGGTCGTCGGCAATGATGATTGTCTGTTCCTGCATCGATAGCTCCCTCCCAAGAGCTCGATCGCCGAGACATGTCTCGTGCCTCCGCACGATACATGCTTCCATTCGGAGGTGACTATATCAAATCATGTCTTTTGCGGAAGGGCGTTGCGCTCCTCCTCGCTTCGGAATTCCTTGACTATCCCCATGAAGCTCCGCATCCAGCGCTCCATGATGCCGATCGAACGGTTGATCTCCTCGTCGGAGGGAAGCGCCTTGTTGACGATGCTTTTGTTCTCTAGCGCCGTGACGCGGGCCGAAAGCCGGTCGAGTTCCTGCTCATAGGCCGCCCGCTCATCGGCGGCCATCCTGCAGACGAGCGCGCCGTCCTTCTCCTCGCAAAGCGACATGGCGCCGGTCTGCTTGTCGAGCCGCACGAAGTGGTCGCCGCTACGCTCCAATTGAAAGCGCAATGCGTCGGTTTCAGCGGCATGAACGCCGAGCGGCAGGAGAAGCGCGAAAAGGCCGATTGCGATATTTCTCATGGTTTCCTCCGGAAATCTCGGTGGCCACCGCATTTTTCGCGGCGAGGCGTGGACATCGCCGCCGCTTTGCGGCAAAGCCCGGGAAAGACCAGCCATTCTGAGGTTATCATGACCCTGACACCCACGCTTTACAAGATCGTGACGGAAACGCTCTGGCAGGAGGCGAGGGCAGCCGGCGTTTTTCGTGGCGCGCCGATCGACCTTACGGACGGCTACATCCACTTCTCGACAGCCGCCCAGGTCAGGCAGACGGCGGCGCTTCACTTCGCCGGCCAGGCGGGGCTTCTGCTCGTTGCCGTCGATAGCAGCAAGTTCGGCGACGAACTCGTCTTCGAACCCTCGCGCGGCGGCGCTCTCTTTCCACACCTCTATGCGGAATTGCCGATGTCGGCCGTGTTATGGGAGGCGCCGCTGCCGCTCGATGTCGCCGGCCAGCACGTCTTTCCGGATCTTGCGCCATGATCGAGCTTTTCAAGCACGCCGCCCGCAAGGGTCTCTTCCTCTTCGACCCCGAAACCGCTCATGGCATGTCGATTGCCGCACTGAAGGCAGGCGCCGTGCCGGCCTGCCGGATCGCCCCCGATCCGCGCCTGCGGCAGAGCGTTGCCGGGCTCGATTTCGTCAATCCGATCGGCATGGCGGCCGGCTACGACAAGAACGCCGAGGTTCCGGAAGCGTTGCTGAAGATCGGCTTCGGTTTCACCGAGATCGGCACCGTGACGCCGAAGCCGCAGCCCGGCAACCCGCGCCCACGCATCTTCCGGCTGGTCGAGGATGAAGGCGTCATCAATCGCCTCGGCTTCAACAACGAAGGCCACGATGCCGCCTTCGCACGCCTGTCGGTCATTCGCGGCAACGGCATGATCGGCGTCAACATCGGCGCCAACAAGGACAGCGAGGACCGCATTGTCGACTATGTCCTCGGCATCCGCCGGTTCTATTCGGTCGCTCGCTATTTCACCGCCAATATCTCATCACCGAACACGCCGGGCCTGCGCGATTTGCAGGCGCGCGAAAGCCTCGCCGCGCTCTTGTCGGCAGTGCTTGCCGCCCGCGATGCCGAAGCCGAAAAGGCAGGCAGAAAGATCCCCGTCTTCCTGAAGATCGCGCCTGATCTGACGGAAGAGGGGCTGGACGATATCGCCGCCGAAGCGCTGTCGCATGCCCTGGACGGCCTGATCGTTTCGAACACCACGCTTTCCCGCGAGGGCCTCAGGGACCAGCGTCAGGCGAAGGAGGCCGGCGGGCTTTCCGGCAAGCCGCTGTTCGACAAATCGACCGCCGTTCTCGCCAAAATGCGCAAACGCGTCGGCCCAGGCCTGCCGATCATCGGCGTCGGCGGCGTCTCGTCCGCCGAAACCGCGCTCGAGAAGATCAAGGCCGGTGCCGATCTCGTGCAGCTCTATTCCTGCATGGTTTATGAGGGGCCGGGCCTCCCGGGCACGATCGTTCGCGGCCTGTCGAAGCTGCTCGATCGCGAGCAGGTCAGATCCATCCGCGACCTCAGGGATACGAGAACGGACTACTGGGCAGGACGGAACGTCTGATCCGCCCGCGGCCGCACGAGCATCGCCAGGAAGACACCGCGAAACAGCAGGAAGCCGTTCATCGCCAGCCATAGGCCATGATTGCCGAACAGCGGCACGAAAACGGCCAGCGCTATGAGATAGCCGGCAAACGACATGAGCATCCGGTTGCGCATGTCGGTCGACCAGGTGGCGCCGATGAAGACACCGTCCATCAGGAAGGCCAGCGCCCCCGTAAGTCCGGTGACGGCGGCCCAGGGCAGGTAGGTTTCGGCCGCCTGCTGCACCTCCGGCGAGGTGGTTAGCACCGAAATCAACCATGGACCGGCCAGCAGGAAGAACACGGAAATGAGGCCGGCAAGCCCGAAGGACCAGAGCGCCGTCAGCTTCAAGCCACGCTCGAAGGCCGGCCGGTATCGCGCGCCGATCGCCCGTCCGGTGATCTGCTCTGCCGCGTTGGCCAGTCCGTCGAGATAATATCCGGAGAGCAGGAAGAAGTTCATCAGCACGGCGTTGGCGGCCAGCGTGACCGCTCCGAAGCTCGTGCCGATCCGCGTCATCAGAGTGAAAGCGGCGAGCAGCACGAAGGTGCGGATCAGGATGTCGCGGTTCAGCGCGAAAAGCTCGGCGAGGCGATGCCGGGAGAAGATCTCCGTGCGTGTCGGCCGATGCGCGCGATCGAAGCCGCGAAGGACAATCAGCAAGCCGACGACAGCACCGGCTGTCTCGCCGACCATCGTACCCCAGGCGACGCCCGCCACGCCCCAGTCAAGCCAGAGGCCGAGATAGATCGCCAGTATGATGTTGATGCCGTTGATGATCGTCTGCAGCAACAGGCCAACGGTGCCCTGGCCGCGGCCGAGCACGAAGCCGAGGATCGCGTAATTGGCAAGCGCTGCCGGTCCGGCAAGGATGCGGATGGAGAAATAGGTGCTGGTGGCGGCCGCAACGGCGCTCTCCGGTCCCATCAGCTTCAGCCCGGCTGCGAGTAGCAGTGGCGAAAGACAGAGAAGCGCTATGCCGCAGCCGAGCGCGGAGATCAGCGCTCGCCAGAAGACGCCCTGCTGGGCGTGCCGGTCGTGCCGTCCGAAGGCCTGCGCCGTCAGTCCGGTCGTGGAGGCGCGCAGGAAGTTGAAGCTGCCGAGGATAAGGTCGAAGAGCATGGCGCCGATCGCAAGCCCTGCCAGCGCATCCGGCTGACCCATGTGGCCGACGACGCCGGTGTCGACGAGGCCAAGGAGCGGCGTCGTCATGAAGCCGAGCGTCATCGGAATTGCAATCGACAGCACCAGTCGGTGCGTCACGTCGAATGCCAGCCTGTTCTCGTGACCGTGCGTATCCATGTCTGCCTCTGAGGAAGGAGGCAGAATCGCCTCAGCCGGAAAGCACCATTGCCCAATAGGGCACGCTTTTGGAAGCAGAATTGCGTGCTACCGCAACGCCGAGACCATTGTAACGACCGAGCATGTTCTCCAGATGGTGCGGAGAGTTGATCCAGGCGGTCACAACGGCCGGCACCGACTGTTGGCCGGCCGCGATGTTTTCGGCGGCCGGCATCTGTACGCCGCTTGCCTTGACGCGCGGGCCGAAGCCGTCGCCGATCCCCATCACGTGCTTCATCTTGCCTGCCGATGCCATGCGCTTGGCCTGGAACATCGCGGCATCCTTGGCAGCAGGATCCGCCGAAAGCGGCGGCAATCCGTTCTTGGCGCGCAACTGATTGACTAGCGGTAGAGCGTCCGCCGTTTCGTCTTCGCCATCAGAAGGCGTGGAAGCGAACTTCGGCGCGGTCGTGCAGCTTGCAACACCGGCGACCAGCACGAGGCCGGATATGTGTAGTAGCCCACGCCGCGAGAGGATGAGAGAGGTCATATTAGCGCCGATAGCTGAAGAGACGGATGAGGACGAAGACCGGGATCACGACGGTCGCACCAAGCAACAGATAATCGCCGACGCGTCCCAAAGCGGCAAAGCCGCGATGCCAGACTTCCAGAACGAAATTGCGGAAGCCGTAGACGAAATCCAGCGGCGCCCAGCCGAACACGGCCATGATGAAGCCGACGATCAGCGATACGACCAAAAGCTTGACCAATGTGCGGCCGAGGGAATCGCCGAGAAACTTGTTCACCTGATCGGACATGCGCCATCTCCTGTTTGTCCCTGAAATACGGGCGCGGAACGCCGCTCGCAAGCCTTTTTCAGGTCTGGCGTCTCCGCCTCTGAAATAGGACTTGAGTTTTTTTGTGACCGCAGCCAAATGCGGGCCGATCCCAATAGGTCTTCACCATGCAGCCCAACCAGCTCACTTCAGGCGACGTGATCGCCGATCGCCGCGCCGACTACGCCAAGATGCTCGACGAAAGCGGCGAACCGGACGCAGCCGCCGAATTGATGGAGCAGGCGTTGGAACTCGTGCCGGGCTGGGCGGCCGGCTGGTATCGGCTTGCCGGCTACCGCGAAAAGGCCGGCGATAAGTCAGGCGCGATCGACGCCTACCGGCGCACTTTGGAGGTCAGTCCGGACGATATTTTCGGAGCCGAGCTCAAGCTCGCTTTGCTTGGCGACGTCGAGACGCCGGACCAGCCGCCGAGCAGGTATGTCGAGCGATTGTTCGACGACTATGCCGATCGCTTCGAGACGTCGCTGGTGGAGAAGCTCGATTACAGCGTTCCCGCCAAGCTTGCGGCGCTCGTCGCGACGACCGGCAGGAACTATGCGTTGGCCGTGGACCTCGGCTGCGGCACCGGCTTGCTCGGACCGGAGATCCGTGATCGCGTTGCGCGCCTCGAGGGGTTCGATCTGTCGCAGAACATGCTCGCCAAGGCTGCCGAGAAGCATATCTACGATCACTTGGCGCAAGCCGATCTGTCGCTGGCTCCGGAAGCGACGGGCCTCTTTGTCGAGGGAGCGACGCATCGTGCCGACCTCGTCACTGCCGCGGATGTGTTGATGTATCTCGGCAATCTCGAGAGTGTGTTCGAGGCGGTTTCAGCGCTTGTCTTGCCGGGCGCCGATTTCGCATTTTCGGTCGAGGACGCGGGTGAGGGCGATGGCTTTCATCTCGCGCCGTCGCTGCGCTACGCCCATTCCGAAAGCTATATACGCGCGCTCTGCGCCCGCCACGGTCTCGAGGTCATCGCCGTCAGCAAGACGCCCGTTCGCAAAGATGGCTCAAACATCATTTCAGGTATCCTGTTCCTTACGCGCAAGGCGGGATAGCGGAACGATTCTTGCGAAGTGAATAATAGGTCAGCATTGCTTACGTATTTCGCTTGATTGCACTGCGAAAACGCCTGATAATCCTGGCTAATTCAGTAGGGTTCTTTCAGGATTTCGAGGCACCCGGGACCATTCATCACCTACATTTCGTCACGCTTGGGGTCTCGCCCTGGCGCATATGAACATGTCTGCCGTTTGGGGATCAACGACAATGGCACAGCTCTTCAATGCCCTCGGTTTCTGGAATACCAGCGCCACTCGCCATACACCGGTCGAAGACGTCCAGGGGATTTTCTCCGGCAGCCTTATTGCGGCGCTCGGGCTTTATGTTCTGGCCAGCGCCGGCCTTCTGACCGGCAGCACCGCCGGCGTCGCGTTTCTGCTCCACTACGCCTTCGGCGTGAACTTCGGTCTCGCCTTCTTCCTGCTCAACCTGCCGTTCTTTTATCTTTCGTGGACGCGGCTCGGCATGGCCTTCACGGTCAAGACATTTATCGCGATCGGCCTGACATCGCTCATGACCAGCCTGCAGCCGAAGGTCATGGACATTTCCGCCATCCATCCGGCCTGGGCGGCCCTTCTCGGCGGTCTGCTGCTGGGTTTCGGCCTTCTGGCGCTCTATCGCCACCGCGCCAGCCTCGGTGGGGTCGGCATCCTGGGGGTCTATATGCAGGAGCGTTTCGGCATCCGCGCCGGCCTCGTGCAGATGGCGATCGACCTTTGTGTGCTGGCCGCAGCCTTCCTTGTCACCACGCCACCGGTGGTTTTCTATTCCGTTCTAGGCGCGGTGGTGCTGAACCTCTTCGTGGCCGTCAACCACCGCGCCGATCGCTACATCGCGCTTTAGGCAGCCCGTGCCGGCTTGTCGATCGGGTGCTGCGAGCGGAAGCCGACTGCCAGCCGGTTCCAGACATTGATCGTGCCGATCGCGACCGTGATCTTGGTGATCTCTTCTTCCGTGAAGTGGGCCTTCAGGGCTTCGAAATCGGCGTCCGGTGCGCCGGTTTCGGCGATACGGGTCACGGCATCGACCCAGCCGAGAAGGGCGCGTTCCTTGGCGTCATAGATCGGCGATTCCCGCCAGACGCACATCAGGTTGATCCACTGTTCGCTAAGCCCGTCATGCCGGGATTCCTTCACGTGCATGTCGACGCAATAGGCGCAGCCGTTGATCTGCGAGGCGCGCAGCTTGATCAGATGGATGAAGCGGCGTTCAAGGCCCGATTCCTGAACATACTGCTCGAGGGCGGCGACCGCCTTGTAAGCGTCCGGCGCGGCCTTGGCGAAGTTGAAACGTGCTTGCATGGTTCATTCTCCTTTTAGGGTTCTGCGGCTCAGCGAGCCGCTCTGCGTTCATTGATCTCAAGGAAGGCGCAGCCGCGGGCGGCGATCCCGCCGTCGTCATCAGCAGCGAGCTGCACCAGGATGTCGGCGATGCTGGTCTTGGCGAGTTCGGCGCGGTAGACGCGCTCGGCCCTCAGCATCGCTGCGCTGATCTGGCACGGTTTGGTGAAATAGCGCCCTGGAAGCTGGTTCGGCCCGCGCTGGCGGATCTCACCGCAGCGGAAAGCCGGCTCCGGCCCTTCGACAGCAAGGACGATGTCGAGAAGGCTGATCTCCTCTGTCGGCTTCGCCAACTTGTATCCGCCCTTCGGCCCCGGAACCGTGCTCACGATACCTGCGCCGGAAAGCGCCTGCAGATGCTTCAGAAGATAGCTCGTCGAAACGCCATGGAACTCTGCGAGTGCCGCGGCCGAGAGCACCCCGCCTTCGGAAAGGCCGGCCAGCATGGAAACGCTGTGTATCGCCTGCTCGACTCCATCACCCAGTTTCATCAGACCATCCTCAATTCGTGGATAAAAAATATCTATGATTATTGCACCTGTCAAGCGGCGATATGCGAAGGATCGGATAGACGTGCGCATTTTGGTCGTCCGGGGTTGTGAAGCGGGACGGATTCGCTAAAGTCGGCCCCGTTGGGCAAAAACAATTCCAATAAGGGAACAGCAATGAGAAAGACGATTTTCCTGGCGGCCGCTGCCTTGCTTGCGGCGACGCACCTCGCATCCGCCGAGGACACGATCCGCATCGCAACGGAAGGTGCCTATCCTCCATTCAACTATGTCGAATCCGACGGCAGCCTGAAGGGCCTCGACGTCGACATGGCCAATGCGCTCTGCGACGAGATGAAGGCCAAGTGCACGATCGTAGCGCAGGATTGGGATGGCATCATCCCCGGGCTCCTGGCCAAGAAATATGACGCCATCATCGCGTCGATGAGCATCACCGAGGAACGCAAGAAGCAGATCGACTTCACGAACAAATACTACACGACGCCGCTTGCGGTTGCCGTGCCGAAGGACAGCCCGCTCAAGGGCGTTTCGGTCGATGACATGAAGGGCAAGACCGTTGGCGCCCAGGCTTCGACCACGCAGGCCGACTACCTGAACGACGTCTACGCCAAGGGCGGCGCCGAAGCGAAGATGTATCCGACGCAGGATGAAGCCGTCGCCGACTTGCAGAACGGTCGTATGGACGCCCTGATCTCCGACAAGTTCGTGGTGGTCGACTGGCTGAACAAGGCAGGCAAGGATTGCTGCAAGTTGCTCGGCGACGTCCCCGGTACGGAAACGCAGGCCGGCATCGGCATCCGCCAGGGCGAGACCGAGCTGAAGGAACGCTTCAACAAGGCGATCGACGCGCTCGTTGCGAACGGGAAGTACAAGGAAATCACCAAGAAGTACTTCCCCTTCGACATCTACTGATCGCTTGCCGATCCAATCGCGCGGAGGCCAAAAGCCTCCGCGCCCTCTGATCAAGTCCATCCTATGAAAACAGATATCCTCGTCCTCGGTGCCGGCATTGTCGGCGTCAGTGCGGCCATTCATTTGCAGGATCGCGGCCGCTCCGTCGTGCTTGCCGACCGCGGCGAACCGGGCGGCGGCACCAGCTACGGCAATGCCGGACTGATCGAGCGTTCCTCCGTCGTTCCCTACGCCTTCCCACGACAGCTCGGCGCGATTGCCAAGTATGCGCTGAACAATTCATCGGATGTCCGTTACGATCCGGCCTACCTGCCGCGCATCGCGAAATGGCTGGCGCGCTACTGGTGGCATTCCTCGCCGACCAATCTGGAAAAGGCGACACGGGCGCTGCTGCCATTGATCGAAGCCAGTGTCACCGAACACGACAAGCTGATTGGCCGCGCCGGCGCCTCCGACCTCATCCGCGAGCGCGGCTGGATGTCGTTCTACAAGAACCCGCGCCGTTTCGAGGCTGCCCGTGCGGAAGCCGAGGGCCTGTCCGCCCATGGTCTGGCGATCCGTATTCTCGATGCCAGCGAGTTTCTGGCGATGGAGCCTGCCTTCGCCGCGCGCGGTGGAAGCATCGCCGGCGCCGTCCACTGGCTCGACCCGAAGACCGTAACCGATCCACAGGCGCTGACGGCAGCCTATGCCAACCTCTTCACGGCAGCCGGCGGCACGGTCGTCCGAGCTGACGCCTCCGCTCTTCGCGAGGAGAAGAACGGCTGGTCGATCACGACAGCCGAAGGCGAGATCATCGAAGCCGGCGAGGTCGTCGTTGCCCTCGGCCCGCAATCCGGCCTGATCTTCCGCAAGCTCGGCTATTCCTTGCCGCTGGCGGTCAAGCGCGGCTACCACCGGCATTATGCGCAGCGCGAAGGCCAGCCGCTCGGCCACTCCGTCGTCGACGAGGAAGCCGGCTACGTGCTGGCGCCGATGGCGCGCGGTATCCGGTTGACGACGGGCATCGAATTTGCTGCGCCCGATGCGCCGCCGAATACCATCCAGCTCCGCCGCGACGAGGCTCAGGCCCGCGCGCTCTTCCCGCTCGGTGAGCCAGTGGAGGCCACGCCCTGGCTCGGCCTGCGTCCCTGCCTGCCCGACATGCGCCCGGTGATCGGACCGGCGCCGCGCCATCGCGGCGTTTGGTTCAATTTCGGCCACGCCCATCACGGCCTGACGCTCGGCCCGGCAAGTGGCCGGCTGCTGGCCGAGCAGATGGCCGGCAACGACACGTTTGCCGATCCGAAGCCCTTCCACCCGCATCGCTTCCTGTAGTTACAAGGTCTGCCATTCTATTTCTGCAGCCGCTGCACTACCTTTAGGGCCGTGGACCAGATCGATTCCGAAGCCCGCGTTGTCCTGCCTCAGCCTTTCACCCGCTGGTTCGCGGACAAGGGATGGCGTCCACGCGCCCATCAGCTGGAATTGCTGGCCCGCGCCGAGGCTGGTGACAGCACGCTGCTGATCGCGCCAACCGGCGCCGGCAAGACGCTCGCCGGCTTTCTGCCATCGCTGACTGACCTGACGCGTCGCGGCAAGATCCTCCCGGGCTCCGCCTTCACCGGTATCCACACGCTTTACATCTCGCCACTGAAGGCGCTTGCCGTCGACATCGAGAGAAACCTGATGAAGCCAGTGGAGGAAATGGTCCTGCCGGTGACGGTCGAAAACCGCACCGGCGACACGCCCGTTGCCAAGCGCCAGCGCCAGAGATTGAGCCCGCCCGACATTCTGCTGACCACCCCCGAGCAAGTGGCCTTGCTGCTCGCCAGCCGCGAGGCAGAGCGCTTTTTCAAGGACCTCAAATACGTCGTTTTCGACGAACTGCATTCGCTCGTCACCTCGAAGCGGGGCCACATGCTTTCGCTCGGCCTTGCCCGCCTGCGCCGGCTGGCACCCGCCCTGCAGACGATCGGCCTTTCGGCTACCGTCTCCGACCCGATGGACCTGCAGAAATGGCTAGTGGCGCAGCGGGAAGGCGAGGATCACCACGCCGGATTGGTCATCGTCGAAGGCGGCGCCAAGCCCGACATTTCGATCCTGTCGACCGAGGAGCACATTCCCTGGTCGGGCCATTCGGCGAAATACGCGATCCCCGACGTCTACAAGCAGCTCCTCGACCACCGCACGACGCTGCTCTTCGTCAATACCAGGTCGCAGGCCGAGATGCTGTTCCAGGAACTCTGGACGGTGAACGAGGAAAACCTGCCGATCGCGCTGCATCACGGCTCGCTCGATGTCGGCCAGCGCCGCAAGGTGGAGGCCGCGATGGCGGCAAACCGGCTGCGGGCGGTTGTCGCCACCTCGACGCTCGACCTCGGCATCGACTGGGGCGATGTCGATCTTGTCGTCCATGTCGGCGCGCCAAAGGGAGCCTCGCGGCTGGCCCAGCGCATCGGCCGCGCCAACCACCGCATGGACGAGCCGTCGAAGGCGATCCTCGTGCCCGCCAACCGCTTCGAGGTGATGGAATGCCAGGCAGCACTCGACGCGAACTATATCGGCGCGCAGGACACGCCGCCGGTCGGGAAGGGCGCGCTTGATGCTCTGGCGCAGCATGTGCTCGGCATGGCCTGCGCCGAACCTTTCGATATGCTGGAACTCTTCGACGAGATATTGAGCGCCTCGCCATACGCCGATCTCTCGTGGGAGACCTTCGAGCGCGTCGTTGATTTCGTCGCGACGGGCGGCTATGCGCTGCGCACCTATGAGCGCTATGCCCGGATCCGCAAGACCAATGAAGGACGCTGGCGCGTCTCAAATCCCCAGGTCGCCCAGCAATACCGGCTGAACCTCGGCACCATCGTTGAAAGCCCGATGCTCAACCTGCGCATGGTCAAGCGCGGCGAAGGCGGCAGGATCGGCCGCGGCGGTGCGACGCTGGGCAAGGTCGAGGAATACTTCCTCGAGCAGCTTTCGCCCGGCGACACCTTCATCTTCGCCGGCAAGGTGCTACGTTTCGAGGGCATCCGCGAGAACGAGGCGGTTGCCTCGCAGGCCTTCTCGATGGATCCGAAGATCCCATCCTATGCCGGCGGCAAGTTTCCTCTTTCCACCTATCTGGCGGACCAGGTGCGCTCGATGATAGCAGATCCCGACCGCTGGCGCCGCCTGCCGGACCAGGTGCGCGACTGGCTGGCGATCCAGCAGGAAAAGTCGATGCTGCCGAAGCGCGACGAGCTCTTGATCGAGACCTTTCCGCGCGGAAGCCGCTGCTACATGGTGATCTACCCCTTCGAGGGACGACTGGCGCACCAGACGCTCGGCATGCTGCTGACCCGGCGCCTCGAGCGAGCCGGCGCCAAGCCTCTCGGCTTCGTCGCGACGGATTATTCGCTCGGCATCTGGGGCTTCGAGGACATGGGGCTGATGATCCGCAACGGCCGGCTCAGCCTTGCCGATCTCTTCGACGAGGACATGCTGGGCGACGATCTCGAAAGCTGGCTCGACGAATCTTTCCTTTTGAAGCGAACCTTCCGCAATTGTGCCGTGGTTGCAGGTTTGATCGAGCGCCGTCACCCGGGCAAGGAAAAGACCGGGCGCCAGGTCACGGTCTCGGCCGATCTGATCTATGATGTGCTGAGAACCCACGAGCCGGATCACATTCTGCTGCAGGCGACGCGGCAGGATGCGGCAAGCGGGCTTTTGGATATTTCCCGGCTTGGCGATATGCTGAGGCGAATCAAGGGCCATATCACGCATCGCGCGCTCGACCACATCTCGCCGCTGGCGGTCCCCGTCATGCTGGAGATCGGCAAGGAGCCAGTGCATGGCGAGGCGCATGATGCCGTGCTGGCGGAAGCCGCCGACGACCTGATCGCCGAGGCGCTGGCTTAGAATAAGTCCCGGATAGGTTTGCGCCGGCTTACCATCCGGAATGCCCGATACGGAGATAGGGAGCGACCCGAAAAGGAGCTTCCGAGACCAAGGACTGACCCGAGTGATGAACCGCCTGGCGCTTGCGCGTGAACTGAACGGACTGGCCGCGCGACCGGGCGTCGAGACTTCGGTCCACGGCGTTGCCGCCGTCTGCGATCCGCTCGGCGCGCTCTACATGCCCGATGCCGGCATTCTCGTCGTGTCCGACCTGCATCTCGAAAAGGGTGCGGCCTTCGCCCGTCGCGGCATGATGCTGCCGCCCTACGATACGCTGGCGACGCTGACTGTGCTTTCGGCCGTCATCACCCGCTACGACCCGAAGCTGGTGGTCTCGCTCGGCGACAATTTCCACGACCGCGTCGGCTCGGCGCATCTGCCCGAGTCGTTCCGCAGCCTGATTGCGGAAATGGCGCGCGGCCGCGAATGGATCTGGATCAACGGCAATCATGATCCTGACGGCACTGTCGATCTGCCGGGTGCTTCCGTCGATGAGATGCATTACGGCGGTCTGACCTTCCGCCACGAGCCGAGAGGCGGGCTGCAGCAGGGCGAGATCGCCGGGCACCTGCATCCGGCCGCAACCGTCCGCCGCCGCGAAAAATCCGTCCGCCGGCCGTGCTTTGCCACCGACGGCGCCCGCCTACTGATGCCGGCCTTCGGCGTCTTGACCGGCGGCCTCGACCTTCGCCACAAGGCGATGAAGGGCCTGTTCGATCACACTGCGCTCATCGCCCACCTCCTTGGGCGTGACCGGATCTACTCAGTCAGGTTTGGCAACCTGGTGGGTTAAGCGCGCGATAGGCGACAGGCGTGCAAACCGCCGTCGCGCTAGTCGCCGAAATAGTAGAGCGGCTGGCGAGTGAGCTCACCACGGCCGAGATGGCCGTACACATCGTTTCCCAGAATCCAGAAGGCAATCGCCTGTGTCTTCGTGTTGAAGATGTAGTCGCCGGAGATCCAGTGTTCCGCTTTGTTGCCAGAAAGCGCATACAGATAGTCGCCAACCTCATACATGACCGCCCGGTGCGAGTTGTAATCGTATAAGTAGCGCTCGGCCATCTATTCTCCTGATTCTATTTCGGAAAGAATCCCATGGTCCCGAATGTATTGTCAAACAATACTGTAGATGTACGAAGATCGACCCAATTTTGTTTGGTTCGTGTTGTATAGTGTTTCTATTGGACGTTCCCAGTGAAGGCCTTAATTGCACTCCTGCAATTGCCGTTGATAGGCCACTGCCATGTTGTTGAACCGCTGCGCCGTCTTCTGCAGCTGTGCATTCGAGCGCCAGTCGCCGCGCACGTAACCCTTCGGGCCGGAATAGTAGGCGAGATAGAGGTTGTAGGCATCGTTCAGGGGAATGCCGGTCACCTGGCTGTTTTGCGCGTGGTACCAGCCGATGAAGTCGATCGCATCGGCGAAGTTGGTGCGGCGCGCGGCCCAGCTGCCGGTGGCGGATTGGTAGTGATCCCAGGTGCCGTCGAGCGCTTGCGAATAGCCGTAAGCCGTCGAAGGTCTCGTCCACGGAATGAAGCCGAACAGCTTGGTGCGCGGTGGTCGCGCATAGGGCTGGAAGCCGGACTCGGTATACATGGTCGCCATCAGGATCGGAACCGGAACGCCATACTTGCGCTCCGTCTTTTCCGCCGCGCGCTGCCAGCTCGTGAACATCCCGTCGCGCTGCTCGAAGACCGCGCAGATGTTTCGGGTCTGTTTGGGAGCGGTCGCACAGCCGGCAACAAGTGCCAGAAGCACGAGAGCGGGGAGGGCACGGATACGCATTACAAGAACCTCTCGTTTCCGAGAGATTACTAACTCGTAAATATTAACGAGCGGTTTTTAGCGGAATGCGAGTTGGCACCTGCAAATGGCGGCAGTGCCGCTTAGGAGAGCAGCTTTTCCAATCCGGAATTTTGTCAGCGCCCGCCTGCGCTTTTCGACGCTTTGCTGCGTTAAAGCGACGAAACCTCGCCGCTCGAAGAACAGTTTGGCCGTCAGGCCCGCTTCCCTTGCCAAACTGCCTGGCCCTGGGAGGCCGCACGAGCGTTGGTTCAAGTGTACTTTGCGCGTGGCCCAAAGGCATTTATTGTCGAAGAATGCCGGGCGCGGTTGGGAGTGTCTGATGTCGGCAGTGCCTTTCTCGAAGATTTCGACGCCGATCAACGCGCTGTTCGCCGCAATTGGTCTCCTGATCGTTGCTGCGCTGACGACGCCCAATCTCGCCGCGGAAGAGCAATTGGCCTTTGAGTTGCTGCTTGCGGCAATTTGGGTGGTCTATGTGCTCCAATTGGTTGGGACGTTGCTCTCACGTCGACAACGCCCGTCGAGCGGGGTGACGGCCCTTGTGATCGATTTGCTTGCCGTTCTGGTTCCGGTCGTTGCATTCCTGTTCGTTGGATCCCGCGATCGGAGCCTGTATTGCGCCATTTGGCTTCTCAAGCCGCTGCGGGACTCGAGCTTCTTCAGGCTGATGGCAAAGGTGGTTGCGAACGAATCGCGCAATCTGCTTGGCGTCACGTCGGTCTTCGGCATCGTTCTCTTTGGTGCCGCGCTGGCCGGTTATGTCATCGAGCGCGACGTCCAGCCAGACAAGTTCGGCAGCATCCCGCAGGCGATGTGGTGGGCCGTCGTAACGTTGTCGACGACCGGCTACGGCGACGAGATCCCGCAGAGCCTCGGAGGGCGGATACTGGCTGGCCTGGTGATGATGAGCGGTATCGGCATTTTTGCGCTTTGGGCCGGTATCCTCGCCACCGGTTTCTACGAAGAGGTTCGCCGTCAGGACTTTGTTCGCAACTGGCAACTGGTCGCCGCCGTACCTCTATTCCAGAAGCTCGGCGCTGCCGCACTCGTCGAGATCGTGCGGGCGCTGCGACCGCGCGTCGTCCCTGCCGGTAGCGTGATCTGTCGCAAGGGTGATATTGGCGATCAGATGTTCTTCATCGTCGAGGGGCGGGTCAGCGTGGCAACCCCCGATCATCCGGTGGAACTTGGCAGCGGAAGCTTTTTCGGCGAGATGGCGCTGATCACGGGCGAGCCGCGATCAGCAACTGTCAGTGCCGCAACTGAGGTGTCGCTGCTGTCGCTCTATGCGGTGGAGTTCCAGATGCTGTCGAGCAGCAGCCCCGAGATCGCAGAGACCATCCGCAAGACTGCGCTTGAGCGACGGGGCGGGCTGCCGAAGGCTTGATCCAATCCCGCTGTGGCTGCGGCAGGGCCGCAGCCATTGACGCTCATGCCTGGACCGGCTCGTAGCGAAGGATCACTGCGCCGTTCTTCGTCGTCGTGCTGTCCAGTAGCCTCAGCGGAAGCTGCCAGTCTCCCGGTTTGAAATGTGGGTTGCCGCCGCCGAGGATGACAGGCACAAGGCATATGCGGATCTCATCCACCAGGCCTTCCTTCAGGAGCGAATCCGCCAGTTCGGCGCTGCCGAAAATGAAGATCGACTTGCCGGTTTCGGCCTTCAGCTTCTTGAGTTCCGAGACGGGTTCACTCACGACGCGGGTATTGTTCCAGTCGGCCGTCGGCATCGACCTCGATACGGCTATCTTGGCAATGCCGTTCATATAGGTCTTGATCTTCTCGCCTTCCTCGTCCGTGGCGGTCGGCCAATAGGCGGCCATGCCCTCATATGTCTTGCGGCCGAAGACGAGCAGGTCGCCCTCTTCGCCAAGACGCTCGGAGTACTGTTGCAGTTCGGGACCCCAGACAAGAGTGTGAAAATCGATATCCCACGGCTTCGTCCCTTCGAAATAGCCGTCAAGCGTCATCAGATTCCAAACGATAAGCTTTCTCATCCCTTCGTCCTCCTCGAAACTGGTTGCGACTCGTAACTGGTTGAACGCTTGGTTGACTGATGGCAAAATGCAAGCAGTTTTTGGAGGTGCTAATGGACGACGCTCATCGCTCCGGCTGCCCGATCAATCTGACGCTCGAGGTCCTCGGCGATCGCTGGAGCCTCATCGTCATCCGCGACATCATGTTCGGCAATCGGCGCCATTTTCGCGAACTGCTGCAGAATTCGCAGGAGAAAATTGCCTCGAACATTCTGGCCGACCGCCTCCGCCGCCTAGTCGACAGGGGATTGCTGACGCGTGAGGATGATCCGACGCACAAGCAGAAGGCAATCTATAGCCTGACCGAAATGGCGATCCAACTCGTGCCCATCTTCGCGCACATGGGTGCGTGGGGTCGCAGGCATCTTCCGGTTACCGAGGAACTCTCCATTCGGGCGGAGCTTCTGGAGGAGGGGGGCACCGAACTCTGGGAGGAATTCATGGACGAGCTGCGCGCCAAGCATCTCGGCAAGAAGCTGCCTGCCGGAACGCCGTCCGTCCTCGCGCGCCTCACCGAAGCCTATCTCGGCGTCGTCGCCCGCAAGACGAAATCCGCCTGATCAATCCTTGCGGAACACCACGCTGGCACCCCAGCCGGTAATGAGCGCCAGGAAGACAGAAACCAGGCCGTAGGCAATCGGCTGCGAGTGCGCCGCGTCGGTAATCATCTGCTCGATGCCCGTCTTGATGACACGCAACGGCACCGACTTCTCAGTGATGAAATTGCCGCTCTTGAAGAGATAGGCTCGCACGGTATGCACGCCGTTCGGAATGTTTGCCGGCAACCGCAGGCTGGCTTTGAAAAGGCTGGAACTGACGAAACGCACGCCGCTCGGGTCGCGATCGTAGAGGCCGCCGTTTTCCTGCAGTCGGCGAAAGGCCTGCCGGAATTCGCCGAGATTGCTGGCGTTGCCGACGAAGCCGACCGGCGTCAGCGGGATGTGGTCGATGCCGATCCCCCTATCGGTGAGGTCGAGCGGCGTGGTGATGTCGTCAAGCATGCGCGAACTCGACATCGAATAGGAGTGCGGCACCGCCTCGAAGGTCATCGATCGCGTATTCATCCAGACGCCGAACACGCGCTCCTTCCGGCGCACGGTCGCGTTTTCTCGCGGCCCCTCGAGAACGACGACCACGTCATATTGGCCGATTGCCAACAGAAGACTGTCAGTGTTGGTCACGGCTCCAAAGATCGTCAGGTCCGCGCCCCGAAAATCCGAAGTGATGGCGATTTCGCTGGTGGAGGTGCCGATCTCCAGCCCTTCGGTCTTGCTCTGCGCGGCCTGTCCCGGGAGCAGCATCTGCGCCATTGCTGCGGTGGGCAGCAAGAGAACGATAGATAGAAGAGCAGCGAGGAAGCGGCGCATCAATTCGCTCCCATGACGACGGAGTAGACGTCCGCTGGGGTTACGACGAGCGCAACGGCAAGACGAAGGCCGACGGCAAGCACCAGCAGTCCGAGAAGCGCGCGAAGCTGCTCACCGCGCAGCTTCTGTCCGACACGCACGCCATACTGCGCGCCGATCACGCCGGCAATCATTAGGAAAAAGGCGAGCACGATGTCGACCGAGAAGTTCGTCGCCGCCTGCACGACCGTCGTGTAGGCGGTCACGAAGATGATCTGGAACAGCGACGTGCCGACGACCACGTTGGTCGGAATGCGCAGGAGATAGATCATCGCCGGCACCATGATGAAGCCGCCGCCGACGCCCATGACCGATGTCAGGATGCCGATGCCGAAGCCGAGCGCGACGACCGGGATCACACTGAGGAAGATCTTCGACTTCTTGAACCGCATCTTCAGCGGCAGCTTGTGCACCCAATGGTGATGACCGGGGCGCCGCGGTGTCGGCGGCACGTTCTTCGCCGCACGGCGCATGGCACTGACGCTCTCGACCAGCATCAGTCCACCGACCGTGCCGAGAAAGACGACGTAAAGCAAGGAGATGATGAGATCGAGCTGACCGATCCGCCTGAGCAGCGAGAAGATCCAGATGCCGATTGTCGCACCCGTGAGACCCCCAATCAGCAGTACGGTTCCGAGCTTCAGGTCGAGCGATCCACGCCGAAAATGCGTGATGGCGCCGGATATGGAGGAGGCCACGACCTGATTGGCGCCGGTGGCGACGGCAACGACCGGCGGGATGTTGTAGAAGATCAGGAGCGGCGTGATCAGGAAGCCGCCGCCGACACCGAACATTCCGGAGAGAAAGCCGACGGCTGCTCCCATGCCGAGAATGATGAAGATGTTCACCGACAATTCTGCGATAGGCAGATAGATTGTCACAGCAGACCCCAATCTATGAACTGCCCCCACAGGCAGGCGTCTTACATCTTGTTCGAATGGTGCATCATACGGTGAAATCGTTGCCAGAGGATTTCGATTAGCGACACGCGATCCACTCGATAGCGTGATCACTCTCGAATATTCAGGCTTTTTTTGGGTTTTATGACAGACCTTTAGGGGTCGATCCCGACAAAGCGTGCCTAGTGCCGCATCCGGATCGCCGGTTGAATGCGAGACGCCTGCCGACTAGGGTCGGAGCAGGATTGTCCGGGGGATTCGCGTGAAGGCAGGATTGGTTCGTTGGTTGCTGATGGCTTGCGTCCTTCAGCCGGTTGCGGCGAAGGCGGAATGGCAGCCGATCGAAGAGGTGCGGACCTACGCGGTGACGGGCAGTTCCGGCGCAGCCTTGTACGATTCCATCGGCGAGCACGGTCCCGAGCTTGGCCCCGGTCGGGTGGTGGCGCACACGACTTTCAAGCTGACCTGGACCAGAGAATACGAGCGCCGGGGCGATGCCTGCGTGCTTGCCGTGGCGCGGCCGAAGCTGATCATCACCTACACGCTGCCGAAGCCGACCGGCAAGCTTCCCGCTGCCACCCAGGCAAGCTGGGCGACCTTCATTGCCGGCATCGAAACGCATGAGCGGGTGCACGGGGACTATATCGAGCAGATGGTCCGGGACATCGAGGCGATGAGCGTCGGCTTTTCCGCCGACAATGACCCGGATTGCCGCAAGATCCGGGTCGAACTCACCAAGCGGCTCGGCGAACTCTCGGCGCGACAGCGACAGCAGGGCCGCGATTTCGACAAGGCGGAGATGAGCGAGGGCGGCAATATTCGCCGCCTCGTCCTGCAGCTCGTGAACGGCCCCTGAGGGCCGTTCGAACCTATGGCGGTTCAGCCCAAAGCGGCAGCGGCCACCGGCGCGAGGTGCGGCCAGACCTCGAGGGCGCCGCGATAGATCATGCTCAGCGCCACGTAGACGATGATGGCAAGGCCGAGATAGGCGATCCAGTGGTAGCGGTTGAGCAGGCGCGCGATGAAGTTCGCCGCAATACCCATCATCGCAATCGACAGGATGAGGCCGATGACGAGGATCGTCGGATGTTCGCGGGCAGCCCCCGCAACGGCGAGCACGTTGTCGAGCGACATCGACACGTCGGCAATGACGATCTGGCTGGCTGCCTGGAAGAAGGTCTTCTTCGGCGCCGCCGCGTCGCCTTCGGCACCCTCCACTTCGCCGCTGCCGTTGCGCAGATCGCGCCACATCTTCCAGCAGACCCAGAGCAGGAGAATACCGCCGGCCAGCAGCAGGCCGATGATCTCGAGAAGCTGGACGGTAACGCTGGCGAGCGCGATACGCAGCACGGTGGCAGCAAGAATACCGACGAGGATCGCCTTCTTGCGTTGGTCGGCCGGCAATCCGGCGGCGGCAAGACCGATGACGACGGCGTTGTCGCCGGCAAGCACGAGGTCGATGAGAATGACCTGCAAGAGCGCCAGCAAGCCGGCCGAGGTGAAAATTTCCATAATCTGATAATCCCTGACATATGCGAAACGCCCGCCGGCGCGCCGATAACGCATAAATGATCGCTGATCGGCTGATCAAGGGGCGAGGACCTATTGTGGAAAAGTTCTGTCGCCCGTTGCAGTTCCGCCCGGTCGACAAACGACCTTCATTTTCCTGACGTAGAGTTCTTTGCATGGCCTGGGATTGGCCATTGCGCCGCGAACGTGCTAGCGAGAGCCGCAAAAAGCCCCGGCCGGCATGATCGAGGGGCGCAGCAACGCTTTCGGACTCCACGCAGACATGATTCGCATCGAGAATATCAGCAAGCAGAACAGCCACCGCATCCTCTTCATCGAAGCCTCCGCAGCCCTCAACAGAGGCGAGAAGATCGGCCTCGTCGGCCCGAATGGCGCCGGCAAGACGACGCTCTTTCGCATGATCACCGGGCAGGAGCAGCCCGATGAAGGCCAGGTCGCGGCCGAAAAGGGCGTGACGATCGGCTATTTCAATCAGGATGTCGGCGAGATGGCCGGCCGTAGCGCCGTGGCCGAGGTCATGGAAGGTGCTGGGCCTGTCAGCGTCGTCGCGGCCGAGTTGCGTGAACTCGAAGTGGAAATGGTCGATCCCGACAAGCTCGACGAAATGGACCGGATCATCGAGCGCTATGGCGAAGTCCAGGCACGGTACGAGGAACTGGACGGCTACGCTCTGGAAGGGCGTGCGCGCGAAGTGCTGGCAGGCCTGAGCTTCACCCAGGAAATGATGGACGGTGATGTCGGCGGACTGTCGGGCGGTTGGAAAATGCGCGTGGCGCTCGCCCGCATTCTTCTGATGCGTCCGGATGTCATGCTGCTCGACGAGCCGAGCAACCACCTGGACCTGGAAAGCCTGATCTGGCTGGAAGAATTCCTGAAGACCTATGACGGGGCGCTTCTGATGACCTCGCACGACCGCGAGTTCATGAACCGCATCGTTGGCAAGATCATCGAGATCGACGCCGGCTCGTTGAACAGCTACTCCGGCGATTACGGGTTCTACGAACAGCAGCGGGCGCAGAACGAGAAACAGCAGCAGGCGCAGTTCGAGCGCCAGCAGGCGATGCTTGCCAAGGAAATCAAGTTCATCGAGCGTTTCAAGGCGCGCGCATCGCACGCCTCGCAGGTGCAGAGCCGCGTCAAGAAGCTGGAGAAGATCGACCGGGTCGAGCCACCGAAGCGCCGCCAGACGGTCGCCTTCGACTTCCTGCCGGCCCCGCGCTCCGGCGAAGACGTGATCAACCTCAAGAACGTCCACAAGAAGTACGGCAGCCGAACCATTTACGAAGGCCTGGACTTCATGGTCCGCCGCAAGGAGCGTTGGTGCATCATGGGCATCAACGGTGCCGGCAAGTCGACCCTGCTGAAGCTGGTTGCTGGTTCCGCCGAGCCGGACCAGGGCAGCGTTGCCCTCGGCGCCAGCGTCAAGATGGGCTATTTCGCCCAGCACGCCATGGATATCCTCGATGGCGAGCGGACAGTGCTGGAATGGCTGGAGGATTCCTTCCCGCAGGCAGGGCAGGCGCCGCTGAGAGCGCTGGCCGGCTGCTTCGGCTTCTCCGGCGACGACGTCGAAAAGAAGTGCCGCGTGCTGTCGGGTGGCGAAAAGGCGCGGCTTGTCATGGCCAAGATGCTCTTCGATCCGCCGAACCTGCTGGTGCTCGATGAGCCGACCAACCACCTGGACCTCGACACCAAGGAAATGCTGATCAAGGCGCTGTCGCAATACGAGGGCACGATGCTGTTTGTCTCGCACGACCGGCATTTCCTCGCGGCGCTTTCCAACCGCGTGCTGGAACTGACGCCTGACGGCATCCACCAATATGGCGGCGGCTACAAGGAATACGTCGAGCGCACCGGTTACGAGGCACCTGGCCTGCGGGGCTGAGGGTAGCGGGGCGCCGGTCGACCTGCGGGCCCGGGCACGACGGCAGGTGGCGATGGAGCAATCTTTCCAGAAGCCGCACTCGCTGGCGGCCAGCCGTGTGATGACGCATCCGCCGGATCGCGCCTTTTCCTCGCCATCGACCAGTCCGCCATCCTCGAAATTCATGGCCTCGACGACGGCGAGCACGTCGACAACGGGCAGGGCGAGAAGTCTTTTCAGGAACAGGCTGCTTCGCATGCGTCTCCTCCACGGCAGCTCCGCCGCCATGTTTTCGACCATCGATCCGGAGAGCCCACGCAAATGCGGAACCTCACTGGTTAGAATTATTGTGGCTCCGCATTTGCGTGGCCTTCGGCGTTCTTCGGGATATCCCTACCCCTTCAGGCGATCGCCTCGTCTCGCTGCGTCCGAGCAGATCGGCCCGAACTTGCATGGCTGAACCAAACCGGATGCTGGAACATCCGGGGGAGACTTGTGATGGCAGCGGTCTAATGCCGATGCCCGGCTTTCGCCTCCCTGCCTTTGACTACACGTTACAGCCTCCGGCAGGGCGCCTGCTCCCGCCTGCCCGCGAAAGTCTCGCGAAACACCCCGGCGACGGAAGCGGAGGATTTTAGGCACGGGGCCGGGGAGCGAGGATGAGAGATCGGATAAGTGATTGATATGGCGTAACTCGGCGCTGTTTTGCTCCGTTGAGGCACCATGCACTCGATCGGATATTGCATCAGCATATCCCGATTTCGCATGGTCGGACCCGCCTCTAGTCTGCAGATGGGATACTGGTCACATTTACCGTAACGTACTTCCGTATTGAGCCCCGCAAGCATTCACTCCGGATGACGCATCAAGATCGGAGGAGGCCTGCCATGAGGTCTATCGCGCTATTATGCATGCTGCTGCTCGCCGGTCCGGCACTTTCGGCAGATAGGACCGCACGGCAGGTGTTCGACCAGGAGATCGAGCGGAATGCAGTCCAGGCGGCAGTTTGGGGCATACCCGTCGTCAACTACGATCTGATGCGGCAGGAGATGCTTGAGAAGACGCCCGGCAAGGTCGGACAGGTCATCTATTGGGGCCGCCCGCTGGACTGGATGAACCAGACGCTGACGCCCAATCCGGACGCTCTCTACTTCATGGTTTTCTTCAGCACGAAGGACGGCCCCGTCGTTCTCGATCTGCCGCCGGCGGAGGAAAAGGCCTCCTTCAACGGCAATATCGTCACCGCATGGCAATTGCCGCTCGAGGATGCCGGTCTGCTCGGATACGACAAGGGCAAAGGCGGCAAGTTCGTGGTCCTGCCGCCGGGTTACACGGACAAGCTGCCGGACGGGTTCATTCCGCTGCGGTCCGAGGTCTACGGCGGCTACATGCTGTTTCGTTCGAACCTTGCGAGCCATGGTGATGCCGATGTCCAGGCCTCCATCGACTACGGCAAGAAGCTGAAAATCTATCCGCTGTCGGCCGCCGCCAATCCGCCGGAGACCGTTTTCTCCGACGTGAAGGATGTTCTGTTCGATTCCACGATCAGATGGGACGCGAGCTTCTTCGACAATCTGAACCGTGTCGTACAGGAAGAGCCGTGGATCTCCCGCGACCGCGTGATGATCGACCAGCTGAAATCGATCGGCATAGAGAAAGACAAGCCGTTTGAGCCCGATCGCCACACCAAATCCCTGCTGACCAAGGGCATCAAGGAGGCCGAGACCCTACTGGAGGCGAAATACGATGCCGGTCTGCCGCCCTTCTTCAGCGAGAAGAGCCGCTGGACCTTCCCGGCCTATCCCGATCTCATCAAGGCCATGCAATCTGATTTCGCCGAACAGGACGCCTATCCGGTCGATCATCGCGGCGTTGCCTACAGCTATGCCTATATCGGCATCAAGAGGCTCGGGGCCGGTCAGTTCTATGCGATCTCGATCCGCGACAAGGATGGCAATGCCTTCGACGGCGGCAAGACCTATCGTCTCCATGTGCCTGGCAATGTTCCCGTCCAGCAATATTGGTCGGTGACGGCCTATGACCGGCAGACGCACGCGCTGATCAAGAATGTTGCGCGTGCCAGCCGTTCGTCGCAGATTCTGGAACTGGTGAAGAACGGAGACGGATCCGTCGATCTCTATTTCGGTCCCAAGGCCCCCAAGGGCAAGGACACCAATTGGGTGCCGACCGATCCGAAGCGGCAGTTCGAACTGATGTTCCGCGCCTACGGCCCGACGAAGGAGTTGTTTGACAAGAAGTGGGTTTTGTCGGATGTCGTCAGGGTCGCCGCGCCCTAGGTGTCAGCACGAGGGCCCATTTATGACTGGCATCGTGAGCCAAGAGCTCCCATGACGGATACAGAAACGATCATCATCGGTGCGGGACCGGCAGGATTGGCCTGCGCCGTGGCGCTGCAGGCGCGTGGACGCCCGTTTCTGGTGCTTGAGAAAGGCGACACGCTGGCTGCCTCCTGGCATCGCCACTACGACCGCCTTCGGCTGCATACCCACAAGATGCACTCGGCTCTGCCGGGAATGCCAATGCCACGGCGGTTTCCGAAGTATCCCTCGCGGCAGCAGGTGATCGAGTATCTCGAAACCTATAGCTCCTCGAACGACATCGAGGTCAGGTTCGGCGTGCGCGCGACGACGATCCGCAAGGACAAAGAGTGGATTGTCGAGAGCTTCGAGGGGGCATTCGAGGCGAGCAATGTCATCCTCGCGACCGGGCTTTCGAACGCGCCGATAAGGCCGTCCTGGGAGGGGCAGGAGCTGTTTTCGGGCAAGCTTCTGCACTCCTCGGAGTTCCGGAATGCCGCGGAGCTTGCAGCCGAGCGGGTCCTCGTCGTCGGCTTCGGCAACTCCGCCGGCGAGATCGCTCTCGAATGCGCCGAGGCCGGCCTTCATGTCGCCATGTCCGTGCGTGGTCCGGTCAACGTCGTGCCGCTCGAGCTGTTCGGCGTGACGACCGCCAGCATTGCCATCGCCCAGCGGTTCCTTCCCTATCGCCTAGTCGACGCGGTGAACGCGCCGATCCTCAGCCTGCGTTTCGGGGACCTCGGGGCGTTCGGAGTGGAAAGGGCAAAAGGCGGGCCGCTGGCCGGCATTATCGAAAGGGGCCGCACGCCGATGATCAACATCGGCACGATCGAGCGGATCAGGTCGGGGGATATCAAGGTGTTCCCTGCCGTCACGAGTTCCGACGATCGCCAGGTGCAATTCGCGGATGGCCGCTCCGGCATTTTTGACGCGATCGTCCTTGCGACCGGCTATCGGCCGGGGCTCGAGGCGCTGCTGGCCGACTTCAAACAACGATTTGGCGGCGCCGACGGTCCCGCGCGCGGAGATCTCCAGCCGGCGAATGATGGCCTCTACTTTTGCGGCTTCACCGCCGTTCCAACCGGCCTTCTCCGGGAAATCGGACTTGAGGCCGAGAAGATCGCGGCCTCCATCGCCGGCCAATGATGTGTCGTCCATCGCCCGGGACCGGCTTTGTGTTGCCGAGCCTGCGACGGTTGGACCAGCCGTTCAGGCTGGCGTCAGACGTGCTGCCTACATGAAGCGCGGGCTGCAACGGAAAGGCTGATTTGATGAACAGGTACGCATGGTACGCTCTCGCCGCATCTGCCGCGATCGCAACCGCTTCGCCGTCATGGGCGGCTACGACTGTGAAAGTGACCGAAGGCGGCGAGGGCGGCGGGCCGATGACCCTGACGCTCGACCAGGCCACGATCAAGGCAGGGGAAACGATCTTCGCGGTTCACAACGACGCGATGACCGAGGAGCACGAGATGGTGCTCGTCAAGCTGAAGTCCCCGGACCAGAAGGTTCCGTTGATTGCATCCTGGCATAGGGTCGATGAAAAGCAGCTCAAGAGCATCGGCGAAGTCTCGGACCTAAAGCCGGGAGCGGACGGGCAGTTGAAAACGAAGCTCGCGCCCGGCGCCTACCTGCTTCTGTGCAATATCAAGGGGCATTACGAGGCGGGCATGCAGGCCAGCCTTACCGTGACCAAGTAGCCGCGAGATCGAAAGCCAGCCGAAAGCACCGCTGGCTTTGATGACAGGTGCCAGAGGCGGCTTACGCCGCCTCCTTATCCTTTGCGTAAGGGTCGAAGCGGCCGTAGAAGGTCTCGCCCTTGGCCGCCATGTCCTCAAGCAGCGCCGTCGGCTTGAAGTGTGCACCGTAAGCTACAGCTAACGTTTCACATAGCTCCACGAAGGCCTTCACGCCCATCCCGTCGACGTAGGAGAGCACGCCGCCGGTATAGGGCGCGAAGCCGAAGCCGAGGATGGAGCCGACGTCGGCCTCGCGCGGATCGGTGACGATGCCTTCCTCGATGGTGCGGGCTGCCTCCAGTGCGATGGTGACGAGGAAGCGCTGCTTCAGCACCTCGACATCGACGTCTTCCGCCTTCTTCTGCGGGTAGAAGGTCTTCAGCTCGGGCCAAAGCGACTTCTTGGCCGGTTTCGCCGGATAGTCGTAGAAGCCCTTGCCGTTCTTGCGGCCGCGGCGGTCGAGCTCGTCGACCATCTTGTTGATCAGCGCCATATGTTCAGGATCGACGGCGGCTTCGCCGAGATCGGCGACGGTGGCCTTGAGGATTTTCTGCGACAGATCGATCGCCACCTCGTCGTTCAATGAGAGCGGGCCGACCGGCATGCCGGCCATCTTGGCAGCATTCTCGATCATCGCGGGCGGGACGCCCTCGATCAGCATGTCGTAGGCTTCGTGGATATAGCGGAAGACGCAGCGGTTAACGAAGAAGCCGCGGGTGTCGTTGACGACGATGGGCGTCTTCTTGATTGCGGCGACGTAATCGAGTGCCACCGCCAGCGCCTTGTCGCCGGTCTGCTTGCCAAGAATGACCTCGGTCAGCATCATCTTCTCGACCGGCGAGAAGAAATGCACGCCGATGAAATCGGCAGGGCGCTTGGAGTTCTTGGCAAGGCCTGAAATCGGCAGGGTCGAGGTGTTGGAAGCGAAGATGGCGCCTTCCGGCAGCACGGCTTCAACCGCCTCGATCACGGCCTTCTTGACCTCACGGTCTTCGAACACGGCTTCAATGACGAGATCAGCATCCTTGAGGTCGGCATAGTCCGCGGACGGGACGATGCGCGAAAGCAGCGCCGCACCGTCATCCTGCGTAAGGCGTCCCTTACCGATCGAGTCCTTCACCAGGCCTTCACCGACGCCCTTGCCCTTGGCCGCCGCTTCGATGTCGCGGTCGATGAGGGTGACGGGGATGCCGGCGGCGGCGGTTACATAGGCGATCGAGGCTCCCATGAAACCGGCGCCGACGACACCCACTTTCTTCAACTCCGTTTTCGGGATTCCGGCGGGGCGGCGGGCCCCTTTGCCGAGCTCCTGCATGGAGATGAAGAGCGAACGGATCATCGAGAAGGCTTCGCTGGTCTGCAGGATCTCGGTGAAATAGCGCTGTTCGATCTTGAGGCCGGTGTCGAAAGGCACCTGTAGGCCTTCATAGACGCATTTGAGGATTGCGAGTGCTGCCGGGTAGTTGCCCGCCGTTTCGCGGCGCAGGATCGCCGGTGCGGCCGGCCAGAGCTGCGCTGCCGCAGGCGTCCAGATACCGCCGCCGGGCGCCTTGAAACCCTTTTCGTCCCAAGGCGCGACTGGCTTGAGGCCGTCCTTGATCATCTGCTTGGCAGCCGGGATCAGCTGATCCGGCTCGACCACCTGATGCACGAGGTTCATCGCCTTGGCGCGCGCTGCTGTCAGCGACTGGCCTGTCGTCATCATCTGCAGGGCCGACTGGGCGTCCGCCAGGCGCGAGACACGCTGCGTGCCGCCGGCACCGGGGAAGATGCCGACCTTGACCTCGGGCAGCGCGATCTTCACCGACTTGGCATTCGAGGCGACGCGGCCATGGCAGGCGAGCGACATTTCGAAGGCGCCGCCCATGCAGGTGCCGTTGATCGCCGAAACCCAGGGCTTGCCGGAGGTTTCGACTTTGCGGAAGAGGCCGGTCATGCGGCCGACGAGATCGAACAGCTTCTGCGCAGCGCCATCGGGATTGGCGGCCTTCTCCTGCTGATAGAGCGAGAACATCGACTTGATCATCGAGAGGTCCGCGCCGCCCGAGAAGCTCGACTTGCCCGAGGTGATAACCGCGCCCTTGACGGCGCTATCGGCAACGACGGCATCAACGATGGCGTTCAACTCGTCCATCACCTCTTCGGTGAAGACGTTCATGGATTTGCCGGGCATGTCCCAGGTGACGAGAGCGATGCCGTCCGCGTCGGTTTCGACGGTGAAGTTCTTGTAGGTCATCGTCTCTCTCCCTTAGACGCGTTCGATGACGGTTGCGGTGCCCATGCCGGCGCCGATGCAGAGCGTGACGAGCGCGGTGTTGAGGTCGCGCCGCTCCAGTTCGTCCAGCACGGTGCCCAGGATCATCGCGCCGGTGGCGCCGAGCGGATGGCCCATGGCGATGGCGCCGCCGTTGACGTTGATCTTGTCGTGCGGGATCTCGAAGGCCTGCATGTAGCGCAGCACGACGGCGGCGAAGGCTTCGTTGAGCTCGAAGAGATCGATGTCGGCGAGCGACATGCCTGATCGTTTCAGAAGCTTTTCGGTGACGTCGACAGGGCCGGTCAGCATCAGCGCCGGGTCGGAGCCGATATTGGCAAAGGCCTTGATGCGGCCGCGGGGCTTGACGCCCATGCCTTCGCCGCCGGCCTTCGAGCCGAGCAGCACGGCGGCCGCGCCATCGACGATGCCGGAGGAATTGCCGGCGTGGTGAACGTAGTTGAGGCGCTCGACCTCCGGATGCGCCTGGATGGCGACGGCTTCGAAGCCGCCCATCTCGCCCGGCATCTGGAAGGAGGGGTTGAGCGCCGCCAGCGCCTGCATGTCGGTGCCTGGGCGCAGGTGCTCGTCATGGGCAAGGATAACAAGGCCGTTCTGGTCCTTCACAGGAATGACGGAGTTCTTGAAGTAGCCCTTCTCCCAGGCATTCGCAGCGCGCTTCTGGCTCTCGACGGCATAGGCATCGACGTCGTCGCGCGAGAAGCCGTATTTGGTGGCAATCAGATCGGCGGAGACGCCCTGCGGCATGAAATAGGCCGGGAAGTTCACCGACGGATCCATGAACCAGGCGCCGCCGGACATGCCGAGGCCGACGCGAGACATGCTTTCGACGCCGCCTGCGATGACGATGTCATCGGCGCCCTGGGCGATCTTCGCCGCGCCGAAATTCACTGCGTCGAGGCCGGAAGCGCAGAAGCGGGAGATCTGCATGCCGGGCGCCTTGGTGGAGTAGCCTGCCTCGAAGGCGGCCCCACGCGGGATGACCGCGCCTGCTTCCATCACTGGATCGACGCAGCCCATGACGATGTCATCGACCGTTGCCGTATCGAGCCCGTTGCGGTCGCGGATCGCCTCCAGCGTCTTGGCGGCAAGCCGCACCGACGGCACCTCGTGCAGCGAGCCATCCTTCTTGCCGCGGCCGCGTGGCGTGCGCACGTGGTCGTAAATGAAAACCTCGGTCATTCCTCTATCTCCCTATCGGCGGCAAGCGCCGTTGAACTCAAAAGGCCTCGGCGGCCAACGTCATCATCGTTTCCGCGCCGGTCTCGATGCGGGCCTTGCGCAGTGCCGTTTCCGGCATGATCCGCTCCATGAAGAAACGGGCTGATATCAGCTTGTTGCGCAGGAATGTTTCGCGTTCGGTTTCTCCAGCGGCAAGGCCATCATTGGCAGCCTTGGCCATCTTTGCCCACATGTAACCGAGCACGACGAGGCCGAAGAGATGCATGTAGTCGGTGGAGCCGGCGCCGGCATTGTCGGGCTTGGCCATGGCGTGCTGCATGAACCACATGGTCGCCGCCTGCACGTCGTTCAACCCCTTCTTCAGGTTCTTGGTGAAGAAGGCCATCTGTTCTTCGTTGCGGTTCTCCTCGCAGAAATCGCCGATTTCCTTGAACAGCGCCATGACGGCGCGGCCGCCGTTCTGGCCGAGCTTGCGGCCGACCAGGTCGAGCGCCTGAATGCCGTTGGCGCCCTCGTAGATCATGGCGATGCGCGCGTCGCGCACATACTGGCTCATGCCGTGCTCTTCGATGTAGCCGTGACCGCCGAAGACCTGCTGTGCCATGACCGCGTGGTCGAAGCCCTTGTCGGTCAGGACGCCCTTCAGGATCGGCGTGACGAGGCCGAGAATGTCGTCGGCGGTCTGGCGCTCCTTCTCGTCCGCCGAACGGTGGGCGATGTCGGATTTCAGGGCCGTCCACAGCAGGAAGGCGCGGCCTGCCTCATTGAAGGCGCGGATCGTCATCAGCGAGCGGCGGATATCCGGATGCACGATGATCGGGTCGGCTTTATTGTCCGGCGCCTTCGGGCCTGACAGTGAACGGCCCTGGATGCGCTCGCGGGCATAGTTGACGGCGTTCTGATAGGCGACTTCGGAGATCGCCAGTCCCTGCAGGCCGACGCTGAGACGCGCCTCGTTCATCATCACGAACATGGCGCTGAGACCCTTGTTCTCGGCACCGATGAGGAAGCCGGTTGCCCCGTCATAATTCATGACGCAGGTGGCGTTGCCGTGAATGCCCATCTTGTGCTCGATCGCACCGCAGGAAACCTGGTTGCGCGCACCGACCGTGCCGTCCGCCTTGACCAGGTACTTCGGCACGATGAACAGCGAAATGCCCTTCGTGCCTTCAGGTGCGCCCTCGATGCGCGCCAACACCAGATGCACGATGTTGTCGGTCATGTCGTGCTCGCCGGCCGAGATGAAGATCTTCTGGCCTGACAGCTTGTAGCTGCCGTCTGCCTGCGGCACCGCCTTGGTGCGCAGCAGGCCGAGATCGGTGCCGCAATGCGGCTCGGTGAGGTTCATGGTGCCGGACCATTCGCCGGAAACCATCTTCGGCAGATAGGTCTGCTTCTGCTCCTCCGAGCCATGCACGAAGATCGCCGCGATCGCGCCCTGGGTGAGCCCCGGGTACATCATCAGCGACATGTTGGCGGAGGAGGTGTATTCGCCGACGGCGGCATGCAGTGCGTAGGGAAGACCCTGGCCGCCGAATTGCTCGGGAACCGCAAGGCCAGTCCAGCCGCCATGGCAATAGGCGTCATAGCCGCCCTTGAAACCATCGGGCACCGAGACCGAGCCGTCTTCATGGCGCACGCAGCCTTGCTGATCGCCGGAATAGTTCAGCGGGAAAAGCACTTCCTCGGCAAGCTTTGCCGATTCTCCGAGAATCGCCTCGATCATGTCAGGCGTCGCGTCGGCAAACCCCGGAAGATTGTTGTAGCGTTCCAGGCCGAGCACGTCGTTCAGCACGAAAAGCGTGTCGTTTACCGGGGCCTTATAGACTGGCATCGTTCGAATTCCTCCAATTCGGCACGCCGGACGAAGCCGGCATTTGAGAGTCTCTTACAAAATATTGACGTTTGCGTAAACGTCAAATTTCGCGCTTGCTCGAATTTGTGATGCGATTGTGTGGTGCGGTGTCGGGAAGGGCCGACCGGGAACGTCCTTGGGGTGTCGAACCTTTCATCAGAGCAACAACGAGGAGGACAATCCATGCTCAAGGTCAGTTCGAATCTCTGGTTTGAGAAGGACGTCCAGCAGGCCGTCGAATTCTATGTGGCAACGATCCCGAATGCGTCCATGGGGCGCACGACCGTGCTTCCGGCCGAGACGCCGAGCGGCCCGCCCGGCAGTGTCATCATCATCGAGTTCAAGCTCGGGCATCAGGATTTCGTGGCCATGCAAGCCGGTCCGCTTGATGCGTTCAACCATGCATTCTCGATCTCGGTACAATGCGAGACGCAGCAGGAGATCGACCGGATCTGGAGCACCTTCCTGGAGAACGGCGGCGTGGAGGAGCAGTGCGGCTGGCTGCGGGACCGATGGGGCCTGTGTTGGCAGATCGTTCCCCGCGTGCTGAGTGAGATGATTGCCGATCCCGACCGGGAGCGCGCCAAGCGTGTCACCGAAGTCCTGCTCGGCATGGTGAAGCTCGATATCGCGAAGCTCGAAGCAGCCTACCGGTAGCTCTTGATGGCAGTTTTCGGTCGTGGCGGTGCGGGAACGGCAATCTTGTGGGTCGTGTGCGGGCATTGAAAACGCCTGCAACTCTAGCCGTGCGGATGCGGTTTGCGGCCTCTCGCAGAACCTCATCGCCGGCGTGACGGCCGAGCCTGTCATTGATGCCATTGAAGCCATCCATATCGAGATAGAGCGCCCCAAAGGTCTCGTTCGCCGTCAGCGCGGCTGTTTCTCCGTCATCGATGCGTCGGCACATACAACGATGCGATGGGGGCTGAGGGCAAGTGCATAGCGGCGTTCCTAAATGTGGACAACGCCCACACTGCGCGTGAGGCTTTCGTCTAAGCTTTGCCGGAACTGTTTGCTTCCGGGGGAAGACAGGCTAGATTTCACAAGGCAGACTGATGAAAGAGCTTTGGAGGAGCGATTTTATGAGACGGATGTGGCCGGAGGAGTTCAATTCCATTCTCGATGGAGCCGAGGAAGTCACGCTGGAGCTGCCGGCGGTGGAGCACGAAGACGGCTCACGCAGCGAGGCGGTGAGCCGCAAGGCCCTGAAGGTCCGCATGTCCATGGAGGACTACGAGCGCATCTGGCCGCTGGCCGAAATGCGCTACCGTCTCGATGGCAAGATGGCCGGCAAGGCGATCACCTTGATCACCACCAATCCGCACTATCATCGGTGGCACCCCGCCGATGGCGGCAGCGTCGACAATGTTTCCGACAGCGGCCGCCACTACACGACGAAGTACGTCGTCGTGCATTTCCTGCTCGACGATGTGAGGGAAACGGCGGCGGCCTGAGCCGCCGCTAGGATCCAGGTTCACGCGGCGTCCAATGCCTGTTGCAGGTCGGCGACGAGATCGTCCGGATGCTCGATGCCGATCGACAGGCGGATGGTCGATTCCAGGACGCCGATCCGCTGGCGGACGTCGGCCGGCACACCCGAATGCGTCATCGTTGCCGGATGGCTGGCGAGCGATTCCGTGCCGCCGAGGCTGACCGCGAGCTTGAAGATCTGCAGGGCGTTCAGGAACTTGAACGAGGCCGGCTGGCCGCCAACGATATCGAACGAAAAGGTCGATCCCGCACCGCTGCACTGCGCCGCGAAGGTCCGCCCGACCGGCGAATTGGCGTCGTGATAGGGCAGGTAGTGGATCCCCTCGACCTTTGGATGCTCGCGCAGGAAGTCGGCAACGACGCGGGCGTTGTTGTTGGCCCGCTCCATGCGGATCTGCAGGGTCTCCAGCGAGCGGCCGAGCATCCAGCAGGAGTGCGGGTCAAGCTGCGTGCCGATCGCGCCGCGCAGTGCCTTGACCTGCTTCATGACGGCCTTCGAGCCGAGGGCAGCACCCGCGATCAGGTCCGAGTGGCCGCCGACATACTTGGTCAGCGAGTAGAGCGAGATATCGGCGCCGTGCTCGATCGGCCGCTGGAAGACAGGGCCAAGCAGCGTGTTGTCGCAAGCAATAACAGGCGTGTGTCCCTGTTTCCTGCCGATCGCGTCTGCGACACGGCGGATCATTGCGACGTCGACGAGGCTGTTTGTCGGATTGGCTGGCGTCTCGACAAGGATGACAGACACCCGGCCCTTGGCCATGGCTTGTTCCGCAGCCGCTTGCACCGATGCCTCGCTGACGCCATCGGCAAAGCCCACCGCCGCAACGCCGAGATTGAGGAAGGTCTTGGCCAGCAGGGTTTCCGTTCCACCGTAGAGCGGCTGGGAGTGGAGCACGGCATCGCCGGGACGAACGAAGGCCAAGAGCGTCGTGGCGATCGCCGACATACCTGACGAAAATAGGGCGCAGCTTTCTGTTCGCTCGTAAACGGCAAGCCGGTCCTCGACGATCTCGCTGTTGGGGTGATTGAAGCGCGAATAGACGAGCCCCGCGCCTTTGCCTTCTGGCGGTTCCTTGCGGCCGGAGACGTAGTCGAAGAAGTCGCGGCCGTCCTCGGCGGACTTGAAGACGAAGGTCGACGTCAGGAACACCGGTGGCTTTACCGCCCCTTCCGACAATTCCGGATCGTAGCCATAGTTCAGCATCTGCGTTTCGGGATGCAGGGCGTGGTTGCCGATATGAGTCTTGGAAGGATGCGGTGCGGTCATTGTCGTCTCCTCGCGAGATGCCGTGATGCTCGCAAATTATATCAGAACGCGCGGACTGTTCTTGCTATTTGCCGCGCGGCTATGCTCTATAAAGCAACTTATTGCGGAGAATGGCGAATTGTGACGCAGAAAATTGCTGACGATATGGATCGGAAAATCCTCAAGGAGCTGATGAGCGACGCTCGCCTTCCCAACAACGAGCTTGCCGAGCGTGTCGGGCTTTCTGCGTCCGCCTGCCTGCGCCGTCTGCGCCGGCTGGAGGATGCTGACATCATTCACGGCTACACGACACTCGTCGATCCCACCATTGACGGCTGGACGATGACGGCGCTGGCGTCGGTTCGGCTCAGCCGCCAGCACGAGGACGAAATCCAGATGTTCGAGAGCGCGGTTCGCGGGTGGGACGAGGTACTGGAGTGCCATCTCGTCACCGGATCGCGCGACTACGTGCTGAAGGTGATGAGTTCAGGCCTCGAGGACTACGAACGGTTCATCAAGGGAAAGATCGCCCGGCTGAAATGCGTCGATACGATCGAAACCAGCTTCGTGATGAATACGATCAAGGCGCGGCGGGTGTAGTATCCGCAAGCTTGTCACGATCCGGGCATCTATTTCGTTAGGCGCCGCATGCTGGGAGCGGATGGCTGACATCGGTGCCCGCAGTGCCGGCGTGTTTCAACGCGATCATTGCGGCGCAGGCTGCATGTGGTGGATCGGGCTACCGTCCACAGCCACCGCCTGCGCATCCTCGAGTTTCTTGATGTCGTCCTCGCTCAAGGTCGGGCGATCCACCTTGATCGTCAGCTTGTTGAGCTTGGCAGTCAGCGCGAAGGGCGGCGAGTAGTCGGCATCGTTGACGCCCGTTAGCGTGTCGGAACCGACGTCGAAAGCCTCATCCCACTGCAGGATCATCGGAAGGGTGTGTTCCATCTTCTGGGTATCCACGACCTTGCCGTCCACCTTGAGTGTGCCCGTGCCCGATCGGCCGACGCCGCTCATGTTGTTGAAGGCGAGCGTTCCGATGCCGAGGCCATCATACTGGAAGTCGAATTCGAGCATGTGCTTGCCGGCAGTGAGCGCATCCGGCCCTTGCCATTTCACCCGCTTCAGATCGACCAGGTTCCAGAGGAACACCGGCTTGCCCTTGAGAAGATAGAAGCCGTAACCGGCGAAGCGGCCTCCCGAAGTCAGGATCATGCCTTCAGCGTCCCCCTGTGGCACGTCGATGTCGGCGGTGATCGTGTAGGAGCTGTTGAGCAGGGACGGCGAGTCGCCCTGCGGCAGGCCCGTCATCGGATGCGTGTAGGTGAACTCGGTGCGGCCGGCCGTGATGTTCGGGCGCGGGGCGACGATGCGTGCGGCGACCGAGGCGTCCATCGGGAAGACCTGGTATTTCTTCGCCTCGGCGAGGAAGAGATCCTTCATCGCCTTGACCTTGTCGGGATTCTCAGCGGCGACGTCCTGCGACTGGCTGAAATCCTTGCTCAGATCATAGAGCTGAAGGACCTGGTTGTTTAGCGGGTCCGGGTTGGCGGTGCCGAAGGCTTCCCAGGGCGCACGGTTTACCTTGGTGCTGAGCAGCCAGCCGTCATTGTAAAGGGCCCATTGGCCGAACATCTCGAAATACTGCGTCTTGTGGCGAGTCGGCGCCTTGGCATTCACCTTGTCGAAAGTATAGGCGAAACTCGTTCCCTCGATCGGCGCCTGCTTGATGCCGTCCACCATGTCCGGCGCCGGAATGCCTGTTACCTCAAGCAGCGTCGGGACGACATCGATCACGTGCATGAATTGCTCGCGCAAGCCACCCTTGTCGGTAATCCGTACCGGCCAGGAGACTGCCATGTTCTGCCCGACGCCGCCGAGCCGCGAGGCGTTCTGCTTGAACCAGGAGAAGGGCGTATCGAAGGCCCAGGACCAGCCCGCCGACATGTGGTTGTAGGTCTGTTCGGTACCCCAGACGTCATACCATTTCATCTGTACATCGGTCGGCATTTCATTGATGCCGTTGAAGAACGCCACCTCATTGGGTGTGCCGAGAGGGCCGCCTTCCGCGCTCGTACCGTTGTCGCCGTTGATGTAGATGACGAGCGTGTTGTCGAGCTTGCCCATGTCCTCGATCGCCTGGACGACGCGCCCGATCTCGTGGTCGCTGTAGGCGGCGTAGGCGGCATAGATTTCCGCCTGCCTGATGAAGAGTTTCTGGTCCTCTGGTTTCAGATCGTCCCAGTTCTTGAGGATACTGGAGGGCCAGGGCTCCAGCTGCGTGTCCTGCGGGATCACGCCCAGCTTCTTCTGGTTCTCGAAGATCTGCTCGCGCAGCTTGTTCCAGCCTTGGTCGAAGAGATGCATGGCGCTGATCTTCTCTACCCACTCCTTCGTCGGGTGATGAGGCGCGTGTGTTGCGCCGGGCGCGTATTTCATGAAGAAAGGCTTGTCAGGCGCCGTCTGGTTGAGGCGAGTGAGATAATCAATGGCGTCATCGGCCATGCCGGTCACGAGGTTCCAGCCTGGCTTGCCCTCGAAGGGATAGATCTGGGTGGTGTTGCGGAACAGGTTCGGCTGCCACTGGTTCGCGTCGCCGCCGACGAAACCGTAGAAATATTCGAATCCCATGCCAGTCGGCCATTTGTCGAACGGCCCGATCGAGCTGGCGGCGAAGGCCGGGGTGTTATGGTCCTTGCCGAACCAGGAGGTGGCGTAACCATTGTCGCGCAGGATCCGGCCGATGGTGGCCTTGTCCTCGGGGATGATACTATTATAGCCGGGGAAACCCGTCGACTGCTCGGAGATCACGCCGAACCCGACCGAATGATGGTTCCGTCCGGTGATGAGAGCCGCGCGGGTCGGCGAGCACAAGGCAGTCGAGTGGACATTGTTGTACCGAAGGCCATTGGCGGCGACGCGATCCATGGTTGGTGTCGGAATAACGCCGCCGAACGTGCTCGGCACACCGAAGCCTGCGTCATCCGTGATGACCAGCAGGATGTTCGGCGCTCCTTTCGGCGGCACGATACGGGGCGCCCACCAGGGTTTCGAACTGAGAGCATCGTTGGTGATGGTACCGCCGAAACTCGGGTCCGGCGCCGGCAGCTGCCTGCCATCGATGGTTGTCGTAGCACCCGGCGCACCCAGTGTTCCGGTGACTTGTTGTGCATATGCCGCTCCTGTAGCAAGAGCCAATGTTGCTACGGCGGAAGCCAGTGACATCAGTCTCGTCAGTTTCATGACGGTTCCCTCCAACTAGCCCAAAATCGAACTCCCTTTCATTCCAAGCGGTTCGTTTACTTCTGGTAGAAGATATCACGAGAGCGAGGCCAAAACCATGCGCGTGGGGCATTAGCACAATGGTGGAGTGGTCTAGGCCGGCCTCGAGGAGCGGCGGTTTATCATGGAAAGATCGCCCGCCTGAAATGCGTCGATACGATCGAGACCAGCTTTGAGATGAATACCATCCAGGCGCGGTGGGTGTAGTATCCGCAGGCAAGCTTGATGCTCACCTGCGCCGCAGGTTTCGTCGACAACGACCGGAGGACAGCTATGACCGAGTTTCCTTACAGTTCCGCTCTCATCGTCGGTGCAGGCCCGGGCCTCAGCGCGTCGCTTGCGCGTCAACTGACCGGGCGCGGCGTCAGGGTCGCGCTGGCGGCGCGCAACACCGACAAGCTGAGCAAACTCGCTGGCGAAACCGGCGCGCTGATGTTTGCGGCGGATGCCGCCCAGCCGGCGTCCGTCGCCGCCCTTTTCGACGAGGTCGCGGCGGAAATCGGGGATCCGGAGGTTGTAGTCTATAACGCCAGCGGGCGCCTGCGCGGACCGTTGACCGAACTCGATCCGGCAGCGGTCGAACAGGCAATTGCGGTCAGCGCCTATGGCGGCTTTCTCGTTTGCCAGCAGGCTGCAAGGCGCATGATCCCCCAAGGGCGCGGAGCGATCCTGTTTACCGGGGCGACGGCGAGCGTGAAGGGATATGCCCAGTCGGCCGCGTTTGCCATGGGCAAGTTCGCCCTTCGCGGCCTTGCCCAGAGCGCTGCCCGTGAATTGGGGCCGAAGGGAATTCACGTCGCCCATTTCATCATCGATGGCGGAATCCGATCGGAGGTGCGCCGGGAAGACCCGGCCAAGCCGGATGCGACGCTCGACCCGGATGCCATCGCGCAGACCTACATCGATGTCTTACTGCAGCACCGAAGCGCCTGGTCACAGGAAATCGAGGTTCGGCCATGGACGGAATCGTTCTGATCTCCGTCTTGAGCCTTTCAGGGGACTGGCCGATTTCAGCACGCAAAGTGCTGAAAATCCTGAAAAGTTAAAAAAATCTCACGTCGGTTAACGGGTTATTTACCACGTTTCGTGAAAGGTGCTGTTTGAGCATTGGCGACTTGCATTCCTTTTTTCAGTCTCGCGTTTCATGGGAATGCCGCTACGCCGTACAGGTTGAGGAAAGTCTAATTGATTATCCCTTCATGAACGGTGCTCACGCCCGCATTCCGATGCGGCGGTGACGGAAGCCAATGATCGGCCCTGACGAGGGTTCGGACAGATGAAGCGAGCAAGAAGATGAACGGATCGCGATCAAATTCCCCACGGCATTCCGACAGGGCTTCGCTCGATGCGCTGAACCGCACCATCGAAGGCCTGGAGGCGAGGATCGAGGGTCTGATGGGTGCGGGTGCTCGCGACCAGCGCCAACGCGCTCCGGCGCCGGAGCGCGACGTCTACTCTGATCCTTACGCCGCCCGCGCACCCCATGCCGCCGAGGCGCGGCCGGATCCTTTCGCAGAAATTCGCCAGCGCCAGCGCATCCTGGAAGCAAGCCGGGAACGTCCTGCTGCGCGCGAACCCGCCGCCTACACGCGCGAGCAGCCAGCTCCGTCGCGTGCGCCGCTCCCTGTTGCCGAACGCGCGCCGCGTCCCGCCGCTCCGCAACCGGCCTCGGCACAGCCGGCCTATCGTCCGGCGGAAGACACGATGACCGAGATCGCGCAAGCGCTCGTCAATCTTCGCCAGGACCTGAAGCGTGACATCTCCGATGGCGTGACGCGCGAAATGAACGCATTGCGAGAAGAGATCCGCAGCATCAAGGTCGGCGCGGAAGACAACCGGTTCGCCGATGACATCCGTGCCGATATGACCCGCCTCGCAAGCAGCATCGATCAGCTTGCCAGCCGCTCCAGCGCGCCTGAGGCGCAAGGGCTGCGTGGCGAGTTCGAAGAGCTCCGCTCGTTGATGGACGGGCTCGCCCGCGAGGATTCCATTCGCCACATGGAGACCCGCTGGGACGGCGTCGAGAACCAGCTGCATGCGCTCGACACCGCCGGCCTGCAGGAGGAGCTTGTGGCGCTTGCCTACCGGCTCGACGATATCAAGCGCCATATCGGCGGCATGGGGGAAAGCCCGGCCGTTCGCGCACTGGAGGACAAGCTTATTTCCATCGCCACGGCGATGGAGCAGTTCGGCAGCATGATCCAGCCGCACGATCGGGCGATGGCCGAGCAGTTTGCGGCAATGGATAGCCGTCTCGACGAAATCAGCCGTGCTATCGCGGCAACCGGCCGCGCTGCCGCCAGCGGCGATCCGGCCATGATGCATCGTCTCGAAGGCCGCCTGAACGCCCTGGGCGAGCAGATCGATCTAATGGGTCATAGCGTCGCGAGCCGCGCGGCCCCGACCGATGCCCTGGCGGATCGGTTGGAAACCCTGACGTTGCGCGTCGAGGAACTCGCCAACGCCGAGGCGACCTCGCGCCTCGACGAGCGCCTGGAGCATCTGTCCTACCTGCTCGAGCGGAGCCACAAGGCTGCGCCACAGCCGGAACTGACCGGCGCACTCGCAGATATCTCGCGCAAGATCGACGCACTCGAAGTCGGCTCGGTCAACGATGCGCTTGCGCAGCGCCTCGACTATCTCGCGCGCCGCATCGACGAGATGGACTTCCAGCCGCTTCAGCCCGTCGTTGCTTCCGTGGACGACAGTGCTATCAGGCGCATCGAAGGGCGGCTCGGCGATATCGTCGCACGCCTGGAGGAAAGCACCGCGGCACCGGCGGCTGATACGCATGCGCTACGCAACCTCGAGGACCAGATCGCAAACCTTTCGGCGCTTATGAGCGAGCCGCGGCCGGCTGCCGAACTGCCGGCGGAATTCGACCGCCGCATGGGCGCGATCGAAGACTACATGGCGACCAGCGACGAATACATCATCGAGGCTGCCCGCCAGGCGGCGGAAGCGGTGGTCGAAGCCTATGCAAGAAACGGTGCCCTGCAAGGTGGCGCGCCGGCTGCGGCTGATATGTCGGCGCTCCATGCGCTTGCCGAAGACTTGCGTCAGCTCGAAGACCTGAGCCGCAGCAGCGAAGAGCGCACGCACAAGACCTTCCAGGCCCTGCACGAAACGCTGGTCCAGATCGCCGAGCGACTGGACACCATGGAAGACCGCGCGGTCGCAAGGCCGGCAGCGAGAATGCCGGCGGCCGATGTCGATTTTGCCGTCGATACTTTTACGATGATGCAGGCCGGCGCCGAGGAAGCACAGAAGCCGGTGGTTTTCGGAACCCGCGCCTCGGCAAGCAGTCAGCCCGAGGTCGCCGACGAAGCGCCCGCCCTACCGGTCATGGCGACGACCGACACCAGTGTGGTCGCGATCGAAGCGGCAATGAAGCCCGTATCATCCGCAGCTCCCTCCAAGGGTAGCCTGCTTGCTGGCCTCGGCAAGCGCCTGCTGCCCGGCAAGAAGGCCAAGGCTGAGGCCGCCACCGCTGAACGCACGCTCATCGACCCGGTTCCTTCCATCGATCCGGTCGATGTGATGCCGCCGGAAGCTGCCAATGAGCCACTGGAGCCCGGCTCCGGCGCGCCTGACGTCAAGAAGATCCTCGAGCGCGTGCGCGCCAGCCAGAACGCCGCCCGCGTGAATGCGAAGCCGGCAACGGAAAACGAGCGCGCGGACTACATCGCCGCAGCCCGCCGCGCCGCGCAGGCTGCTGCGATGGAGACAGAGCCGAGCGCCAAGCCACAGCCAGCCAAGGCCGACAGGAAGGCAAAGGACAAGGATGCGGTGAAGGGGAGCACCTTCTCGCGCTTCCGCCGTCCGATCCTGCTGGCCGTCGGTGCCGTATTGCTGGCCATCATGGCGTTCCCGCTTGCCCGCACGCTGACGACCGGCCAGTCGGCGCCGTCCGCCGAAGTGGCGGTGCTGACCGATTCATCCAGCAATGCCCTGCCGGTGGACAGCGAGACGGCGCCCGACCAGGCCGTGGTAGCCGCTCCGGAGGTTCCGGCCACTGAAGCCCCGGCCGTGGACGCACTGGCCGCGCCGCTTGCGAGCAGCGATACGGCACCGGCGCCGGCAGCACCCGACCATCTGACGGCCGCCGCACCGCTGACCGGCGACGCGGTTGCCCCGCTCGCGCCCTCCGGCGCTCCCCAGGACGCCTCCGGTTTCGTTGCCAAGGAAACGACGCCGGCTGCTGCCGGCATGGCGACGACGCCTGCCGCTCCGGTGGCGGAAACAGCCGGCATTGCCATTCCCGACACGGTACAGCCGAAGTCGCTCGCGGATGCCGCCAGGAGCGGCGATCCGCTGGCGCTGTTTGAAATCGGCGCCCGCTACAGCGAGGGCCGGGCCGGCGTCGCCGCCGATCCGAAGGAAGCGATAAGCTGGTATCAGCTCGCCGCCGACAAGGGCTTCGGCCCGGCGGAGTATCGCCTCGGAAACATCTACGAGAAGGGCACAGGCGTCGACCGCGACATCGCCAAGGCGAAGCAGTATTACGAGCAGGCGGCAAACCGCGGCAACGCCAGCGCGATGCACAATCTCGCCGTGCTCTATGCCTCCGGCGCGCTCGGCCAGCAGGATTACAAGGCAGCCGCGGACTGGTTCGTCAAGGCAGCTGACCTCGGCATCACCGACAGCCAGTTCAACCTGGCGATCCTCTGTGCCCGCGGCAATGGGATCACGCAGGATCTGACCGAGTCCTACAAGTGGTTTGCGATTGCCGCCAAGGGCGGTGACAAGGACGCGGCACAGAAGCGCGAGGAAGTTGCGAAAGCCATGAAGCCGGACCAGCTTGAGAAGGCGCGTGCCAAGGTTGACCAGTGGAAGGCCGTGCCGCTCGACAGCAAGGCGAATGGCGTGGACCTTCCCGACGAGTGGGTCGGCAATGCCACCAAGACCTCGACCGTCGATATGAAGAAGGCGATCCGCAACATCCAGGCGATCCTCAACAACAACGGCTTCGACGCTGGCCAGCCGGACGGCGAGATGGGCGCGAAGACGGTTGCGGCGATCAAGAACTTCCAGAAATCGATCGGCCAGGAGCCGAGCGGGAAGATCAACGACGATACGGTGAAGGCCCTGCTGGCGCGCAACAAGGGTCCTGCCACCAAGGTCTGACCAAACGTTCGCCCGATCTCCCAGGCCGCGCATGAGAGATCGGCACGTATGCGCGCTTGGCGTGCAGGTCCGTGCAAGCTTCGCGGAATACCTATGAGCACAGGCCTTGATGCAGTTGATCGACCCGCGAATGGCACGATTGTATTTTATCGTGGCTCAGGCGGAGTAATTTCGCATTCGACGTGTATTTCTTTGGCAAATGCTATTTGCAAAATATTGCAACTATGATTCTTCTTGCTGCGTAAGTGCTCTGCGTATCGTGATTCGTGAATATCTTTGATGCTGAATGACTTGGCGGAGATTCCGAATGATAGGTCTGGATATTGAGAGTTGGGCGCTGACGCGAGCTCATCATATTGTCCTGAACGAGGGATTGAATCTTGCGAAGGCGGCGCAAGATCTGGATCGCAAGCGGTCGCGTACGCTGGTATACGAGCTTCAGAAAGTTATCGCCGCCGCCATTCTTGAAGCGCATGCAGCCTCGATCAATTCCAATAGACTGCAGGCGGGGCAGGAAGCCTGATTTTGTCTTGCCTGGACGCGGTGGCCATCGACTGAACTCGGCGACTCCGGCCGTTGCAAAGGGCGGAGGAGGAACCCCATGAAGAGAACCTACACGGGCAGCTGCCATTGCGGCAAAATCCGCTATGAGGTCGATGCCGATCTCCAGGCCGGCACCGGTCGCTGCAATTGCTCGGTCTGCGGCAAGCGGCGCTATTGGGGCGCGATCGTCAAGCCTGAGGATTTCCGCCTGCTGTGCGAGGAGACAGCGGCGGGCGACTACCAGTTCGCATCGATGAGCGGCCATCACCGCTTTTGCCGGATCTGCGGCCTGCATGCCTACGGGCATGGCCATATTCCCGAGATCGGCGGCGACTACGTTTCGATCAATATCGCCTGCCTCGACGACATAACGCCGGAGGAGCTCGCCGCGCTGCCCATCCGCTACATGGATGGGCGCCACGACAACTGGTGGAATGAGCCGGCGGTGACGAGTTACCTCTAGGCCCTTTCAGGGTTCTAGTCTCAGGCAGGCAGCCTGGCAGCCCTGCTGCGCTCGGCGCGCAGGCCGAGAAGCCCGGCGCCGGTTACCAGAATGATCGCCGTTGCGTAGAGATCGGTGGTCAGCTGGTAGCCGAGAGACTTGGCGAGGAAGCCGGCGAGAATGGCCGGAAGGCTAAACGCCAGATAGCTCTGGATATAGAAGGCCGACAACAGGCCGGCGCGCTCGTCGGCCTTGGCGAGCGGCATGATCGTGCCGATCGACCCGAGGAAGTTTGTGCCGAATCCGGCGCCGGTAAAGAAGGTGCCGACGAGCAGCAGCGGCACGTTGCCGAAGTGGACGCCGGCGACAACAGTCAGAATTCCAAGCGTGGTCGCCGCCGTGCCGAAGCCGAGATTGGCCGCGCCGGACTTGGCGCGCCTGAGATAGACCACAACCGCCCCCGACACCATCAGCGCCGTCACGATCAACCCGCCCGTGAGCGGCGCCCGGCTGCCCGTCGTGCTGGCGACCAATGACGGAACCAGCGAGAGGTAGAAGCCGCCAAGCGTCCAATTGGCGATGTTGATCGGCGTCACCAAGGCGAGCGGCCGTTTGACCTGCGGCGGAATCGAAATTGTCGGCTTCAACGAATTCCAGAAACCCGGCCGACGGCCGCCAGTCTCCCGGGTCGCCCAGATGGCGCCGGCTTGCCCGGCGAAAGCCGCGAGCAGGATGGCATAGACGAGGTGGAGCGGGAAGGGACCATACTGGATTAGGGCGCTCGTGCCGACTGCACCGACCGCCATGCCTGACAGCGGTGCGATGGAGTTGACGATCTGGCCCTTCGCCCGGTCGACGTCGACCAATGCTGCCCCAATCGAGGCGCCGGCAATTCCGGTTGCCAGGCCTTGCACGATCCGCGCCGCGATCAGCCAGTCTGGGCCACTTGCCACGACGAACAACGCCATGGCGACGATCTCCAACATCAGGGCGGTGAAGATCACCGGCTTGCGGCCGAGGTGGTCGGAGATCGAGCCCGCTATCAGCAGTGCAGTCAGGAGCGCGAAGGCATAAACCGCGAAGATCACGGTGATCAGCACCGGCGAGACCGCAAAGCTTTCCTGATAGATTCGATAGAGCGGCGTCGGCGCTGCGGAAGCGCCGAAGAAGGTTGCCAGCGTAATTGCATGGAAGGGGATCGGATTACGGGAGGTCGGTGTGGATTTGGCGGCGCCGAACATATATAAGCCTCTTAAAGCTAATTTGTTGCGTTAGCCATGTAGGTCGACCTGCCATTAAAAGCAAATAATTTGCGTTAACAGCTCGATCAAAGATGTTGAAGCATGCGCCGGCGCAGGAAACAGGACGTTAGAAATGGCAGCAAAAGAAAATCCCCGGCCGGGCGGCCGCAGCGCCAGGGTGCAGGCTTCAGTGCATCAGGCAGTCCGCGAACTGCTGGCCGACATGGACCGGGCAGACGTGACAATCCCGCTGATTGCAACAAAGGCCGGCGTTACCCCGTCGACCATCTACCGTCGCTGGGGCGACCTGCAGGAATTGCTGGCCGACGTCGCCGTCGAGCGCCTGCGCCCGGACATGCAGCCGATCGACACCGGCAGCGGCCGAAGCGATCTTGAAGCCTGGGCGGAACAGTATGCCGAGGAGATGTCCTCCGGCGTTGGGCGCGAGATTATCCGCGACGTGCTGGCCGCGCAGGACAATGCCAATGCCGCCAAGTGCTGCGCCTTCACCCGCGAGCAGGTGGAGCTGCTGAGCGATCGGGCGCTCGCGCGCGGCGAGAGCTTTCCGCTGGTCGATAGCGTGATGGATCAGGTCGTTGCGCCGATCATCTACCGCATACTTTTCGGCGACGAGCCAACCGCCGAGCGTGTGCGCGGCCTCGTGTCCGGCGTGATGGCGAAGGATGCGGCGGTCACTCCGCCGCCGCCCGCTTCTGAGCGGAAATCTGCGTAATGTAGGCCCTCAACGCTGCCGGGCGCACCGGTTTGTGTTGGAGCCCAATGCCGTGCCGCTCGACTTCGGCGCGGACCTCCGGCGTGCGGTCGGCCGTGACGATCAGCGCCGGAATGAACGCCATGAAACGCTCCCTGAGCGTCAGGATGGCGGAAACGCCGGTGCCGTCGCCGAGGTGATAGTCCGCGATCACGAGATCCGGCGGCGGCTGGCGTGTATCGAGCGCGCCGACATCGGCCAGCGAACCCAGGCATCGCACCTCGCAGCCCCAGCCGCTGATCAGCAGCTGCATGCCTTCCAGAATATGCGGCTCGTTGTCGACGCAGAGGACCTTCAATCCCTGCAGGCTCTGCGCCGAATGCTCCACCGGCTGGGCTGCGCCCAAGCGCTCGAGTAGTCGCGACGCGTCTCGCGGCATGACGATGCGGAAATCCGTGCCCTTGCCGTGTGTCGAGTGGAGTTCCACCGGGTGATTGAGGACACGCGCGATGCGATCGACGATCGAGAGGCCGAGGCCCAGTCCGGAAGCCGTCCTGGCGCCTTCGTCGAGACGGGCGAATTCCTTGAAGACCGTCCGGAACTTCGAAGGCGGAATGCCGATCCCGGAATCCATCACCTGGATGACGACCTGATGTCCGCGCCGACGCGCACCAACCAGCACCTTTCCGTCGATCGTGTATTTGATCGCGTTGGAAACAAGATTCTGCACGAGGCGGCGAAGCAGGTTGGGATCGGAGCGGACCCGAAGCGAGGTTGGCATCACCACCAGCTTCAGGTTTTTCTCACGGGCGATCGGCTCGAAGTCCGTTTGGATCCGCTCCAGCAGGTCGGAAAGTGGCACGGAGGCGAGGCGCGGCCGCATCGCCCCGGTGTCCAGCCGCGAAATATCGAGAACCGCGCCAAGGATGGTTTCGACCGATTCCAGCGCGGAATCGATGTTGCGAACGATCGCACTGCTTTCGGACTTTCCCATGCGCTCGACAAGCGCCGAGGAATAGAGCCGGGCCGCATTGAGCGGCTGCAGGATGTCGTGCCCGGCAGCGGCGAAGAAGCGTGTCTTTCCTAGATTGGCTTCGTCGGCGGCGGCTCTCGCTTCGCCGAGTTCGCGATTGACACGGGTCAGTTCCGCCGTCCGCTCGGCAACGCGCTGTTCCAGCGTTTCGTTCGCCTGCTTGAGCGCTCGGTCGGCGGCGACGCGTTGGGTGATGTCGGTAAAGGTTGCGACGATGCCCTTGTCCGGCATCGCGTTGGAGCGCACTTCGATGATGCGTTCGCCGCCGCCGAGCACCAGCGCGAAGGGTTTGTCCAGCGTCAGGAAGTGCCGGACGGTCTGGTTGACGTCGCCGGCTGGCACATCGCCGCGCTGGCTGAGGATCGCCACGATGTCGGCGAGCGGGAAGCCCACCTGTCCGGTATTCTCCGGAAGGTCCAGCAACTGCCGGAAACGGCGGTTCCAGATCGTCAGGTTGTTCGAGCTGTCGAAGACAGCGATGCCCTGGTCCATCTGAGACAGCGCCGTCTGCAGCATGTCCTGGTTATATTGCAGGGCCTCGCTCGCCTGGTCGAGCAGCCAGGCGGTGTCGGCCGAGGCGTCCTCCACTTTCTGAAGGATCAGCGACAGCACAAGTCGAGCGGAGGAAGAGCCGATGGCGCTGCCGAGCAGCTGTTCCGTAAAATGAATGAGCGCCATGTCGGCTGGTTGGTCGTCCTCCAGCTTGCGGCCCGAATTCTGCTGGTAGGTCTGGAACGAACGCTCCATGCGCTCCTCGCCGAGATAACGCGAGACCGTCGCCTTGAGATCGGCGATACTGATGCGGGTCTTCCAGCCGCGCGTGGCAAACTGCGAGCGGGACTGCCGCTTGACGAAGATGCCGGCCTGGATGCGTTCGAGCGGCCGCGCATTGCGGGTCACCGATCCGACGACGAAGAAGGCGGTGTTGACGAGCAGGCTCATGACCGTGGCATTGACCAGCGGATCGGCATCGGGTGCCGAAAAGATCGTCGTGCCGGGAAAGATGAAACCGAGGACTGCGCTTGCGACACCCGAATAGTCCGGTCCGCCAAGCGAAGGCAGGAACAGCAGGTAGACCCAGATCACGAAGCCCGACGTCAGCCCAAGAATGGCACCGCGCGCATTGGCTCGCCGCCAGACAAGGCCACCGAACAAGGAAGGGGCCATCTGCGCAATCGCGGCGAAGGAGAGGAGGCCGATCGAGGCCAGCCCCGTCGTGCTGTCGGTTGAACGATAATAGGCGTAGCCGAGCAGCAGTACGGCGAAGATCGCGCTGCGCCTTATGTTGAGCAGCGTCTTGGCGAAATCGCTGCGCTGACCCGAGCGGTCGACGAGCTTCCGGTGCAGGAAGATCGGCATGATGATGTCGTTCGACACCATGATCGACAGCGCCACCGAAGCGACGATCACCATGGCGGTGGCGGCGGAAAAGCCGCCGATGAAGGTAATCAGCGAGACAAAGGGCATCTGCCCGGTAAGCGGTAGCGAAAGCACGTAGAGATCGGCATTGCCGCTGCCGCCAAACGTCAGCAGGCCACCGATCGCCACCGGCAGCACGAAGAGATTGATGGCAACGAGATAGAGAGGGAAGAGGAAGCCGGCCAGCCGAAGCTCCCGGGCGGTCCTGTTCTCGACAACGGTGACGTGGAATTGTCGCGGCAGCATGATGATCGCAAACGCGGACAACAGCGTCAGCGTGATCCAGCGGCTGATCGGTGTCTGGTAGTTCAGGGCCGAGAGCACGAGCTGGTTTTCGCTGGCCTTCTGCCAGAGATCGGATGGACCGTCGAAAAGGAACCAGACCACGCAGACGCCGGCGGTGAGGAAGGCAAACAGCTTGACCACCGACTCCATGGCGACGGCAAGGATCAACCCGTCCTGGTGCTCGGTCGCATCCGTGTGGCGCGTGCCGAACATGATCGCGAAGCAGGCGAGCACTAGCGTTACGAGCAGTGGCAGGTCGAGAAAATAGAGGTTGCCGCTGCCGATGCCGTAATCCGACGGGTTGAGCATAGCCGTCACGGTGCTCGACACCGATTTGAGCTGCAGGGCGATATAGGGGATAGCGCCGACGAGGGAGATCAATGCCACGATTGTCGCGACCGCCGGATTCTTGCCGTAGCGCGCGGAGATGAAATCGGCGACGGATGTCAGCTTCTCGGCCTTGGCGAGCTCGATGATCCGCCGCAGCACCGGCATCCCGAGCGTGAAGACGAGGATCGGGCCGATATAGATGCCGAGGAATTCCAGCCCGCGTTGCGATGCCAGTCCGACACCACCGAAATACGTCCAGGAGGTGCAGTAGATCGCGAGGCTGAGTGCATAGACCGCGGGGCGGCCGCCAACGGGCGTTCCGAACATCCGACGCCTGCGGTCGCCATGGCTCGCGACCGCAAAGAGCAGTAGCAGATAGCCGAAGGCAGATGCAAGTATGACCCAGCCTGGCAGCATTGAACCTCCACCGATGCACCACGCACCGGTTCTCCCGGACAGTTGCAGATTACGGGAATTTGGCGTCGTTGAACATCAGGGGGTGTATAGGTCTTAAGTCAAAGACCGCACGCAGGTCCAATAATTTGTAATTGGCAATTGAATAATTGCATCGAACATGTAGCTAATAAAAACAATGACCTGTCAGTGCGACTGCATCAGAGGGAGACGGATCGGATGCTCAATGAGTTTAAAGCATTTATCGCCCGCGGCAATGTCATGGACCTTGCTGTCGGTGTTATCATCGGCGGCGCTTTCGGGGGGATCGTCAGGTCGCTGGTGGACGATATCATCATGCCGATCGTCGGTGCCATTTTCGGCGGCTTCGACTTTTCCAACTATTTCATCGGCCTCTCTGCCAACGTGAACGCGCCGACACTGACCGCAGCCCGCCAGCAGGGCGCGGTCCTGGCCTATGGCAGCTTCATCACGGTTTTGATCAACTTCCTGATTCTCGCATGGATCATCTTCCTGATGGTCAAGGGCGTGAATACGCTCCAGAAGCAGGTGGACAAGCAGATGAAGATCAAGGAGGCCAAGGACGAGGCGGCCGCGCCGCCGGCCGATGTGGCGCTGCTGACGGAAATTCGCGACCTGCTGGCCAAGCGTCCGGCCGTCTGATGAGATTATGAGCCTTCGCCGACGGGCGCGGGGCTCATCCATCACGAAAATCGATATCGCATCACCGAATGTCATGGGATTTGCCGCCTTATTTGCTTTATATGAGCGCAAACCGGAGTGATGCATGTCGATAGTCAGTAGTCTTAGCCCGCGCGCCCTCTTGGCGCCAGAAAGCGGGATCGTCGAAGTTGTCAACTATGCCCGTGGCCGTGACGGCCTCCTGCCGCTTTGGGTCGGCGAGGGAGATCTGTCGACGCCGGATTTCATCAACAAGGCGGCGATCGAAGCGCTGTCGGGTGGCGAGACCTTTTATACCTATCAGCGCGGCATCCCGGAGCTGCGTCAGGCGCTTTCCGACTACTATGCCAGACATTTCGACGTCTCCCTGCCGGTCGAGCATTTCTATGTCACCGGTTCCGGCATGCAGGCGATCCAGATCGCCGTGCAGGCGCTGACCTCGCCGGGCGACGAGCTCGTCTATCTGGCGCCCGCCTGGCCGAACATCGCCGCCGCCCTGGAAATTGCCGGCGCCCGGTCGGTCGGCGTCCAACTGACCTTCGAGGGCGGCAAGTGGGCGGTCGATCTCGACCGTATCGCGGCGGCCATCACCCCGAAGACCAGGGGGCTGTTCATCAACACGCCGTCCAATCCGACCGGCTGGACTGCAACCAAGGATGATCTCGCAGCCATCCTGGCGCTCGCGCGCAAGCACGATCTCTGGATCATGGCCGACGAGATCTACGCGCGCTATTACTTTGCCGGCGGTCGCGCGCCGTCCTTCCTCGATGTGATGGAGCCCGACGACAAGGTGATGTTCGTCAACTCCTTCTCCAAAAACTGGTCGATGACCGGCTGGCGTGTCGGCTGGATCGTTGCCCCGCCGCAAACCGGCCAGGTGCTCGAGAACCTCATCCAGTATTCGACCTCGGGCGTGGCGCAGTTCATGCAGCGCGGCGCGGCCGCGGCCCTGAATGAGGGCGACAGCTTCGTGCAGTCGAACATCGACAAGGCCAGACGCTCCCGCGACATCCTGTGCGACGCGCTGATTGCAACGAACCGCGTCGAGACGCTGAAGCCGGACGGCGCCCTCTATGCATTCCTCAAGATCGACGGCGTGACCGACAGCCGCAAGGCAGCGATCGACATCGTCGACAAGACGGGTGTCGGGTTGGCACCGGGCGCGGCGTTCGGCGCTGGCGGCGAGCTCTTTCTGCGCGCCTGCTTCCTGCGCGACCCGGCCCAGATCCAGGTGGCGGCCGACAGGCTCTGCGACTATATCCTCAAGCTCTAGGAGTGTGGAGCCGGCTCGACCCGGCTTTTGCGTGAGCGCGTAGCCAACGCCCCGCCGCGTACTCAGACAGGCCGACAGAGCAGATTAGCCGCTGGCGCGGACTCGCGCTAGGCGGCGATCAAGGAGGCGCTGTCGACAACTTCCGCGAAGTCTGCCTTGAGGTGGGCCATCGTGACATCAAAAATGACGCGCGCCGACAGGTTTTCGGAAGGTAGGTCAAAACCCAGGACGGCATCCCGAATGACCGTCATTCTAAAGCCAAGGTCTGCCCCGGCGCGCACCGTAGAGTTGACACAAAATCCGGCGACCGCACCTGTTACGATAAGGCTCGTGATACCCTTTTCATGAAGGTATCGTGCCAATTCCGTTGAGGCGAAGCCCGACGACGTGGTCTTCACGAATACCGGCTCATTCGCGATTGCTTCAGCGCAAGGCATCGCCGGATAGCCCGGCGCATCCGGATGCAGCGGCGATGCCGGGTCATCATCCCTGTGTCTTATGTGGATTACCGGTTGCCCCGCGTGGCGGAAGGCCGTGACAATGGCGGCGATCCTTTCAGGAGCGTTGGAATTGACGTGGTCTCGTCCAGCATCCAGGCGATGCTGCATCGTCATCTGCATATCGATAATGACAAGTGCCGCCGTCATTTTACTGATCCCTAGTATGCTCGGTGCCCCGACCAATCACCTAGCATGGGGTGAGAGAACCGCAAAGGGCCGACAACGACAACGCGCTCGGCGGGAAAGCGCCCGGCCGCCCGGTCGGATGCTGAGAAGGGGGCCAGCGTCGGCGATAGCCCAATGAAGCCAGGCGGCTTCAGCCGCCAAGCTCCACTTTCGTTTTGGATTGCCTGGTTGACCAAAAAGTCGTCCTATTATCAAGCAGCTTTCGAGGCTCAATCGTTGATTTCGGGCTCGACGAGCTTTGCCAGATTGCGCAGCGATTCCTGCCAACCGAGATAGCATGCCTCCGGGGGAATAACGTCCGGTACGCCCGCCTGGACAACATTCAGTTCGGTGCCGACGGAGACCTTCTTCAAGGTCACCGTGACCTCCATCTCACCGGGAAGGTTCGGGTCGTCGAACTTGTCCGTGTAACGGAGCTTCTCGTTCGGAACCAATTCCAGATAGCTGCCACCAAAGGAGTGGCTATTTCCAGTCGTAAAGTTCCGGAAGGACATCCTGTGTGTTCCGCCGACAGTCGGCTCCAGATGATGCACTGTGCACGTAAACCCATTTGGCGGAAGCCATTTGGCCAGCGCATCCGCCTCCAGGAATGCGCGATAGACTTTCTCAGGGCTGGCCGCCAGAACGCGGTGAAGATGTATCGTGTTGAGCATGATGATCCTCCTTTGAATGCAGCATGGGAATGCCCGAGGACGAACCTATCTTTGTCAGTCCGACAATGGATTGAAAATATTCGCTCTCAGCCTATGTCGGTTCCGTGTCCAGTAGGGCTGACATTGTTGCTCCTGCCAGTCCAGTTGTCTTTACGGTTGGCGTGCCAGCTATACAGCTTGGGCATGTTTGGTGTAGCAATTCCCTTAGAGGTTTAGCGGGGAGAGTGGGACCGTGGTGAGGAAGATAATTTCTCTCTTATTGGGAACGGTGCTCGTCATCTCCGGAATCTATGGCGTCCTGTACCTGCTGTATTTCACCGTTTATCCCGTCAGGACCCTGTATTATCTGGTGCCCGGCGGGCTGTTCGTCATTGGTATAGTGATCCTGTGGGAAGATCTTACCAAATTCCTTCGGCGGCATTGAAAGTCTGGACCTGGTGAGCTGCCGCAGAAAAGAGCCCTCGAAATGGTACATCAATAAAATTGTAGCGGAGCCCGAAATCGGCCTCTAACCACGCCATCAAACTTACCGGCGAGGAAGCCCCGCAGAGCGCTTTCGATAGGAAATTCTGAAAGGAAAGCAGCGTCAGATGCCCCCGCGTGAATGAAGTGGGGATGCGGGATATGGCAATTTTGGTCACGGGTGGCGCGGGCTACATCGGCAGCCACATGGTCTGGACATTGCTGGATGCGGGCGAAGACGTCGTTGTCCTGGACAATCTTTCGACCGGCTTTCGCTGGGCGGTCTCTCCGCGTGCGCGCTTCTATCTCGGCGATGTCGCCGATGCCCAGCTTCTGAAGACGATCTTCATCGAAAACGACGTCGACGCCATTATTCATTTTGCCGGCTCCGCGATCGTGCCTGCATCCGTCGCCGATCCGCTTGCCTATTACGACAACAATTCCGGCAAGACGCGGGCGCTGTTGAGCGCTTCGATCAATGCCAACATCCGCCATTTCGTCTTTTCCTCCACCGCCGCCGTCTACGGGCCGCAGAAGACGTCCGAGCCGGTCAAGGAGACCGCGCCGCTCAATCCCGAGAATCCTTACGGCCAGTCCAAGCTGATGACGGAATTCATGCTGCGGGACGCGGCGGCAGCCTACGATTTTGCCTATGTCGCGCTGCGCTACTTCAACGTCGCCGGCGCCGACCCGTTGGGGCGCAGCGGTCAATCGACATCAGGCGCCACTCACCTGATCAAGGTCGCCTGCGAGGCGGCACTCGGCAAACGCACCGGTGTTCATGTCTACGGCATCGATTACCCGACTCATGACGGTACCGGCGTGCGCGATTACATCCATGTCAGCGACCTCACCGCGGTTCACTTGAAGGCGCTGCAGCATCTACGCCGTGGGAGCGGCTCGCTGGTTGCCAATTGCGGCTACGGCGCCGGGTATTCGGTGCTCGACGTGCTCAATATGGTCAACTGCCTGCACGGACACTCCTTCAAGATTCACATGGCGCCGAGGCGTCCGGGCGATGCCGCAAGCGTTGTTGCGGACTCAAGCCTTGCCCAACGCGTTCTCGATTGGAAGCCGACACACGATTCATTGGAGACAATCGTTCAAAGCGCGCTCGACTGGGAACAGTTCCTGATGGATCGCAACGTCGACGATCTACAGAGCCTCCATCGAGCGCTCGCCGCCGCCTCGTTCTGAGAAACGAAATCAATCCCAGGCTCAGCCATCGACTATGCCGTCGAGTGCGCTAAGGTGGCATGACGGTTGATGGCACCGGTTCGCTTGACGCCGGATGGCGACCCGAAGGTGCAACGGAGCGAGGAGGTCAGCATGCGGGACGAGGTTCACCAGAGTGAGGTGATTGTCGAACGGCGGGGCTCGGCCGGCATCATCCGCCTCAATCGACCGCGTGCGCTGAACAGCCTGACACTCGATATGGTCCGCGCCTTTGCCGCTGCAATGGACGATTTCGCGGCAGACGCCAGCATCGCCATGGTGATCGTATCGGGCGAGGGGGAGCGCGGCTTCTGCGCCGGCGGCGACATTCGCGCACTGCACGAGAGCGGCCGCGCCGGCACCGATCTGGCAATGACCTTCTGGCGCGAAGAGTTTCGCTTGAACCATCGGATCGCGACCTACCCAAAGCCCTATGTGGCGCTGATGGACGGCATCACCATGGGGGGCGGCGTCGGCCTGTCATCGCACGGCCGCCACCGCGTCGTAACGGAACGAACCAAGCTTGCCATGCCGGAAACGGGCATCGGCTATTTTCCGGATGTCGGGGCGACCTGGCTGCTGCCACGCGCGCCGGGCGAGGCCGGCACCTGGATGGGGCTGACGGGACTGACAGTCGACGCGGCAGATATCATTTATGCCGGACTGGCCGATTGCCATATCGCTTCTTTCCGGCTGCCTGACATCGTCGATACGCTGGCGGAACTGCCGCGAAACGCGGCGCCCCGTGACGTCGAGGTGGTGCTGAAGAATCTCTCCAGCGATCCGGGGACGAGCGCCGTCAAAAGCAACCGCGACCTGATCGAACGTTGCTTTCATTTCGGCACCGTCGAGGAAGTCATCGATGCGCTTGGGAAGGAGCCCGGCGATTTTGCCGCCGAAACGCTGCGGATCATCCGAACCCGCTCCCCGACCAGCCTGAAACTTGCGCTTCGTCTGCTGCGCCAGGGAAGGCAAAGCAGGAACCTTGCCGAATGCCTGAACCGCGAACTCGGCGCCTGCCAGCAGATATTGAAAAGCCCGGATTTCTACGAGGGCATCCGCGCCGCCATTATCGACAAGGATCGCAATCCGCAGTGGATGCCGGCGACATCGGAGGCGGTCGACCAGGCGGCCATCGATGCCTTCTTCCGGCCCGCGGAGCCGCCGCTGGCGCTCTAGCGCCACATCCCGCGCATGCGTGCGCCGACATCGACGCGCACCTGTCGGGCCTGATGCGACGCGCCGCCATCGGCTCTGGATTGTGGCCAGCCGACCACCTCGAAGAACTGCAGCAAGGTTGCCGGAATGAAGCGCGTGCGCGACGCATAGACGTGCCGGTCGCCCTGCGCGTTCTGGCCGTGCGTGAAGAAGCGTTGCGGCACGACGAGGTCGAGATTGTCCTTGGCGCGGGTCATCGCGACGTAGAGCAGTCGCCGTTCCTCCTCGATCTCGGCGCTGGTGCCGACCGCGAGGTCGGACGGGATGCAGCCGTCGACGACGTTCAGCATGAATACCCGTGTCCATTCCTGGCCCTTGGCGGAATGGATCGTGGAGAGGATCAGATAATCCTCGTCGAGCAGCGGCACACCGGCCTGGTCGCTGGTCGCATCCGGCGGGTCGAGCGTCAACTCCGTCAGGAAACGCTCGCGGGAAGGATAGCCGCTGGCGATCTGCTCGAGTTGCAGAAGGTCGGCCTGGCGGGTCGAGGCGTCCTCGTGCAGGCGTTCGAGATGCGGCGAATACCATTCGCGGACGAGGCCGATTTCTGCCGGCCAGCCGGCCTTGCCTGTCTTCACTTCCTGGAGCATCGCAACGAAGGCCGTCCAATCCTCGCCGGAGCGGGGAGGGGCCGGCAGGTCGGCAAGGGCCTGCATCGGGCTTGCATCCGCGGCCATCTGGTCGATGACGCGCTGCGCCGTCGAGGGCCCGACACCCGGGAGCAGTTGCATCAACCGGAAGCCGGCGACGCGGTCGCGCGGGTTCTGAGCAAAGCGCAGGGCGGCCAGCATGTCCTTCACATGCGCGCTGTCGAGGAATTTCAATCCGCCGAATTTCACGAACGGAATGTTGCGCCGTGTCAGCTCGACCTCCAGCGCTCCGCTGTGATGCGAGGCACGGAAAAGCACCGACTGCTGCTTGAGCTTCACGCCTTCTTCGCGGTTCTCCAACACCTTGTCCGCCACGTATCGCGCCTGGTCGGCCTCGTCGCGCACGGTGACGAGCCTTGGACGCTGGGCCGATTGGCGCTCTGTCCAGAGGTTCTTGGTGAAGCGCTCCGAGGCGAGATCGATGACGGCATTCGCCGCCGCGAGGATTGGCTGCGTCGAGCGGTAGTTGCGATCGAGCGTGATGATGTTTGCCGAGGGGCTGAACGCGGCCGGAAAGTCGAGAATGTTGCGCACGGTGGCCGCGCGAAAGGAATAGATCGACTGCGCATCGTCGCCGACGACGGTTAAGCCTTGTCCACCAGGCTTCAATGCGAGCAGGATCGTGGCCTGCAGCCGGTTCGTATCCTGGTATTCGTCGACAAGCACGTGGTCGAAGCGGCTGCCGATATCGTCGGCGATGATCGGTTCGCTGACCATCTGTGCCCAGTAGAGGAGCAGATCGTCATAATCGAGAATGTTCTGGCTCTGCTTGGCCTCGACATAGGCGCCGAAGAGGTCTCGCAACTGGTTTTCCCAGGACGAGCACCAGGGGAACGCGTCGCGCAGAACGAGGCCGAGTTCGCTTTCCGAATTGACCACGCGCGAATAGATCGCAAGGCAGGTGCCCTTTGTCGGAAATCGGTTCTCCATCTTCGAGAAGCCGAGCTCGTGCCGGATGAGGTTCATCAGATCGGCGCTGTCTTCCCGGTCATGGATCGTAAAGGCGGGGTCGATGCCGATCTGTACCGCATAATCGCGCAACAGCCGTGCCCCGATGCCGTGAAAGGTTCCGCTCCAGGCAAGCGCGTCCGCCATGATGCCGGAATTGCCGCCGAGCACCTGGACACAGATACGCTCGACACGACGCGCCATCTCGGCGGCCGCGCGCCGGGAAAATGTCATCAGCAGGATCCGGCGAGGATCGGCGCCTTTGACGATCAGGTGCGCAACGCGATGCGCGAGCGTGTTCGTCTTGCCCGAGCCGGCGCCGGCGATGACGAGCAAGGGACCGGCAACGTGGGTGCCGTCAGTGAGCGTGCCGTATTCAACGGCCGCGCGCTGCTGGGGATTGAGCTTTTCAAGATACATTCAGCCGTCCGGTTGCTTCGGCGGAGAATCGCACCGCGGAAATATTCGACGTTCCTTGAATGTTCTCGAACGCTGCGGCTGTCAAGCGTGAGCGCATCAGGGGAAATCGGGCACGATGACGCGCCTCGTCAGTTTCAGCGTGCGATCCGGCTGGAGGATATAGGTTTCCTTAACCCTCTGGCCGCGGGAGTCGTAGAAGGAATTGTAGATGACACTGCCGGGCGGCGATTTGGTCAGTTTCGTGCGCGGTTGCCCGCCATAGGTGATGCTCCCCGGAATGGGCTGAACCTCGGTGGAGCTGTCCGTCGTGCAGCCCGATAGTATGACGAGCGATAGAAACGTCGGAAGCAGAACCTTCATCGCGGTAACCCTTAACTAAACCTATGGTATATATGGCGCCTCAGATCAGGGCGCCAAGTAGCGTGGGCTGGGCTCCCCGAGATTCTTTCGAGTATAGATTGGTGCGGCGCAACTAAAACCCCCTCCGGCGTTACCCTGTAACAGACTTTGCCATTTGGAGGCGATGATGGTGCTTCGATTTCAGACGACGGAAGGTCACGGTGGTGCTTGCGGGCAGGGCCACAGCCTCGCGTCAACACGCGCCTCGGTCGAAAGCGCTCTCAGTGCCGCCTATGACGTCGATAGTAGCGAAATCGTCGTCTCGATCCTGGGGCTCTATGTCGTCCTGGAAGGATTCGTCCGGCAGAAAGGCCATGTCGAGCGGGCGGTCGAGATTGCCGGAGACGTGGTCGGGAAGGGTTATGTCCGCAGCCGGATGCTGCGGCGTTAGCCAGCCTACCCACATGTAATACTGTAAGTTCATCAGTTTTGACGCACGCATACGGCATGTTGCTGCGCACCCGGAAATATCCGCCTATCTTCATATAAAATAATACAATTTAGCTCGACCGAAAATACGAAGAATTAACTGTGCGAAAGTAGTAGCGGCGACACTGGAACTAAAAGCGTGTTTCATTAGTTAATGCTCGTAATCAAAACACGGGAGAAGGGCATGCGAAGACTTCTTCGACTGGGAGCGCCGGCTTTTGCGCTGGCATTAGGGACTTTCATCACGCCAGCTTCGGCTTCACTCGAGATTACGAGCGACTATTCCGCCCTGCCGCAGGACGAGATGGCGATGAACGAATATACCGGTTCGGTGTCCTGCACCGCGCCGACGACGCATTATGTGCCATCCTTCATCCGGTCTTTTGACGGCACCATTATCGGCGTCGGTTACCTCGAGGTGCAGAGCGACGGTCGCTGCTGATCGTTTGCTCGTCCGTCTCGGAATCCGATGAAATAGGTAGGAAGATCGCGCTCCCCAAGCCGGGGGCCGATCAACTTTTCTGGTTGTGAGTTGTGCACTGCAGCACATTGCGTTAGCTTCCGCGAAGCTGAGCCTCAACCAGAAGGATACCCTATGATCATTGAGAGCAAGCGGATCGGATGCCTCGACGGGCTGCGCGGACTGGCCGCACTCTGGGTCCTCCTAGGTCACAGCCTGCAATTGACAGGTTGGCACCTTCCGATCCTGTCGTCGCCAGATTTGGGCGTCGACCTTTTCATTATGCTGTCCGGCTTTCTGATGGTCTTTCACTATCGGTTACGCGAGACCGCCAACCCCTGGGAAAAGCCATCCACCTGGTTTGGTTTCTGGCTGAAGCGCTTTTTCCGAATTGCGCCACTCTACTACGTGATGCTGTGCATCGCCCTGTTGCTGGGGCCGCAGCTCTATGAGAGCCGCATGGTCATTGACACCTTCCTATCCCACGGTCCGCAATTGCCGGAGCGCTATCTGGACGGTAGCCTGCGCAACCTTCTCATGCACGCAAGTTTCCTCTTCGGACTGCACCCGGCCTACGCGTTCCGCACACCACTGCCCGATTGGAGTCTTGGTTTGGAGATGCAGTTCTATGCGGTCTTTCCGCTGGCGATGCTGCTCTTGAGGAAAACCAGATGGCTGCCCGGCGCCGCCCTGATTGCGCTTGGCGGTTTCGTTGTCGCCAAGGCCGTGCAGGCCGCACACATCGATTTTCCGATGCCGTCGTTCCTGCCGCTGAAGATGCATGTCTTCCTGTGCGGCATGCTGATCGCCAACGGATTGTTCGTGACGCCGCGGCAAACCGTCATGAATGGCCTGCTTGCCGTCATGCTGGTGATGATTCCGATCGGCGGCGACATGACCTCGACGAAGGTCGCCGTCCGCCTGCTTCTGGTCGTCGGCTTCTTCGCGCTGGTGCATTATCATTTGTTGCCAGGTCTGGTCGGAAAGCTCGGCGATAGCGTCTCATCGCTGATGGGAAATCACTTCTGCCATTGGCTCGGCGAGCTCTCGTTCGGCGTCTATCTGATTCACCTGCTTTTGCTCCAGCCGCTCGCAGCATTCGTCATAACGCATTTCGGGGCTGAGATTTCCGCGCCGGCGCGCTTTGCGATCGTGGTCGCCGCCCTGCTGCCATTGGCCTATGCGCTGGCATATCTCGGCTTCACCCGCATCGAGGGGCCGGGCCAGACGCTTGGGCGCAAGGTGCTGGAAATAATCCGGAGACGGCGCCTGAAGCCGGCCTGACGCATCGGCTTATCGCAATCGAGGCTCGTCTGCTTTCGCTGAGGGTGACGAGCCTCTGACCATCGTCATGATGGCTGCACACTTTCTATTGAGGGACGTGCCTTGATGGCAATGAGGTTAATCGCGCTCCCAACAGCAAGCGCTGCCGAGGGTTAAACAAAAATAAACCATTGCCCTGTTCCGGGACAGGTTGTCGACGATCTGCCGGCGATTGGCGGATTAAGGCCTGATCAGTTGACCTTCAGCTTGGCTTCTTCCGCGGCCGCTACGAATTCCGCGCGTGCCTCCTCGACCGTCTTTCGACCATCAAGGGCGGCTCTGCAAGTGCTTCTTGCCTTCAGATAATGCAACCCGCGACTGCTCGGCCACAGGTCTGCCAGGCATTTCAGCGCGTCCATAGGGCCGACGATCGTGCGTGCGCCCGTATTTTCAAACCCCACATGAATAGGATTATTCCACTTCTCGCTGGCCATAGGCGCATTCTCCGTTGCTTACGCCAAAACGTGCAAGTCAGCCTTCGCGTTCCCCCAGAAGGCCCGTACTGAGTGTATTTTAGCGATATTTTCGGAGCCCGCAAACAGGAAAACCGGATGCTGGTTGATCTCGGTATCCACCGGCGCCGTCCCCCAGACCGCAGATCTTTTGAGTGCCGTGGGAGGTTATCTCTTTTTTAGCCGGCAGATCGGCTAAGCGCACTTTTAACTGGCTGAAAACAACGCTTTGTGCAACCATGGAAAGCTCAACGTCAGTCGCCCTCTGTTAGCGTTGGAGATCGGTGATGCAGGACCTCAAGAACGTTCTGAATGCTGAATGCCAGAAGTATGTTTCTATGGTCATATCCATGCGGCGCGGCAACCAGCGATGGCTCGAACGGGATGATGCCACGGGCTCGAACGTAGACGTGACCGATGCAAAGCTAGCAGCGTTTGAGGAAACCGTCCGGACGCTGAGGCAGATGATCCAAGACCTCGATGAGTCCGACTATACGCTGTGCCGTCCGACAAAGGATTGGCACTTCGACGCCTGAGACCGGACCAGGGCATTTTCTTTGAGCCGATGAGTTGGCAGTGCTTTCCCGCGAGTCCTATCGGAAATTATAAAGCGATTGCGGGTCATAGACGCAGGCGTAGTCGAGAATGCACTGTTTTCCCGTGGCATCTTGCAGGTTGGTTGTGTCCCGTTTGTCGCCGGGGCCGCATTTGGCCGGCGGATAACGGAAGCTCCGGCCACCGATGCCGACGCGCACGAAAAGCTTTTTCTCCTGGCGAATGATTTGCGTGATCTCAGTGCAGGTATGCTCACGGGCATTGATCTGCGTCACCGCGCCGGCAAAGGATGCGGACGACAGCAAAAGCGCGGCCGCTAGAACCATGTTTTTCATGAACGCCTCCTGGTTGCCGACAATTGAGCAGCGCACGTAGCACGATTCAACTGAAATCTCAGGGCGTTAGGTGGCTGCGCACTTGCGGGAGAGGCGTTCTTTCGCAGCCGAGAGTCACAGGTTGCCGACGGTCCACGCGCCAATAGAGCGATCATCGTCAAGCGCGACGGTATGAACCGCGGGTGACACGATTTCGCGCCGCCGTTTAAAACGACGCAGGCTTTACTGGCTGGAGTGCCGTTAAGGAAGCTTCCGAGCATCTGGGGATAGGTCTCATCCGCCCGAGTTTATGCCGCTGTGGATCGACGTAAACGGCCACTCTCACTCCTAAAAACGGCTGGACACTTTTCCAAAAAGCATAATGACGGCGTGGCAATAATGAGTGTCCAGTCACACGCTACCCGTCTTGTTTTTGTTGAGTTTCCGTGTGCCGGCTCTGGACACCAATGCACTTAAGCCTACTTGTTCTTCAGTAGCCATACCTTCCCGGCCATTGTTATCCCGTAGACGTCTTTCGAAGCGTTATCGTCGAGATGCCGCCGCTCCAGCAAGCCAGGCGCCTTTAGCTCATCCAGAACTTTGGCTGTTACGGACTTCACTTTCAGAGGCCGTTCCTTCCAGCGGTCCGACTTTGCGTAGGTTACCGTCGCATTCTGGTGCGTCCATTTGTTCGATGGCTGAAGATACAGGTCTCCGTCCCGAGCGAGTTTCAGTGCGGCAATCTGCGATGGCGTAAGCTCGATCATGTAGGAAACCTATTTGTCTTCTGTCTCGTGAGAACGTGACGGGAACATGCCGCACGGATTTTCTGTGCAATTCGTGGTCTGTTCCACACTTTCACGTCGTTTCGCGCGCCTCTCGGTCGCTGACGTCCACGCTCTTCTATCTGATTTTCCTAGAGAAAACTGGTGCTGCCGAGTGGGATTGAACCACCGACCTCACCCTTACCAAGGGTGTGCTCTACCACTGAGCTACGGCAGCAGGAACCAGACGCGCAACCGAACCGGCTGCATTGCGTGAACGGGGGGCCTATTGCCACAGCTTCATGATAAGCGCAAGCCGCAATTTCCATCTTTGTAGAGATTGAGGCCGGCCCACTTTTGGATTGGCGCGAATTCGGCTAAGTCTGGGCGATGACCGAAAACACCGAAAAAGGCCAGAAGAGCCGCAAGGCCGAGATCGAACGCCAGGCAAAACTACGTCGCGAGCGGGCCGCCGAAAAGCTCCGAGAAAATTTGTCCCGCCGCAAACAGCAGACCCGTGCGCGTCGATCGGGGCAGGCGGATGAGACGGATGGCCTGCCTGCCGCAAAAATGGACGAATCATAATGTTCGGTTCACGGCGAATTGAAGCCCCCGCTAATTTCGTCTAAACACCCGCATCTTTTTACAGACAGCCTTTCAGAAAGGCGGGCATCGCCCGTAAGCGCACATGGATCGTATTAGAATTGTCGGCGGTAATGAGCTTAACGGCATCATTCCGATTTCCGGCGCCAAGAATGCCGCCCTGCCGCTGATGATCGCCTCGCTACTTACCAGCGATACACTGACGCTTGAGAACGTGCCGCATCTGGCCGATGTCGAGCTTTTGATGCGCATCCTCGGCAATCACGGCGTCGACGTTGCCGTCAACGGCCGCCGCGAGCGGCAGGAAGACGCTTACTCGCGCACCATCCACTTCACCTGCCGCACCATCGTGGATACCACCGCTCCCTATGAGCTGGTGTCCAAGATGCGCGCCTCCTTCTGGGTCATCGGTCCGCTGCTGGCCCGCGAAGGCCAGTGCCGCGTCTCGCTGCCGGGCGGCTGCGCCATCGGCACGCGTCCGGTCGACCTCTTCCTCGATGGCCTGACCGCGCTTGGCGCGAACCTCGAGATCGACAGCGGCTACATCAATGCGACGGCACCGAAGGGCGGCTTGATCGGCGCCCGCTACACCTTCCCGAAGGTATCCGTCGGTGCGACTCACGTCATGATGATGGCCGCAACGCTTGCCCGCGGCACGACCGTCATTGGCAACGCCGCCCGCGAACCGGAGGTCGTCGACCTCGCCAACTGCCTCATTGCCATGGGCGCCAAGATCTCCGGCGCCGGCACCAGCACGATTACGATCGAGGGCGTCTCGTCGCTTTCCGGCGCGCGCCATCGCGTCCTGCCCGATCGCATCGAGACCGGCACTTATGCCATGGCCGTCGCCATGGCCGGCGGCGATGTCACTCTTGAGCACACGGATATCGCGCTTCTCGACACGGCCCTTGAAACGCTCCGCCGCGCCGGTGCCGAAATCTCGCCGACCAGCAACGGAATGCGCATCCGCCGCAATGGCGTCGGCATCAAGCCGGTGGATATCGTCACCGATCCCTTCCCGGGCTTCCCCACCGACCTGCAGGCGCAATTCATGGCGCTAATGACGCGTTCGACCGGCATCTCGCATGTCACTGAGACGATTTTCGAAAACCGCTTCATGCATGTGCAGGAACTAGCGCGCCTGGGCGCGAAGATCTCGCTGTCTGGCCAGACGGCGAAGATCGAAGGCGTTCCGCGGCTGAAGGGTGCGCCCGTCATGGCGACCGACCTGCGCGCCTCCGTCTCGCTCGTCATCGCCGGCCTTGCCGCCGAAGGCGAGACGATGGTGTCCCGTGTCTATCACCTCGATCGCGGCTTTGAGCGCCTGGAAGAAAAGCTGACCCGCTGCGGCGCCATCGTCGAGCGTGTGAGCGAATAACGAAAGCGCGCTTCTCAGCCCTTCGATATGGTTGCGCATTGTCGTGTCGCGCCTTATGTCCGTTGTCTGACGCATCGCCATTCCGGCGATGCATTGGCGATGGGGTATTGCCTGAATGACCGACCTGAAGCTGGTAGCACTCGATAGCGAAGATCTTGCCGTCGTCTCCGCGCATTTGCAGGATAGCGTCTTCAAGGTCGCCGATCTGGCCTGGTCGCCGCGCGAAGGTCAGTTCTCGGTCGCCGTCAACCGCTTCGTGTGGGAAGAAGCCGGCAAGAAGCGCAGGGGGTTCGAACGCCGCCGCGCAGCTGTCGTCTTCAAGCGTGTACTTGCGGTTCGCTCCACCGGCATCGATCGCGAGAACCGCGACGCGGTGCTGTCGCTGCTTGCTATCCGCTTCGAGCAGAAGGGCGAGGGGCCGGAGGGAACGGTCGAGCTGGCGCTGTCAGGCACGGCAAGTGTTGCGCTCGATGTCGAATGCATCGAGGTTCAGCTTGCGGATATCGGCGGAGCGTGGGAAACCGCATCCAAGCCGCGCCATCCCGGCGCCTGAGAACTGGTTGTTCTGTTATCAAAGAGGAATATCGCATTGGCAATCTGGCTGGATCAGGCATCGGAAGGCTTCGAGCAACGGTTTGCCGCCTTCCTGACGACCAAGCGCGAAGTCTCCGAGGATGTGAATACGGCAGTCCGCGCCATCATCGATGACGTCAGGGCACGCGGCGACGTGGCGCTTGCCGAATACTCGAAGAAATTCGACGGGATCGATTTTGCCGTAACGCCGATGCGCGTGACGGAAGCCGAGATCGACGCAGCGGTCGAAGCGGTGCCGGCCGAGGTGCTTGGCGCGCTGAAGGTCGCGGCCGTGCGGATCGAATCGCATCATCGCCGCCAGTTGCCGAAGGACGATATCTATGAGGACGACATGGGCGTCGGTCTCGGGTCTCGCTGGACGGCGATCGAGGCGGTCGGCCTTTATGTGCCGGGCGGTACTGCGAGCTATCCGAGCTCGGTGCTGATGAACGCGGTACCGGCCAAGGTTGCCGGCGTCGACCGCATCGTCATTGTCGTTCCGGCAACCGGTGGCGTGGTCAATCGGGCCGTGCTCGCCGCCGCCAAACTCGCGGGCGTCACCGAAATCTATCGGCTCGGCGGTGCGCAGGCCGTTGCAGCCCTTGCCTACGGCACCGAAACGATCGCGCCGGTCGCCAAGATCACCGGCCCGGGCAATGCCTATGTGGCAGCCGCCAAGCGCCAGGTCTTCGGCACCGTCGGCATCGACATGATCGCCGGTCCCTCGGAAGTGCTTGTCATCGCCGACAAGGATAACAATCCGGACTGGGTGGCGGCCGATCTTCTGGCGCAGGCCGAGCACGATGCGAGCGCGCAGGCGATCCTCGCGACTGACGATGCGGAGTTCGCCCGGTCCGTGGAAGCAGCCGTCGAGCGGCAGTTGAAACTGCTCAATCGGGCCGAAACCGCTGCCGCAAGCTGGCGCGACTTTGGAGCGATCATTCTCGTGAAGTCGCTCAAGGACGCCATTCCGCTGGCAAACCGGATTGCGCCCGAACACCTGGAGCTTGCCGTTGCCGATCCGGACGCGCTGCTGCCCCGCATCCGCAATGCCGGCGCGATCTTCATCGGCGCCCATACGCCTGAAGTGATCGGTGACTATGTCGGCGGCTCGAACCACGTTCTGCCGACGGCCCGCTCGGCCCGGTTCTCCTCCGGTCTCTCGGTGCTCGATTTCGTCAAGCGCACCTCGATCCTGCGCCTCGGTCCCGAGCAGCTTCGCACGCTCGGTCCCGCCGCCATAGCGCTGGCCGTTTCCGAAGGACTGGACGCACACGCACGGTCGGTCGCGATCCGCCTGAACCTGGAAGGGTGACAGATGGCAGCGGGCGACTTTCGGCTTTGCGACGTCGTCCTTGACGACAGCATCGGCAGAGCGACGCCCGACGTCGAGCACGAGCGCGCGGTCGCCATCTTCGATCTTGTCGAGGAAAACAGCTTTACGCCCGTGGGTCATTCCGGTGGGCCGTACCGGCTGAATATCTCGCTGGTCGACTCCAAGCTGGTTTTCGCGATCACGACGGAGGACGGAGGCGCCGTCGCCACCCACATCCTGTCCTTGACCCCGTTTCGTCGCATCGTGAAGGATTATTTCCTGATCTGTGAAAGCTACTACGAGGCGATCCGCTCAGCCTCGCCGAGCCGCATCGAGGCGATCGACATGGGACGGCGCGGCATTCACAATGAGGGCTCGCAGACGCTGAGGGACCGCCTGAACGGCAAGATCGAGATCGATTTCGATACCGCACGCCGGCTGTTCACGCTGGTTTGCGTGCTTTACTGGCGCGGTTGACGTCGATGGAAGCGCAGGTCGACGCAGGCGAAGGAAAAAGGCCGGGAGCCATCCTGTTCATGTGCGGCATGAACTGCATTCGCTCCCCGATGGCCGAGGTGATCGCCCGCAGCATGCTGCCTGCGAACGTCTATATCAGGTCCGCGGGCGTCCGTTCGGGGGAGCGGGACCCCTTCGTCGATGTTGCGCTTGAGGAGATCGGCCTTTCGCTTGGCCGGCATCATCCGCATACGCTGGAAGAACTGGAAGATGATTACTTCGACCTGATCATCTCGCTCTCGCCGCAGGCGCACCATGCAGCGCTCGAACTGACCCGGTCGAAAGCCATCGAAGTCGTCTATTGGCCAACCATCGATCCGACAGTTGTTCAGGGCACGCGAGAGCAGATTCTGGACAGCTACCGGCAAGTCCGCGATCATCTGACCGAACTGATCGAGAGCCGGCTGGTTAGAAGAAACACCATCGCCGCGCATTCGGCGTGAAACAAATGACGGAAACGCGATCAATTAGGTTCACAAACCCTCGTTGATTGTGTAGTTTCCGCCCAAAATTTTGGGGCGGCTGCCGCCGTCATCTCAACCCACAGGAAGAAAACCACTATATGCCTAAAGAAGAAGTCCTCGAATTTCCGGGTATTGTGACCGAGCTTCTGCCGAACGCAACGTTCCGCGTAAAGCTCGAAAACGAACACGAGATCATCGCTCACACTGCTGGCCGCATGCGCAAGAACCGCATCCGCGTTCTGGCCGGCGACAAGGTTCTCGTTGAAATGACGCCCTACGACCTGACCAAGGGCCGCATCACCTACCGCTTCAAGTAGGCCTGCATATAAGGCTTGAAAGGCCGCTTTCTCCGTCTTCCGGTGGTCGAGGTTCCATGGCGCTGAAATACAAGCTCATTCTGGCTTCCGGCTCGCCCCGCCGCGTTGATCTGCTCAATCAGGCAGGGATCGAGCCTTCGCGTCTCATGCCGATGGATATCGACGAGACGCCGAAGAAGTCTGAGCACCCGCGCTCGCTCGCCCGGCGCCTGTCGACGGAAAAGGCCGAGGCAGCACTTGCCGCCATCAAGGGCGACATGACGTGGAAGGGCAGTTACATCCTGTCCGCCGATACCGTCGTAGCTGTCGGACGCCGTATTCTTGGCAAGGCCGAGTTCGCGGATGAGGCGTCAGCCTCGTTGTATCTCTTGTCCGGGCGCAGCCACTGGGTCTATACCGGCGTCTGCCTGGTGACGCCCGACCGCAAGATCCGCCAGAAGATTGTCGAGACGAAGGTTCGCTTCAAGCGTCTTTCCGGTTTCGAGATCGAGAACTACCTTGCGTCAGGGCAGTGGCGCGGCAAGGCCGGGGCCTACGGTATCCAGGGCCTGGCCGGAACATTTGTGCAGAAGATGGTTGGCTCCTACACCAACGTCGTCGGCCTGCCGCTTTATGAAACCATCCTTTTGCTGACCGGCGAAGGCTTTGACGTGCATAGCCGGTGGCCCGAGGGCTGATCCTCGAAGGAACCGCTGATGTCTGACGAAAACAAGGCCGCCAAGGTCGAACCGCTGCGCAAGACGCGGCCCTGCCCGGAATGCGGCAAGCCGTCCAACCGCGAACACTACCCGTTTTGCTCGAACCGCTGCCGCGAGCTCGATCTTTCGCGCTGGCTCTCCGGCTCATACGCCATCCCCGTTGCCGACGACGAAGCGAAGGCGGATTACGAGGACGAGCAATAGGCCGGTTTTTCCACGGGCGAAGCCATTAAATTCGTTGATGAATTTGGAAAATTCCAAGGCTTCTCAAAAAACTGTCATTTGGCGCTTGCCATGTCCGGACAAGATGCTATAACCCCGCTCGCTTCCGGGGCGAACCAAGGCCCCTCGGTCCTTTCCCAGGAAAGAATGTCTGCGAAGCGGGTTAGCCCAGATAGCTCAGTTGGTAGAGCAGCGGATTGAAAATCCGCGTGTCGCTGGTTCGATTCCGGCTCTGGGCACCATTTTAAGCCATTGTTACACCTAGTGTTTTTCATGTTTTCTCACCTTTTGCTTATTTGAGTTTGACACTTTCAGACTCCGGATTTGACAATTTTCGTTTTTCGTTTGTTCAGTTCGGCCTCAAAATCGGCGACGGCGGATTTCGTGCGCTTCGTCATGTTGGCACGCCGGGAATAGTGCTTCGCCATTGCTTCCGTGGCGTGGCCGAGCACCAGTGCGATTGTTCCATGGTCCTTGCCCATCTCCGCGAGAATGGTTGCAACTGTGTGCCGAAGACCCTTCAACGTTAGCCCGGGCTGGATCAAACCTTCCGCCTCCAGCTTTCCTTTAAGTCTGCTCCAGTTCGTGCTGAACCCATTGTAGGTCCAGGGTTGGCCTCTGCTATTGGCACACAGCGTCAAGGCATCATGCTTCGGTGCACGCGCAATCGCCTCAGCGACAGGCTCGAAGAGAGGCAGGTAGATTGGCTGGCCAGTCTTGTTGCGGCGTGTATCGAGCCCGGCTTGCGTAATGGCCATCCTCGGCAGTTCCAGCGCGTCCTGCGGATCGAGCGCATAAAACATCATGAGGGCGACCGGCAGCAGCATGTGAGGTGGCAGCGCTGCGAGAACGGTTTCACGCTCAGCGTCGGTCCATGGTCGGTTAGCGTCGGGAAGGGCCTTGGGGCGTCGGGCGGGCTTTACCTTGGCCGCAGGATTGTCCTTTGTGAAGCCATACTCAATTCCCCAGTCGAAGATCACTGAAAGGACGGAGCGTACGTAATTAGCAAAGCGAAACTTGCGTTTCTCCAAGGCCTTGTCCCGGATCTTTGCTATAAATGGAGGCCTGAACCGGTCCAGTGGCGTGTCGCCAATCGCCTGAAGATAGTCGAAACATTTCTGATAGTCGGCGCGCGTTCGAGGAGCCAGCTCGGCGCGGAACCTGACGCTTTCGCGGTATTTCGTAATCAGCATTCCCAGTGTACCGGGTTTGGCCTCCTTTTCATTCCGCAGTTCGTTGATGCGGTGAATCTCCATGTCGAACGCCAAGGTGTATGGCTCGAACCTTCGGCAGTCGATCTTCTCCCGTGTCTTGCGGTGATAACAGCGCCAGTCGCCGTCGTGGTCCCTGAAAATCTGCCAACCCGCGTATTTGTTCGGGCGTCGAACCCGAGGCTTCCTCATCCGAGGCGCTCCAGGATTTCTGCGTCTGTATCCGCGTTTCCGGCTTTGATCAGGTCGAGCCACCGATCAAGGTCGTGGATGTCGTAACGCTCTTCGCTTTCGGGCATAGCGACCGGCTTGACGGAGCAAATCCTCGGGAAACGCCTCAAAGGTAAGCCGACATAGTCCGCTGCCTGTTTTATGGACATCATTCGCGGCTGAACGACACGAATATTCAACATAGCATTCGCCATTGTCCTGCTCCTACCACTGACACGGAAAAACTGGGAAATGTGTTCTGGAGGCCTTGAGAACCGCGCGATCGAACCGGCCGGAGGTTGGACTGCCCACCGCTCGTGCGTGCCTTTTCCCATTCCGAGGCCAGCAACGCTTCGCCGACTAGAGCCCGACCATCAGATGCCTGTATTTAATTTCATTCTGAATTTGGCTGGCACGATTGCACCTTTCTCAATTTGACCGTGCTGCGGATCCGAGGCAATTTGCGCCGCGGCTCTTCAAGCGTTTTCATAGGTTTCAAAGAAGATTGATTTCGGAGCCGAGTAAACTGACAAGTCTGCGAGTCGAAGTTGGGGTCGAATTCGATGTGAATCCTTGATTGGGGCTGCACGAGAACGAATGGGCGAAGCATGCGCGACGAAGATGCCGGCAATACCGCCGAATTGAAAACAACGTTGACGCGCGCAGAAATGCATCAACTTGTTTGGTCCGTGCCAATGAACATTCTTGCGGAGCGACACCTGGTCCTTGGTGTCGCTCGTCTCGGCCGGGCTTGGCATCGGCTTTGTCCCGGAATGGACGCGTGAATTTCCGAACCGCGCCTTAGAGCTGAAGAAGGTCAGAGGCATCGACTTCCGGATCGGGCTGGGGGTTGCCTGGAACCGAGAAGATCCGACCGCCTCGCGCGACGACATCGTCGATATCGCCCGGTCGCTGGCACGGCCGAGGCGGTGAGGGCGGCCGTGTGAGGCTAGCCTCCTGATTACTCGGCCGCCCGTTCGCCGATCCTTGGTTGGCCTGCCTGCTGTTGAACATCCCTTCTGCCGCCCGCGCCTCGCGTCCTGCGCCGGCTTTTGGTCCTGCCGGGCTCGCGCTGGCCCGCAACAGCGTTGCCGTCCTCCACTCCGTTGCGGCCCTATCGGGTGCGTGCCAGCGCTGAAGGCCCGGCATTCGGACCGCCGTAGCAGGTCGCGATGGTCGCGACCTCGAACGGAGGTTTAAACATGACGAGGCAGCCGACAAAGCAACGATCCGATCTCTACAGAAGCATCACCGACAAGATCATCGCCGAACTCGAACAGGGTGTCAGACCCTGGATGCAGCCCTGGAGCACGGCTTGTGCGAGCGACCGGATCACCCGGCCGCTGCGCCACAATGGCGAGCCCTATTCCGGAATCAACGTCCTCATCCTCTGGTCGGAAGCGATTGCCCGTGGCTTTACCTCGGCCACCTGGATGACATTTCGTCAGGCCCGCGAATTCGGGGCGGCGGTGCGTAAGGGCGAGACCGGCACGACCGTCGTCTTTGCCAGCTCCTTCCTGCGGGCCGAAACCAGCGAGACCGGCGAGGCGGTTGCGCACAGCATCCCGTTTCTGAAAGCCTACACCGTCTTCAACACCGACCAGATCGACGGACTGGGCGAGCGCTTCCGACCAGTTGTGCCGGCTCCAGATCCGATTGCCCGCATCGGCCATGCCGACCGCTTCTTTGCCAATACCGGCGCCCTGATCCGGCACGGCGGCTCGTCAGCCTACTATGCGCCGGCCCGCGATCATATCCAGATGCCGGCCTTCGAAGCCTTCCGGGACGCACAATCCTACGTCGCCATCTTAAGTCATGAGCTGACCCACTGGACGGCAGCCCCGCATCGTCTCGCTCGTGACCTCAGCCGTTATGCCAAGGACAACAGCGAACGTGCCCGCGAGGAACTGATCGCCGAGCTCGGCAGTTGCTTCCTCTGCGCCGATCTCGGCGTTGTTCCGGAACTCGAACCACGGCCCGACCATGCGAGCTATCTCGCCTCCTGGCTCAAAGTGCTCTCAAGCGAACCGCAGGCGATCTTTACCGCCGCCAGTCAGGCGCAGCGCGCCGTCAGCTACCTGCACTATCTCCAGCCTGAAGGGGAGGCGGCGTGAGCCGTCTTCTCCCCTCAATGGAACCACTCGCCGCAAAAGGCCGGCACCGGGTCAGCCTCAGGCTCTAACGTTGGGTCGATAGCCACGAGAACGCTTTTGGGCAAGAAGAGTCAGAAGGAGAGCGACGGCTTCTTTCTCGCTGTTGAAGAGGTGCACCCTCTGCTGGCCGCGTCTTCCGATGCGCCCCCAACTGCGGGTAAGCGACACATCACCAAAGAGGGTCGGCTCGATCGACAACTGATAGAATCGAGCCATGTTTCTCTTGAAGTCGGTGATCTCAATATTGAGGTGGTAGGGCTGTGCGATCATGACGGAAGGATCGCAAAGTCCTGTCAGAGGCGTCCAACGACTTTTCTGAATCGGTCGGTCCTGACCGATTCATGTTGGTTATGGCCGTCGCTGTTACTGCTTCTTTCGACCGGGCAGGGAAGCGAACTTCGTCGGGCGTCAGGAGATGGAAAGGTCGGACTTTTCGGAATCAAGAGCACGGGCTGCCGAATGGAAGACCACGGTCGCCCGGCCACTGCGCATCATATTGGCGGCGGCGTTTTTGATTTGACGGGCATAGATCATAACGCCGTGCCGCCATCCTTCGGCGATTGGTCTTCACCGTGTGGCTTCAGAAGATCGTCGACAATTCCCGGTCGCCCTCGCGACTGAGGAACTTCGGTAACGCGCGTTGGACCCATTCGAGAAGGGGTCGCGAAGATGATGCGCGGTCGCCATTCTCCAATCGATGCAGCACCAGTGCTCCGATCAGGACCTTTCGGCGTGTATCGATCGCCCGCTCCTGTTTGCTGAGGCGCAACAGTAACGTCTTCTTTCTAGCCTCGAGCTGGGCAAGTCGTTCGCTAATTGTCGTGCCTGTCACGATGATCATCTCCGCTTGCGTTTTCACCCGAGCGTTTGGGCCAACTGGCCCTCGCAGGTTGCACGGCAACGAAGCTGGCTTAGGGGGTGTGCTCCGGCAACTCGCATATGTGCGGGTAGCAGCACGCGGTCGAAAGCCTAAAAATAGAACGCGGACGTTGCCGCATGGTCCCACCGGGACCCGAAGAGACCAAGGCGATGAGGGTACAAGGGCGCACTTACGGGTTGCTTCACAACCCACGGCGCAGATGCCGGATCTGGATGGGAAATAGATCGAATGGCGATCTATCATTTGAGCATGAAACCTGTGGCACGCAGCGGTGGTCGCAGCGCCGTGGCTGCTGCCGCCTACCGATCCGCGACAAGGATTGAAAATCAGCGTGACGGGCTCGTTCATGATTTCCGCGCCAAGCAGGGTGTTGAGCACACGGAGATCGTCATTCCGGAGGGTGTGGCTGCCGAATGGGCGAGGGACCGTTCGGTATTGTGGAACGCGGCGGAGTTCGCCGAGACACGCAAAGACGCGCGTGTTGCCCGCGAATTTGAGATTGCACTTCCGCATGAGCTGTCTTCGACCCAGCGTGTCGATCTGGCGCGGGAGTTCGCGCAAGGGCTCGCCAATCGCTATGGCACCGCAGTGGATTTCGCGGTGCATCAGCCGCATGTTGATGGTGACGTCCGCAACTACCATGCGCATGTACTGATGACTACGCGACTGGTTGGGTCAGAGGGGCTTGAAAGCAAGACGCATATCGAGCGGGCCAACAAGGAACTTTTACCGAAGGGGCTGCCAACCTCGCAAATGCAGCTACGCGATATCCGCCAATCTTTCGAGCAGACGGCGAACGAGCATCTGGCGCGAGCCGGTCTGGACGTCAGGATTGATCATCATAGCCATTTAGAACGCGGGCTTGAGATCGAGCCGACTGAACACATGGGCGTGCATGCAACGCAGATGGAGCGGCAGGGCAAGCCGGTCAATCGGCGGCGGCTGGATGAGGAGCCTGCCGGGCGTAACGCCGAGCTCATCCGGGAAAAGCCGGAGCAGGTGCTTTCGCTCATCAGCAATGAGAAGAGCGTGTTCGACCGGCGCGATATCGCCCGGACGCTGCATCGCTACGTCAACGACGATATTCGGGAGTTCCAGAGCGCTTTTGCCAAGGTCATGGCCTCGCCCTCGCTGGTGGTATTGCAGCCTGAGCGGATCGATGCAGCCACCGGCGAGACTGAGGTGGCGCGGTATTCGACCCGTGAAATGGTCGAGATTGAAAGCGGGTTGGCCGATCGCGCGGAGGTCATGAAGAATGCACGGAGCCATGGCGTCGATCGTCGTCACGTCGATCGGTCGATAGAGAAGCAGGATGCGGCGATACGTGCAAGCGTCTCCAGAGACACTGCCGGAAAGGTGAAGCGCGGCGAGCAGGACGGATTGGAGCGGGAACGGCAGATTGCGGCGGCGCGGCTGTCCCACGAGCAGCGGGCGGCGATCGAGCATATCACCGGGGCAGGGCGGATTGCGGCGGTCGTCGGTTTCGCCGGAGTTGGCAAGTCCACCATGCTTGCGGCCGCGCGCGAGGCGTGGGAGGCCCAGGGCTACACCGTCCACGGCGCGGCACTGTCGGGGAAGGCGGCCGAGGGCCTGGAGGAAGCATCCGGCATCCAGAGCCGGACGCTGGCGTCGTGGGAATACCGCTGGCAGTCACAGGGTGACGGCAACGTCAGCCGCGACCAACCCGGCCGTAGCGACGTCTTTGTGATCGACGAGGCGGGGATGATCGGGAGCCGGCAGCTTGCTCGCTTCATCAAGGCGGTGGACGAGCGCGGGGCGAAGATCGTACTTGTTGGCGATCATGAGCAGCTGCAGGCGATCGGAGCCGGTGCACCGTTCCGGGCCATTGCCGAGCAGATCGGTCACGCCGAACTCTCCGAAATCCGTCGTCAGCGTGTCGATTGGCAGCGGGAGGCGTCGGTGGCCTTTGCGACGCACCGGACGACCGAGGGGCTTTCCGCCTACCGCGACCATGGCGACATTCGGCTGAGTGAGACGCGGGACGAGGCACGAGCCGAAATGGTGAGCGATTACCTGGCCGATCGCGAAGCGCGACCGGCGGGAACGCGTGTGGCGATGGCGCATCGGCGGGCCGATGTTCGGGCTATCAATGACGCGATCAGATCTGCTCTGTGGGAGCGTGGCGAGTTGGCAAACAGCTGCGGGCTGACTCAGGGCGAACAGGGCAACGTGCCTGACGAAGGGCATGGGCCCTTCGGACGCGAGCTGACGTTCCAGACCAATGACGGCAAACGATCGTTCGCGCCGGGTGACCGCATAGTGTTTCTTGAGAACAGCCGTGATCTTGGTGTCAAGAACGGGATGCTTGGCACAGTCGACAGTGTTGAAGCCGGCCAGATCGTGGCAACACTCGACGGGACTGGCGACAGAATCGGCGTGGCGACGGACGAATACCGAGCATTCGACCATGGCTATGCAACGACGATTCACAAGAACCAGGGTGCGACTGTGGACCGTGCCTATGTAATGGCGTCGGGGTCGATGGACCGGCACCTGACCTATGTCGCCATGACCCGCCATCGCGACAGTGTACGGCTCTATGCCGACAGGCAAGAGTTTGGCGCTCGCAACGCCGGCCGGCTGGTCGAGCACGGCCACGCTCCGTATCAACACGATGCCAAGAACCGGGCCAGCTATTTCGTGACAGTGGAAAACGACAAAGGCCAGAAACACACGGTTTGGGGCGTGGACCTTGAGCGGGCGATGGCCGAAGCTCAAGCTGAACTCGGCACGAACATCGGCCTTGAACATCGCGGATCGGATACGGTGCGGCTTCCGCATGGTATGCTCGTTGAGCGGAACGCGTGGAAGATTCATAGCGCCGATGAGCTGACCTACGCCCAACTGGAACACCGCCTCAGCCGGTCGGGGGTGAAGGAAACGACCCTTGACTACACGCGCGACTTTGCCGAGCGGCGAGGGATCGCGGAGCAATTGGGGGCCCGGAGTGAGATCGAAATTCGGGGCGAGTGTGCCGAGCTACGTCCGGAGTGGGAGTCGAAGGCCGAGGATCACAGGTTTCTGCGCGGATCCGCATACAAAGTTGGCACGGATATTAAACGAGAAGAATCTGCAAGAAATCTGGTGCGCGATCACAAGAATCATGACGTGGCCAGGGAAGGTCTGCAGAAAGCCCCAACTCAGAAGCGCAGCATATTCGCCGGCCTCAAGCTCAGTGTAGGCCGAGGAGCAGCTTTAGAGCGCGGGACAGCCTCGAAAACGCAGCGGCCGGAAAGGGAAGAGGGCTTGCGCTCTTCTGGTCGCGATCAGGAAGCTTCGGCGGCGCATCGGCTGGCGGACCGGGCGCGGCCCTTGTCGGCCTTTGAACAGGCCGTTGACCATTATGCGCAGGCCTTTAGCGCGGCCGACAAGCAGATACGCGAGAACTTGCCCGTCCTTGAAACCCAGAAGCAGGAACTGCGCATCGCGGGCCAGCAGCTCGACCGGGCGCGGCCTGGATCGCACGAACTGATCCGGTCCGCCCTGCAACATGATCCGAAGACGGTTGAGGCGATAACGGAGCTTTCCGGCCGCGCGCGTGTCGGTGAGCTTGTCGGCGGTATGGATCGGGAGCGAGTGGCATTGGCCGATCCGAGCGTCCGGGCCGAACGGTTCGTGCAGCGCTGGCACGAACTGCAGGGCGAGCGCCGGCAACTTCAAGGTTGGCAGCATGATGAGGCCCGCCAGAAGGTCGAGGGCGAGATGCGCGGCATGGTGAAGGGCCTTGAGCGCGACGCGCAGGTAGAATCCGTCCTGCGCAATCGAAGCCAGGACCTTGGAATTCGCCATATGCGGCAGGATCAGACCATTGCCCGTGAGATGGAACGGCAGCTGTCCCAGAGCCGCAGCCGGGGCCTCGGGCTGGAACGATAGGAAGGAGACGGCATGACCGATCGACTGGAGGGCGCCAAGCCCGATGAACAAGACGAAGCCGGCGATCCGGCCCAGGCGTTCGATACGCTACGGCGGACGGTCGAAGATCTCGCTGGCGATCTCACGCGCGAAATGACGACGATTCGAAAGGGTGTGGAGGCTGCCTTCGAGAAATTCCAGCAGCCGATCGATTACGGTCCTGATCTTGGTCGCATCGTCCAGCAGCTCGCCGTTGTCGGGCAGCATCTAGAAGCGGTCGAAAAGACGCCGGCGCTAAGGAATGATCCCGATCACTATGCGCGTGCGCTCGAGAACGCCGCGGAGCGGGTTTCGGGCAATGCGGCGCGGATGATCGAAGCGCGAGGACAGAGCCTCGAGCGCGTGTCGAGCGCGCTTGGGGGCTACGTCAGGAGTGCCCGCCTGCGCCGGGATCAAAATTGGTGGGTATGTAGTGCGGGTGTCGCCGGCCTGGTCGCCGGCATGCTATTGACGCTGTTCCTGCCGCGCGCGCTTCCCGGATCGGTCGATATGGCCGTTGCGTCGACAGTGATGAACGCTGATCGTTGGAACGCCGGCATCTCTTTAACGCAGTCGGCGAACGCCAGAGGATGGCGCAGCATTGTCGATGCGAGCAACCTTGTGAGCGCCAACCGGGAAGTGCTAACCGCGTGTACGGAGATGGCTGCCAAGGCAAAGAAAGATCAGCGTTGCACGATCACGGTGGCCGTGCCGGAAAAATAGAGCACGCGAACAAGTTTCCGTTCGGCGCGTCTAAGCTCGGCGCCTGAACCAGTCTACTTGAAGGCCGCCACCGCCGCGTAGGCGGCTCCAGATCATATCCGCCGTTGTTGCCTATCCAGGCGGTTAGAAGGTTATGCGATAAACTCTTTAAAACGTGCCCTTAGAATTTGGTCCCGTTTCCGAATGCTGTAGGCGTCGTTTCTGGTACGGGCCATCAGCTCATATTCGGCGTGACCTCTTGCATTCGCACAGAAAGGGCATCGGACGGAGGTTCATTCGAAAGGCTACCGTGTCGAGTTTGGATTGCAACTGAACGCCGATCAGCAGCAGGCGGTCCGTCAAAGCCGGCCCGGTCGTGCCACAGGAGATAGGTCAATGAGACTGACCCAAAGGCAACGTATTGGCCAAAAAGGCAAAATAGTATGGCAATCGACAGCTGACCGCCATCTAGGAGCCGGGGAAAGCCCGTGCCCTTGCGGTATGGCTGGTGATAAAGTGGCATAGGGTGGTCTTCCCGGCCCAGCAGACCTTCTTTGATGTCGCCAGCTATTCATGACGCCCTCCGAACGTTGTTATCTCGAGGGTCTTCATTTGCGATGCGGCCTCGACGGCGGCCGAAGAAGGCTATCCAATTGAGAGTGTCGGGGCTTGCATCATCCGGCGGCCAATAGCCGGGCAACGCGTAGCCTGCTTTCCCGTTTCTCACCGTCCGGACACCCAAGGCTTCAAGCGATGGGATACCGTGATGACGTAGCCAAATGCGCCATTGTTGAACCTGAACCGCCTTTGTTTCTGCAACGAAAACGAGCGGGATGGCTCGCCGCGTCTCGACGCGCGGCGGGGCGTCCTCGCGCGGGTTAGGTTTATTTATTTTTTCTTTCTCTGGGTTTGGCGGACATATCTGTCCCCCTTTGCCGGACACATCTGACCGCCTTGCTGGACCAATCTGACCGCCTTTGCCAGAGCAAAGGGTGACAATCTTGTCCGTCTTTTCGCGGGCCTCCGATGCGCGTAAAATCGACGCCGCTGAGGGACGATATTCCGTGTTGTGCCCGATGCCATTTCCGCGCTGGACCTCGAACCATCCTTTAGTCTCAAGTTCACGGACGGCGCGCTGAATGGTTTTGACGCTCCGGCCGGTCGCGTCGGCAATCGTTTGATAGGACGGCCACGCCTTTTCGGTGTGGCCGTTTAAATGCGTGGTGACGACGTAGAGCGCCACGGACCGCGCATTGTCGCTCACGTCCTTGTCGCAGCTCAAATGCTGAAGCCATTGCAGCTTCACATCTCGAAACGGCAGCACCCCACTCATCCGCGCCTCCCGACATATGGCAAGCGCGCGGTGCATAACTGGCGACGCTCGGACCTACTCCTCGGTCGCTTACCGCACCGACCTGTCACCAATGAATCCCCAGAAGGTTGTGCAGGAGGGTTTGACAGGGTTGCCATAAGTAGTTGATTTGGGGGAGACGGTTTGACCTCATTTTTAAAGTAAGCCATCGAAGTTGCGACAATAAATGCGGATTGAAAATCCGCGTGTCGCTGGTTCGATTCCGGCTCTGGGCACCATTTCACCACCCATTTAGTCGTGTTTATCTAGCCAAGTTTCCAGAAGCCTGGCTTGGCTGGATGCCACTATCTCTTAATGACCGCTTTCGGCCCCAAGCGGACTATCCGTTCAATTTGCATTGCTGGCAGGTTTGCGCGATTCCGGGAGCCGCTCCACTGACAACGCACCCCCTGGTCAATCCCAACCGCTTGAGGCTGCATCGTGTAGTTGCAACACGGACGGAGGTAAATTAGTATCCTCTGACATTGAGGCGAGGGGTGAAGCCGGCCATTCGCTGGTGCCAGGTTATCTCAGGGCGATTTCGGTTGGGGGACCGAGCCATGGGGATGGAATTCGACGTTGCTAGCATAGAACGCGCGTTCGTCGAGGCGGCACTCGATCCAACGAAATGGAACGAGGCGATGAACGCCGTCACGATCGCCACTGGATGCACCGGTGCGGTTCTTTTTGATACCGGCAATCATCTGCCAGGACTGCCACACAGCGAAAGCATGGTTCGGTCGCTCGAGGCCTATGTCGAGGGTGGCTGGATTGATCGCGACGTCCGCTACGGGGTGCTTTCGACGCTGGTGCAGAGGGGTGTTGCGACGGATTTCGACATATTCACCCCCGATAGCATCTCGAGGCATCCCTACTACCAGGAATTCCTCGCACCGAACGGGCTGCAATGGTTCGCTGGGGTCAAGGTCGCGTCGAGCGACAGCCTCTGGTGTCTGGCCCTGCAACGCTCCCCAAGTCTCGGTCCGTTTACTCCGGCACAGCTGCACTCCCTGGTGAGCCTCTCAGGGCGTCTCGGCACGGCCTGCGCCATAACAAGGACGCTCGGCCTCGGGCGCATCGATGCTGCACTCGAGGCCTTCGACATGAGCATGACGGCGGCGATCATCTTTGATGGATGCGGCAATGTTCTAAGGTTGAATGCGGCAGCCGAGCGCATTGTCAACGAGCCTGCCAGGGATGAAACCTGTCCTACAATCACCGTGCGGGCAAAGCGCTTATACTCATACGACACCTCGGCTTCGAGGTTGTTCGAGATGGCCCTCGCACAGGTGATACTCCGAAAGGACACGACGTTCGCCGATCCGATCCGGTTGCCGCGACAGGATCGCGTTCCGATCCTCGCCTATGTGACTTCCCTAGCTTCGATCGCATTCAACCCGCTGGCTCCCGGGCAGGCCGTCGCAATCCTGATCGATCCGGATGAGCGGCGCTCGCCCACGCAAGCGTGCCTTCAGAAATGCTTCTCATTGACCCCAAGCGAATCCAAGCTGGCGCAGAAGCTGGCGATGGGACTTTCCCTCGACGACGTTTCCAGGGAATGTTGCATCTCCCACGAGACGGCCAGAAACCATCTCAAGGCCATCTTCGGCAAGACGAACACGCATAGGCAGTCGGAACTTGTCGCCGTCCTTTCGCAGTTCGGCCAAACTCGACCCGCGAATTGACGCGCGCTAGATTTTTGCGTGGCCGGAAACCCAATATTCTTTCCTCAAGGTCTCCGAAAATATCGAAAGAGCTACGTCAAAACCTTTAGCACGGGCGGCAAATCCGACGCGAAAGTGGTCCGGGCATCTAAAGCAGTCGCCTGGCACGACCAGGACGCCGGCATCGGCGAGCGCCATGCAGATCGGGCGGGCGTTTCTGCCGTCCATAACCCAGGGGAACGCGATTGTCCCGGCTTGAGGCTTAACCCACGACAGGATGCCTGGCTGGCTCTCCATGAAGCTCGCAAGCTTCGTAAAATTTGCGGACGCCACTGAGCGCAACCGCGCAAGAATAGCGTTGCGATTGGCAAGGGCGTGGGTTCCGATCCTCTCCAGGAGCGGCGCGCTGCCCATCGTGAAGTAGCTTCGTGCTTCGACGATGCGCTTCCGTCTCCGCCCATCGGGGTCGACAATCCATCCCAAACGCAGTCCAGGAAGGCTAAATGTCTTCGACATGTCACCGATGACAATCACATTTTCGATGCCTGTTGCCGACCGTTCGGCCGTCCCGAAATAGACAGGGTGATAGGCCTCATCCACAACCAGCGGAATCCCGCGGTCCCGGAGGCCGGCTGCGAGTTCGGAAATCTTGCCGCGTGACAGGATCGTTCCCGCCAGATTGTGTGGCGTATTGACCAACGTCAAAACGGTCTTGTGGTCCGAAGCCGCAAGGATTTGATCGGCGTCCTGCCGATAGCCGTTGTCCCGCGACAACTCGTATCGACGGGTTTGCAAACCCCATGCCTGCGCCATAACTTCGAAGGGAGTAAATGCGGGGTTCGGAATAAGGACATTGTGATCCGGCTGGGCCGATATACAAAGCAGGATCGCGATTGCCTCCGATGCACCGGACGTCACAACGACCCATTCCGGATCGACGTCGTAAAGCGCAGCGATCACCCCTCGGAGATCAGGGTCGCCGTCGGGAGGCGCGTCGCCCAGAACGACTTCCGAGACATTCACCGCCTCGTTTCCCAAAGCTAGCAGTTCCCTCAATGTCCAGGTCGGTCCCGCGCTCGAAGCCAGGTCGTAGAGTATAGGGGATCGCGAGGATCCGTATTTCGCCAACCATTGATCAAGCAGGTACGGTGCAAGCTGCATTTGCGACACGTCCTTCTGGTTCGAAATGACCCATCGTTGATAGGTTGAACCGTCATGGCATGAATGCCGGAAGTTGGGTGACGCCAAGCAGTATGCATCCGCGACTTCCGGGAATTTCCTGATTTTCCATATCAGTTGGGAAGGGTCTGCCCATGGCGGCATGCGTCAGGAATGATGGTCGTTGTTCTGTCAGTCGTTGCGATGGCGACCCACTTCCTCCCACCGACAGACGACAAAACGCCTCACCATTCGTCCACCGGCTGCGGCAGACCCCGTCCCCCCCTCTAACGGACCGGATTTTAGTGTTGAGACAATACAACCGCATGACCCGTTTGGGTCATGCGGTTAAGGAAAATCGCGGTGTGGATGCGGTACCTCCGGCTGCCACGAAGATCATTGGCTTCTCCACAGCCGTGACGCACCAGTCGTAAGGCCACCCGCAGGGAAACCTCTTTGGCACAGCGTGCAGCTAGGCTGGCCTACGAAGGCGAACGCAGGACGCTTGAGCGCCTCGTTCGCCCTCAATTGGCCCAGCCCCGGTCAGTAACCGCACGACAACGCGTTTGTCGGTCTGAAGCCATGTGCACAGGCGGGATTCACGGAATACCGCGGTTGATACTGAAAATCTCCGCGATTTGAACTTTGCGGAGTTGTTGTGCAGGCCGAAGCAAACGCGGCGAACCCTATCAGTATAAGCATCCGAAGTCTGCGCATCGGTTTCTCCCTGCAGCGGTTGAACTCGTGTAGAGAAACAATCTACCACCCCATCTGGCGCATGCGAACGAACACTTGACGGCGAAATTGTCTTTGTGTGGCGCCGGTGGAGCGGTACCTTGCACGGCGTGAATACGCCCCTTGACGCTGTCGCAAAATGAGAACAAAATAGGAACATTCCTATGGAGGTTCTCATGACCCATACTGAACAGGTTATCGCGAATGCCCTTGCTGCCGTCGCCGCAAGCCGGGCGGAGCGGGAGCGCGATGCCGAGCGCCGCAAACGCGTTTTCGGCCAGATCGATATCGGCCGCCCTCTGCCTGTAATCAAAGGCCAGCAACTCAGCCTTGACCTTCACTGATGACGACGTGATTGAGACGATCGCCACCGTGCTGAAGGACGTCCGGTGCCAATCGGTATCTTACGATGGCATTGCCTGGCCGGAACTCGTTTGCCGCCGGCCCAAATGAGTTGGTCCGCACCGGCTCCTGCCGCGAAATTCGACGACAGGGGTGCCTCCCGTGACTGCGGCCCAATCGGCGCCGTCGCCCATATTGACGGGACTCGTGATCTGCCTGCCCTCTGTGTAGAGTGTGTCGCGGCCAGGACCCATGTCGATATTGCCGTTGACTGCTCCTGGATCGCTGAAACCGAGATTGACATCTCACTCGTCGCCCAGGCCCGTCGTCGCTGACCCGGCCTGATAGAGAACGCTCACCGCCGATGGCTTGCTGGCCGCCAACTGACGCAGGTCATCAGCCTCCGCCTTTACCGTCGCCCGGCTCACGTGCTGAGGCGTGGTGGTAGGCACGGCCCAAAGTAGATCCTTTCTCAGTCAGCCGATGCTGCTGTGAAAACCGCCAACTGGGCGTCGAAGGCACGCTTGAAGGCCGGCCGCGCTTTGCCGCGGGCGACATAGGCGGAAAGGATCGGGTATGCGTCCAGCATGCCCAATCCTTCCAATCTGCGCAGTACCGTCACCATGAGGATGTCGGCGGCACTGAAGTTCCCGTCGAGCCAGTCGGCATCGCCAAGCCGATCGGAAAGTTCGCTCAGTCGCTTGCGAATGCGTTTGTCAATCATGGGCAGGCGTTGCTCGTACCAGGGCTGGTCGCCCTCCAGGAATCTGGCAACTTCTCTATCGACGATCGGCGGCTCTATCGTGTTCAGCGCGGCAAACATCCATTCGATCGCGCGTGCCCGACCATTTGTATCGTCAGGCAGGAGGCCCGCATGGCGCTCCGCGATATGCAGCACGATCGCCCCCGATTCGAACAAGGCGAGATCGCCCTCCTCATAGGTCGGAATCTGCCCGAAAGGTTGGACCGCGAGATGCGCGGGTTCCTTCATCGCTTTGAACGAAAGAAGACGAACGTCGTAAGGCTGGTTCACTTCTTCGAGCGCCCAGCGAACGCGCATGTCGCGCGCCAAACCCCTGCCACGATCGGGCGACCGTTCAAAGGCGGTAATGGTGATGGCCATTGTTGTTCTCCATAGCGTGTCTGTCTTGAAGACGACCGGCTAAACGAGATTCCGACACCCAATGTTCAAGATAGTCCTCGCGGTTGGTTCAAATAGGGGAAGGATTCTTGCTGGCGCGAGGGGGCAGCTTTCGACTTATGCTAGCCGTTTCTTCCGCACAGGCCGCAAACGCCCACATCGCGAAGGGCGCCTTGCCTGCTTCGACTAAGCCATCCTTCGCAGCACATCGAGCAGCGTCTGGGCGTCATCATTGGCGCCGATCCGCCGGAGGCCGTCGTCCGCAAGCGTAGCGATCGCCTCGAGCGCTTCGTGCTCGCTCCAGCCCGCATCGACCGATGCCGCGACGAGATCGCGGAAGGCGAACTGCAGCGCGTCCTGGCAGCGGATGTCCCGGTCGGGGTCATCAGTGGCGACGAAGGGTTTGTAAATGTCTCTCATCTCGCTCTCCACGAATGTGCCGACGAGGCAGAATAGTCGAAATGTGTTTAAGGAAATGCTTAAGAATTTGCCAATCTACAGGGGTGAAATGCCGATGCGATGGGCGGGGAGTGTTGCGGCGCGTAGCGGTCTCCCGCAACGGTAACAAAATGGTCCTCAGAAGGTTAAATCTCGGACGGCCGCCGTTCTCAATTCTATTGCGGAATGATAATACTGTCAGCGCAAACGGAGGGGGATACTCTATGCCACGCATATCGCAGCTATACTTCAGGACGGCAGTCATATTTCTGATTATCGGCATCCTCATGGGGCTGAACATGGCGATCTCGCAGGATCACAGCGTGATCGGCGCCCATGCGCACTGTAATCTCTTGGGTTGGGTGACGATGGCGATCTTTGGCGGCTACCACGCCCTCAATCCTCAGAAGGCCGAGAAGCGTCTCGCGATGATCCAGTATTACGTCTACACGGCAGGCATCGCGCTCATGGTGCCGGCGCTCTATCTCATGCTTCAGGGCAATACGGCCATGGAGCCGATCGTCGCTCTCGCGTCGGTCATCACCTTCGTCGGCGTGTTGCTGTTCGCTTTCATCATCTTCTCCAGCGAAAAGGTGGTACTCACACCGCCGGCGCCGTCATATCGCTGATCTGTCCAATGCAGCGTCTGGCAGGGTAGCCGCCCTGCCTGGCACTCCGCCCAGCGCATCTCGTCGCCGGACATCGATGTCGCTTTAATTGCGAGCCCGTTGCCTAGAGTTTCAATGGACGATCTGAATGCGGATCTGTTCCTTCGCCGCGTATTCGTGGCAATCGCCGGCAGCATCGCCGACGAAGATCACATCGCCATCGGAATCGAACAGGCCCCAGCAGGCTTCGTCGTCGAGGTAGACTTTTCTGACATAGCCGAAGGGTTCGGCATCGAGGACGACGCTGGGTGCATCAGGAACAGCCGCAAGTGTTCGCATGGATAACTCCATTGAGTCGTTTCTGTTTTAGTGCAAGCTTATATTGCACTTTGAAGCTGACCTGGGGCTATCCTTAGAAATCGGGATGGGAAACTGAGGTTGACGAGCGGACGGATTGGAGTCGACCGAATCACCCGAGTGGTCTGTTTCCGCCCCTTCGCCGGAGCTGAAGCGCATTGCCGCGGGCAATCAAAATCCTTATCTAGCACAGGCTGTCATCACCAAAGGATTTTCTCATGGCCGCCGATCTCAAGGCTCGTCCCCGTCCCGTTGGAGCAACCGCCGTTCTTGGTCGCACCGGCTTTCCACATGTCACCTCGGCCACCAAGGGTGAGCTCGATATCGTCACCGGCACCTCGCAACCTGGCTTCAATCCGCTCGACCTCCTCTATGCGTCGCTGTCAGCCTGCCTGGTCCTGAGCGCGCGCATTGCCGCAAGCCAGATGGGCATGCTCGACCGGATCACGGAGATCACGGCCGACGTTACTGGCGAGAAGGCAAGCGAAGGCCCGTCGCGTGTCCAGACATTCAACATCGCCTTCTCGATCAAGGGCGACCTCGATGAAGAGACGCGCCTGAAGATCGCCCATGCGGCGGAAGAAATCTGCACGGTCAGCAACACAATTCGCGGGGCGCCTGAATTCTCGACCGTCATTTCCGGCTGATAGGCTCGGTGCTGCAAATTCGCATCGGCGGGCAATAAGATTGCGCTTTTGCCTGCCCCTGTCGCTCCTCGGCTATCACGACACCATCGCTTCTGATAGGTCCGTTGCTCGCCGCCGGTCGTCGGGCGGTCAGAACGCATCGAGAGCTAATGTCGCAGGCCGCTTCCACCGTCGCAGAAACCCCCGCATCCAACCGTTTTCCCCTCGCCGCCCTGATCCTCGGCGGCGCGGCGATCGGCGGCTCGCCGATCTTCGTGCGGCTGTCGGAAGTCGGGCCGATGGCGACGGCCTTCTGGCGCGTCGCCCTGGCGCTGATCCCGATCTTCATATTCTCGCTTGCGAAGGGCAAGGATGCCGGCTCGAAGCCTGAAAAGCTATCCGACTATGCCCTGCTGGTCGTGCCGGGTGTCCTGCTCGCCATGGATCTCGCGGCCTGGCACCTCTCCATCACCATGACGTCGGTGGCCAATGCGACGCTGCTTGCCAATCTGGCTCCCGTCTTTGTCACGGTGATCGGGCTTCTGTTTTTCGGCGCAGTCGTTACCCGTGTCTTCGTTCTCGGGCTGGTATTGGCGCTTTCTGGCGTGGTTGTCCTGAAGGGCGGTCCTGCGGCGCTTGGCAATGGCGACCTCAGCGGCGATGGCGTCGCGGTCATCGCAGCCGTCTTCTATGCCGGCTACATCCTGGCAATCGGCAAGCTGCGCAGCCGGTTCGATACGGTCCGCATCATGCTCTGGAGCACGGCGTCGGCTGCTGTCTGCATCTTCCCGATCGGCTTCTTCTACGAAGGCCACATGCTACCGCCGACGGCCTATGGCTGGGCGATCATCTTCGGTCTTGCCTTCGTCAGCCACGCGGGCGGGCAGGTGGCGATTGCCTATGCGCTCGCCTATCTGCCGGCCGCCTTCTCCTCACTGACGCTGCTGCTGCAGCCGGTCGTGGCGGCAATCCTCGCCTGGGTTCTGCTCAGCGAACCGATCGGCCCGATGCAGGCGATCGGCGGGGCAGTGGTGCTCGCCGGGATTCTGGTTGCCCGGCGAGGCTGATCTCAAATCAGGCGGCGGCCGCACGGGCGACGCGACGCGCATCGAGGATGGCGAGCGCCTCGTCGACCGTTGAGGCAAGCTCCGCCTTGTCGCTGTTGCAGGTGCCCCAGGCCTCGATGAAGCTGCTCGTCTTGCCGTAGCTGTTGTCGAGAACGCAGTGATCGGCGCCCAAGAGCACGCACATGATATGCCCGTGCATGCGATCGGTGATGACCTGGCGCGCCGAGCTCAGCAGGGCGACGCCACGGTCGAAACGCTGCTGCGCCCGTTCGCGATAGGCAAGCTCCGTCATCCGCGCGCGGCCGCCGATACGGCCGGTCAGAAGGCCCTTCAGGATCGCGGCGTGCTTCGTCTGGCGCTGGAAATCGGCAGGCTCGTCGGGCCAGTCCGATTTCACGGTACCCGGACGCAAGGTTGCTGCCGTCAGGTCCTGTGCGGTGCCGACTTCCTGGTCCTCACGCAGATTGAGCAGCAGCTCGTGCTGCGGCGTCGGTCGAGTGACCGGACCGATGCAGAAGGCCATGTCCGGGCAAAGCCGCGTTTCGCACTGGAACCAGCGCTGGGCAAATTCCAGGCTTCGCTGGTCGCGAACGAGAAGCGTGAACTGACCGTGGCGCTCGATCGCACGCGCGGTGCTGTCGACATTTGCCTGCTCCTTGAAATGGATCGTCTGCGGCATCTGGACGATCGGGCGGCCCTTGTGCTTGTCGAGCAGGCCTTCGCGGAACTGGCGGTAGCCGGCCCAGATGTCACCGAAATTGCCGCCGCCGTGCAGGAAAATGCGACCGCTGCTGATCGCGCCGAGCATCCGGTCTTCATCATAGGTCGGGATCTCGGTCACGTAGGTCGGGCGCGTACGTTTCTTGTCGAAATAGGCAAGCTCGCCGAGCCAGATGGCGCTGTCGCCAATATTGTAGTGGTTCGGGAAGTCGAGAAGCGCAAAACGCTCGGACGGATCAAAGAGGTCGGAAAGGCAATTGGCGATCACGCCCTGCAGGCGGTTGATGATCGTAATATTGGATTCCATGAAATGCTCCTTGTTTACGGACACTCGGGTCCATGCAAGCGGCTAGGCTTCGGCCTGTTTGCGGAATGGGTTGAGGGACATGGCAAGCGCGATGTAAGGGCGGATGACCGAGCGGCCGAAGATCGGCAGGAACGCCAGGTAAATCAGTCCGCCCAGGCCGATGCTAAGGCCAAGCGCGAGCCAGCGGTTTTGAATGTGCTCTACGATGACCGGATGCGCGAACCACACGCAGACGGCCATCAGTGTCGCGCCGCAGAAGGGCAGGGCGACGGCCTTCAGCGTGCTTTTGGCGTCGATATGCGCGTATCGCTGAAGCACATATTGCTGATAGGGCATCGTCAGCCAGGCACGCAGCGTATAGCCCGCAGCAACGGCGACAACGCCGTAGGGGACGAGCAGCCAGGTGAGGATCAGCGTCGTCACGAGCTGCAGGGCGGCGACGGACAGGATCGATTCCGCCCGGTTGACGGCCGAGAGCGCCGACGAGGCAAAGAAGTTCGTGACGAAGGGAACCGCCATCAGCACGAGGACGGTGGCGATATCGCCGGCATTGCCCCACTTGTTGCCGAAGAGCAGCGCGATCATGTCGTTCGACAGGGCGCCGAAGCCGAGCAGCAGCGGGATGGTTCCGAGCGCGGCTGCACCGACGATCTTGTTGTAGGCGTTGCGGAAGGCCGTGTGGTCGTTCTGCAGGCGCGACAGCGTGACGAGCGATACGCTGCCGATCGGGGCCAGCACCGCTTGGCCGATCAGCTCGATCAGCCGCCAGGCAATGCGATAGCGGCCGACTTCGACCGGGCCGAACCAGCGCGAAATGAAGATATCCTGCACGCGGGCGAGCAGCATCCACATCAGCTGGGTCACGACAAGGCTGATGCTGAAGAGGAAAACGGACCGGAACATCGGCACATTGAAGCGAAACTTCGGCATCCAGGGATAGTAGAACCAGCCGAGGAGCACGGTCACGGCGGCGTTGACCGCGGTCTGCGCAACGAGCGCACAGACGCCCCAGCCGAGAAAGGCGCAGACGACTGCGGTAATGCCTGAGAGCAGGCTGGCGGCGATTGCCTGCCCGGCGAGGCTCTTGTGGCCGAATTCACGGGCAAGGCGCGCATTGTGGATGACGGCCAGCGACGAAATCGGAAGCAGTGGTGCCAGCCAGCGCAGAATGCCTGAAACCGATGGATCGCGCACCAGATCGCCGTAGTAGGGCGCGAAGAAGAACACCAGCGAGGCAACGATGGCGCTGAAGGCGATCGTCGCCCAGAAGGCGGTATCGGCAAGCTCCTCGTCGAGATCAAGCTGGCGCGTGACCGCATCGCCGAGGCCTGCATAGGCAAGCACGCGGCCGATTTCCACGAAGAGGCTCGCAAGCGCGAAGGTACCGAAATCGCCGGGCCCGAGAATGCGTGCGAGGATGACGAAGATCACGAAGGTCGCGATTGTGCTCCAGGCCACGCGAATGACCGACCAGAGGACGGAAAGTGCGGTTTTCTTCTTAAGCTCGGCGTGCGCAATTGCCGTATCGGCCATGCATTGTCCAATCGAATTTGGCTCGCGAAGAGTCGCGCGGTGATTCTGTTGGCGGCGAAGCGAAACCTCAGGCGGGCTGCTTTGCCTTCGGCGCTCGCCAGTAAGCGAGCATGCCGGTCAGGTTGTCACGAAGCTGGCTGCGGTAGGTCAGGCCAAGTTCCTCGTTGAGTTTTCGGCGCCCGATGGCCTCCATGAGCGCCTGGCGGATTTCCCAGCGCAGCATGCCGCGCATGTTCGAGCGGCGATCGAAGAGATATTTGGCGTACAGCGCTCCGTTGCCGAAGGCGTAGCCGGTCTGGAGACGTTTGATATCCGCGAGTTCACGCCGTCCATGGAAGTGTTTGACGGCAAAATCCGGCAGATATTCGACACGCACGCCGGCATTGAAGGCGCGGTGCACGTAGTCGGTGTCCTCACCGGAGCGGAAAGGGGAGCCCGCCCCGAAGCGAGTATCGAAAAAGCCGATCTTCTCGACCAGCCCATGGGGAAACGCCATGTTCGCGCCATGAATGAAGCCGCCGGCATGCAGCTCGCTGCTCAATACCGCAGGTTCCATCTCGGGCTTGATCGTGACCGGCAGGTCGCGTGTGTCGCCGAGCTCGATCCGCCCGCCGCGCATGACCATCTCGGTATCCGAGCTGAAAAGCGCTGCGAGCGTGCTGAAATAGTCGGGGAAAATCTCACAGTCGTCGTCGGTAAAGGCGAGGACACGGCCTCTCGCGGCGTTGAGGCCCGTGTTGCGGGCGATGGCGAGGCCGGGTTTCGCTTCATAGATCAAGTTGGTCTTGATCGGCGCGGTCGACGCCCATTGGCGGACGACGTCCGACGTCTCGTCCGTGGAGCCATTGTCCACGAAGACCAGTTCAAGTCTCAGATAGTCTGCCTGGCGGGCGGCAATAGAAACGGCATCCAGGCAGTTCGTTAGTCCATAGGCCCGATTTCTCGACGAGATGATCAGGCTGATGTCCACGGGCCGAGGAGGCATGCAAATTCCCCTTCTGCGATCGATGTCGAGGCGAGGATAGGGCTGGGACCCCGCTTCGGCAAGGAGCATTTTGCGCTGCAGCAAAATAGAACAGTTGGAGCAGTTCGCAGACGAATGTGGTAATTTCTTGCCTTCTGTATCGCTTAAGACAATCTAAATATAGATTTAAAAGATAAATGCTGAATTCTGGGGACAATGTAAGTGGAAATAATTCGTAGAAATTCATAATTCTAGTTTCAAAAATATATAGTATGATCAAATTGAGAAAAGATATGTAAAGATGTCGACGTATATTGTATAAAAAAATACAGCAGCGTCGAAATATATTTACACCGTATAAGTGTTGCAAACAGTCATGGCATTGCTTTCAATTTCTGGAAAAGAGACGGGCACGTCTTCATGAATAACAAATAACCGAGGGCCTTTGCGCAGTGGCGTTCATTGTTGACGTTTAGCACGAAGCAGAAAGGTACAACCGTCGGGAACAGCAGACCTTTGTTCGCTATCGTCAAGCGCGAGTTTGTGAAGGCTTGTTTGTCTTTGCTTTGAAACGTTGCTTCCGAACGCCGCAAAAGGACGGAATTGCAGGCGTGTCCGCGCGCGTCGGTGCATGAATGCAGGGGAACGCAGGGCCGGTGCCGCCCCTGCGAAAAAGCCCTTCCGAGCTAGTTGATCTGCTGTGCCAGCCATTTCTGGATGATCGAAACATCAGCGTCGCCGAGATCGTGTCCGCCGGCGATGACATCAGAGTCGACGGTCGCTCCCGATTGTTTCAGCCGGGTTTCGAGGTCGCTGGCATATTTGCCGTAAGCATCCGTCTTGCCGCTGATGACCAAGAGATCCGTGCCTTTGAGATCGGCGTGCGGATAATCCTTCAGGACCGGCATGGAGCGCAACAGCACAGCCTTGTGCACCAAATTCGGATGCAGATAGAGGAGCGAGTTGAGCAGGTTCGCGCCGTTGGAATAGCCGACATAGACGATCTTCTTCGGATCCAGGCCGTAGGACGATACGGCTCCCTCGATGAAGGCGGCAAAGGCCTCGGCTTCGTTCTTGATATCGTCCTGGTCGAAGGAGAACGGCGTGATGCGCTTGTACCAGCGCGGAATGCCTTCCTCCGTCGCCCGTCCGCGCACGCCAAGCAGCGTGGCACGCGGGGCAGCCTCGTGCAGCAGGGGCATCAACGTCGTTTCGTTGCCGCCTGAGCCGTGCAACAGCACGAAGACGCTGCCGTCAGGATCCGGCGGCGTATAAAAGCGGTGCACGAAGGGCAGGTCGCGGTAGTTGATGCGGGGCTCGCCGGGCATCGAAAATTGCGGCAGTACGACCTTCAGATCCTTGAGATCGGTGATTGGGTCCTTGGGAACGAAAAGCTTGGTGCCGAGCGTGGCCCGCGGCTCGTCCACCATCATGCCGGGCTTGTCTGTCGCCAATTCGATCAGTGTGCCGCCTGGCTCGCGGGCATAGAGCGATTCGAAATACTTGCGATCGTGCAGGTTCGTCGCCGACGCGCCGCTTTCCTTCAGGGCATCGTGCACCTTGTGAAGTTGCTTCTCGTCTACGGCGCGGAAGGCGACGTGATCGGCCGTCCCGGTACCGGGCGCGCCGGACCAGAATCCCTGGGCATTCCTGATGTCGACAATATCGCCCGATTCCGAGACAAGCCGGTCGATATTGCCGCGCGTTTCCTGGAAGCGGTAGCCGAAATGACGCTCCGCGAAGTCACGGCTTTCGGCCGGTTTCTCGGTGAGCATGGTGACGCCGCGTACCCGCTGAATGGCGTGTTCGACCGGAACGCCCGCGCCGTCCCAGGTAGCGGGCGACTTCAGATCACGGGCGCCGGCGAGCTTGACGATGATATTGTCGGGGTCCTTCAGCCGCAGCACAGGTTCGCCAAACTCATCGGCCGGGCCTTCAGAGCGAAGTCCGAAACTCATGCAGCGGGTGAGCCAATAGCCGATGCTCGATGGATCGATCGCAAGCGACAGCTCACCGATCTGGCTGTGGCCGACGCGGCCGGGTGAACCGTCTTCCCATACAAGGAAGGTCACCAACGAGCCGGGGCTGCCAACGCCGTCCCCGTAGAAGAGATGAAGCTGCGTGGCGTCTTCGAATCCGGCGGTCTGCTTGACCAGCCGCATGCCGAGAAAACCCGCGTAGAAATCCACGTTTGCCTGCACCTTTCGGGTCAGGAGGGTCACGTGATGGATGCCAGATACCATTGAATACAGTCCGGATGGATTGGGAGGCGTCGCCATCGCCAGCATTAGTGCAAGTATAAACGTCATGCCGTTATAATTGGGGTTTGCCTCGAAGGTCCGCATAAAGAACTAAGCTATCTCCACGCGCCTGCAAATTCAAACTGTCCAGTCCGTCCAACACTTCGCGGAATTGCTGAAGGGTCGGCGGCTTGAGCATGCAGGTGGATGCTGCCATCGAGCGCGCGCAGGTTTTTCTCGCGCGGCCGTGAGGCCAAGCCCCGCGCCGGCGGGTCGCCCTGCCTGCGGCAGCTTCCAGAAGGCGTCGAAGATCTTGTCCTGATAGGTGGGGTCGGTACCAGGCCCGGCTCTTCAACTGGTCGCCGTCAAGCTTGCCGGCCAAGTCGTCGAGCAGGATTTCCGCGTACATCGCGATGTCTCGCGGCGGCGATTGCAGATCGTGCGAGGCGATTGCCAGGAAGCGCCGAATGCGCTCCTCGTTTTCAGTCGATTCAATCGGTTGCTCGGACGACATGCTGCAGAACCTCCCAGTCGGGCGAGAATAGAAAGAGGGCGCCGGTTCCGCAACCGGCGCCCTCATTTCGTTTCATCTCACTAGCACTCAGCCGGCGGTCTTGCGCGGCTGGCCCTCTTCCGGAGGGATGATTTCTGCTTCTGGCTCGGCCGCAGCAATGGCCTTGCCGTGGCGACGACGCCAGTCGCCGAGGAAGAGCAGGATCGGTGCTGCGATGAAGACCGACGACGCGCCGGCAACGAGAATGCCGAAGACCATCGGGATCGCGAAGCTTGAGACCGCGCTGCCGCCCCAGATCGCCATCGGCAGCAAGGCAAGAAACGCCGTCGCGTTGGTGTAGAGGCTTCGTGCGAGCGTCTCGTTGATCGACCGGTCGATGATCTCGCGCAGCGGCATCGACTTGTAGAGGCGCATGTTTTCACGCATGCGGTCATAGACCACGACCTTGTCGTTCACCGAATAGCCGACGAGCGTCAGGATGGCTGCGATGGCTGTCAGGTTGAAGTCGAGGCCGGTCAGCGCGAAGAAACCGATCGCCTTGGTCACGTCGAGGATAAGCGTGACGATAGCGCCGACAGCGAATGGCCATTCGAAGCGATACCAGATGTAGAAAAGCATCGCCAAGCTTGCGATGACGACCGACAGAATGCCGGCCCAGGCGAGCTCGCCGCTGACCTTCGGACCGATGACATCGGTGCCGGTAACGGTTGCCGACGGGTCGATCTTGACGATCTCGGCCTTCAGCTTTTCAACGGCTGCCGTCTGGGCTTCTTCCCCACCTTCCTGACGCTGCGCACGCACCGCCATGGTGTTGTTGTCGCCGTAGGTCTGGAGGGAGACTTCGCCGAGGCCAAGGCTGTTCAAGCCTTCGCGGAAGCGGCCGAGATCGGCGGCCTCCTGCGTCTTGACCGACATCTGGATCCCGCCGCGGAAGTCGACGCCGTAGTTGAGACCCGGATGGATGAAGAGGACGACCGAGGCGATCGACAGAAGCGCCGAGACCGTCACGCCGAAGAAGCGAGCCTTCATGAACTGGATATGGCGGCCGTAAGGGTTGAACATCATCGGGATCATCGGCTTGATGTTCAGGACCTTCAGCTTACGACGGCGTGTGATCTCGATCATCGTGACGCGAACAAAGGCGACAGACGTGAACATCGAGATGATCAGGCCAAGCGCCATGGTCACAGCGAAGCCACGGACCGGGCCGGTGCCGAACCAGAACAGGATGGCCGCTGCGATCAGCGCCGTCATGTTGCCGTCGATAATCGTCGAATAAGCGCGGCGGAAGCCGGTATCGATGGCAGCGAACGCGCTCTTGCCCTTGCGCGTCTCTTCGCGGATGCGCTCGTTGATGAGAACGTTCGCGTCGACCGCAAGACCGATACCGAGGACGACACCCGCGATACCTGGCAGCGTCAGCGTTGCTCCGACAAGCGTCAGGGCCGAGAAGGTCAGGATCGTGTGGATGAGCAGCGCGAAGTTCGCGAGGAAGCCCCACGTGCCATACAGGATGAAAATGAAGGCTGCGACAAGCGCGAAGCCGACGAGACCCGAATAGATACCCATGCGGATAGCGTCCGCGCCGAGGTCGGCACCGACGGTGCGTTCTTCGATGACGGTCAGCTTGGCAGGCAGGGCGCCGGCGCGCAGCATGGCGGCGAGCGTTGTTGCGCTGTCAGCCGAGAAGTTGCCCGAAATCTGGCCGGAGCCGCCGGTGATCGGTTCGCGGATGACAGGTGCGCTCAGCACCTTGTCGTCGAGAACGATGGCGAACGGATTGCCGACGTTCTGACGGGTGATGTCGGCGAATCGGGTTGCGCCGGCGCTGTCGAAGCGGAAGCTGACGACGGGCTCATGCGTATTCGGATCGAAGCTGACGCGCGCATCCGAAAGACGGTCACCCGAAATCTCGACGCGGTCGAGAACTGCAAAGCTGTTGCCCTGCTCATCCTTCAGCATCGTCACGCCCGGTCCCGGAGCGTTGTTCGGAGAAAGCATGTGGAAGGACATCTTCGCGGTCGAGCCGAGAAGCTGGCGAAGGCGAGACGGGTCCTGTGCGCCCGGGAGCTGCACGAGCACGCGGTTTCCGCCGATGCGCTGGATCGTCGGTTCGGCGACGCCGACCTGGTCGACGCGCTGGCGAATGACTTCAAGGCTCTGCTGGACCGCGGAATCGACATTGGCTGCAATGCCGGCCGGCGAGAAGGCGACGAGGATATTGCTGCCGCTGGTCGTAACCGAGAGATCGGACTGGCCGGCGCTGAGGCCGGTGGCAATCGCATTGCCGAGCGTCTTCAGCTGTGTGACCGCATCGTCCGTCTGTGCCGTATCCGTCAGGGTCACGACGATCTGGTTCTGATTGCGAACGACTGATTTCGTCTGGATGTTCTTCTCGCGAAGGACGCGGCGGGCATCCTGCAGGAGCGACTGCAGGCGCTCGCGGGTCAGGTCCGCTTCGTCAACTTCGAGAACGAGGTGCGAGCCCCCGCGAAGGTCGAGACCGAGCGAAACCTGGTTATGCGGCAGCCACGAGGGCAGACGCGCGAGGGTGGATTGCGGCAGTGCGTTCGGCAGAGCGATCAGAATGCCGAGGAAAATGATCACCGTATAGGTGAACACCAGCCATGGTGAATTACGCATGTTGTTGTTTATCCTTGATAACGCTTGAGCCTGCGCTCCTCGCGCTGGCGGCGTGTCTTGAAAGCAATGGAAAGCGCCGGACCGGCGCGCATTCATGCCGAGGCCGCAGGCGGGCCGTGCGAGTCGTAAGCCCTCGCATCGGCGGCGCGAAGCGCGGGATGGAAGGTTGCGAGGGGCTGCTCACCGCCAAGGCGGAGCTCGATATCAGGCGTCGCGCCAATGGCTGCTGCGCCGGGGTCGTAAGGGACATGTTTGGGAGCCGCCTTGCGCTCGGCGGTCAAAATGCCGCGGACGGTATCGCGAGCGCTCAGCTGCAGCGGCTGGCCGTCCTTGGCGGACGAGGAGACCGAGTTCGCACCGCGGCTGGGGACGATGACCAGATTGCCGCCGAACAGAAGGCCAAGATAGGCGAAGACGGCAATGACCAGCGAGATCGCAACACGACTGCCCATGCGGCGTGCGTCGAGCCTCATCTCGTGATCATCTGGATTTTCAACCTCGTACCGGCTCAACGGCGCAAAAGTCTCTCATTCTTTATCGGGAGAAGGCGTGTCCTCGACTGCAATTGTAGCAGTGTCGGCCTCATCTTCATAGCGCACACTGTCATGATGCACTTGGGCGAGCCGGTCAACCATGCCCATGGCGATTTCGCGTTCGCCCATGATAACAGTGTCTGCACCGTACTCCAGCAATTCATCCACTTCGGCGTCGGAATGCGCGCGGGCGACGATCAGGAGCGAAGGGTTGATGGTGCGCCCTTGGTCGGCAACCCTGCACGCCTCGAATGCGTTGGGGATGGCGATGACGAGACTGCGGGCGCCGGCGATGTTTGCGAGGTCGAGCAGCTCGCGCGAGGCGGCATTGCCGCTGATCGCTTCGATCCCCTGATCCCGCAGTTCGCCGATGCGGTTGCTCGAGTCCTCGATGACAAGGAAGGGCGTGCCCGATGATTTGAGGTTTTGACCGACGATGCTGCCGACACGGCCGTAACCGACAATGATTGCATGCCCGCGAAGCGCCGTCGGCTGCCTGTTCTCCTCTTCCTCTGGCTCGGGCTCTTTAGCCGGCTCTGGCACATTCGTCGCTATCGGCTCTTCGCGCTTTGTCCGCTCCAGCACGCGGCGCAACCGATCGCAGGCGTAGAACAGCAGAGGGTTGAGGATGATCGAGATCAGCGCGCCGGCAAGGATGAGGTCGCGCCCCTCCTCGGGCAGCAGACCGAGCGAGACGCCGAGTGCGGCCAGGATGAAGGAGAATTCGCCGATCTGCCCAAGGCTCGCCGAAATCGTCAGCGCCGTGCCGACAGGTTTGCGGAACAGTCGTACGATCAGGAAGGCGGCGATCGACTTGCCGACCACGATAATGAGAACGGTGGCCAACACTGGCAGCGGTTTATCGATCAGGATGTTCGGATCGAACAGCATGCCGACCGAGACGAAGAAGAGGACCGTGAAGGCATCGCGGAGCGGCAAGCTTTCCTGGGCGGCGCGCTGGCTGAGTTCGCTCTCGGCCAGAACCATGCCGGCAAAGAAGGCGCCGAGCGCCAGCGACACGCCAAACAGCTTCGAGGCACCGAAGGCAACGCCGAGCGCGATCGCAAGCACGCCGAGGCGGAACAGTTCGCGGGATCCAGTGTGCGCGATGCGGTGCATCGTCCAGGGAATGAGGCGGCCCCCGAAAACCAGCATCACCCCGACGAATATCACGACCTTGACCAGGGTCATGACGATGATGCCGCCCATGCCAAGGTCGAGGCCGAGGAGCCGGCTGATCGCGGCTGAAAGCGGCTCTGCCGTCGCATGCTCTCCACCGCCGATGCTGGCGGCTGCCGGGATCAGAACGAGCGCCAGGACCATTGCGAGGTCCTCGACGATCAACCAACCGACCGCGATCCTGCCGCGATCGCTATCGATCAGCCGTCGCTCCTGCAGTGCCTTCAAGAGGACGACTGTCGAAGCGACGGAAAGAGCGAGTCCGAAGACAAGGCTCCCTCCCGTCGGCCATCCCATGAGCGCCCCCAGTCCCCAGCCGAGTAGCGTGGCAAATCCAATCTGCACGATGGCGCCGGGTACCGCAATGCCGCGAACGGAGAGGAGGTCTTTCAGGGAGAAGTGCAGTCCGACGCCGAACATCAGCAGGATGACGCCGATCTCGGCCAGTTCAGGCGCAAGGCTTTGGTCGGCAACAAAGCCCGGCGTATGCGGGCCGGCGAGAACGCCTGCGACGAGATAGCCGACCAGAGGCGGCATTCGGAGCCTGTGGGCGAGCGTGCCGAGAATGAACGCAAGCACGAGGCCTCCGACGATTGTCGAAATCAAAGGCGTATCGTGCGGCATCATTCTCTCCCGAACTGGAAATCCCGTTTAAAACATGACATATATGGCCTATATCAACCAATATGGGTGGTTTGACATTATGGGTCAAGGTGCAAAGGAAACAATTCTGACCCCGGCATTGTGCCGGGCCGCTCGCGGATTGCTTGGCTGGACGCAGCTCGACCTCGCGGAACAGGCCGCCGTGTCGCGCAGCACCATCCGTGACTACGAAGGAAAGCATCACGATATCCATCGTGCAACCGAGGCGCAGTTGCGTCTCGCCTTCGAGCGAGGGGGCGTCGTGTTTGTGGAGGTGGAGGGGACGGGAACATGCCTTGGCCTCCCGTCTACCCCGAAGTGAGGTCCTATTTGCCGGTCAGGCAGGCCGGCGAAATCCTGTAGGAAAAGATAGTCTTGCCGCGGTAGTAGCCTTCCGTCGGCTGCCAGCTGCGGACCAGCTCAGGCGTTTGGGCGCACTCGACCGGGTGTGTCGTCACAAAAAGCACGTCGTCTGCAACGTCGCTCGGCAGCGCAAAGGTCTGCTCGTAATAGTTGTCAGGCGCGTCGACGGGCGGCTGCGCGTAGATACGGACAGGATCGTTCCTCAGCGTGTGGAACATGTCCGCCAGGAGATCGCGGCTGTCGCTGACAATGATCGAGGTGCCGGACTGCCGCGCCAGCTCGCCAGCCTCGCGGCTGATCGCGCTACGGCCGAGATAGCGCTTCATGATCTCGCTGCCGTTCGGCAGCACCAGCTGGTGCGCAAAGATCGCGGCAAGAGGAAACAGAAAACTCGCCGTGCCATTTATGGCAAGCGACAGGCGCAGGCCCTTGGGCCAGAGGCGGTCAAGCAACCACACGGCAAGGATCGTTCCCGCGATATAGGCCGTCACGCCCCAGTTGGCATAAGCCTTGGCCACCAGCGCCTGGAAGGTGATCAGCACAACGACAGGGATAGACAGCCAGATCAGCAGCTTTTCCCTAGGCTCGCTCTTGCCCTTGAGTGCGCGGACAACGGCCCAGAGCATCGCGGAGAATACGATCGGCCCGACGACGCCGAATTGCGCCGCGAAGAATTCCAGGCCGCCGGCCACATTGACGCCGAGCTTGCTCCAATGCGCGATGTTGGTGGTGTGACGGACCGTTGTTCCGTCATGGGCAAGATTCCACCAGAGATTTGGCGCAGCAACGACAAGCGCAACGATGACGGCTGTGAAAAAATCGCGCCAGGCGATGCGTGCGCTCGGAAGCAGAATGAGCGCGATCAACCCGCCGGGAACGACAAAGAGGATCGCGTATTTCGAGAGGAAGGCGCAGCCGACGGCAAATCCCATGAGGATGGAGAGGCCGACGGAACGCTTCTCGGTCAGGCCGAAATAGGCCCATAGTGCCATCGTCAGGAAAAAGAGAAGCACGACATCGGTCGAGAAGAACACAGATGACAGGGCAACGCCGGGCAGGGTGATGAAGGTCGCGCCGGTCCACCCTTCAATCCTCGGTCCGACAAAGCGGTTGGCCGTCTTCATCAGCATGATCGCGGTCGCCATGTAGATCAGCGGTCCGCTCACCCTGATCCAGTAGATCGACGTCGATCCTGCAAGCTCCGTCATGGCTCGAATGACCCAGGCGATCATCGGCGGCTTCGAGTAGTAGCCGAAATCGAGATTCTGCGACCAGAACCAGTATTGCGCCTCGTCGACGAACAGATCGGTCGTGTCGAAATGGAGGGTGATGACTCGCCAGAGCGTCACGCCAAGAACGATGAGGAGACCAAGTCTGGCAGACATGAATGCAATTCCCGCTGAACTCAAATACCGCAGTAAAGCCAAAGATTAACGCACCGGCATGCCGGTGCGTTTGACCACTCGTTACAATCTGGTTGTGGAATTTTAAAGGACGCGCAGGGCAACCTGACTGCGGGTCGCTTCGATACGGTCAAGCAGCGCAACGGCTGCGAGAACAGCGGTCGAAAGAACGCACGACCCCAATCCGAAAACAATCATTGCCCAATCCTTCTGACGTCATGTCACGGTTATTTCTGGGCATATACCACAAAGCTTGCCTAGGACTGTAGCAGCGCCGCAACGCAAGCCCAGTAATTCATAGATGGTTATTGGGGCCTGCTGGAAAGTCGACATTCATAAAATACGCATTAACCTTCAGGCAAGGAATTAACCATAAACATTGCATGACACGTCGGAATGGGAAAGCTTACTCGTTCCCACCAGGCATGACGCCGCACCGCCGTACCGGTCGATCCGGAATCCATCTCATCAAGCAGCTCCGAAGCAGAATCGACTGATCGGGAGGCTTCACGCCGCCGGCTGCAGCCGAGGCAAGCCACCAATCAGCAGCGTGCACGCTGCGCGGAGCAATAGTTTAATGACGGGCAAGCGCCCGGCATGTGGTTGGGGACAGGTGTTGGGGCAGGAAATGCCATCAGATCAGGCTCGAGGAGCGCAGGCAGGCAGCTTGCGTGAGAGGCTGCGCTTTGCCGGTCTCGACGCCGAACACTGTGATTTGGTCCGGCGCCACCGTCTCGACCTTCAGCAGCATCTGACCGCCGGTCTGCGTGACCTTTTTCAGCGTTTTCAATCGTTTCCAGACGCGGCGCGGAATTTCGAGAGCGAACGTCAGGTCGAGCGCCTCCACGACCTGCAGGCCTCCCACTGGGATGTTCTGACCGATGCGCGCTTTGACAGCCTTTATGCCGAGCGTGTGAAGGTTCTGTCTGATTCCGAAAGCAAGATGGGTCTCGACCCGCGCTGGCATGTCGCGGGTCATGGCGTTGTTCTCGAGCATATCATCGGCGGCCTCGCAACCGAGTTGGCCGGTCGCTCCTTCCTGCCGAGCAGCCGTCGTCGGGCCAAGGAAATCTCCGACCTCATGTCGGCGATCATTCGCCTCGTGATGGTGGATGTCGAGATTGCCGTATCCTTGCGTTTCAATGCCTTGCGGGCCACCCAGCAGCGTGCGCTTGCCGATCAGCGCGCCAGTGACAAGGCGGACGTCGCACGCGTATTCGCCGATGTTATCAATGGCCTTGCCACGCGCGACCTCACGGTTCGTGCGACCATCGAGGAAGACGGCGCCCATCGGGATATCGCGCAGGCGCTCAACGGTGCGCTCGATGCAGTCCAGGCCGAATTTCAGGCGATCGCCGAAAAGACGGCGGTTGCCGGAACCTCCGTCCAGACGCTTGGCGATGCGTCGAAGCAATTCGCCGGAAACGCGTCCGTTCATGCCCAGCAGTTGCTCTCCTCTGCAGCTGCGCTTGCCGATCTGTCGGAAAGCGTTCGCCACGGCGCCGCGGGTAGCCGGGCTGCCGAGCAGGCGGCGGCCACGACCCGCGCCGCGGCCGAAGAAAGCGGCCAGGTTGTCGGGCGCGCGATTGCTGCGATGGCGGAGATCGAACAGTCTGCCGAGCGGATCGGACAAATCATCGGCGCAATCGACGAGATTGCTTTCCAAACCAATCTGCTGGCGCTGAATGCTGGCATCGAAGCCGCGCGCGCCGGCGATTCCGGACGTGGTTTTGCCGTGGTCGCGCAGGAAGTACGTGCGCTAGCGCAACGCTCGGCGGACGCGGCGCGCGAGATAAAGACGCTAGTGAGCACCACCAAGTCGCAGGTGGATGCCGGCGTCCAGATGGTTGGACGTACGCAGGATTCGATTGGCAGCATCGTTCGCCAGGTCAGTGAGATCAACACGGCGATCGCGATGGTCGCTAATCAGGCCAGCGAACACGCTGCGAACCTCGATATCGTGACAGCTGACGTGAAGGGCCTCGGCGCCCAGATGACCGATAACGCGGCTTCCGCATCGCGTTCAGCCGAAGGCGCCGACTACCTGCACAGTGTCATCGTCGAACTCGGCCAAACAATCCGCGAGTTTCGTATTGCCCGGCAGAACGCCGAGCCCGCGCGCCCCCCGCCGGTGTTCTCCCCGGCGATCGGCATCAGGCGGACCGCCGATGTCGTGGCTGACGACGAGGACTTCGGATTTGTGCAGCCGGTCGCCTCGGCCGGAGGGCGGATTGTTTACTAACGGACCGGTATATGAGGAGACAAGGAAGAGCTGATGGCGGCAAGGAAAACTGGGAAAACGCTGAACCTGTCAGCGGTGCTTGATCTGAACGAAGCAACCATGCTTCGCGACAAGCTCGTCTCGTTGCGCGGCAATGATCTGGCCATCGACGCGTCCGCGGTCGAACGCGTCGGAGCCCTGAGCGCGCAGGTCCTGATGGCAGCCGCCAAGACCTGGGACCAGGACAAGCTCGCCTTCACGTTCAGCAAGGTTTCGGACGCATTTCAGAAAACCATGCAGCTGATTGGTGTCGATATCCATCTGCTCGCCAAGGAGATCCGGCAATGAAGAAAAAAGTGCTTACCGTGGATGATTCACGGACCATAAGGAACATGCTTCTCGTGACCCTCAACAATGCGGGCTTCGAGACGATCCAGGCTGAAGACGGCGTCGAGGGCCTCGAGGTTCTGGAAGAATCCAATCCTGATGTCATCGTCACCGACATCAACATGCCGCGCCTTGACGGTTTCGGCTTTATCGAGGGCGTTCGCCGCAACGACAAGTATCGTGCGATCCCGATCCTGGTCCTGACGACCGAAAGCGATGCGGAAAAGAAGAACCGCGCGCGCCAGGCCGGCGCCACCGGCTGGATCGTCAAGCCTTTCGACCCTGCCAAGCTGATCGATGCCATTGAGCGTGTAACCGCTTAAACCCAGGATTTTCTCCTATGGATATGAACGAAATCAAAGAGATCTTCTTCCAGGAGTGCGAGGAGCAGCTCGCCGAACTGGAATCCGGTCTTCTGAAAATGAATGATGGCGATCGCGATCCGGAAACCGTCAATGCGGTGTTCCGTGCCGTCCATTCGATCAAGGGTGGCGCTGGCGCCTTCGGTCTGGATGATCTCGTCGCTTTCGCGCATGTCTTCGAGACCACACTTGATTGCGTTCGTTCCAACAAGCTTGAGCCGACACAGGATGTCCTGAAGGTCATGTTGAAGTCGGCTGACGTGCTGGCCGACCTGACCAATGCCGCCCGCGACGGCGGCAGCGTTGATGAAAGCCGCAGCCGCGGTCTGGTGAAGGAACTGGAAGCGCTCGCCAACGGCGAGCTGCCTACCCCGTCCGCTGGCGTGGAAGCTCCGGTGGCTAAGCCAGCGCCTGTCGCCGCCACTCCGGCCCCCAAGCCGACCGATGACAGCGGCTTCCAGCCGATCCCCTTCTCCTTCGACGATTTCAGCGGCGAGGAAGAGGTCGGCTCCGATCTGCCGACTTACGAAATCACCTTCAAGCCGCGTTCGGACCTCTATTCCAAAGGCAACGACGCGACCTTGCTGCTGCGCGATCTCTCCCGCCTCGGCGAGATGAGCGTCTACTGCAACATGGATGCGCTGCCGGGTCTCGACGAGCTCGATGCGGAAGCTGCCTACTTCTATTGGAACATCACGCTCAAGACAGACAAGGGCGAAGATGCGATCCGCACGGTCTTCGAATTTGCCGAGTGGGATTGCGACCTGCAGATCACCGCAGGCGAGGAAAAGGTGACTGCCCCCGACGCCGAAGAACTGCCGATGATCCCAGTGCCCTTCGACCTGTCGATCCTCGATGATGGCGCGACCGAGGCACCGGCCGAGCAGCCGAAGGCCGACGTGGCCGCTGCGGTTACTGCCGCCGAGACTGCTTCCAACGTCACGCAGATGGCCGCCGCCGCTGCTCGTGTCGAGAAGAAGGAATCGGCTGCCGCCGCTGCCGCAAGTGCAGCTGTCGCCGCCCAGAACAACGCCGCTGCCGGCGCTGGTCAGACCATCCGCGTCGATCTCGACCGCGTCGATCGCCTGATCAACCTCGTCGGCGAGCTCGTCATCAACCAGGCGATGCTTTCGCAGAGCGTCATCGAAAACGACACGACCGGAACGTCATCCATCAACATGGGCCTCGAGGAGCTGCAGCAGCTCACCCGCGAGATCCAGGATTCGGTCATGGCGATCCGCGCCCAGCCGGTAAAGCCGGTCTTCCAGCGCATGTCGCGCATCGTTCGCGAAATCGCCGACATGACGGGCAAGACGATTCGCCTGATCACCGAAGGTGAAAACACCGAAGTCGACAAGACGGTCATCGACAAGCTGGCCGAGCCGCTGACGCACATGATCCGCAACGCCGTTGACCACGGTATCGAAACGCCCGAAAAGCGCGCCGCCGCCGGCAAGAACGTCGAAGGCACGGTTCGCCTGACGGCGAAGCACCGCTCCGGCCGCATCCTGATCGAGCTCGCCGATGACGGCGCCGGCATCAACCGCGAGAAGGTCAAGCAGAAGGCCATCGCCAACGAGCTGATCCCGGCTGACGCCAACCTGACCGACGAAGAAATCGACAACCTGATCTTCTTGCCGGGCTTCTCCACCGCCGACAAGATTTCCGACATTTCCGGTCGCGGCGTCGGCATGGACGTCGTCAAGCGCTCGATTCAGGCGCTCGGCGGCCGCATCAACATCACCTCGAAGCCTGGGCAGGGCTCCGTCTTCACGATGAGCCTGCCGCTGACCCTTGCCGTTCTCGACGGCATGGTCGTCACGGTTGCCGGCCAGACGCTGGTTGTCCCGTTGACGGCGATCGTTGAGACGCTGCAACCGGAAGCCGCCGCGATTCATTCCTTTGGTGCAAACCATCGCCTGATCTCGATCCGTAACAGCTTCTGCCCGCTGGTCGATGTCGGTCGCATCCTGAACTTCCGTGCCACGCAGGCTAATCCTGTCGAAGGAGTCGCTCTTCTCGTCGAATCGGAAGGCGGCGGTCAGCGCGCGCTCATGGTCGATGCGATCCAGGGGCAGCGCCAGGTCGTCATCAAGAGCCTTGAGGCGAACTACACGCACGTTCCGGGTATCGCTGCGGCGACCATCCTCGGCGACGGTCGCGTGGCTCTCATCCTGGATGTCGACGCGGTCGTGGGAGCTTCCCGCGGTCAGGCGTTGAGGCAGGAAGTGTCGCTGGCAGCTGTGGGGTAAGCTATGTCGTATGCCGTAAAAAGTCTGAAGGATGGGGACCGCGAGTTGATCGCGTTCCGCATCGGGGATCAGGAATTTTGCGTGAATGTCATGTCGGTGCGCGAGATCCGCGGATGGACGCCGGCAACGGCGATGCCGCACTCGCCCGGCTATATGAAGGGCGTCATCAATTTGCGCGGTGCGGTGCTGCCGATTATCGATCTGTCGGCTCGCCTCGGCATGCCGGCGACTGTGCCGACGGCGCGACACGTCATCATCGTAGCGCAGGTGCACCGCAAGGTCGTCGGTCTGTTGGTCGATGCCGTGTCCGACATTCTGACCGTCACTGAAGACAATGTGCAGCCGACACCGGAAATCGCATCTGAGCTGCAACGTCAGTTCGCGCGCGGCATCCTGGCGATCGACAAACGCATGATCTGCCTGCTCGAGCTCGAAGCCATTTTCCCCGAAACGGAAAGCGAAGCCGCATGAATGTTCTGAGTGCAAAAGACATGCGGCAGGGAAACCCTGACGAGGTGTTGGCAAGCGGAGAGTACCCGCTGACGCGCCGCGACCTCACGGAAATCGCTGCGATGATCTACTCGGATGCAGGCATCTTCCTGAACGAGACCAAGGCCTCGCTGGTCTACTCGCGGCTGTCGAAGCATATCCGCAATCTGGGCCTTTCCGGATTTCGGGAGTATTGCGCGCTCGTTTCTTCACCGGCGGGTGCGGCGCCGCGCCGCGAGATGCTGTCGCATCTGACGACGAACTTCACGCGCTTCTTCCGCGAGAACCACCACTTCGAGCACCTTCGGGACCATGTGCTGCCAGAACTGCTGCATCGCGCGAAGATGGGCGGTCGGGTTCGTATCTGGTCGGCTGCCTCGTCGGATGGCCAGGAACCCTATTCCATCGCGCTCACCGTCCTGTCGATGATGCCCAACGTCGCCGACTACGATTTCAAGATCCTGGCGACCGATATCGATCCGAAGATTCTGGCGATCGCCCGTGCCGGTGCCTATGACGAGAGCGCGCTCGAAACCGTGTCGCCCGCCATGCGCAAGCAGTGGTTCAGCGAGGTCGAGGTCCAGGGGCGGCGCAAGTTCCAGGTCGACGACCGCGTCAAGCGTCTGATCACCTACAACGAGCTGAACCTGATGGCGCAGTGGCCGTTCAAGGGCAAGTTCGACGTCATCTTCTGTCGGAATGTGGTGATCTACTTCGACGAGCCGACGCAGATGAAGATCTGGTCACGCTTTGCCGAATTGCTGCCTGAGGGCGGCCATCTCTATATCGGCCATTCCGAACGCGTCTCCGGCGACGCCAAGCATGTCTTCGACAATATCGGCATCACCACCTATCGCTACACGACCAAGGGCGTTGGGAGGAAGGCATGAGCGCACCGGCCAAGGTTCTCGTCGTCGACGACTCCGCCACGATGCGCGGCCTGATTACCGCTGTTCTCAGCGCCGATCCCGAGGTCAGCGTCATCGGTCAGGCAGGCGATGCGCTTGAGGCCCGCGAGGCGATCAAGAAGCTCAATCCTGATGTCGTAACGCTCGATATCGAGATGCCGAACATGAACGGTCTCGACTTCCTCGAGAAGATCATGCGGCTCCGCCCGATGCCTGTCATCATGGTCTCGACGTTGACCCATCGCGGCGCCGATGCCTCTCTGGCGGCGCTTGAGATCGGCGCGTTCGACTGCGTCGGCAAGCCGCTCCCGGGCGATGCGCGTCCCTTTGGAGATCTTGCCGAGAAGGTGAAGGCTGCCGCCCGCTCGCAGCGACGCCAGTACGCTCAGCCGGCTCCGGTTGCTCCGCCACCTGCTGTCGCTGACTTCCGCGTCGGCCGCAAGATCGTCGCGATCGGTTCGTCGACCGGCGGCGTCGAGGCGTTGATTGCGGTGCTGCAGAAGTTCCCGGCAAACTGCCCGCCGACGGTTATCACGCAGCACATGCCGCCGACCTTCACCAAGAGCTTCGCGGAACGCCTCAACCGGCTTTGCGCGCCCGTCGTGCAGGAAGCGACCGACGGTGCGCGCCTGGAGATCGGGAAAATCTATCTTGCACCAGGCGGCGAGCGCCACCTGCAGGTTGCCAACGTCCATGCGCCATGCTGCCGCCTCATCGAACGCGATCCGGTGAACGGTCACCGGCCATCCGTCGACGTGCTGTTTGACTCGGTTGCCGAACTGGCAGGCCGCAACGCGGTCGGTGTGATCTTGACCGGCATGGGACGCGACGGTGCCGCCGGCCTCTTGAAGATGCGCCACGCCGGCGCGCGTACGCTCGGCCAGAACGAAAAGACCTCAGTGGTCTACGGCATGCCGAGGGTTGCCTACGAGCTCGGCGCCGTCGAGCAGCAACTGCCCCTCAATGCCATCGGCGAAGAAATTTTGAAAATGACAGCCGCCCGAAAGGAAGGAACTGACTAATGTCTATCGCAGAGAAAATCAAAGTTCTGATCGTCGACGATCAGGTCACGAGCCGTCTGCTGCTCAGCGACGCTCTGACCCAGCTCGGCTTCAAGCAGATTACGGCCGCCGGCGATGGTGAGCAGGGCTTGAAGATCATGACCCAGCAGCCGCATCATCTTGTCATCTCCGATTTCAACATGCCGAAGATGGATGGCCTCGGCTTCCTGCAGGCTGTTCGCGCCAACCCGGCGACGAAGAAAGCCGCCTTCATCATCCTGACGGCGCAGGGTGACCGCGCACTCGTGACGAAAGCGGCCCAGCTTGGTGCCAACAACGTTCTCGCCAAGCCCTTCACGATCGAGAAGATGAAGGCGGCTATCGAGGCCGTATTTGGAGCATTGAAATGAACCTCGATGTTGCGGCCCGCCGCGTTCATATCATCCAGGGCGAATGGAAGGTCCTGAATGATCCGAGCGCGGTACTGACGACCATCCTTGGCTCGTGTGTGGCTGCATGCCTGCGAGATCCCGTGGCAGGCGTTGGAGGAATGAATCACTTCCTTCTGCCAGGGACAGGAAATATGCCGATGACGGGCGCAGACGCCACGCGATATGGCGTCCACCTGATGGAATTGCTGATCAACGGTCTACTGAAGCAAGGGGCGCGTCGCGACCGCCTGGAGGCCAAGATCTTCGGCGGGGCGAAGACGATCTCGACATTCTCGAATGTCGGCGAACAGAACGCCGCCTTTGCGGTGCAGTTCCTGAAGGATGAAGGCATACCGGTCGTCGGCTCCAGCACCGGCGGGGAGCACGGGCGCAAGCTCGAGTACTGGCCGGTCTCGGGACGCGCCCGGCAGTATCCGCTCACCGGTGCGGAAACGCAGAGAACCGTTGCGCTTGAGCAGCGTCCGGTCGCTCCGCAGAAACCCGTCGAAAACAGCATCGAATTCTTCTGAGGGCAAGGACCTTACTAATGACTGTGAATGCCATGACAGAGCAGCCGTCGCCCGCCGAAGCCCTGCCTGATGTCCTGATGCGTATCGTCGCGGAGTTGCACGACGTCGCGTACCTGATCGAGCGCATCGAACCACAGCTCCTCGACGTCGGGGGCGGCGAACTGCTGAACTCGCCGGAAAGCATGAAGGCGATGCAGGGAATTGATCTTGCCGTGCAGAAGACGCGCGGTCTTGCCGAGTTCATAGATACCATCACGGGCGAGATTCCGCAGGACTGGTCTGTCGATGTCGCAACGGCCCTGAGCCTGGTGAAGCTCAGTGAAATGCAGCGCGCTCTGAGCGGGGCGGCGCGCTATAGCAGTGTTCAGCCGCTGGCGAAGGCAGCCGGAGACTTCGACTTCTTCTGATCCGGCCTGCTCGCACCCTCCGAAACGTTCGCACAAGTTTCGGCACCTATTGTCCACATGAGGCAACAAGCCTGCTTTGTCTGGATGGTCGTGCGAGAACAGAATGAATCTGTTAAATCAATTAGTTCAAATTTTTAAGAACTTCAGTTCGCTAGGACGGAATCGCTTGCTGGCGTTGGCCGGCGTGGGTGTCGTTTCCGTGGTACTCATCCTGGCGGCGGCCTTTTTGGTCAATAAGCCGGCCCAGGAAACGCTTTATGTCGGGCTTGATACGCCCGATCTGAACCAGATCAGCATTGCGCTCGCCGAGGCAAATATCGGTTTCCAGGTCGGAACGGATGGCTCCAGCATCACAGTTCCCGCCGGTATGACCGGCAAGGCGCGTCTCCTGCTCGCCGAGCGCGGCCTCCCGAACAGCGCCAACGCCGGCTATGAACTCTTTGACAACGTGGGCTCTCTCGGCCTGACGTCGTTCATGCAGGAAGTCACCCGGGTTCGCGCGCTCGAAGGTGAAATTGGCCGCACGATCCAGTCGATCTCCGGCATTACGGCAGCACGCGTCCATATTGTCATGCCCGAGGTCGGCAACTTCCGCAAAGCCGAACAGAAGCCGACCGCTTCCGTCATGATTCGCGCAAGTGTCGCGGCCGGCCGCACCGCGGCGACTTCGATCCGCCACCTTGTTGCGTCTGCCGTTCCCGGCCTCGATGTCGCCGATGTTACCATCCTCGACTCCGCAGGCCAGTTGCTCGCTTCGGGCGACGAGGCCAGCAACAGCTCGCTGAACCGTTCTCTGAACATCGTCCAGAACGTCCAGGGCGAAGTTGAAACCAACATCGACAAGGCACTCGCGCCCTTCCTCGGCATGGATAACTTCCGCTCCAGCGTCACCGCGGAATTGAATACCGATAGCCAGCAGATCCAGGAAACTGTCTACGATCCGGAATCGAAGGTCGAGCGCTCGATCCGCACGACCAAGGAAGCCTCTCAGTCGCTGCAGAAGCAGTCCGACAACGCGACGACGGTCGAGCAGAACATCCCGCAGGCGGCACCGGACTCGGGCGGACCCAACGGTCCCGAATCGCAAGACAAGTCCGACAAGAAAGAAGAGCAGACCAACTACGAGATCAACAGCAAGACCACTGCCACGACGCGCAACGGCTACAAGATCGAAAAGCTCTCCGTTGCAGTCGTCGTTAACAAGGGGCGCATTGCTCAGATGGTCGGCGAGCCGGCGGACCAGGCAAAGATCGATGCCTATCTCGCGGAGATGCAGAAGATCGTGGCATCCGCCGCTGGCATCAACAACAATCGCGGCGACATGGTGACCGTTACGGCCATGGACTTCCTGGAGAACCAGCTTCTCGAGGAAACCGGCGGCGGCGTCCGTGTCATGGATATGCTGAGCCGCAATCTCGCAGGCATCATCAACTCGCTCGCTTTCGTCGCTGTTGCCTTCCTTGTGGTCTGGATGGGCGTCCGCCCGATGATCCGCAGCGTGACCGGCAACGGCGCCGCGGTCATCGGCGACACGTCGCCGGAAAGCGCCGGCCTCGAACTTCCCGATTTCGCTCCGGCGGGTGGCGTGGGCACCGGTGCTGCGCTCATGGATGGCTTCGGTTCGGACTTCGGCTTCGACAGCACTGAGGACCTGCTCAGCCTCGGCGACGACGACGGCAACTTCAATCGTCGCGTCAAGGAAGGCCCGGAACGCAAACTGGCGCGCATGGTCGAGATCAACGAGGAGCGCGCCGCGAAAATCCTCAGAAAATGGGCGGTCGACAACGCCGCGTAATGAAAGGCCGGGCAACCGGCCTTTTTCTTTTGCCCGTCTACTGCACCGCGATCGGCACAGTTTTGCCATCGCTCGGGCGCGCACGCGAAGATTTCTGAGGATAGGCTTGACACAGGGCTGAAATAGCTGCGCGTTTTACGCGAATCGTATTGTCAGGATTCCCCGAATCACTTTAATTTTAGAATTCATTAACAAGCGGAATTTCCGTGCGAATCAACGCACAAAGTGCGGGCGATGTAAATCCCGAGAACTCGGAGATGGCGAAGTTTGCCACCTAGTGTAGTGTTGGATGGTTCGCGGAGGGGGCGCAATTTGCTCAAGGGCCGCGGATCGGGTTTCTGTCGTAGTGGTTCGCGGCCGCGGGGTTTTTGCCAATGGATATGCAGATATTGCAGGCTCTGAAGAGCGACACGCAGAAGGCAAACTTCGTTGGCATCGCAGCGACAAACCTGTCTTCGCGTGACGAACTGATCGCGCAGCTCTGTGAGATTTCGAGCACGGGGCGGTTGCAACCCGGCCTGCGCGCCCTGACCGACTATGTCGGCGCCTCGCACTACCTCCTGGCGCGGGCGGATCTGGTTCAGGAAGCGGGGCTCGATTTCGTGGTCTCGTCTGACTGGCCGTTCGATCTTGTCACCAATCTGGCGCATACCTTCGTTGGCGGCTTTGCCCGTGCGACGGAGATCGAAAAGTGTATGCAGCTGTTCCAGCCGCATTTCGCGCTCCTGCCGGATTCCGCGGATGCGCCAGACGGCGCCAGCCGCCAGTACTGTTCGTTGATGTTCAACATCGGACGCTCGCGCCTGGTGCTGATGTTCCTGTTCGATGACGGTTTCATTCTGTCGCAGGAGCGCTTGCGCGACGTGGGGCTCTTGTCCGCCTATTTCACGAGTTTCCTGCAGTGCGGCGCCGCCAAGGCCGACCGGGACTTCGAGCTGACCGATCGCGAACTGGAATGCCTTTTCTGGATCGCCGAGGGCAAAACGAGCGATGAGATTGCGATGATCCTCGGCATCTCTCGCAACACCATCAACAACTACATCACCAGTGTCATGCGAAAGACGGCGACGAAGACTCGTTCCGAGGCCATCGCATTCGCGGTCAGGAACAATCTCGTCTAAGGGGACGGCGTTATGGGGCAGTCGTCCGGTCGATCGATAGGAAATTCGGAAACAATGCGCGGCGTGCGGGTCAGCAAGGTCGCTAGTCGGTCCGACCTGTTTCCGCGTCTCATCGGCATGCAGAAGCTCGCCGACGCCCAGAATTTCGCTGTCTATCGAATCAGCGGTGCCGGCGTCCCGGGAAAGCAGCGTTTGGTCTGCGAACTGGAAAACTGGGGATCGGTGAACAGCGGCTTCAGTGGCGCATTCATCGACGCTCATGGCGAGGCGCTACTTGATCATATCGAGAAGTCGCTTCTTCCAGTCGTATGGGCTGGCGGGCTTGATCGCGCCGCTCCGGGGCCGGCAAGCATTGCACCTTTCATGACGCGCCTGAAGGGCGGCCTGGCTCCCTTTTCCGGCATGGCGTTTCCGGTGCGCCTCGGCGCCGTTGGCAACGGCTTCGTTGTCTTTACGGGCGATGATCTCGAGCCGGCCAGCGATATGATCGTCGAACTGCACGTGAGATCGTGCCAGATCATGATCGACCTGCTTTCGCTCGACGAGCGCCGCGTGGCGGCTGCCGAAGCTCTCAGCGAACGCGAAATTGCCTGCCTGCAGCTTGCTGGAGACGGGCGCATCAGCGAAGAGATTGCAGAGAAGCTTGGTCTCTCGGTGCATACCGTCAACGCCTATCTCGGTTCGGCAACGATCAAGCTGGATTCGGTCAATCGAATCCAGGCGATCGCAAAGGCCATCCGTCTTGGATATATCAGCTGACGAGAAGCCGTGTGGGCTTTAGCCCGCCAAAGCCTGCAATGGTTCGACGTTATAGCGTGCGTCGCGCAGGCTTTGCTCGAGGAAAACAGTGTTTTCGTCGGGATCCGCCGAAGGGTTCTGGAACGCGATGTGGTTGATCTCGATGCCGGCGTGCGCCTCTGCAAGCATCAGCTGCGCATAGATCGTGACGCCGCGCGGCTTGATCTCAAGGTCGATGACCACTTCGGGCTTGCCGCCCCACTCTAGCGTGTAGCTGCCGCCATGGCCGAAATTGACCGTGCCGGGGTGGAAGAAGAGCTCGGCCGCTGACGATACGAGATCGGAAAGATTGCCGTAATACTCGAAGCGCAGAAGAGAGATGAGATCTGAGGCGTCCAGAAGCCGCAATTCCGTGGCAACGGGGCTGATGGCTTCAGCCAGGATTTTTTCACGCTGGGCAGAGTAGGGGCATTTTTTCATTCGGCTATCTTACCCGTTTGTTCTTGGCTTGCGCCGCGTAAACCCGATGGATGAGTTCCGCGACTGCCTTATAGAATACAGACGGTATGACACTATCGACCGAGACTTGCGCAAACATGGAGCGCGCGAGCGGCGGGTCTTCGAAAACGGGGATCCCATTCTTTTCCGCGATCTCCCTGATTTTCAATGCAATTAGGTCTTGCCCCTTGGCGACGACGACAGGCGCGTCGTTTTCCTCACGCACATAGCGCAGGGCGACGGCAAAGTGAGTCGGGTTGGCGATTACGAGCGTCGCGCGATCGACATTGGCAATCATGCGGCGGCGGGCACGGTCACGCATGAGCGAGCGCTGGCGGCTCTTGACGAAGGGGTCACCCTGCGACTGCTTGTTCTCTTCCTTGACCTCGTGCCGCGTCATCTTCAGTTCGGTGAACCAGTGGTAGCGCGTCCAGAAGAAGTCGGCGATGGCGACGACGGCTGTGGCGATCAGGACGACGATGGTGATCTTTTGCATCGACGTCATCATCCGCGTGAAGATCGTTTGCGGATCGGAGAACATCGCATCGATCGCGCTGAAGTATTCGCTCTTCAGCGCAAAGAACATGACGACGCCGACGATCACAATCTTCGTCAGCGATTTGCCAAACTCGATGAGGCCAGGCAGGCTGAACAGCCGCGACCATCCCTTGACGATCGAAATGCGCGAAAACTGCGGCCGTATGCGCTCGAGCACCGGCGTTGGCAGGTTCTGCGAGATGGACGCGGCAACGCCAAACGCCATGAACAGGATGAAGGCGGGCGCGAGGAAGGCCGCCGAAACCCAGGCGAGGTGAACGAACAGGGAGAGCGCGTCCGGCCCGGTTTCGAGTTTCCATTGGTCGGGCTGCTCGAAAATGTCCTTCAGCGCCTCGCCGACCTTGCTGAGCCCACTCGGCAGGAAGAAGATGATATAGACGAAGGTGGCAAGCACGGTGGCAAACAGTGGCACCTCGCGCGAGAACGGCACGTTGCCTTTCTCGGCAGCGTCGCTTTTCTTCTTCGCTGTCGGGTCTTCTGTTTTGCTGTCCTTGTCGTCGTCGGCCAAGGCCGAAGCCCTCCATCAAAAAGAAACGGCCGCGCCAGGGCGCGGCCTTTCCTAGAAGGTATCTCCCTTTCGCCGCGGCGATCAACCGCAGCGGCCGGGAAGAGGTGCTTCGTACACAACAACAGCGGCTTAGGCCGCGGCCGAGCCTTCGCCTTCGGTCTCCTTGAGCTGGATTTGCCCGGAGTTTGCCAGGCGAATCGCTTCCTGGGCGATGGCGCGCCGGGCGATTGCGATTTCGCGCGGATTGATGCCAACGGTGCCGCTCTGCAGATCCGATTCGATCATGCGGCGCTGGCGCGGGCTGATCGATGCGAGGACGGCCTCGCGCATGTCGGCAGACGAGCCGCGCAACGCCATGGTCAGGATGTCGGACGAGATATCGTTCATGAGCATGACGCGGCTGCGCTGCGGCATGAGCATGAGGTCGTCGAAGAGGAAGATCTTCGGACGGACCTTGTTGACCGATTCGCGGCTGATCGATTCGAGCGAGGTGAGCAGGGTATCGACCTGCGGCTTGTCCATCTCGTTCATCAGTTCCGCAACCTTCGTCGAGCCGATCGAATTCTTCTCGGCGTCGATCTCTGCCAGCAGGCTTAGCACCTGCTTTTCGATGATCTGCGCGGCCTTGGGGCTGACGGCCTTGAGGTTGACGGTACGGTTCATGATGTCCGCGCGGCGGCCGTCCGGAATCTGCATCAGAACCTTGGCGCCGAATGAGGAGGGCATCATGGAGAGAATATAGGCGACAGTCTGCGGATGTTCGCGCAGGAGGAACTTGCCGATGAAGGCCGGGTCGCCTTCGCCGAGGCGATCCCAGATCGACGTCTCGTATGCCTGGAAGGTGGTGCGGCGGCCAAGCAGGCTGTCGACTTCGTCGGGCGTGAGACCCTCTTCAAGGATGCTCTCGATCGCCTTGGCATTATCCATGAGGCCTGCACCCTCGGTGAACAGGTCCTCGAATTCGGCGACAAGTCCGAGCAATTCATCCGGCGGGATCGCACGCAGCGTTTGCGCCGAGCCGATGATCGTCTGCAGCTCGGCCTGCGTGAAATATTTCAACAGCCTGCCGGCGACCCCTTTCCCCATGGCGAGGAGAACGGCCGCCGCCTTTTCAGCCTGGGTCAACGGTTTCTCGGCTAGCGCGCCGCCGAAATCGTCAAAGTCCATCATGGTCTAACCTCTCCGTCCCTGCACCGGGATCAGGCTTTCTTTGTACTCAGAACTTCTATCAGTTTGACGCCGAAACGCGTGTCGTCGTTTTCCAGAACGGTGATCTCGCCGCGAGCGATCTTGCGGCCGTTCACCATGATTTCGACCGGCTCACCGATCTTCTTGTCGAGCGCGATGGTTGCGCCCTCGTTAAGGTTCATCAGGCCGGCGACCTGCATGCGGCTGCTGCCGAGCATGATCTGAACGTCGATCGGGATATCCATGATCAGGTCGAGGTTCGACTGCATGGCGCTGCCGAGCGGGGCAGGTTCGGAAGCGATCGCACCAAACGAGCTGTCGCCGAAGTTGGCAGAGCCACCAAAATCGGATGTTGCGCCGAAATCGTCGCCACCAAATGCGGGCTCTGCCGCATCTCCGAAACCGCCGCCAAAGGTTGACAGGTCGGTGCTGCCGCTAAAGGCGTCGGCCTCTCCAGCAAAATCCGGCAGGCCGCCGTCCGCGTCGGTCTTCAGGACGCCGCGCAGGTCATCGATGGCCTGATCAAGCTCGGCCTCGTTGCCCGGGAGCTCCATTGAAAGGTCGCTGTTCTTGGGTGTTTTCTTCGTCGCCATGAAATCACTATTCCAGTTGAAACTTGCCTCAAGCTGCCGTGGCAGCCCGGTTGGAAAATGGGCTAATTCATCAAGTGGCGGATGAGCTCGTCATCCGAATTAATCGTATCCTTCACCCGGACGGTATAATGTTCGCCCGAACGTCCAAACTCGCAGATGTACAATTCCTTGCTGTTGGCGCTGACTTCGACGCGGACGTCGCCGCGGTCGTGGAAGGGGATGACATCGCCAGCCGCAAGTTTCGAAATGGTCCGCAGCGTCAGGTCCTGCAGACGGATCTTTGCGTCGAGCGTCACCGGCGAGCGGCGCACCTGCTCGCTGAGCTGATCACTCCATTCGGTCGATTTAGCCGACTGGCCCTTGGCCTTCGGAGCCGTCACCGTCGTCTTCAGCAGGGCAGCCTGGGGAACGATCAGCGAGAAATCCGAGGTGATGCCGGAGAGCGTGATCGACATGTTGATCGCGGCCGCGAACTCGTCGGGCTTGTCTTCGGCCGGCTTGATCCGTGTTTCGAACGCATGCGGAAACTCAAACACTGGCTCGAAGCCGCCAGGCGCGTTCACTGCCGAACGAAGGACATTGGCGAACTTGTCGAAGACCATGACCGCAAGCTCGAGCTCGATCACGGAGAGCAGGCGATCCGCCGGCTGCTCGACGGCGTCTGCCGCCGCACCCAGCAAGTGTTCCATCAGGGTGATGATGAAGCTGTTGCCGCAGGCAAGCGTAATGTTTGGTGACCAGTTGCGGAGCGTCGCATCGACGAGCGTCGTATTGTCGCCGAGGTTGGCGACCAGCTCGTTCTTGTGCCCGCTGTCGCAACCGAGATAGGCCACTTCGACGTCGAGGTTCGTCTCGCTCTTGATGATGTCGGGCAGAAAGACGGCGTAGACTTCGCCGAATCCGCTGCAGATCTTCTCGACGGTGGCCTTGTCGCCCAGCCTGCCGGTGAGTTTGGCAAGAAGGGCTTCGCCCATGAGGGGTTTCTTGAGGGGAGCGTTCATGACCGTTTACGCCGCCTTGTTCTCGCCGCCGGGATTCATCATTTCCTGCTCGACCGCGTCGATCGAAGGACGCTCGTAGGCCGAAATTGTCTTGCGGCCGTATTCGAGCGCGACCTGCGGCACCGAGCCGTTCATGTAGGCAAGCAGGGTCTGCTTGACGATGACGTAGAGGCGATGCTGCTTGGTGCGGACGATCTTGATCTGGGAAATGATCGGCGAACACACGCAATAGGACAGGATGATGCCGAGGAAGGTGCCGACGAGCGCCGAGCCGATCAGGTGGCCGAGGACCTCAGGCGAATCGTTGATGTGCGCCATGGCCTTGATGACACCGAGAACGGCGGCGACGATACCGATCGCGGGGAAGGCGTCGCCCATGATCTGGATGGCGTGATAGGGCTTCATCTTGTCGTGAAGGATCGTGTTGATCTCTTCGTCCATCAGTGCTTCGATCTCATGCGAGCGGGCATTGCCGATGATGATCAAGCGGACGTAGTCGCAGATGAACGCCGTCAGTTCCTTGTTCTTGAGGATCGTCGGCGCGGACTGGAAGATCGAGGATTCGGCCGGGTTGTCGATATGGGCTTCGATCTCGTTGCGAGACTTCGTGCGAAGATCGCGCATCAGGGAGTAGAGGACACCAAGCGTATCGAGATAATTCCGTTCCTTCGGCACCGTGTGCTTGAAGGCTTCGACGAGCGCCTTGCCGGAATCCTTCACCACCTTCATCGGGTTGCCCATGACGAAGCTGCCCAGGCCGGCGCCGCCGATGATGACTAGCTCGAACGGCTGCCAGAGCGCCTCCACGTGGCCACCCATCGCCATGAAGCTGCCGACGATACAGCCGCAGGTAATCACAAATCCGATAATGATATTCATCGTCAGTCCAAACCTGATCGTTATTTTCAACTCAACGGATAGGGCTGCTGGCTTGCGTGAGGCTGATGATAGTCCCTGCAAATCAAGCTTTTGCATGCCAGCTTCGCGCAAGCATTTGCTGTCAGCTTGTCGGTGACGAATGGGCATCCGTGCCCGTTTCTGAGGTGCCGCCTCAGCGAAATTCGTGGTCGAACCGACTGCAAACACCCGGATTTCGTACCGTTCATCGCCAATGCAGGAGCCTATCGGGATGCAATCCGGTCTTTATGTTTCTTTGTCGTCGCAGATCGCACTCGAACGTCGCCTCACCACCATCGCCGACAACATGGCGAACGTGAACACGACGGGCTTCCGCGGGACGGAGGTGAAATTCGACGAGATGCTCGGCGAGACCGGCAACAAGATCAATGCGAAGATCGCCTATGTGTCCCAGGGCAACGACTATCTCTCCGGCGATACTGGCGAGTTCGAGCACACCGGAAACATGCTCGACTTCGCGATCAAGGGGGATGCCTGGTTCTCGGTCGACACGCCGGCCGGCAAAGTTCTGACCAAGGATGGCCGCTTCACGATGAAGGAAAACGGCGAGCTCGTTTCCGTTCGAGGTTACCCTGTTCTCGACGCCGGCGGTGCGCCGGTGACGCTCAACACGGCTGCTGGCGAACCGAAGGTCGGCTCTGACGGATTGATCTACCAGGACGGCAAGCAGGTCGGTTCGCTGGGTCTCTTCGAGGCCGATATCAGCAAGGGCTATCTGCGCTACGAGAATAGCGGCATCATGACGACCGAGCAGCCACGCGCCGTCACCGATCGTTTCAATGTCGGTGTCCGGCAGGGCTATCTCGAAAATTCCAACGTCAACGCGATGCGCGAAATTACGCAGTTGATCGAAGTCAATCGCGCCTTCGAGAGTATGACGTCGCTCTCGAAGGACAGCGAGACTTCGTTCAGCGAGGCGATCAAGACGCTCGGCGGCAGCCGCTGAACGGGGCCTGAAGCATGAGCAATACGCCGCTCACCGAATCCGACCTTTCGCCGAAGCTCACGCATCTCGCGGGGCTCGTGTCGCGCTATTCGAGCCCCGAATTCCTGGTCGCCCCCGGCGGTCACGTCCAGACGATCGCGGCCGGCCATTACACCGTGACCGGCCTGTCGCGCCATGTGCGGCTCGGAGAATTCGTCGCCCACAAATCGCCGACCGGCATCCACCTCGGCGAAGTGGTTCGCGTCGAGCCTGAACTGACCTATGTCTGCCCGATCGAGCCGGGCGAGCCGATCGGCATCCATGATACGGTCATCCGCAAGGGTGCATTCCGCATCTCTCCGGCGGACAGCTGGTGCGGGCGCACCATCAACGCGCTGTGCGAGCCGATCGATGGCCTCGGTCCCATTGTCGAGGGGCTCGGCCGCCGCTCCATTTCGAACACGGCGCCGCCGTCCATGACGCGGAAGCGCGTGGAGACAGGCTTCAAGACGGGCGTTCGCGCTATCGACATTTTCTCGCCGCTTTGCCTCGGCCAGCGCCTCGGCATTTTCGCAGGCTCGGGCGTCGGTAAGTCGACGCTGCTGTCCATGCTGGCCCGTGCGGATGCTTTCGACAAGGTCGTCATCGCGCTTGTGGGTGAACGTGGCCGCGAAGTGCGCGAATTCATCGAGGACACGCTTGGCGACAACATGAAGAAGGCGATCGCCGTCGTCGCGACGAGTGACGAGAGCCCGATGCTGCGCAAGATGGCGCCGCTGACAGCGGTCACCATCGCCGAGCATTTCCGCGATCAGGGCGACAACGTGCTCTTGATCGTCGACAGCGTTACCCGATTTGCCCACGCGATCCGCGAGGTCGCGACCGCGTCGGGTGAACCGCCGATCGCCCGTGGCTATCCCGCCTCGGTCTTCACCGAGCTGCCGCGCCTGCTGGAGCGTGCCGGACCCGGACCGGAGGGGACCGGAACGATCACCGCGATCATTTCCATCCTCGTCGATGGTGACAACCACAACGACCCGATCGCCGACTCGACGCGCGGCATTCTGGACGGCCACATCGTCCTGCAGCGTAGTCTGGCGGAGGAAGGGCGTTACCCACCGATCGATCCGCTGGCCTCGATCTCGCGTTTGGCGCGCAAGGCCTGGACCCCGGATCAGGAGAAGCTGGTGTCTCGCCTGAAGACGCTCATCCACCGCTTCGAGGAAACACGCGACCTGCGCCTGATCGGCGGCTATCGCCCGGGCGCCGATCCTGATCTCGATATGGCGGTCAAGCAGGTACCGATTATTTACGATGTTTTGAAACAGTCGCCCGGCGATAGCGATTCGAGGGATGCCTTTGCCGATCTGGCCGGCGCCCTGAAAGCCGCGGCCGGCATCGGCGGCCAGCCGAGTATCCGCAGGTAGAGAGGCGCGACGTGACAGATTTCGATGACGATGAGAAGATCGCCCCGCTGAAGCCTCTGCGGCGCAAAACCGTCTTTCTCGACCGCGCCCTGACAATTACCGGCCTTACCCTGGCGGCGGCGTCCGCCTTCTTTCCGTGGTACGTCTTCTTTAACGAGGACAAGTTCGGCATCAATGTCGCGCAGGGCGACCGGACACGCGACCTTCCCGACTGGCCGGCACGAAACGTCTTCAGCGTTTCGCCCCTCGCGATGGCCAACAAGAACCGATACGACAAGAAGCCCGAGATCCCCGTCGATCCGCTGACGACCGCGACGGTCTCCAACATTGGCAAGGAAGACGATAAGGGTCCGCCGGCCGAGGATCAGCCGTTCCCCGGTAAATCCGGCTTTCGCCTCCTTCACGTGGCAAACGGCCGTGCCTTGATCGAAGATACCTCAGGCATGTACGTCGTTCGGGTGGGATCCATTCTGCCGGACGAAAGCCGGTTGGCGACGCTGGAGGAACGTGATGGCAAATGGGTCATCATCACCTCCAAGGGCGATGTCTATCAGCATAATTGAGCGTGCACCGCTCTCAAGCGCATCAGTCGAAGGCTCCACCGGATACGGTCGGAGCCTTCGTCCCGTTATGGGAGTGCGCGCCAGGCAGCCACGGAATGTCGGACCGCATTCTCCGTAAGTCTGACGCAAGATTACCGTCCTAGGTTCGCCCCAGTAAAAACGGAGAGTTCCCATGCAACCGATTCAACTTTTCGACTTGGCGTCGCGGCAGGCCGAATGGCTGACGATCCGTCAGGAGGTTGTGGCCGGCAACATCGCGAACGCGAATACGCCGAAATATCGCGCCAAAGACATCACGCCTTTCCAGGCCACCCTCGACCGGTCGGACATTACTATGGCGCGCACGAATGCTGCGCACCTGACCGGCAACGATCTCGGCACGAAAAGCGACATCGACGTCAAGGACGCGGCCCTTGACCAGGAGATCGGCGTGCAGGAGTCCGGCAACACGGTCGGTCTCGCCGAGGAACTCACGAAGTCCGGTGAAATCAAGCGTCAGTACGATCTGAACACGTCGCTCGTAAGCTCGTTCAATCGACTGATGCTGATGACAGTGAAGAGCTAAGATCATGGATCCTTTGTCAGCAGCACTCAAAATCGCGGGATCCGGGCTTGAAGCGCAATCGACGCGCCTTCGCATCGTGTCCGAAAACATCGCCAACGCACGCTCGACCGGCGACACGCCCGGTGCCGATCCCTATCGTCGCAAGACCATCACCTTCGGCGAAGCGGTCGATCGCGCCAATGGCGTCACGACCGTCAACGTCAAGAAGTTCGGCGTCGACGAATCGAAGTTCATCACTGAATTCGACCCCTCCAATCCGGCTGCGGACGAGAAGGGCATCGTCAAGCTCCCGAACGTCAACATGCTGGTCGAGATGGCCGACATGCGCGAAGCAAACCGTTCGTATGACGCCAACCTGCAGACCATCAAGCAATCCCGCGACCTGATTTCGTCGACAATCGACCTTCTGAAGAGCCAATAATCATGATCAACAACGTCAATAGCGTCAGCTCCCTGTCGATGACCCGCGGCCTTGCCGCCATCGAGAAGGACCGCTCCACAGCTTCATCGGCGGCAGAAAGTGCTGCAAACGACGGCGGCTTTGGCGCGGTTCTCACCAATGTTGCGACGGGCGCCGTCAATACCCTCAAGAATGCAGAAAGCATGTCCTTTGCCGGCATCAAGGGCACCGCGACGACGCGTGAAGTCGTCGATGCCGTCATGCAGGCACAGCAGACCCTTCAGACTGCGATCGCCATTCGCGACAAGGTCGTTTCGGCCTTTCTCGACGTTACCCGCATGCAGATGTAATTGATTTGAGGACGAAGCCATGAGAGCGCTTGCCATTGCTGCGACGGGTATGGATGCCCAGCAGACCAATCTTGAAGTCATCGCCAACAACATCGCGAACATCAACACGACCGGCTTCAAGCGCGCTCGCGCTGAATTCACGGACCTGTTGTATCAGACCGAGCGCGCCAAGGGCGTTTCGAACCGCGCGAACCAGGCGATCGTACCTGAAGGTGCGAACATCGGTCTCGGCGTCCAGACGGCCGCCGTCCGCAACCTGCACATCCAGGGCGAGCTTTCGCAGACCGGCAACGACCTAGACGTAGCGCTTATTGGTCGCGGCTTCTTCCAGATCCAGGCGCCCGATGGCACGACGCTCTACACGCGCGCTGGCGCGTTCAATAAAAACGAGACTGGCCAGATCGTCACCACCGACGGTTACCTGGTAGCGCCTAATATCACGATCCCGCAGGGTTCGACGCAAGTGACCATCAGCCGCTCGGGCGAAGTTTCGGCGAAGCTGCCGGGCGACACCGATCCGACCGTGCTCGGCCAGCTGCAGATCGCCGACTTCGTCAACGAGGCCGGCCTTCAGCCTCTCGGCGACAACCTCTTTCAGCAGACACCTGCGTCGGGCGATCCCGTGGTCGGCACGCCCGACGAAGAAGGCTTCGGCTACATGAAGCAGGGCTACCTCGAATCGTCGAACGTCGACCCGGTGAAGGAAATCACCGAACTGATATCGGCGCAGCGCGCCTATGAAATGAACTCCAAGGTCATCACCACCGCCGACGAAATGGCCTCCATCGTCAGCAAGAACCTGAAGTAATCGGGAAGGGCCGAAACATGATGTTTTGCCGGGTCAAAGGTATCCTCGGATGGGCGGCAGCCGCCGCCGTTGCGATCACCGCATTTGCCATGCCGCAGGCAGCAGCCGCTGCCGGCATGGGATATGCCGTCGTTCCGACGACGACCATCTACCCCGGCGAAACCGTTTCCGGCGCCCAGCTCCAGGAAGTGGAAGTGACCAACCCCAACCTCAAGGGCGACTATGCAAAGTCGATCCGCCAGGTCGAAGGGATGATTTCGAAGCGCACGCTCCTGCCGGGGCGCACGATCTCCGTCTCGGCGCTGCGAGAGCCCTATACCGTGACGCGCGGCTCCTCGACCCGTCTTATCTTCACGCTCGGCGCGATGACGATCTCGGCGGCCGGCTCGCCGCTCGAGGATGGTATGACGGGGCAGCTCATCCGCGTTCGCAACATGGATTCCGGCGTGATTGTCAGCGGCACCGTGCTCGCAGACGGCACCATACACGTGGCCGCAAAATGAAGATGTTTTTTCGCCTGTTCGTAGCCCTCGCGTTTCTGTCTCCGAATGTCCTGGCCGTCACGCCCGCTGCGGCGATGAACTCGCGCATCAAGGACATTGCCTCCCTGCAGGCCGGACGCGACAACCAGCTGATCGGCTACGGTCTGGTCGTCGGTCTTCAGGGCACCGGCGACGGTTTCCGCGCTTCCCCGTTTACCGAGCAGTCGATGCGCGCCATGCTGCAGAACCTCGGCATCTCCACGCAGGGCACCCAGTCCAACGCGAAGAACACCGCAGCTGTCATGGTGACAGCAAATCTGCCACCCTATGCCAGTCCCGGCAGTCGCATCGACGTGAACGTCAGTTCGCTTGGCGACGCGACTTCGCTGCGCGGCGGCACACTGATCATGACGTCGCTGTCGGGCGCCGACGGCCAGATTTACGCTGTCGCGCAGGGCTCGGTCGTGGTCTCGGGTTTCACCGCCCAGGGCCAGGCCGCGACGGTAACCGAGGGTGTGACGACCGCTGGACGGGTGCCGGGCGGCGCCATCATCGAACGTGAACTGCCCTCGCGCTTCAAGGATTCCGTCAATCTCGTCCTGCAACTGCGCAACCCGGACTTCTCGACAGCAATCCGCATTGCCGATGTCGTCAATGGCTATGCTTCCACTCGCTTCGGCGGCCCGGTAGCGGAAGCCAAGGACGCGCAGGAGGTCATCGTCCAGAAGCCGAGAACGGCGGATCTGACGCGCCTGATGGCCGATCTGGAGAATCTTATCGTCGAGACCGACACGCCGGCCAAGGTCGTGGTGAACGAGCGAACGGGAACGATCGTCATCGGCGCGGACGTGCGCGTGTCGCCGGTTGCCGTCAGCTATGGTACTCTCACTGTCCAGGTAACCGAGACACCGCAGATCATTCAGCCAGAGCCGTTCTCGCGCGGTGTGACCGCCGTGCAGCCGCAGACCGACATCGCTGCGCAGAAGACGGGCGGCAAGGTGGCTCTGCTGGATGGGCCTGATCTCAGGACGCTCGTGGCGGGTCTCAACAATATCGGCGTCAAGCCGGATGGCATCATTGCCATCCTCCAGGGCATCAAATCAGCCGGCGCGCTGCAAGCGGAGCTCGTCCTGCAATGATGAAGAATATGGCCTTGTCAGACTTGCTTCAGCGGCTTGCACTGCCTGCGATAGCCGTCGTGGCGTTGTCCATTCCCGGCGCCTTCGCACAGGAACAGCCGTCGCCGAGGGGTGAAATGACATCGCAGGAGGAGATCAAGCAGTTCTGCACGAACATTGCCGATCCCGCGCGCGACCAGCGCTATCTGCTGCAGAAGCAGGAACTCGAGAAGCTTCGCGCCGACGTCGATTCCCGCATTGCGGAAATGAGCAAGCGCAAAGAGGAATATCAGGACTGGCTGAAGCGCCGTGATGATTTCCTCAAGCAGGCCGAAGCGGGCCTCACCGATATCTATAAGAAAATGAAGCCGGACGCAGCCGCATCACAGCTGCAAGAGGTGAAGATCGAAGTGGCGGCCGCCGTCATCATGCGGCTGAACGCGACCCAGTCGAGCTTGATCCTCAATGAGATGGATCCGCAGAAGGCCGCGGTCATCGCCAATATCATCGCCAGCGCGTCCGATCCCAATACGTCGAAGGACCCCTCATGAACATGCGTTTCCCGGTCGCGATCGCCGCCGTCGCCCTTCTTGCAGGCTGCGCATCGCCGCAGGCTGTCAATGAGATCGGTCGCGCCCCAGCCATGAGCCCGATCGGCAGCGGCCTTGCTTATGGCCAGACGCCGCAGATGGCGCTTTATCCGAAGCAGCCGCGCCAGGTCGCGCAGGGCTATTCTCTCTGGAGCGACTCGCAGGCCGCCCTCTTCAAGGATGCGCGCGCGCTGAATGTCGGCGACATCCTGACCGTCGATATCCAGATCAACGACAAGGCGAAATTCGAGAACGACACCAGCCGCAGCCGGACCAACTCGAGCGGTCTGAACTGGGATGTGAACGCCAACGTCATGGGTTGGAATCCTCAGTCGAAGACCGATGTGACCTACGGTTCGGATACCAGTACCGACGGCAAGGGCAAGATCGACCGGTCCGAAACGCTGAAGCTCATGGTCGCCGCCGTCGTCACCGGTATCCTCGAGAACGGCAACCTCGTGATCAGCGGTTCTCAGGAGGTTCGCGTCAACCAGGAGATCCGCATTCTCAACGTTGCCGGTATCGTGCGCCCGCAGGACGTGAACTCCGACAACCAGATTTCCTACGAGAAGATTGCTGAAGCGCGCATCTCCTACGGCGGTCGTGGCCGCCTGATGGAAGTACAGCAGCCGCCGCGCGGCCAGCAGGCCGTCGATCTCTTCTCGCCGCTCTGAGGCACACATCATGGCAGAGACAGAAACCGCTGGAGGCCAGTCGAAAAAGGCCACAATAATGACGATCGTCGGGCTTGCTGTCCTGACGCTGCTCGGCGCCGGCGGCGGCTGGGTGGTCGGTGACATGGTCGCCCCCAGCATCAAAGGCGTCGAGCAGGCGGAACAGGCCAAGGCAGCCAAGGACGAGGCCGCGCAGAAGAAGGAAGGCGAGGCGGGCCTGCCTCGCATTTCGACGGAAGCCAACAACATCGTTCAACTCGAGCCCATCACCACGAACCTTGCCTATCCCTCGGAAAGCCTAGTTCGCCTGGAAGTCGCGCTGCTCTTTAACGGCCCGCCGGACGTCAAGGTCGCCGAGGATGTCCATCAGGACATCCTCGCCTATGTCCGTACGGTTTCGCTGCAGCAGATCGAGGGACCGCGAGGCTTCGAATATCTTAAGGATGACATCCAGGAGCGTGTTGACCTTCGCGCGCAAGGGCGCGTATCGAAGGTCATGTTCAGGACCTTCGTCGTCGAATGATTCGATTCATATTGTTATTCGCTGCCATGATGGCGGCACCGGAGCTGGCCCATGCGCAGCAGCTCCCATCAAACCTTTTGAACTTGCCGGTCGACGGTTCGGTTGCGGCATGGATCATCAGAACATTCGGCCTGTTGACCGTTCTTTCGGTCGCTCCGGGCATCCTGATCATGGTGACGAGCTTCCCGCGCTTCATCATTGCATTCTCGATCCTGCGATCGGGAATGGGCCTGTCTTCCACGCCCTCCAACATGATCCTCCTGTCGCTCGCGTTGTTCATGACTTTCTACGTCATGCAGCCCACGTTCGATCAGGCATGGCAGACCGGCGTCCAGCCGCTCCTGTCGAACCAGCTCGACGAGCAGCAGGCGGTGGCGCGTATCGCCGAGCCCTTCCGGGGATTCATGGCGAACAACACCCGCGACAAGGATCTGGCGCTTTTCGTGGATCTGGCGCGCGAGCGTGGCCAGACTGTCGAGACCGGCGAGAAGATCGACTACCGCGTCCTCATTCCGGCTTTCATGATTTCGGAAATCCGCCGCGGCTTCGAGATAGGCTTTCTCGTCGTCCTTCCTTTCCTGGTCATCGATCTGATCGTCGCCACCATCACCATGGCAATGGGCATGATGATGCTGCCGCCGACCTCGATCTCGCTGCCATTCAAGATTCTCTTCTTCGTGCTCATCGACGGCTGGAACCTGTTGGTCGGAAGTCTGGTCCGCTCGTTCCACTGACGAGGTTTCGAGGCTTCACACTCCACACAACAAAAAGCCCGCTGGCGTTCACCGGCGGGCTTTTTGTTGTGTGGGGCTTCCATCTAGTCGAAGCTGAAGAATGGCTCCGTGCGCGGCGGCAGGGCCGGAACGTCGATGTGGTCAGGGTCCAGTCCCATCTTGGCGCGCTCCACCATGACCTCGTAGGACTTCTCGAGGTGGAGCGTGAAGCGTTCCGCATCGAACAGCGGCATGATGCAGGCGTTCTGGCGAATGCGCTGCTTGTAGTCGGCAATGCGCTCCGGGCTGCTCGCGAGCTCGACGGCCATGTCCTCGTAGGCCTTGATGTCCGCGGCGACGAGTTCCGGCAAGCCGATTGCGTTGAGCAGACTCTGGGTGACGCGGGAAGCGAAATTGGTGCCCTTGACCGTCAGGACTGGCAGGCCACCCCAGAGCTGTTCGGAAGTGGTTGTGTGGCCGTTGACCGGGAAGGTGTCGATACCGAGGTCCGCCATCTGCTGGCGATCGATGTGCTCTTCGTAGGATACGCGGGGGCAGAAGATCACTCGCTTCGAATCGATCCCCCTCCTGTTCATATAGTTCCGCAAGTTGGCCTCGGTACGCGGTGACGAAAGCATAAGCCAAAGTACGCTGTTCGGCGTGCGCTTGAGAATGTTGCACCAGACGTCGAGTATGTCCGCGTTGATCTTGCGGTTTGCGTTGAACGAGGCAAAGACGAATGCATCCTCCGGCAAACCGACCTCAGCGCGTGTTGTTGGCCTCGGCTTCGGACGGTTGGCGGGATCATTGGGCTGATAGCTGTCCGGCATGCGCACCAACTTCTCGTAATAGTGCGCTTCACTGCCCTCGGGCAGCACGAAGCGATCGCCGATCGAGTAGTCAAGATCGATGTCCGTTACCGTGCCCGGGAAGCCAAGCCATGTCGCCTGTATTGGCGCCCCGCCATAGTTTAGTATTCTGGACCGTCCGCCGAGTGTGTGCCCCTTGAGATCAATCAGGATGTCGATCTGCCGCTCACGAATGGCTTGTGCGGCTTCTTCATCGGTCATGTCCCGGACGATGCATACTTCGCCCCACTGTGAGCGATCGACAGTGCTGGCCTCATGTTCCAGGTGTTTCTCCGCGGTATGGCAGAAGAGCGTCACCTCGAACTTGTCTCGGTCATGCAGCTCGAGGACGCGGCGCAGCAACTTCATGGTCGCATGCCCAACCCAAAAGTCCGAGGAGAGATAACCGATCCGAATTTTGTCTCCCCATGAATGGGGAACGGCTTTGCGCCGCGCGGCTGCCTCCTTCAGGGGAAGCGAAGGAGTGTGGGAGGCGCGCGCATTGAGCGCCTCGTTGCCACACCAATGGAGGTTGTAGAAAGGGTTGTCGCGTTCCAGGAAGCCCAGGTCGCCCTTTTCGAGCATTCGCTGCACGGACTGAAACTCCCTTGCGACCAAATCGAAATCGCACACCTCGCGCGCGAAAACGAGCAGGAGCAGCCGGAGCGATATGATCTCCGGAAACTTCTTGAAGAGATTGCGGATAAGCGTCTCGTTGGTCGCATCCAGAATGTCGTCGCCGACCATTCGCACGGCGAGGCGCGCATGGTCCGGGTTGCTGCTCTTGGAAATGACGTCGCGGTAGGGACTGACGAGATCTTTTCGGCCCTGCTTCAGATGAATGTTAACAAGCACGCTGGCAAGGTCGACGTCGGACCTAGCGAGAGACATGAGACGAAGTGCGTAAAGCAGGGCCTGCTCCTCGTCGCCGCAAGCAAAATACAGAAGCGCGGCTTCGCGCGTGTAAAGCGACTCCTTGTTGCTGTCGAGTTCGCCCGCCAACGCATAGGCACTTGCCGCCTCCGATTTGAAGCCGAGTTTCAGCAGGTTCTTGGCAAGCAGGACGTACGTTTTTACATCCTTCTGCGTGTTGATGATTTGGTTCAGCGCTTCAAGCGACTTGAGATACTGTCCCTTTTGGTAGTCTTTCGAAGCCGCTGCAAACGAAATATTGGTATTCAAGAGCCCACCCCATTCGGAATTTTGTCGACGAGCGCCAAGGCCACACGCGCGCAGGCCATATTGCGCCTAGTTTTGCTCTATCTATTCACACCAAGCTTGCTTGAAGCCGACGTGTTCCGCTGGGTCGGGCGCCTATGGGTGTTTGGACACCGTTAACCACATCGTGGACCTGACGCCGTTTCATCAGCCGTTTTAATGAGTTGGCAATGAATGGCTGCAAAATTGTTCCCGACATGACGGGTTTGGTTGCTCAAGAGAAACGGCACCGAGTGGCATGAAGCTGGTCCGTCATCGCCGGTATAGAAGTCCGGTATGTCCTCCTTTTGTATTTTGTTTTTGGGGACAGACTTATGACAAGCATTAACACCAACAACTCCGCCATGGCGGCACTCCAGACGCTGCGCAACGTCAACAAGGGCTTGAATAACACGCAGAACGCCGTTTCGTCTGGCCTGCGCGTCGGCAAGGCTGCCGACAACGCTGCCTACTGGTCGATCGCCACGACGATGAAGTCGGACAACAAGGCCCTTTCGGCTGTTTCCGACGCCCTCGGCATGGGCGCCGCCAAGCTCGAC